>NZ_JBIARJ010000017.1:160813-217079 GCF_042889825.1 Streptomyces sp. NPDC002467 | reverse complement strand
CCTCATCCTCGTCGTCGGCATCGCCATCGACCTGCTCATCTTCAGCCCCGCCGAACGCTGGGTCCTGCGCAGCCGCGGCCTCCTGGTGAAGAGCTGAAATCCCCTTTCACACGTTCCTGTTCCACGCCGGCACCGGCTCCGCGGAGGCATCGCCTCCGGCGGAGCCGGTGCCTTTTTCGTCGTTACGCCGCCCTGTTCGCATCGTGGCCGTCACGCCGTCCACGTTGTGGTCACCGTGGTGGCGGATCTTGCCTCCATGTACACGAAATCGCAGGTCAGAGCCGTGTGAACGGGCCATCAGGTGGCGCAATACTGCGGCAACACCACGGGTGGCACCGGCCCGGTACGTTCCTTTCATGCCCGCCGAACCCGCCCCCGCCGCCCGCCCGGTGGCCGCCGCGCGCCGTCGCCGGCTGCGCGCGGACCAGGCCCGGCAGCTCGCCGACCTGCTGCGCCATCAGATCCTGGCCGGCGGTTTCCCGGGCGGCGTCCTGCCCCTGGAGGACGTCATCGCCGCCGACTACCGGGCCAGCCGCAACACCGTCCGTCAGGCCCTGGACCTGCTGCGCGGTGAGCAGTTCGTCGACCGGCAGCCGGGCGTCGGCACGGTGGTGGTCTGCGAGAAGTACCCGCACGGCCTGGACCGCCTCCAGGGCCTGGCCGAGACCCTGCACGAGCACGGCCGGGTCACCAACGAGGTCCGCACCGTGGGGCCGGTGACCGCGCCGGGCCCGGTGGCGCACCGGCTTGGGCTGCCCGAGCACAGCGACGTGCTCTGCATCGAGCGGCTGCGCCGCCTGAACGGGCTGCCGCTCTCCCTCGACCTGTCCTACCTGCCCATGGACCTGGGCGGTGAACTCCTCGACTGCGACCTGGAGAACACGGACGTGTTCCGGCTGTTGGAGTCGCTGACCGGGAGCCCGCTGGGCCACGCCGAGATCACCCTCGAAGCCGTCAACGCCGACCCGCACTCCGCCGCCGTCCTCCAGGCACCGCGCGGTGCCGCCGTCCTGATGCTGGAACGGCTGACCCGCCTGCCCGACGGACGGCCCGTGGACCTGGAGTTCATCCGGTTCCGCGGCGACCGCATCACCATGAGCGGCGTGCTGCGCCGCTCGCTCTGACCCCCCCAACACTCCCTCCTTCTTCCTTCCTCCCTCCTCCTTTCCCCGCCCTTCCGGGCCCTTGGAGACAGCCATGCCCCTGGTTCCCCAGCGCGCCGACGTGCCCGTGACCATCGACGAGTCCAAGTGCATCGACGGCTGCACTCTCTGCGTCGACATGTGTCCCCTCGACTCGCTCGCGATCCGCGAGGACAACGGCAAGGCGTACATGCACGTGGACGAGTGCTGGTACTGCGGCCCGTGCGCGGCGCGCTGTCCCACCGGCGCGGTGACCGTCAACATGCCCTACCTGCTCCGGTGAAAGGCCCCCTCCCCATGCGTCGCAGAATCCTCTTCCCCGCCGTGCCCGTCGCCCTGCTCCTGCCCCTGGCCACCGGGTGCGGCGGAGCCGACGGCACGGCGGGCGGCCCGTCGAAGACGGTCACGGTGACCGTCGGCTACCAGTCCAAGACCATCAACACCGTCACGGCCGGCACCCTGCTGCGCTCCCTCGGCTACTTCGAGGAGGAGCTCGCGGCACGCGGGAAGCAGGAGGGGGTGACGTACAAGGTCGACTGGCAGGACTACGCGACCGGCGCTCCCATCACCGCGCAGATGACCGCCGGGAAGGTCGACATCGGTTCGATGGGCGATTTCCCGCTGCTGATCAACGCCGCGCGGGGCAGGGAACTGAAGCAGCCGACCGCACTGGTCTCGGTCACCGGGTACAACCTGCGCGGCGGCCTCAACACCGTGGTGACCGCGCCGGATTCGAAGCTGGCGTCGCTGGCCGATCTGAGCGGCAAGAAGGTGTCCACGAGCGTGGGCTCGGCCGCCGACGGGACCCTGATACGGGCCCTGCAACGCGCCGGGATCGACCCGGACAAGGGCATCCAGAAGCTCAACCAGCAGCCCAGCGTGGGGGCTTCGGCCCTCCAGGCGGGCAGCGCGGACGCGCTGTCGCAGTTCGTGGCCTGGCCCGGCCAGCTGACCTTCGAGGGTCGGGCGAAGGCCCTGTACGACGGGGCCGAGCTGAACCTGCCCACCTTCCACGGGGTCACCGTCCGGCAGAAGTTCGCCGGCGAGAAGCCCGGGGTGCTCGACGACTTCCTGAAGGCGCAGCGCCGGGCGACCGACTACCTGCGGACGAACCCGGTCGCGGCGGCCGAGTCGGTGGCGAAGGAGACCGGGCTCCCGGCCGAGGTGGTCTACCTCTACAACGGCGCGAACGGCATCGCGACCTTCGACCCGGAGCTCCGCCCGGAGCTGATCGCAGCGCTGAAGGAGGACGTGCCGGTGCTGAAGGCGGCCGGCCTCGTCCCCGATGTGGACGTGGACGCCTTCGTCGACCCGGCGCCGCTGAAGCGGGCCGTGACGGCACCGGCCTTCCCTCAGGCGGCCGCGGCCAAGCCGGAGTTGTGGCTCAAGGGCCAGAGCGCCACGGTCGCCTTCGACAGCCCGAGGGAGCTGCTGAAGGCCGCCAAGGCCGCCGACGTGCGGGCCGCGTACGTGCCGGACGCCCTGACCGGCACCCTGTGGTTCGCCGACAAGTCGGTGTGGGTGGCCGACGGCGCCGAGCTGCGCGCGTTCGTCACCCCGGCCAACGCCACGCGTTACGTGGACGCTCACGCCGGGGCGCGGGTCATCGGCTACGCGGACGCCGTGGGTCTGGCGTCATGAGCGCGGGCCGCCGGCTGGTCCGCGCCGCCTCGCCGGCCGCGGCCCTCGGGCTGTGGCAGCTGCTGACCTCCCTGGACGTCAACCTGTGGCTGCGGTTCGAGCAGTTCCCGACGGTGGGAGAGGTGGCCTCCGCCTTCGCCGACCGCCTCGGCACCGGACCGTACTGGGAGGACCTGGGCCACAGCCTGCGCCGCATCGTGGTGGGCTTCCTGCTGGCCGCGGTGCTGGGGGTCGCGGTCGGCACGGCCATCGCACGGTCGCGGTGGGCGGCCGACCTGCTGGGGCCGCTGGTGGAGGTGGCGCGGCCGGTGCCCGCCATCGCCCTGGTCCCGGTCGCCATCCTGCTCCTGCCGACCAACGAGCAGGGCATCGTGTTCATCACCTTCGCCGCCGCCTTCTTCCCGGTGGTGGTGTCGACCCGGCACGCGGTCCGGGCCCTCGCCCCGGTCTGGGAGGAGGCCGTGCTGACCATGGGCGGCGGGCGGCTGCGGGTGCTGTTCTCGGTGGTGCTGCCCGGAGCCCTGCCGGGCATCTTCGGCGGCCTCTCGGTGGGCATCGGCGTCTCGTGGATCTGTGTGATCTCCGCGGAGATGATCTCCGGCGAGTACGGGGTGGGCTACCGCACCTGGCAGGACTACACGATCGTCGACTATCCGGGGGTCTTCGTCGGCATGGCCACCATCGGCGGCCTGGGCTGGCTCACGTCGACCGCGGTGGAGCTGCTGGGCCGCCGCGCCACCGCCTGGCTGCCCCGCCCGACCGCACGGGCGGCCGCGGGGGCGAGGCGTCCGGCGTTCCGCGGGGCGGGCCGCGCCCTCGTGGGCGGGGGCGGTGCCCCAGCCGCCGCGCCCGCGCCCGCCGTCGCCCCCGTTCCCCGGAAGGAACCGGTCTCATGAGCACCGCCATCCCGCCCACCGCGCCCGCGCCGACCGGGGCGGCGCTCGCGCTGGAGGACGTACGGCTGGGCCACCCGGACGGCGTCGCCCTGCCGGGCGAGGTCACGCTGAGGATCGCGCCGGGGGAGCTGCTGGCCGTGGTCGGGCCCTCGGGCTGCGGGAAGTCCACCCTGCTGCGCACCCTCGCCGGCCTGCTGCCCCCTCTGGGCGGGCAGGTCACCCAGGACGGCGATCCGATCGCCGGGCCCGCCGCCGACCGGGCGCTGGTCTTCCAGCACGACGCGCTGCTGCCGTGGCGCTCCGTCCGCGCGAACGTGGAACTGCCCCTGGCGATCCGCAAGATCACCCGGGTCGAACGGCGGCGGTCCGCGGCCGACTGGCTGGAGCGGGTCGGCCTGGCCGGGCATGCCGGCAAACTGCCGCACCAGCTGTCGGGCGGGCAGCGACAGCGCGTCCAGCTGGCCCGGGCGCTGGCGGGCCGGCCCCGCGTCGTCCTGATGGACGAGCCCTTCGGCGCGCTCGACGCGCACACCCGCGCCGGGATGCAGGACCTGCTGGTGGACATCCTGCGGGGCACGGGCGCGACCGTCGTCTTCGTGACCCACGACGTGGACGAGGCCCTCCACCTCGGCGACCGGGTCGCCCTGCTCGGTTCCGGTCGGGTGCTGGACGTACCGCATCCGCGCGATCGCGCCGCGCAGCAGTCCCCTGACACGGCCGAACTGCGCCGCCACATCCTCGAAACCCTCTGAAAGGCACCTCCCGTGGAGACCCTGGTGGACACTCCCCTTTCCGTTCCCGCGCTCGCCGACGCGACCGAACTCTCCTGCGACGTCCTCGTCATCGGCGGTGGGACGGCCGGCACGATGGCCGCGCTGACCGCGGCCGGACGCGGCGCTCGGGTGCTGCTGCTGGAGAAGGCGCACGTACGGCACTCCGGCGCGCTCGCCATGGGCATGGACGGGGTCAACAACGCGGTGATCCCGGGCCGGGCCGAACCGGACGACTACGTCGCCGAGATCACCCGCGCCAACGACGGCGTCGTCGACCAGTCCACCGTCCGGCAGACGGCGACCCGCGGTTTCGCGATGGTGCGGCGCCTGGAGTCGTACGGGGTGAAGTTCGAGAAGGACGAGCACGGCGAGTACGCGGTCCGCCAGGTGCACCGGTCGGGTTCGTACGTGCTGCCGATGCCGGAGGGCAAGGACGTCAAGAAGGTCCTCTACCGGCAGTTGCGGCGGCGCGAGATGCGAGAGCTGATCCGCATCGAGAACCGGGTCATGCCGGTGCGGGTGCTCACGCACCCGGAGGACGGACGGGCCATCGGCGCCGCCGGGTTCAACACCCGCACCGGGGAGTTCGTCGTCGTCCGGGCGGGCGCGGTGATCCTGGCCACCGGACCGTGCGGCCGGCTGGGGCTGCCGGCCTCCGGCTATCTGTACGGGACGTACGAGAACCCGACGAACGCGGGCGACGGCTACTCCATGGCCTACCACGCGGGGGCCGCGCTCACCGGGATCGAGTGCTTCCAGATCAACCCGCTGATCAAGGACTACAACGGGCCGGCCTGCGCGTACGTCGCCAACCCGTTCGGCGGCTACCAGGTGAACCGGCACGGCGAGCGGTTCGTGGAGTCGGACTACTGGTCGGGGCAGATGATGGCCGAGTTCGCCGCCGAACTCGCCTCCGACCGGGCCCCGGTGTACCTCAAGCTCAGCCATCTGCCCGAGGAGACCGTCAGCGCCGTCGAATCGATCCTGCACACCACGGAGCGGCCCACGCGGGGCACGTTCCACGCGGGCCGAGGCCACGACTACCGCACCCATGACATCGAGATGCACATCTCGGAGATCGGGTTGTGCGGCGGCCACTCCGCCTCGGGCGTACGGGTCGACGCGCACGCCCGCACGACCGTGCCCCGCCTCTACGCGGCCGGTGACCTGGCCTGCGTACCGCACAACTACATGATCGGCGCGTTCGTCTACGGCGACCTGGCCGGCGAGGACGCGGCGCGGTACCGGGCGTACGAGGGCGACCTGCCCGGCGACCAGCTGGCCGCGGCCCACGAGCTCGTCTACCGGCCGTTGCGCCGGCCGGACGGGCCGCCGCAGCCGCAGGTGGAGTACAAGCTGCGGCGGTTCGTCAACGACTACGTGGCGCCGCCCAAGTCGGGGGCGAAGCTGTCCCTGGCGGTGGAGGCGTTCACCCGGATGTCGGAGGAGATCGCCGGGATGGGGGCCCGTACCGCGCACGAGCTGATGCGGTGCGCCGAGGTCGGCTTCATCCGGGACTGCGCGGAGATGGCCGCCCGGGCCTCGCTGGCCCGCACCGAGTCCCGGTGGGGTCTGTACCACGAGCGCCTCGACCACCCGGAACGCGACGACTCGGGCTGGCTGCACCACCTCGACCTGCGCAAGTCGCCCAGCGGGGCGATGGAGTTCACGGCGCGGCCGGTGGAGCCGTACGTGGTTCCGGTGCCTGAGTTCACGCCGGCGCCGGGACCGGAGCGGCGGTTGGGCGAGGTCGCGCTGGTGCCGGTGGCCACGGCCGGCCCGAGGGACGCCGCCCCCGCGGCGCGCCCCGTCGGGGACCGGCCCGCCGCGCTCCCGGAGGAGGGGTCCCCGGCTGCGCGGTCCTCCGCGCCGAGCCCCGCCCTGCTGCGCCTGCTCTCCCTCGCCGAGGAGTCACCCGACCTGGAGGCGTTCCGCCCCTATCTGGCGGACGCCGATCCCGAGGTGCGGACGGCGGCCGTGGCCGCCCTCGGCGAGACCGTGCCCGCCGGCGCGGGACCCGCGCTGGCGGAACGCCTGCGGGACGGCGCGCCCCGGGTCCGGGCGGCCGCCGCGGCCGCGCTGCGCGAGCTCGTCGAGGTGCTCCCGGCCGGGCCGGAGCTGGGGGCGGGGCTGCGGGCGGCGCTGGACGTCGCCGACCCGGTCGTCCGGGCGGCCTCGCTCGACGTGCTGCGGGCACTGCGGCTGGGCGACGCCGGGACCTACGCCGTCGTGTACACCGCCGCGCTCTCCGACGCCGACGTCGAGGTCCGCACCACAGCCGTCCGCGCCCTGGTGTCGGTCGACGCGGTGGCGGAACTGGCGGTGGCCGCCGGGGACCCGGCCCGGGAGGTCCGGGTCGCGGTGGCGCGTGGACTCGCGGCCCTGCGCGCCCCGGCCCCGGCCCCGCTCGACCCGCTGCTGGACGACCCCGACCCGCTGGTGAGGGGTGCGGCCCTGCGCGCACTGGCCGACACCGGGTGCCCGCCCCCGTACGCCGCACGGTCCGCCGCGGCTCTGCGCGACCCCGCGTGGCAGGTCCGGGCGGGTGCGGCGGCTGCCCTCCGGTCGGCGTCGCCCTCGGAGGCGGTTCCCGCCCTGGCCGAGACCCTGACCGATCCGAACGCGGACGTCCGCAAGGCCGCGGTGCTCTCGCTCCTCGCGCACCGCGGCGTCCCCGGGGCCCGTACCGCCCTGGCCACGGCCACCGCCGACCCCGACGCCGACGTACGGGCCTACGCGTCCCGGGCCGCCTCCTGACCGGGTCCGCTGCCGGACCCGGGGCCCGCCGCGGCGGCGGGCGCCCGGACTGCGCCCGCCGCCGGGCGGAACTAGGCTGATCGGGTGAGAGGGAGGTGGCGCCCCATGTCCGCACCTCGCCCAGCCCCGGCAACCCGGGCGGCCGGATCCCGTCGCAGGGCCGCCGCCACCGCATGCCTGTTGGTCTTCGCCGGCGCGGCCGCGGGCGCGGGGGTCGCCCGGGCCGATGACAACGGCATCGCCGACCAGAGCGCCCAGGCCATCGCGGACGCCACGCGCAAGGCGATGTCCGGGGTCACGTCCATGCGCATGGCGGCCAAGGTGACCGAGAAGTCGGGCACGACCTCTTTGGACCTCCGGTTCGACGACAGCGGCAACTGCGTCGGCACGGTCACGCCTCCCGGCGACGTGGGCTCGGCCGCCATCGTCAAACGTGGCAAGGACGTGTGGCTGAAGCTCGACGACGCCCTCCTGCGGTCCCAGGTACCCCCCGCCGCGGCCAATGACGCGATCGCGCTCATCAACGGCCGCTATCTGCACGGCACCACGGGCAGCCTCCTGCTGCGCGATTTCGCCGACTTCTGCGACCTGGACTTCTTCAAGGGCGAGCTGTCCTCGAAGCCGGTGAACGAACAGCTGACCAAGGGGCCGCGGACCTCCGTCGACGGGCAGCCGACGATCACGGTCACGAGCCGGCAGAACGGCAGGACGGGCACCTACCAGGTCTCCACCGAGGACGAACCGTACCTCCTGCGGGTCAAGGGCACCGAGGCCTCCGGGGAGCGGATCGAGGCCACGTTCTCCGATTTCAACGAGACCGTACCGGCCAAGGCTCCCGCGCCGTCCGACTCGGTCGACCTGTCGCAACTCCAGTAGCCCGCAACCCGGTCCGGGGTCAAGGACGTTGTGCGCCGGATGTCGTCGAATGCAAGGGCCACTGATCGGCCGGTGCCGGCCTTCTGGTAATTCTTCAAGACATGAACATGATCACCCGTCGGCACGCCCTGGCCATCGCCGCCGGCACAGTCACCGCTGCCGGCCTGACCACCGCGTGCAACTCCTCCGCCAAGGGGGACAAGCCGGCTTCCGGCGCTTCCGGCGCCGCGGGGGCGTCCGGCAAGCCCCTCGCCCTGCCCACCGGCACCATCGACGAGACCTTCGAAGGCCGCCGCATCCAGATCAGCTTCGACGGGGGCGGCGGTCACCACTCCCCCGGCCTGCCCACGATCAAGATCGACGGCAAAGAGCTGCACCTGATGCGCAACGCCGACAACACCTGGGTCACCATCGTGAACCACTACGAAACGTTTCCCGACCCGATATCGGCCGCGCGAGCCGCGGTCCGCGAACTCCAAGGTGCCGGTCTGGTCGCCTTCGCTCCCAAGAAGGCAGGCCCGATCAAGTGACCGTCCGCAAGAGCGCGTCCACGCTGACCGCAGACGAGAAGCGCGCCTTCACCAACGCGGTGCTGGAACTGAAGCGCAACGGCATCTACGACCAGTTCGTCGACGTCCACAACTGGTTCCTCATGGAGGACAACGACTTCGGCGACCGGGTCGCCCACCGGGCTCCTTCCTTCCTGCCCTGGCACCGCCGCTTCCTGCTCGACTTCGAACTGCACCTGCAGCGGGTGGACCCGAAGGTCTCCCTCCCGTACTGGGACTGGACCGTGGACCGCTCCCCCACGTCCCCCCTGTGGGCCGCGGACTTCATGGGCGGCATCACCCGGGCCCGTGACGGGCAGGTCCTCGACGGGCCCTTCGCCGCCTCGGCGGGCAAGTGGGCCATCACCGTGGGGGTGGACTCCCGCCAGTACCTGCGGCGCACCCTCGGCGCGGGCACGCCCCAGCTGCCGACCAAGGACGAGGTCAACTCGATCCTCTCCATGCCGGAGTACGACGTCGCGCCCTTCAACAGCGCCTCGAACGGCTTCCGCAACAACCTGGAGGGCTGGCGCGGGATCAACATCCACAACCGGGTCCACATGTGGGTGGGCGGCCAGATGACGAGCGCGGCCTCCCCCAACGACCCGGTGTTCTGGCTGCACCACGCCTTCATCGACATGCTGTGGGCGGAGTGGCAGGTCCGGAACCCCAAGTCGACCTACGTGCCGGCCACCCCGACGGCCAACGTCGTCGACCTGCACGCCGTCATGAGCCCGTGGACCGACGTGACGCCGGCCGACATGCTCGACCACCGGAAGTTCTACACCTTCGACACCGAGGGCAAGCGGTAGGAACGGCAACACCGGACAGGGCGCCCGCACGCGCCCGGTCCGGTGAACCGTTCCCCCTTCCCCCTACCGGCGGCTGATCAGACCGCCGGTGGCATCAGACCGCCAGTGGCACGACCGGCTGCGACTGCGTGCCGCAGTGGATGCCGCCACCACCGCGCGCGATCTCGTCGATGTTCAGCTGGACGACGTTCCGGCCGGGGTAGGAGGCCTGCAGGATGCCGTAGGCCACGCCGTCCGCGTAGCCGTCGCCGAACTGCGGGGCGATGACCGCGCCGTTGACGGTGTAGTAGTTGGTGTAGCTGGACAGGAACTCCGGCTCGTCCTTCACGCGGATGTTCTTGCGGTCCGGGCCGGGAAGTTCGGTGATGGCCAGCGGGCGCCCCTTGGCGTCGGTGGCGCTCTGCAGGGCCCGCTTGGTCTCCTCGTAGACCGCGACCCACTTGGGGTCGGTCTGGGGGCCGGGCTTGTCCAGCATGACCTTGCCGGGCTCGATGAAGCGGGCGAGGCAGTCGATGTGGCAGTCGGTGATGTCCTGACCGGCGATGCCGGGTACCCAGATCACCTTGTCGATGCCCAGCGAGGACTTCAGGTCCTGCTCGACCTGGTCCTGGCTCTTGCCGGGGTTGCGGTTGGCGTTGACCAGCGAGCTGACCGTGGCCAGCAGGGTTCCCTCGCCGTCTGTCTCCAGCGAACCGCCCTCGCCCACGAACGGCGCCCGGATGCGGTTGACGCCGTAGTCGTACAGCAGCGTCGCGGCCGCCGCGGCGTCGTTGGCGAAGGGCTGGGCGTACTTCGTACCGGCCTTGCCCCAGCCGTTGAAGTTGGTGTCCACGCCCGCGACCGCACCGGGCGCCACGACGAAGGTGGGGCCGAAGTCGCGGATCCACAGGTCGTCGTTGGGTATCTCGACGACCGTGATGCTGTGGTAGGCGCCGGCCCCGCACTCGTACCGGGCGTCGGCGGCCTGTCCGGGCCGGGCGAGCATCACGACCGGCTCGTACCGCGAGATCGCGTCCGCGACGGTCGCGATGTGCCTGCGCACCCCCGGGAGCCGGGTCGACCAGACCGAGGAGAGCGCCGGCCAGGCCATGAAGGTACGGACGTGGCGACCGGCCTCGTCGGGCATCCGCAGCGTGGCGGAGCCGCCGGGAGCCGTGGCCGCCCGGGCCACCGACGGAAGAGCGGAACCGAGGGCCGCGAGCGGCAGGGCGGCCGCGCCGTACTGGAGCAACCTGCGACGGGACGTGCCTTGCGTGTCCATGGGACTCCCTCAAGGAAATGAGAAACAGGCAGAGGATGCACTTCGCATCCTGGCTTGAACTGAAAATTCAGTCAATTCAAATTGGAACAAGAGACTCCGGATTGTGACGGCCGGAGTGACGGTGGGCAGAGGCGGGACGGACCGGGTTGCGACCGGCCGCTTCTGCCCACCGAAAACGCCTGGAGCGTGCGACGGCCGTTACGGGACCGGCTGCTGCTGGGTGACGCAGTGGATGCCGCCGCCGCCGGCGCCCAGGTAGTCGGTGTTCAGCTGGACGACGGTCCGACCCGGGAAGAGCTGGACGAGGGCGGCCTTCGCCGCGGCGTCGGCGGAGGTGTCACCGAACTGGGAGGAGATCACCGCCCCGTTGCACACGTAGTAGTTGGCGTAGGCCGCGACGAAGTTCGGGTCGGCCGAGCGGATCTTGTAGTAGTCGGGTCCCTGGAGCTTGGTGACCGCCATGGGGGTGCCGGTCGCCGTCGTGGACGTGGACAGGATCTGGTACTGCTGGCGCGCGTCCTTGGCGTAGGCGTCGGTGTCGGTCGACAGCGGCATCTGGACCACCCCGCGGCCCGGCGCGAGGAACCGGGACGTGGCGTCGACGTGGTCGTCGGTGATGTCCTGGCCGACCACTCCGTCGAACCAGATGACCTTGGACGCGCCGTACGCGGAACACATCGCGGCCTCGATCTGCGCCTGCGACATCCCGGGGTTCCGGTTGCGGTTGATGATGCTGCTCCGGGTCGCCATGAGGGTGCCGGCGCCGTCCTGCTCGATGGCCCCACCCTCCCCCACCAGGTTGGCGTAGCTGATCGGGACGCCCGCGTAGGCGGCGATCTTCCCGGCCACCAGCGAGTCCTTGGTGTGCGTCTGCCGGTTGCCCCAGCCGTTGAAGTTCAGGCCGACCGCGTCGAGGCCTCCGGCGCCGTTCGTCCGGAAGACGGGCCCGGTGTCGCGCATCCAGCAGTCGTCGACCGGGATGGTCGTGATCACCGTGACCGTCGACCCGCACATCGAGCGCGCCGTGGCGGCGCTCGCCGGGTTGGCGCACATGATGACCGGCTCGTACTTCGCGATGGTCTTCGCGATGAGGGCGATGTTGCCCTGGACCCCGCTGAGCTTGCTCCGCCAGATCGAGGTGCTGTCCGGCCAGGCCATCCAGGTCCGGGTGTGGCGCACGTCCTCGGCGGGGACCGCGAAGGTCCCCGCCGCCTGGGCCAGACCGATGCGGGACGCCGCCCGGGCCGCCCCCTCGGACGACGCCAGTGCTGCGCCGGCCGCGGCGAGGGCCGCCGCCGTCAGGAACCCGCGCCGACCGAGGGCTCCGCCGGCCGGCGGCCTCCCTGCTGCGTGATCGTTCATGTACGCCTCCTGTGTCAACTTCCCACGGGATCCCCGTGGTTGGCCGGAAAGCTATTCCTGACCGAGCGCTCGGTCAATATTCTTGGCAGTATTTCTCGCAACCGGCCGGCCCGTTGACGAGGGCGATCTTGCGGGGTGCGGGGAAACGCCCAGGTGGCGCTCCGTCACTCGTTAGAGTTGCGCCATGGCAGCCCCTCCGAAGGAATCCCGGACTCCCGTGTCCGTCCCCGCCCGAGCCGGACGGACCCGCGTCTCGGCCAAGGGGGAACAGACGCGCGCACGGCTGATCGCGGCCGCGCGGACGCTCCTGGGCGGCGAGATGAGCGCGCGTTTCACCACGCGCAACGTGGCTGCCCTGTGCGGGGTGTCGCACGGCATGTGCCACTACCACTTCGCCGACCGCACGGACCTCATCCTGGCGGTGATCGACGACATCCGGCCGGAGTGGATCTCCCCGATGGAGGAGGCGGTGGACGCGCCTGGCACCTTCGCCGAGCGCGCGGAACGGGTCGTCCTGATGCTGACCCGGGGCGAGAGCCCCGACCTGTCCCACCTCCATTCCGCGCTGCACTGGCACGCGCTGAACGACGAACGCGTACGGGAGAGCCTGGAGGCGGAGTACCGCAGGTGGCGGGCCTGTTTCGGCCGCCTCTTCCAGGTGCTGGCGGACGAACGCGACGGCGTCGACCCGCGCCCCCTCGGCGAGGCGGTGGCCGCCGCCGTGGACGGACTGGCCGCCATCCAGTCGCTCGACGCCGAGGTCGACGCCGAGTCCGTCTTCCGTACGTTGATCTTCACGCTCGCCGCAGGAGCCTGAGGCGGGCGCGGCCCCGGGCACGCGGGGCCCGACGGCCCCCGACTACCGCAGGGCCCGACGGGCCGCCGCGATCCCGCCCGGGTCCCAGCCGGGGCGGGGAACCGACTCCAGGAGCAGCCGGGTGTAGGGGTGCTCCGGTGCCGCGAGCACCTCGGCGGTGCGTCCCGACTCGACGATCGCGCCGTGCCGCATGACGATCACGTCGTCCGTGACGCAGCGGACCACGCCGAGGTCGTGCGTGATGAACAGGTAGCCGATCGGGGTCTGCTCCCGGATGTCGGCCAGCAGGTTGAGGATCTGCGCCTGCACCGACACGTCGAGGGCCGCCACGGCCTCGTCGAGGACGAGTACGGCCGGTTCCACGGCCAGCGCGCGGGCGATGGCGACGCGTTGGCGCTGGCCTCCGGACAGCTGGCGGGGCAGCGCGTCGGCGGCGCGGGTGCCCAGTCCGACCTGGTCCAGCAGTTCACGGATGCGCGCCGCGTGGTCCCTGCCGGGGAAGTGCAGGCGCAGGGTTTCGCGCAGCACCGCCTCGACGCTGGTGCGCGGGTCCAGGGACAGGTACGGGTCCTGGAAGACCATCTGCACCTCACGGGCGCGGGCGAGGCGCTGTGCCCGGCCGCGGCCGCGTCCGGTGCGGTCGCGGCCGTGTACGAGGACCTCGCCGGCGTCGGCCCGCTCCAGACCCACGACGATCCGGGCGGTGGTGGTCTTGCCGGATCCGGATTCGCCCACGATGCCGAGGGAACCGCCCGCGGGGAGGGTGAACGACACGTCGTCCACGGCTCGTACGTCTCCGTAGGCGCGGTGCAGTCCCGAGACCTCCAGCACGTTGTCAGGCATCGACGGCGCTCCCTTCGAGCCGGTCGCTGTGGTGGCACGCAGCCCGGTGTCCGGGGGTCCCGGGTGCGGGCAGCGGCTGGGGGGCCTGCGTGTCGCACACCTCGGTGGCGAGGGGGCACCGGGCGGCGAAGGGGCAGCCGTGCAGTTCCTGGCGCAGGTCCGGGGGCTGGCCGTCGATGGCGGTGAGCCTGCCGCGCGGGGCCTCCAGGCGGGGCGTGGAGGCGAGCAGGGCCGCCGTGTAGGGGTGGCGGGGCCGCGCGAAGAGGACCTCCGCGGGGCCGCTCTCGACGATGCGCCCCGCGTACATCACGCAGACGCGGTCACTGATGGCGGCGGCGAGGTCCAGGTCGTGGGTGACGAAGAGCAGGCCGGTGCCGAAGCGTTCGCGCAGCGTGGCCAGGAGGGCGATGACTTCGGCCTGGGTGGTGACGTCGAGGGCGGTGGTGGGCTCGTCGGCGAGCAGCAGCACGGGGTCGCCCATCAGGGCGGCCGCGATCATGACGCGTTGCAGCATGCCGCCGGAGACCTGGCTCGGGTACTTCGTCAGGGCCGAGCGGTTCAGGCCGACCGCCTCGATGAGTTCGGCGGCGCGGGACTCCGCGTCGGCCTGGCTCATGGCCTTGGTCAGCCGCACGCTCTCGGTGAGGAAGTCCCCGATGCGGCGGAGCGGGTTGATGGCGGCACGGGGGTCCTGGAAGATCATGGCCACGGTGCCGGTGCGCAGGTCCCGCAGCCGGCCTTCGTCCATGGTCAGCACGTCCTGGCCGGCCACGAGGACGGAGCCCTCGACCGTGGCGCCCGGCGGCAGCAGGCGCAGTGCGCTGCGGGAGGTGAGGCTCTTGCCTGAGCCCGATTCGCCGACGAGGGCGACGGTCTCCCCGGCGGCGACGGTGAGGTCGACGCCGTCGAGGACGGGGCGGGCGGTGCCGGGCAGGCTGAGCCGGAGCCCCCGGATGTCGAGGGTGTACTGCGGGTCGATCGGGTCGATCGGCTTCATCGGGTTCATCGGTCCCTCCTGGCGACGCGGTCGGCCCAGCGTTCTCCGACCACGTTGAAGGCGACCACCGTCAGCACGATGACGGCACAGGGCAGGATCGCCGAAAGCGGGTAGCCGAGCTGGATCGCTGTCTGGCCGTCGAAGACCATGCGGCCCCAGTCGGGGGTGAGGGCGGGCACGCCGAGTCCGAGGAAGGACAGCGCCGCGAGGTCCATGAGGGCATACCCGAAGTTGATCGTGGACTGGGCGAGCACGACGGGGGCGATGTTGGGCAGGACGTGGCGCAGGCAGATCTGCAGCGAGGAGTGCCCCTGCACCTGGTAGGCGCTGACGTAGGGGCGCTCGCGTTCCGCCAGGACCAGGGAGCGGGTCAGGCGGCTGACGTAGGGCAGGTAGGCGACGGCGAGCGCGATGACCGGTGCGGTCAGGCCTTCGCCGTAGACCGAGATGATCAGGATGGCCAGCAGCATGCCGGGGAAGGCGAAGACCAGTTCCGTGCTGCGGGAGAGCAGGGAGTCGAGCCAGCCGCCCTTCCAGGCCGCCGCCATGCCGACGGCGACGCCCGCGACGGTGGAGAACGCGACCACGCCGAGCGGCCCCAGCAGGGACGTACGGGCTCCCAGCAGCAGCCGGGAGAGGGTGTCGCGGCCGGCCGCGTCGACCCCGAGCGGATGCTCCGGGGAGGGGGCGGCGAGCGCGTTGCCCAGGTCGATGACGTTGGGGTCGTACGGCACCAGCCAGGAGGCGAGCACCGCCGCCACCACGACGAGGGCGACGAACGCCAGGCAGACCAGGTAGAGCGGTGACCCGGTCACCCGGATCCGGGAGAGGCCGGGCCGGCGGGTCAGGACGGCGGTCATGCGGAGGACCTCCTCGATCCGAGGGTGATCCGCGGGTCGACCAGCGGCAGTATCAGGTCGACGATGAGGTTCACGATCATGAACAGGGCGACGATGATCAGGGAGATGGCCTGGACGGTCGGGAAGTCCTTGGTGGTGGTGGACAGTTCGAGGAGTTGGCCGATCCCGCCGATGCTGAAGGCGGTCTCCACGAGGATCGTGCAGACCAGCAGGGTGGAGACGATGAGGCCACCGGTGGTGAGGACGGTGCCCAGCGCGTTGCGGAACACGTGGCGGCGGATGACCTGGTGTTCGGGGACGCCCCGGCTGCGCGCCACGGTGACGTGTTCGCTGTCGAGGGCTTCGAGCATGGCCGAGCGGGTGACCCGGGCGAGCATGCCGATCAGGTACAGCGCGAGCGCGACGGCCGGGAGCGTCAGGTGCCAGAGCATGTCGCCGAAGCCTTCGCCCGCGCCACTGCTCGGGAACCAGCCGAGGTTGACGGCGAACAGGCCCTGGAGCAGCACGGCCGCGACGAACGAGGGCGTGCCCACGGCGAACGTGGTGGTGACGAGGATGGCGGAGTCGGTCGCGCCGCCCTTCACCGAGCCGATCCAGCCGAGCAGCAGGCCGAAGACGACTACCACCACCAGGGCCATCGCGACCAGCATCAGGGTGCTGGGCAGGCGGTCGGACAGGAGCCGGGAGACATCGGTGCGGTAGGTGATGGACCGGCCGAAGTCTCCCTGCACGACGTCACCGAGCCAGCGTGCGTACCGTACGAGGAACGGGTCGTTCAGGTGGTACTGGGCGTTGATCGCCTCCAGGGCCTCCGGGGAGGCCGAGCGGCCCGCGAGCAGGAAGCTCGCCGGGCTGCCCGGGGCGAGGTACATGGCGCCGAAGACGATGAACGAGGCGGCGAGCAGCGTGGCCGCCATCTCCCCCAGCCGTCGCGCCGCGAATCTCAGGAAGTTCACTGGGCGGCACCCACGTCGGCGGCCCACGGGTAGTACATGTAGGAGATCGTCGTCGGCGCGCCGGTGATCTTCTTGTTGAGGAAGAGCGCGGTGGGCCACTCGGCGACCGGGATCCACAGGAGCTGCTCGGCGGCCTGCTTCTGGAGCTTGGCCTCGATCTCCAGGCGCTGTCCCGGCTCGTAGGTGCCGACGGCCTGGTCGACGAGCGCGTCGTACTGCTTGTCGCTGTAGCCGGAGAAGTTCATGTACGCGCCGGTCTTGAAGTTCGTCAGCAGGTCGAGCGGGTCGGTGATCGAGTCGTAGTAGGTGAGCGGGAACATGTCTATGCCCTCGCGCGCCGCGGGATCGGTGAACAGCGCGGTGAACGCGTTCGGGGCGATCGTCTTCAGCTGGATGTCGAGGCCGATCTGGGTGCCGGCCGCCTGGACGGCGGTGGCCAGCAGGGAGACGTCCTGGCCGATGGAGCTGGTGGCCACGGTCAGCGTCTTGCCGGTGGCTCCGGCTTCCTTGATCAGCGCCTTGGCCTGCTCGATGTTCCGGTCGGGGCGCGGCAGGGTGTCGAGCGCGTTCTTCAGGGTGCTCTCGGGAGCGGCGGCCCAGGCGGCGCGGGTGGTCAGGGAGTGGGTGACGGTCCCGGCGCCGCCGAGACCGGCCTTGACGAACCCGGCCCGGTCCAGGGCGAGGGACAGGGCGCGGCGTACGCGGACGTCGCCGAGCGGGCCCTGCATGTTGGTGATGTTGACGTTGACCGTGCTCAGGCCCTCACCGAAGTAGAGCGTGCCGACGCCGCTGTCGCGCAGTCGGGCGTAGCTCTCGGTGGGGATGAGGTACCCGCCGTCGGCCTCGCCGCTGAGCATGGCGTTGGTGCGGGCGGAGGGGTCGGTCAGGACCCGGAAGACGGCCTTCTTGGACTTGGCCTTGGTGCCCCAGTAGCCGTCGAAGCGTTCCAGCTCGATGGACTGGCCCTTGTTCCAGGTGCCGAGCTTGAACGGGCCGGTACAGGCGAGGCTGCCGGTGGTGCCGTAGTCCTTGCCCGCCGCCTCGATCCCGGCCTTGGAGGCGACCACGCCGGCGGCGGTGGCCATGTACTGGGGGAACTGCGAGTCGGGCTTCTTCAGCTTGACGGTGACCTGGAGCGGACCGGTCTTGGTCACGGAGTCGACGTTCTGGAAGTTCTGGGCCCAGGCCGCCGCGTTGTTCGGGTCCATCTGCCGGCCCAGGCTGTAGACCACGTCGTCCGCGCTCATCACACCGCCGTCGTGGAAGCGCACGTTCGGGCGGAGGTCGTAGACCCAGGTGGTGGGGTCGGGGTTCGTCGCCTTCTGGGCGAGCCCGGGTTCCAGGGTCAGTCCCGGCGTCCACCGCATGAGGCTCTCGCAGACGTTCGAGAGGATCGTGTTCTGCGGGTAGTCGAACGCCACCGTGTAGTCGAGCGTGGGGGGCTCGGCGTAGACGGCCCAGGTGAAGGAGTCGATCTCGCCCTTCGCCGTCGGCGTGTTCTTCGACAGGGTGACCTCGGTGACGGGGGCCCCTCCGCTCTTGGGCGGGCCGGAGCAGGCCGCGACCAGGGCGAAGGAGGCCATGACCGCGGTCGCGGCGGCGAGCCTGCCGAGCGGGCGGCCGGTGCGTCTGGCGGTGCGGGGCGGGGGTGTGGTCATCGTCGCGCTCTCTTTCCGTACGTGATGCGGGTGGCTGACGGGCCGCGGGGCCGGCCCGTCAGGAGCGGTCGGTCTGCGGGTGTCAGCCGTCGGCGCGCACCGAGGGGACCTGCTGCGTGATGCAGTGGACCCCGCCGCCGCCGAAGGCGATCGCGAGCGCCCGTACTCCGACGACCTTGCGGCCCGGGTACGCCGACGCGATCACGGCCATGGCCTCCTCGTCCTGGGGCAGGCCCGCCACCGGGACGACGACGCCGTCGTTGGCCACGTAGTAGTTGAGGTACGACACCTCGATCTCGCCGCCGGCGAGGTCGGCGAAGGCCGACTGCGTGACCTCGACGATCTCCAGGCTGCGGCCCTGCGCGTCGGTGCTGGCTTCCAGCACCGCGCGGTTCGCGCGCATCCGGGCGTAGTCGGGGTGCGCGGGGTCGTCGGGCAGGGAGATGACCACCTTGCCGGGGGCCGCGTAGGCACAGACGCCGTCGACGTGACCGTTGGTCTCCTCGTCGAGGAGGCCGCCGTACGGAAGCCAGATAACCTTGTCGACGCCCAGGCGGGATTTCAGTTCGGCTTCGATCTCATCCCGGTTCATGTCCGGGTTGCGGTTCGGGTGGAGCAGGCACTGCTCGGTGGTGATCAGCGTGCCCTCGCCGTCGACCGTGATCGCGCCGCCCTCCAGGATCATGTCGGAGTGGATGCGCTCGACGCCGAGGTGCTCCAGGAGCAGTCCGCTGATCCGGTCGTCGGAGTCGAACGGGTGGTGCTTGCCGCCCCAGGCGTTGAACCGGAAGTCCACGCCCGCGCGCCGGCCGTCGCCGTCGAGCACGAACAGCGGGGCGGAGTCGCGGAACCAGGAGTCGTCCAGCGGCATCTCGATGACGGTGACGTCCGGGCCGCAGACGGTGCGGGCGTCGTCGCCGAAGCCGGGCGGGGCGACCATCGTCACCGGCTCGAACTCGGAGATGGCGCGGGCGACGTTCGCGTACTCCTCCTTGACGTCGTCCAGCACGCTGCCCCAGAGGTCCGTGCGGGTGGGCCATGCCATCAGGCACCCGTCGTGGGAGGACCACTCGGCGGGCATACGGAAGGCAGTCATCTCGTGTCTCTCTTCTTTCTCGCCAGAAGTACCGGTCAGCGGCAGTCGGTGTGGCGCTGGGCCAATTCGAGCCAGAGGCTGGTACGCGGTGGTTGGAATCTTCCTCTCGACTGAAAATTCAGTCAAGAGCCTGGACGGCACAACCAACAGGATTCTGAAATTCCTGTCAGATCTTTGTCCAGGACATGGGCCGGACAGGTCGGCCGGTCACAGGAAGTACAGGCGGCTCAGGGGGACCTCCTGGGCCGGCTCCGAGCGCAGAGGGGTCCCGTCGAGCGTCACCAGCCCGCTGCGCGGGTCCACGTGGACCTCGCCCAGGCGGGCGTTGTCGACCAGGTCCGCGGGGCCGATGCCCCGCGTGCCCTTCACGGCCACCCGGCGACGGCGGGTCTTCATCGCGTCGTACGGGCTGCGGGGTGAGCCCGCCTCGGCCGCGGCGCGGCTGACGAAGGCCACCGACAGGTCCGCGGGGGCCGCTCCGTGGCCGCCGAACAGCGGGCCGAGCACGAGGGGCTCGCAGCAGTCCGTGGCCGCGTTCGGGTCGCCGGTGACCCCGTACGCCGGGAAGCCCGACTTGAGCACCATCTGCGGCTTGGCGCCGAAGAAGGGCGGGCGCCAGAGCACGATGTCGGCCATCTTGCCGACCTCGATGGAGCCGATCTCGTGGGCCAGGCCGTGGGCGATGGCCGGGTTGATCGTGAGCTTCGCGACGTAGCGCAGCACGCGGGCGTTGTCGTCGCCCTCGCCGTCGCCCTCCAGGGGCCCCAGCTCGGCTTTCATCTTGGCGGCCATGGCGAAGGTGCGGCGTACGGTCTCACCGGCCCGCCCCATGCCCTGGGCGTCGGAGGAGGTGATGCCGATCGCGCCCAGGTCGTGCAGGACGCCTTCGGCGCCCATGGTGCCCGCACGGATCCGGTCCCGGGCCATGGCCGCGTCGCCGGGCAGGTCCGGCTTCAGCGCGTGAACCGAGACGATCATCCCGTAGTGCTCGTCGATGGCGTCCCGACCGAAGGGCAGGGTGGGATTGGTGGAGGAGCCGATGACGTTCGGCACGCCCGCCATCTTCAGCACGTTCGGGACGTGTCCCCCGCCGCAGCCCTCGATGTGGAAGGCGTGGATCGTGCGGCCCTCCAGCACCCGCAGGGTGTCCTCCACCGTGAGGCACTCGTTCAGGCCGTCGCTGTGCAGGGCGACCTGTACGTCGTGCTCCTCGGCCACCCGCAACGCGGTGTCCAGGGCCCGGGTGTGGGCGCCCATGTCCTCGTGGACCTTGAACCCGCAGGCACCGCCCTCGGCGAGCGCCTCGACCAGCGGCGCCTCGTCGGAGGAGGAGCCGCGGGCCAGGAAGCCGATGTTGACGGGCCAGGCGTCGAAGGCGCTGAACCCGTGCTTGAGCGCCCACGGGGAGTTGACGCCGACCCCCCACGTCGGCCCGATCTCCTGGCCGATGATCGTGGTGACGCCGGAGGCGAGCGAGGCCTCCATGATCCGCGGCGAGAGCAGGTGCACGTGGGTGTCGACGGCGCCGGCCGTCGCGATCAGGCCCTCTCCGGAGACCATCGTGGTGCCCGTGCCGACCACGACGTCGACGCCGTCGAGGGTGTCGGGGTTGCCGGCCCGGCCGATCGCGTGGATCCGGCCCTCGCGGATGCCGATGGAGACCTTCCGGATGCCCAGGACCGCGTCGATCACCAGCACGTTGGTGATGACCACGTCGCAGGTCTCGCGGACCGCGGCGGCCTTCAGGTGCAGGCCGTCACGGGCGGTCTTGCCGAAGCCGGCCAGGAACTCGTCCCCGGGCTTCTGCGCGTCGGACTCCACCCGGACGGTGAGTCCGGAGTCTCCGAGCCGCACCCGGTCCCCGGCGCGGGGGCCGTGCACGGTGGCGTACTCGTGGGGGTCGATGTGGCGGCTGCCGGGTGCGCAGTGGTCGCTGTGGCGGGTCTGACGGCTCATGCCGGGGTTCCTTCCGGGCTGTCGGTGCCGGTGGCCCGGCCGGCGGGGCTGCCAGGGGCATCGGCGCCGAGGTACCCGCACGCCGCGGCCCTGCTCAGCGCGAGCTCCTTGGCCCCGGGCGCGTCCAGGGGGCCGTCCACCAGCCCCGCGAAACCGATGGCGATCCGGTCGCCGCCGATCGGCAGCAGCTCGACCTCGGCGGTCTGGCCGGGATCGAAGCGGCTCGAGGACCCCGCCGGTACGGCCAGGCGCATCCCGTAGGCGGCGGCGCGGTCGAAGTCGAGGCGGGGGTTGGCCTCGAAGAAGTGGAAGTGGGAGGTCACGCTCACCGGCACCTCGGCGGTGTTGCGCACGGTGAGGACGATCGAGGGCCGGGGCCCTTCCACGGTGTCCGAGCCCGGTATGACGGCGCCGGGAGCGGCGGCGTCCCAGGGCACGTCCCCGAACGGGGAGCTGATCACGGCCAGCCGCGTGCCGTCGTCGAAGACGGCCTCGACCATGATCTCGGTGACCACGTCGGCGACGCCTGGCAGCACGTCGTCCGGGCCCAGCACGCCCCGGCCCCGGGCGATCGCGTCGGCGAGGCGCAGACCGTCGCGGGCGGCCTCGCAGACCGTGTCCGCGATGAGCGCGGTCGCTTCGGGGACGTTCAGGCGAAGCCCTCGGGCATGGCGGGACCGGGCGAGCTCGGCAGCGGTGAACAGCAGGAGCCGGTCACGCTCGGTGGGGGTCAGTGCCATGGGTTCATTCCTTCCTCCGGAAGGTGGGCAGGGGGCCGCCGCCGCGGGATCGTCACGGGGCAGGGGCAACGAGGGGTTCACTGCGGCCCGGCGGCTGCACGGCCGCGGCTCGCATCAGGTGCGATGCTGTCACTGACTGAAAAATCAGTCAATACGCGAGGTGTACGGAAGGCAACACGTTCGGATCACGACGCGCGGGACGAAAGGCGCAGAAGCGCGCAGGATCAGGGAGTACGGACGCACGGGGCGACGGCCCCGCCCCCTTCGAGGGCGGGCGGGGAGGGCGCGGGACTACTTCCGGCGCAGTCGCTCCAGCTCGACGTCGATGGCGCCTTCCATCAGCGCGCGTGCGTGCGTGATCTGGAGCCCGCCGCTCAGCCAGCGCATGCTCAGACCTTCCAGGAGGGCGGTGAGCCGCTCACCGGCCGCGGCCAGGGCCGCCGCCGGGGCCATGGGTTCCACCTGGCCCAGGAGGGCCGCCACTTCCTGGACCCATACCAGGGTCGCCCTGGCCAGGTCCTCGCGCAGCACCTCGTCGAAGACGGCGCTCGCCCGCAGCTCGCCCCAGGCGGTGCTGTTCTCCCTGACCTCCGCGCCGTCCTGGAGCTCCAGGAGGAGGGTCTCGACGAGTTCCTCGCGGGGGCCGAGCGGTTCCGCGTCATCGTCGCGTTCCGCGGTGTAGCGCTCGGCCCGGTCGTTGATGAACTCCAGCGTCGAGCGCAGGAGCCCGGTGCGGTCCTTGAAGTGGTAGTAGAGCAGCGAGGTGGACACGCCCGCTTCGGCGGCCACTTCCTCCACGCGCAGGCCACGGACACCGCTCCTGGCAATCACCCGGGCGGCCGCTTCGAGAATGGATGTGCGTCGGGCCATGCGCCGAACCTTACCCGGCTGTTCGGGGCCACGGGCAACGGGTGTCGTGGTCGGTCACCCCGTTCGCCTGTGGTGACTCACCACCACCGTGACGGGCCCGCCGCCCGGCGCGGCCGAGACGAGGCGCACGACGGCGATCTCCTTCTGGTCGGCGCTGCGGATGCAGAAGGGCCGCCCGCCGCCGAGGGCGCTGAACGCGATCGTGGTAACCGGCTGGGTCTCGACTCCCCGTGCGCAGTCGGCGGGACTCAGGTCGTTCCCGGCCGCGATGAAGGCGTCGCTGTCATCGGGGGCGACGAACTCCGTCTGGGTGCGGGCCAGGTACCAGGCGGCGCTCTCCGCCGGGACCACCTTCCCCGCCTTGAGGTCGAATTCGTAGGCCACGTCCGGAGACGTCAGTTCGGCGTTGGCGTAGCCCGCCTTGAAGCCGGCCGACGACGACGGGGCGGAGGAGGGGGCCGAGGGCGAGGGGGTGACCGGCGTGGAGATGGGCGGCGACGTGTGGCCGGCGGAGGCGGCGGGGGCCTCGACCTCCGGCTCCTCCGGGGTGTCCAGGTAGTAGACCGCGGCGCCGCCCAGTACCAGTACGGAGGCCGCGGCCAGCGCGGTGACCGGCAGCCGGCGCCCACCCCGCCGGGCCCGGCGGGGGGCGGGCCGATCCGGCAGGGCGCCGGCCGCGGGGTGCGCGGACGGGGCCGCGGGCGCGGCGACCGTCTGCTGGTGGTGGGTGGGAGTGGGGACCGGGCCGGGGCCTGCGCTCGGGGCGGGGCCGGGGGCGGGCTGTCGGGCGCTCCCCCATATCTCGCTGCCGACCTGGTGCGGGAGCCAGCCGTCGGTGAACTCCAGGCGGTGGCCCACCAAGGGGTGCGCCTGTACGGCGGCGATCAGCTCGTCCGGCGTGGGGCGGCCCTCGGGCCGCTTGGCCAGGCACCACGACAGGAGCTCTCGCAGGTCGTGCGGCACCCTGCCGAGGTCGGGCTGCTCGTGGACCACCTTGTAGAGGGCGGCCGACTCCGCTCCGGCTCCGAACGGGGGCACTCCCCCGGCCACGAACGCCGCCAGCGAACCGAGCGCGAAGACGTCGCTCGCCGGGGTGACCTGGAGGCCCATCGCCTGCTCCGGTGCCATGAACGCGGCGGTGCCGATCCGCAGTCCCACGCCGGTCAGCGCGGTGGCGTCGGCGGCCCGCGCGATCCCGAAGTCGATCACGCGCGGACCGTCCTCGGCGAGCAGCACGTTGGCGGGCTTGAGGTCCCGGTGGACCACCCCGGCCCGGTGGATCGCCTGCAACGCCTCGGCGATACCCGCCACCAGCAGCAACACCGTGCGCACCGGCAGCGGACCGTACCGCTGCACCACCTCGTGCAGCGTCGGGCCCGGCACGTAGGCGGTGGCCAGCCACGGGGTGGGGGCGTCCACGCCCGAATCGACCACCTGGGCGGTGAACAGGCCGTGGATGCGCTGCGCGCTCGCGACCTCCTGGGCGAAGCGCCGGCGGAACTCCGGGTCTCCGGCGAAGTCCGCGCGCACCGCCTTCAGGGCGATCGGGCGGCCTCCCGGGGTGTAGGCGAGGTAGACCACCCCCATGCCGCCGGAGCCCAGCCGGGCGTGGAGGCGGTAGCCGCCGATCTCGTGGGGGTCGTCGGCGGACAGTGCCTTGTGGGCGTGTTGCACACCGGGAAGCTGAGCGGACATGCGGTGGCTCTTTCGGCGATATGTACGAAGCGCAGGACGCGGCCCGCCCCGGTGCCTCCACGGACCCGACCGGCACCGAGCAGGGCGAAGCCGACTGCCCCCGCATCGTGCCGCTAACTAAAGATTCAGTCAATGTGAGACGATGATGGCCGAGACCGTGAGGAGGGGATCAGGCAGTGACGGACCGCAGAACGGCAATCTTGGAAGCGGCCGCCCGGCTCATAGCCCGGCGGGGGGTCCGCGGGCTGCGGGTGGAGGAACTCGCGGCCGAAGCCGGGGTGTCCACGGCGCTCGTCTACTACCACTTCAAGGACCGGGCAGGCATTCTCCGCCGCACCCTGGAGTTCATCAACGACCGCGCGGAACGATACACGGGCAGCCTCGACGACACGGACGCCTTCCCGGAGAACCCGCGCGAGGCCTTGGAGCAGTCGCTCCTGTTGGAGTTCCAGGACGAGGCCGCGGTACGCGAGAACAGCACGGCCTGGGGCGAACTGCGCGCCAGCGCGATCTTCGAGCCCGAGCTGCGGGAGGACCTGGCCAAGGCCGGCCTGAGCTGGGTCCAGGAGGTCGCCTACCTGCTCGCGTGCGCGCAGCCGCTGACGCCCGCCCCCGCGCTCACGGCCTCCGCAGAGCGGCTGACGGCACTGCTGGAAGGGCTCAGCATGCGCTGGCTCAGCGGCGTGCTGCAGGTGGCGCACGCCCGGGAGCTGATGCTCGACGCCGTCGATGTGGAGCTGGGACACCTGCGCCGGCTGGGCGGGAACTGACCGCCCCGCCCACCTGGCCCTGCCCTCTCCCCACGTCACGCGCCCAGCAAATTGACTGAAAGTTCAGTCAGTGTCAGAGTGGCGACATGGCGGCTCACCCCGCCCTGGCGGACCGACCCCACGTACGGTGAAGCTGACGCGCTCTGCTCCAAGCAGGCCCCGATCGTCGTCCCTGCGCCACGCGTCCCCGCGATGCCCGGCATCCACGGCTAACTTCATCCCGCCAGTTCACGATCGGAGTCAACCGTGTCCGCGTTCTCTGCATCCCGCCGTGCGGCCCTCCGCACCTTCGCCGGCGTCGGCGCGTTCGCCCTCGGCGCCTCGGCGTGCGGCCCCGGCGAAACGGGACAGCCCGGCACCAAGGCCACCCCTTCCGGCCAGGCCCCCGCGCCGACCGGCCCCCGGCATCTGGGCGCCGAGTGGGAGAGCCACACGCGCACCTTCATGTCCTGGCCCGCGCTGGCCTCCGTATGGGAGCAGGACCTGCCCTACGTACGGGAGGACATCGCCCGCGTGGCGCGCGCCATCGCGCAGTACGAGTACGTCGTGATGATGGCCAGGCCCGACCAGCAGGCCGCGGCCCAGAAGGCGTGCGGCTCCGGCGTCGAGGTCATCCCCATGGAGGTCGACGACCTGTGGGCCCGTGACACCGTCCCCGTGTTCATCGAGGACGGCGGCAAACTGGCCGGCGTCGACTTCAACTTCAACGGCTGGGGCAACAAGCAGGAGCACACGAACGACGCCCAGGTCGGCCGCAAGCTGCTGGAGAAGTACAAGATCCCGCGCATCCAGGCGCCGCTGGTCGCCGAGGGGGGCTCCTTCGAGACGGACGGCGAGGGCACCCTCCTGATCACGGAGAGCTCGATCGTCAACGACAACCGCAACCCCGGCAAGAGCCGGGACCAGATCGAGGCCGAGCTCAAGCAGACCCTCGGCGTCCAGAAGGTGATCTGGCTGGCCGGCGTGCGCGGCGAGGACATCACCGACGCGCACGTCGACAGCCTCGTGCGGTTCGCGGCCCCGGGCGTCGTCCTCCTGGACAAGGCCTTCCCGGGCTCGCCCCCGGATTCCTGGTCCCGCTCCTCCGACCAGGCGAGGTCCGTCCTCTCCAAGGCGGCCGACGCCCGCGGGCGCCGTCTGCGGATCGTCGACCTGCCGCAGCCCGACCTGGACAAGATCACGGGCCACGGCGACGACTTCGTGTCGACCTACGCCAACTTCTACGTCGCCAACGGCTCGGTGTTCATGCCCCGCTTCGGCGACGCGAAGGCCGACGACCGGGCGCGGGGGATCCTCCAGGAGCACTTCCCCAAGCGGGACATCGTGCCGGTGAAGATCGACACCATCGCCTCGGGCGGCGGCGGCATCCACTGCTCCACCCACGAGCAGCCCGGCAAGCCGGCCGACTGACGGAGCGCCCCGGTCCATCGACGGGCGGGCGGCCGGGTCCGGTGCCAGGCTGGGGTCGTACTCGATCCCGAAAGGCAAGCGCCATGATCACCACCGACTTCGTCCCCGGATCCCCCTGCTGGCTCGACCTGGGCGCTCCCGACGTCCGTGCCACCGCGGCCTTCTACGGCGCCGTACTCGGATGGGAGTACGAGCCCATGGGCGGGACGGGCGAGGGAGGGGACGCGGACGGCGATGGCGACATGGAAGGCGGGATGTTCCGGAAGGACGGCAAGCTCGTCGCCGGGCTCGGCAAGCTCACCGAGGAGGGCGCGCGCTCGGCCTGGATGATCTACTACAGCGTCAGCGACGCGGACGCCACGACCCGGCTCGTCGAACGCGCGGGCGGGAAGGTCCGGGTGGCGCCGAGGGACCTCGGCGAATGGGGCCGGATGGCGCAGTACGACGACCCGGCGGGGGGTCAGTTCGCCGTGTGGCAGCCCGGTAAGGACAGCGGCGTCGAACTCGTGGACGAGCCGGGCTCGCTGTCCTGGACGGAGCTGTACACGAGCGATGCGGCGGGCGCGCAGGAGTTCTACGGCGGTGTCCTCGGCTGGCAGTTCAGCGACATGGCGATGCCGGGCGGCGAAGGCACGTACACCCTCATCACCCCGGCCGGACTCCCCCAGGAGCGGATGCAGGGCGGTCTTCTGCAACTGCCCGCGGAACACCTCTCACTGGCGGGCGGACGGCCGTACTGGCACCCGGTCTTCAACGTCACCGACTGCGACGCCGCCGTCGCCGAGGTCACCGGGAACGGCGGCAGCGTGCAGATGGGGCCCGTGGACGCCGAGGGCGTCGGCCGGATGGCCGTCTGCCTCGACCCGTCGAACGCCGACTTCGTCCTGCTCACCCCCACGGGGAGTTAGACCGCCTGGGCCGTACCCCCACCCGATCGGGCGTAGGCTTCGATCGGCATGGACGCGGTGGGGGGCGGAGCGCATGG
The DNA here is from genome assembly GCF_042889825.1 of Streptomyces sp. NPDC002467. Classification (NCBI taxonomy): domain Bacteria; kingdom Bacillati; phylum Actinomycetota; class Actinomycetes; order Kitasatosporales; family Streptomycetaceae; genus Streptomyces; species Streptomyces sp. NPDC002467. The sequence continues at coordinate 189,358 of NZ_JBIARJ010000017.1, read as the reverse complement.
CTGCGGAGGCAGAGCAGAGGTGGGGGGCGACCCTCGATTCGGTCGTGGTGTACGCGCAGGGGGCGCTCTGCCGCCGCCTGGCGCGGGGCACCGTGCCCGCTGACGGCCGGGTACGGGTGACGGGACTGCCCCGCTCCCTGGACCCGGGCTCGCTGCGGGCCCGCGTCCTGGGTGCCCCGGGAGTGCGCGTCACCGAGGCCCGGGTGGAAGTGGAGGCCGGGCCGCTCGGTACGGCCACGCCCGACGGGTTGCGGCGCGAGGTCGAGCGGCTGCGCGACGAGCACGCGGCGGCGCAGGGGCGCAGGGACCGGCAGTTGAGCCGTATCGAGGAGGTCACGCGCCTCCACCCGGTCCCGCCCGCCCGCGAGCCCGAGGACCCGCACCGGCGCACCCCGGTGGACACCTGGCTGGAGTTCGCCGACTTCGTCGACGAACGGCTGGAGGGGCTGCACCGTCGCCTCGTCGAGCTGGAGGAGGCGCTGCGCGACCTCGGGCACGAGCTCGCCGTCGCCACCGACCGGCTCTCCCGGGCCTCCACCGACGCCCCGGCGGCGCACGTGGAGACCACGGTCTGCGCGGTCCTGACCTTCGACGGCGCCTCCGATTCCGAGGTCGAGGTCGAGGTCGAGTACGGGGTGCCGGGCGCCGTCTGGGTCCCGGCCTACCGTCTCACCCACCGTCAGGGCGACGGGACGGGCCGTCTGGTGCTCCGCGCCTCGGTCGCCCAGCGGACCGGCGAGGACTGGACCGGCGTCCGCGTCGCCCTGGCCACCGCCGACCTGCGGCGCCGCACGGATCTGCCGAGGCTCCGGTCGATCCGGATCGGGCGCCGTCAGCCCGCTCCCGCGCCTTCCGGCTGGCGTGAACCGCCCGCGGGGCTCGCCGACCTGTTCACCGCGTACCAGGCCGCCGGCCCCCGCCCGCGCACGGCCACGGCTCCCGTTCCACCGCCCCCTCCGCCGCCGCCCGTGCCCGCACCGGCGTCGGCGCCGGTCCCGCAGGCCTACGGCGCCGGCCCCGCCACCCTCGTGCCCGGTGCCGCCGGCGGCGCGATGCCCGACTTCGCCGCCCAGTCCGCCCCGCGCCCCGGCGCCCCGCGCTCGGCCGGCCGGCCACGTGGCGGCGGCATGGGGTTCGCCGGGCGCCCGGCGCGTACGGCGCCGCCCGTGCCCGCGGCGCCCGGTGCTCCCGTGCCGCCCGCTGCTCCCGCGGCGCCCGGCATGGCCGCGCCGCCGCCCGCCCCGGCTCCGGAGCCGGTGTCCGGTCCGCCGCGGCCTAGCGGCGCCGAGCTCGACTACGCCTCCCTCGTCCTGTCCGGCCCCGAGGAGCCGGGCTCCCGCCGGGGCCGGCTGTTCCCCGGCCCGGCCTCCGACCCGGTGACGGACGAGTGCCGCCGCCGGGCCGAGGCGGTGGCCTCGCTCCCGCTGCCCGGGCGGGCGGTGCGGCCCCGCGTATCGGCCGGGTCCTTCGACCACCGCTTCGACGCCGCCGCCCGCGCCGACATCCCGTCGGACGGCACCTGGCACACCGTCACCGTCGGCGAGATCCCGGTCGGTCTGCGCACCGAGTACCTCTGCGTCCCGTCCGTGGAGGAGACCGTGTACGCGACGCTGGTGCTGTCCAACGCCACCGACCAGGCGCTGCTGGCCGGTCCGGTGGAGGTCGTCGTCGACGACGACTTCCTGCTGACCGCCTCGCTGCCCACGCTCGCGCCCGGCGGCGTCCGCCGGGTGGGGCTCGGGCCCGCCGAGGGAGTCCGGGTCACCCGCCGCACGAACCTGAACGAGTCGACCGCGGGCCTTCGGGGCAACACCACCGTGCTCGACCACCGTGTCCACGTGGAGCTGGCCAACCGGCTCGCGGTGCCCGTCACCGTCGAGGTCCGCGAGCGGGTGCCGGTCACCTCCGAACCGGACGTCCGGATCGAGGAACGGTCCGACTGGACGACACCGGTGGAGGGAGAGGGGCCCGAGCACCACACCCCGGGCACCCGCGTCTGGCGCCTCGACCTCCCCGCCGGCGCCACCGCCGCCCTCGACGGCGGCTACGAGATCCGCATCCCGACCGGCAAGGCCCTGGTCGGCGGCAACCGCAGGAGCTGACCACCGCCATGTCCACGGTCCCGAAGCCGATCCCCCTTCCCGTCACCGCCGTCACGTGCCTCGAGGACCGTGCCCACGTCGAGCGCAGCACCGTGCTCGATCTGGAGGCGGGCGTCCAGCGGCTGCGCCTGGGCCCGGTCAGCGCGCTGGCCGTCGACCGGACGCTGCACGCCGAGCTGACCGCCGAACACCCGGCGACCGTCCTCGACGTACGGATCGTCCGCAGCTGGACGCCGCGCGGGCCGCTGCCGTCCGCCGAGGACGACTCCGTCCTGCGCCATCGCGAACACGCCCTCAAGGAGGAGCGGACGGCCCTGGAGCGGCGGCGCGACCGGCTGCTCACCCGCCAGGGCCTGCTGGACCGCCTCGCCACCGACCTGCTGCGCGAGATCGGCGAGGGCGCCGGCTCCGGGGAGTCCGAACCCTCCCGCTGGTCCGGTGAACTGGATCGGGTGGACGAGGAGCGCGACACCCAGGCGGAGCGGCTGCGCGTCGTGGAGGCCCGGCTGGCCGCGCTGGCCGTCGAACTCGGCGAGATCCGGAGGGCCGTGCAGCTCTCCGAGGAGGAGCCCACCGAGCTGGTCGGCCACGTCGAGCTGACCGTGGAGGCCGCGGAGGCCGGACCGGTCGGGCTGCGCCTGGGCCACCTGACCCCGTGCGCGCTGTGGCGGCCCTCCTACCGGGCCGTGCTGGAGGGGGACGCGCTGACGCTGGAGACCGACGCGGTGGTCTGGCAGCGCACCGGCGAGGACTGGTCGGACGTACGGCTGACGCTGTCGACCGCCCGCTCGGCACTGGCGGGCGATCCGCCGCGGCTGGGCGAGGACGTCCTGACGCTCAAGGACCGCACCGCGGCGGAGCGCCGCACGGTCGACGTCGAACTGCGCGAGGAGGAGATCGGGGACCTCGGCCCGGCCGCCGTGCTCGGCCTGCCCGGCGTGGACGACGGCGGCGAGGCACGGGTGCTGAGCTCCCCCGTCCCGGTCTCCGTGCCCGGGGACGGCCGCGCCCACCGGGTGCCGCTCTCCGTCTTCACCACGCCCGCGAGCAGCGAGTACGCCTGCTCGCCCGAGCTGTCGCCGCTGGTCACGCAGGTGGTGCGGTTCGACAACCTGTCCGGGCACGCGCTGCTCGCCGGGCCCGTGGACCTGGTCCGCGGCAGCGGGTTCAGCGGCCGGGGCACGCTGGACTTCACGGCGCCGGGCGCGCCCGTGGAGCTCGCGTTCGGCAGCTGCGACGACCACGGCGTGGTCCGGGAGACCGAGGAGTCCCGCGACACCGCCGGGATCATGCAGCGGACCGTGGTCACCCGCACGGTCAGGCTGCACCTGTCCCGGTTCTCCGCCCCCGGGGAGCGCGGGGACCAGGTCGTCGTGCTCCGGGAGCGGATCCCGGTGTCCGAGGTCTCGGCGGTGGAGGTACGTCTGAGGAAGGACGCCTGTTCCCCGGCACCCGAGGCGGTGGACGCCGAGGGCATCGCCCGTTGGGACGTCTCCCTGCCTCCCGGCGGGCGCCGCACGGTCACCCTCGTGTACGAGCTGTCGGCGAGCTCGAAGGTCGCCGGGCTCTGAGCCGTCCGAGCCGGATTGCTCGTTCCCGTTCACCCTTTCGGGCTCGTGGAAAGCCCCTCGCATTCCCATGAAAAGACCATCGGATTTTCCCCGCATCACCCGAATGGACTTCGGCTGATTGCCGGACGCGACGCCCTGCGTGTTCTCGTGGCGGTGAGGTCTGCGGTGCGCGACCATACGCACGCCGAACCGACAGATGGAACAGCGCGACAGGAAGAAGGACGGACGTGTCCGGCAGCGAAAGCGAGAACCCCGCAATTTCCTCCCCGACCCCCACCCCGACTCCCCCGAGGACGAACCGGGACTGGTGGCCGAACCAGCTGGACCTCCAGGTCCTCCACCAGCAGTCACCCCAGTCCAATCCCTTGGGCGAGGACTTCGACTACGCCAAGGAATTCGCCACCCTGGACGTCGACGCCCTGAAGCGGGACGTCATCGCGGTGATGACGGATTCACAGGAATGGTGGCCCGCCGATTACGGTCACTACGGGCCGCTCTTCATCCGGATGAGCTGGCACGCCGCGGGAACGTACCGAATCGCCGACGGCCGGGGCGGCGGCGGCTCCGGCGCCCAGCGTTTCGCCCCCCTGAACAGCTGGCCGGACAATGCGAGCCTCGACAAGGCGCGCCGTCTGCTGTGGCCCGTCAAGCAGAAGTACGGGCAGAAGATCTCATGGGCGGATCTTCTGGTGTTCGCGGGCAACTGCGCCATGGAGTCGATGGGGTTCAAGACCTTCGGGTTCGGCTTCGGACGCCCGGACATCTGGGAGGCCGAGGAGATCTTCTGGGGGTCCGAGGACACCTGGCTCGGAGACGAGCGCTACACCGGCGACCGGGAGCTGACCGGCCCGTTCGGCGCCGTGCAGATGGGCCTGATCTACGTGAACCCGGAAGGCCCCAACGGGAACCCGGATCCGATCGCGGCCGCCCGGGACATCCGGGAGACGTTCGGGCGCATGGCGATGAACGACGAGGAGACGGTCGCGCTCATCGTCGGGGGCCACACCTTCGGCAAGTGCCACGGAGCGGTCTCCCCCGAGTACGTCGGTCCGGAGCCCGAGGCCTGCCCCGTCGAGCAGCAGGGCCTCGGCTGGAGGAACAGCCAGGGCAGCGGCGTGGGCGTCGACACGATCACCAGCGGGCTCGAGGGCGCCTGGACCACGGAGCCGACGAAGTGGGACAACGGCTACCTGGACAACCTGTTCACGTACGACTGGGAGCTGACGACGAGCCCGGCCGGTGCGCACCAGTGGACCCCCACCGATGCCTCGGCCCGGGGCACGGTGCCCGACGCCCACGACCCGTCGAAGCGGCACGCCCCCATGATGCTGACGACGGACCTCTCGCTGAAGCTGGATCCGATCTACGGGCCGATCGCGAAGGGCTTCCACGAGAACCCGGACCGGCTCGCGGACGCGTTCGCCAAGGCCTGGTACAAGCTGCTGCACCGCGACATGGGCCCCCTCTCGCGCTACCTCGGCCCGTGGATCCCCGAAGCGCAGCTGTGGCAGGACCCGGTCCCCGCGGTCGATCACCCGCTGGTCGGGGAGCGGGAGCTCGCCGACCTCAAGGCCCGGATCCTGGACTCGGGGCTGACCGTCTCCCAACTGGTCGCGACCGCCTGGGCGTCGGCGGCGAGCTTCCGCGGCACCGACAACCGGGGCGGGGCGAACGGGGCGCGGCTCCGGCTCGCGCCGCAGAAGGACTGGGAGGTCAACGCCCGGCCCGAGGTGGCCGAGGCGGTGCGGGTCCTCGACGGGATCCGGCAGGACTTCACCGCCGCGCAGAACGGCGGGGCGAAGGTCTCGCTCGCCGACCTGATCGTGCTGGCCGGGTCCGTGGCCATCGAGCAGGCGGCGAAGAACGCCGGGCACGAGCTCACGGTCCCGTTCGCCCCGGGGCGCACGGACGCCTCGCAGGAGCAGACCGACGTGGAGTCGTTCGCCGTGCTGGAGCCCCGTGCGGACGGGTTCCGCAACTACCTCCGGGCAGGCGAGAAGCTGTCGCCGGAGACGCTCCTGCTGGACCGGGCCAGCCTGTTGACGCTGACGGCGCCCGAGATGACGGTCCTCATCGGCGGCATGCGGGCCCTGAACGCCGGTTTCGGGAAGTCGGCGCACGGGGTGTTCACCGACCGGCCGGAGACGCTGACCAACGACTTCTTCGTCAACCTGCTGGACATGGGTACGGAGTGGAAGGCGTCGGCCGCGGACGAGAACGTCTTCGAGGGCCGGGACCGCGCCACGGGCAAGGTCAAGTGGACCGCCACCGCGGTCGACCTCGTCTTCGGTTCGCACTCCGAGCTCCGGGCGCTGTCGGAGGTGTACGCGTCCGCCGACGCCGGCGCGAAGTTCGTGCGTGACTTCGTGGCGGCGTGGGTCAAGGTGATGAACCTGGACCGGTTCGACCTCGTCTGAGCCCGCCGTCCCGGCCGGCCGGTTGCCCACCGGCCGGCCGGGCCGTGTCGGCGGCGCCCTCAGCCCTCCCGGCCGGCGGCGTCGACGAGTTCCGCCAGCGCGGCCGCGAGTGCGTCCAGGCCGGGGCCGGCGGGTCCGCCCGGTTCGGTCATGTAGACGTCGCGGCGGATCTCGATCATCAGCGCACCGACCCGGGCGTCCCGGCCGTAGTGCTCCAGCGGCACGTAGGTGCCGGCGAAGGGACTGTCGAGCCCCGTGCCGCCGAAGCCCGCGAACGCCTTCTCGGCCGCGGCGAGGAGCCGGGTCGGGGTGTGGAAGCGGTCCGTGCCCAGGCAGATCGGCGGGCGGCTGCCGTCGCCGTGGAGTTCGTACGGGAGCGCCCGCGTGGGGTAGGAGTGCACGTCGATGATCACGGCCCGCCCGGCGGCCTCCAGCCGGTCCTCCACGGCCCGCGTCATGGCCTCCGCGTACGGGTGGAACCAACGTTCGATCAGCGGCCGGCCGTCGAAGCCGCCCGCGCGCAGGCGCTCCCGGTGGGTGGTGCGCGTGTACACCGCTCCCATGCCGACGGACAGCATCTCCTCGCGCTCGTCGGGGAACCGCTCGGGGTCGATGACCAGCCGGGACAGCCCGTTGACGAACCGCCACGGCGTGACCGACGCACGGTCGGCGGCCGCGGCGGCGATGTCGGCGGTGTGGGAGTCCGTGATGTGGTCCAGCTCCGAGTCGAGGGCCCGGTCGTCCAGCACGATGTCGGCGCGGGCGGACTCCGGTATCACCCGTGAGGAGTGCGGCACGTGCAGGATCACCGGCGAGGCGTCGGCGCCGGCGAGCAGTCGGAAGGGCTCGGGCTCGGGCGAGTGGTTCATGGGCGTTTCCTCGGTGAGACGGTCCGTGCTCGAAAGCCGGGCGCCCGGCAGGGCGTGACGTGCCCATCCTCCCTCGGGGGCGGCGGGGGTCAAGTGCCGCCGACGCGCTCCTCCGTGGGCACCGGGGCCGCCGTCGGACCGGGCCTCGTGGCCTGCGCCAGCAGACGCAGCGCCGTGTGCGCCGGCGAGCCGGCGGGGGCGGTCGCCACGACCAGGATCTGGTCCTCGGAGATCGTCAACGCCTGCTGGGTGACCGTGAGCGCGCCCACCAGCGGGTGCCGCAGCCGGTGTTCGGCGATGGTGCAGGGGCGCACCCGGTGGTCGGCCCACATCGTCGCGAACTCGGTGCTGCGCATGCTGAGTTCCCCGACGAGGGCGATGAGGGCCGCGTCGTCGGGGTGCCGGCCCGCCGCGTAGCGCAGGCCGGCCACGACGGCCCGGGCCTTGTCCTCCCAGGTGGCGTACAGCTCCCGGGTGTGGGCGTCGAGGAACATGAGCGAGGCGTTGTTGGGGCGGTCCGCGGGCCGGTCCGGTGCGAGCGGGTCCAGGTGGCCGGCGAACAGGGCGTGGCCCAGCGGGTTCCAGGCCAGGATGTCGGTCCGCCGGCCCGTGACGACGGCCGGCACGTCGGGCATGGAGTCCAGCAGGGCGCGTGTCGCCGGGGCGATCCGCTCCACCGGGGGCCGGCGGGCCGGACGGCGCCGGACGGCGGCGCCCGCCAGGTCGTGCAGGTGCCGGCGCTCGACCTCCTCCAACCTCAGGGCGCGGGCGAGCGCGTCCAGTACCTCGGGGGACGCGTTGTGCGCGTGGCCCTGCTCCAGGCGGGCGTAGTACGAGGCGCTGACCCCGGCCAGCAGGGCCAGTTCCTCCCGGCGCAGCCCCTGCACGCGGCGCCTTTCCCCGTACGTGTCGAGGCCGATGTCCTGCGGCCGCAGCCGGGCTCGGCGGGCTTGCAGGAACGCGCCGAGAGAGCTCTGTCCGTCCATGCGCCCAGTATCCGGGGGCGGCGAGCCGCGAGCCGCTCCCTGCCGGGGATAGGCAGCGGAGGGTGTGGCTGCTCCCGGCGGGGCCGCCGAGTGTGGTGGCCATGGACACCATCGAACTGGGAAACGTCACCGTCAGCCGGGTCCGCGAGTACTACGGACCCCTCGGCCTCGCCCCGCACGGCTTCATCCCCGACAGCAGCACGGACGTCTGGAAGGAGGAATCGGCCTGGCTGGAACCGGAGTTCGTCGACGGCGACCCGCCCGTCGCCAACGCGGCGCTCCAGACCTGGGTGCTGCGCAGCGAGGGCCGCACCATCCTCGTCGACACCGGAGGCGGCAACCACAAGTCGCGCCCCGGCATGCCCTGGGACCGGCAGGAGACCGACTTCCTGGGCAACCTGGCCCGGGCCGGGGTGCGACCCGAGGACGTCGATCTCGTCGTCAACACCCATCTGCACGCGGACCACGTGGGCTGGAACACCCGTCTCGAAGGCGACGACTGGGTGCCCACCTTCCCGAACGCCACCTATCTGATCCACCGCGACGACTTCGACTTCTGGAACCCGGCGAACGGCCACTCGTCCGTCCTCGGCGACGGCAACGTCGAAGCGTTCGAGGACAGCGTCGCCCCCGTCCACGCGGCGGGCCGGACCCTGCTGTGGGAGGGCGACAGCCACCGGATCGACGCGAACCTGCGGCTGGACCTGGCCGCCGGCCACACGCCCGGCTCGTCCGTGGTCACCCTCGCCTCCGGCACGGACCGGGCGGTGTTCGTCGGGGACCTGCTGCACAGCCCGGTGCAGATCCTGGAACCGGACGCGAACAGCTGCTTCTGCGAGGACGCAGGGCGGGCGCGGGCGTCACGGCGCCGGCTGCTGGGCTGGGCCGCCGACCGGGGAGGGCTGTTGATCCCGGCGCACTTCGGCGGTCACGGCGCCGCCGAAGTGGCCCGGGACGGCGACCGCTTCGCCGTCAAGGGCTGGGCCCCGTTCGACTCGTACACGCCGGGCGACGAGCGCTGACGGCAGGGCCGCGGGGCGGGCGCCGTGCACCACGGCGTCCGCCCGTGCCGCACCGGCGCCCCCGGGCGGCCTCGTCTAGGGCGCGAGGTCCCGTCTCCTCAGCAGTGCGTACGCGCACGCGAGCCCGAGCGCTCCGACGCCGACGAGGACGCCCAACTGCGGCCAGAGCACCTGGCCCCGGGCCAGTGCGTCGCCCGGCGTGTAGTAGTGGAACGGGCTGACGTACCTCAGCGGCGCCGCCTTCGACCAGGCCAGGGCGATGAAGTTCACGGCGAAGCCGACGGCTCCGATCGCGATCGTCACGCCGACCACCTGGGCGCGCCGGCTGCTCGCGGCCGAGACGGCCAGTGCCGGGCCCGCCACGCAGAACGCGAATCCGCACCCCATCACCCCGGCGGCGAGCACTCCGCTCAGCGGCACGGCCCGGTGGATGCCGGGCGACAGCGCGACTCCGACCGCCACCGCGGCCGTTGCCGCCGCGTTCAGGGTGACGACGGCGACGCCGAGCGCCGCCGCCCGTTCGGTCAGCAGCCGGTCGCGGGTCACCGGGCGCACCATGACCAGTTCGACGGTCCCGGACTCCACGTCCGCGGCCACCGCGGCGGCGGCCAGCGAGCCGATCGCGGTCAGCTGCATGGCGATCCAGAACGGGTGGATCAGCCCCGCCCCGAGCAGTCCGGGGTAGCTCGCGATCGACACGTCCCCGCCGGATCCGCTGAACGCCCGGAACGCCGAGGGAGGCTGCCTGCCACCAGCCGCGAACAGCTGTCCCGGTGCGATGGTGTCGGCGACCACGACGATGAGCGTCTCGAAGACGACCATGCCGACCACGAGGGCGATCAGCATCCTCCGGCGCCGGTGCAGCGCCAGCCACAGCAGCGGCCACCGCGTGTTCACGGCTCCTCCCGCACGGTGCCGGCGCCGCCCCGGTAGAGGTCCAGGAAGGCCTCGTCCAGCCCCGCCTCCTCGACGGTCACGTCGGCCACGCCCATGGCGAGCAGGCTCCGCAGGGCCCTCACCACCTCGACCGGGGGTACGAGCAGCTCCACCCGGTCGCCCTCCCACCGCGGCTCCCACCGGTCGGCCCGGCCCAGGGGCCGGGCGCCCTTCCCGTCCCCGAAGTCCAGGCGGATCCGCCGGGCCCGTGCCTCCCTGAGGGCCGCGACGCTCTCCACCGTCACCAGCCTCCCTTCCCGGACGATGGCCACCCGCCCGCAGGCCCGCTGCACCTCGGGCAGCACGTGGCTCGACAGGAGCACCGTCCGCCCGGCGGCCGCCGCCTCCGCCATCAGCTCGAAGAACGTCTCCTGGACCAGCGGGTCCAGCCCTTCCGTCGGCTCGTCGAGCACGACCAGCCGGGGATCGTGCTGGAGCGCCTGGACGAGCCCCAGCTTCTGCTTCATGCCGCGCGAGTACCCGCCCACCGTGCGCCTCAGCACCGGTCCGGTCAGCTCCAGCCGCTCGCACAGCTCGTCGCGGCTGGGGGCGGGCACGCCCTGGAGGGCGCACAGCAGGTCCAGGGTCTGCGCGCCCGTGAGTTCCGGGTAGAGCCGCAGCTCGCCCGGGAGGTAGCCGAGCGCGCCGGCGAGCCGGCGGTGGTCGCGTACGGGGTCGAGGCCGAGCACCCGTACCTCCCCGGCCGTGGGCCGCAGCAGCCCCGTCAGGCAGCGCAGGGTGGTCGTCTTGCCCGCTCCGTTGGGGCCGAGGAACCCGAACACCTCACCCTCGTCCACGGTCAGGCTCAGGGCCTCGATCCCGACGACCGGCCCGTACGTCTTGGTCAGGCCGCCGAGCTCGATGGCACGCGAATCCACCCGCATACCCCCAGTCTCCGCCCGCGCCCCCTGGCACGCCCCCGCGCGTGTCAGACTCCCCCGGGGGCCGGCGAAGATCGTCCGGCACGATGCGGAGCGCGCAGGGGACGAGGAGATTCATGACGGACCACGACCTGTCCGGCTACGAGAAGAGCACGTTCACCCACGGGGGCACCGAACGTCGGATCCTGCGGCGGGGCACCGGGCCCGCCGTGATCGTGATGGCCGAGATACCGGGCATCACGCCGAAGGTGCTGGAGTTCGCGGACCGGGTCGCCGCGACCGGCTGCACGGCCGTGCTCCCGGTGCTGTTCGGCGAGCCCGGCCGCGATCCCCACCCCGATGCGCACGGCCGGCCGGCCGCCGCCCGGTACGGGGTCTCGTCGATGCTCAAGGTGTGCGTCAGCCGGGAGTTCACCGTGCTGGCCACGGGCCGCAGCTCCCGGGTCGTGGACTGGCTGCGGGCCCTGGCCGCGCACGAGCACGAGCGGTGCGGCGGTCCGGGCGTCGGAGCCGTGGGCATGTGTCTGACCGGGGGCTTCGCCCTGGCCATGGCCACCGATCCCCGGCTGGTCGCCCCGGTGCTGTCGCAGCCGTCGCTGCCGCTGGCCGTCTCGGCGAGCCGGTCGCGGATGATCGACATCAGCCCGGCGGAACTGGCCGTGGTACGGGGCCGGTGCGAGCGCGAGGGACTGCAGGTGATGGGGCTGCGGTTCAAGAGCGACAAGTTCGTCCCCGGGGACCGGTTCGCCTTCCTGCGGCGCGAGCTCGGCGAGGCCTTCGTCGCGGTGGAGCTGGAGGACGGGGCGGCCAACCCGGAGGCTCTGCTGCCCCCGCACTCCGTGCTGACCGAGCACCTGATCGACGCCCCCGGGGAACCGACCCGGGAGGCGCTGGACCAGGTGCTCGACCTGTTCCGCACCCGGCTGCTGAGCTAGGGACCGCCGTCAGGCATCGAGCCGGATCGGGTTGGTGAAGGCGGCCCCGGCAGCGGGGGCGCTTGCGCCGGGTGGCGTACCTCCGGAGGACGCGGCCACGGCGGCCGCGGTTGCCTGTGCCGGCAGTGCTCGTCCACTGAGGGCCATGCCTCCGATCATCGCCGGAAGAGGTGAATCCGACGTGAACGTCCCCGGGGGCGAGGCTGCGTTCAGCCCCGCCGGCGTTTGAGGCGCGGGGTCTGGGGCGGAGCCCCGGGGAACGGTGGAAGGGCGGGTAGGGGACGGCCCCGCGAAGCGGCTACTCCCAGTCGTCCCACGGGGGGTCCATCTCCTCGTCGAACGGCGGCGGCGGCTCCTCCTCGTCATGCACGGCCGCAGGCCGAGAGACCGGCACGGACTCCGCCTCCGGCGCACCGGCCGGCGCCGGCACCGCGGCATGGGCTTCCGCCAGAGTGCCCAGCACGCCTTCGGCGTACTTCGCGAGCTTCGCCTCGCCGACCCCGCCGATCGTGCCCAGCTCCTCCACCGTGCCCGGCACCCGCGTCGCGATCTCCCGCAGCGTCGCGTCGTGGAAGACGACGTACGCCGGCACGCCCTGTTCCTTCGCCGTCGCGGCCCGCCAGGCGCGCAGCGCCTCGAAGACCGGTACCGCCGCCGCCGGCAGGTCGACCGGTACGCGGGAGCCCTTCGCCTTGCGCGACCCGGCTTCCTTCCGGGAGGAAGCGGCGGCCGCCGCCGTCTCCTTGCGCATGGTCACCTTGCGGCGCCCGCCCAGCACCTCGCCGCTGTCGTCCGTGAGGACGAGCGTGCCGTAGTCGCCCTCCACCGCCAGCAGCCGCAGCGCCAGCAGCTGCCGCACGACCCCGCGCCACTCCGCGGTGCCGAGGTCCGCCCCGACTCCGAACACCGACAGCGCGTCGTGGTCGAACTGGATGACCTTGGCCGTCTTCTTGCCCTGGAGGATGTCGATGATCTGGCCCGCGCCGAACTTCTGGCGCCGCTCCTTCGCCAGCCGCCACACCGTCGACAGCAGCTTCTGGGCGGCGACCGTGCCGTCCCAGGACTCGGCGGGCATCAGGCAGGTGTCGCAGTTCCCGCAGGGCCCGCCCAGCTGCCCGAAGTACTCCAGCAGCCGCTCCCGGCGGCAGTCGACCGTCTCGCACAGCGCGAGCATGGCGTCCAGGTGCATGGCCAGCGACCGGCGGTGCGCCTCGTTGCCCTCGGAACCGTCGATCATCTTGCGCTGCTGGACCACGTCCTGGAGGCCGTACGCCAGCCATGCCGTGGCCGGCTCGCCGTCGCGGCCCGCGCGACCGGTCTCCTGGTAGTAGCCCTCGACCGACTTCGGCAGGTCCAGGTGGGCCACGAAACGCACGTCCGGCTTGTCGATGCCCATGCCGAAGGCGATCGTGGCCACCACCACGACCCCGTCCTCGCGCAGGAAGCGCGACTGGTTCGCGGCGCGCGTCCGGGAGTCCATCCCCGCGTGGTAGGCGACGGCGTCGATGCCCTGCTCGACCAGGAAGGCGGCGGTCTTCTCCACCGAGGCCCGCGAGAGGCAGTAGACGACTCCGGCGTCCCCGTCGTGCTCGGTCCGGATCAGCTCCAGCAGCTGTTTGAGCGGGTTGTTCTTCGCGACGATGCGGTACTGGATGTTCGGCCGGTCGAAGCTGGCGACGAAGTGCCGGGCGTCCTCCAGGCCGAGCCGCGACGCGATCTCGGCGTGCGTGGCCTCGGTGGCAGTCGCGGTCAGCGCGATCCTCGGCACCTTCGGCCAACGCTCGTGCAGCATCGACAGCGCGAGGTAGTCGGGTCGGAAGTCGTGGCCCCACTGGGCGACGCAGTGCGCCTCGTCGATGGCGAAGAGCGCGACCTTGCCGCGGTCCAGCAGCCGCTGGGTGCCCTCCATGCGCAGCCGCTCGGGCGCCAGGTAGAGCAGGTCCAGTTCGTCGGCGAGGAAGGCCTGCTCGACGGCCTGCCGCTCGTATTGGTCCTGTGTCGAGTTGAGGAATCCGGCCCGTACCCCGAGGGCGGTGAGCGCGTCCACCTGGTCCTGCATCAGCGCGATGAGCGGCGAGACCACGACGCCCGTGCCTTCTCTGACGAGCGCCGGGATCTGGTAGCAGAGCGACTTGCCGCCACCGGTCGGCATGAGCACGAGGGCGTCGCCGCCACCGATCACCTGCTCGATGATCTCCTGCTGCTCGCCGCGGAAGGAGTCGTATCCGAAGACGCGGTGGAGCACACGCAGAGCATCGGAGATCTCGGGGGACGCGTCCGGAAGGGCCATTCGAGAAGCCTAGCGGCACCCGACGACAGACCCGTCCCGTCCGCCTCGGCCTGTGGACGACGCGGATACCGGCCGCCGGCTCCTGTCAAGTGACGAATTGCCGGGGCTACGGCTCCGCCCCTCCCCCGGGCACGGTGGAATCCGGCCTTCCGCGCACCGCGGGAGGAGCGACCACCACTGAACCGGGACCGGATCGGAGGCAGCATGTACCGCCGTGCAGGGGTCTTCGTGACCCGCCGCCCCCGGTTCGTCCTCGTCGCCGCGCTCGTCTTCCTGGTGCTGTCGGTCGTGTTCGGCGCCTCGTCGGCCGGCCGGCTGAAGACGCAGGGTTACGACGATCCGCGCTCCGAGTCCAGCCGCGCCGCCCGGGTGGCGGACCGGGACCCGGGAGCCGCCCCCAACCTGGTCGTCGTCGCGCGGACGCGCGGCGGCTACGTGGACGATCCCGAGCCGCGGCGCGCGGGCGAGGCCCTGGTGAAACGACTGACCGGCCGGCCGCACGTGACCGCGGTGAGCTCGTACTGGACGAACGGCGACGCGCCGGCGCTGCGCAGCCGGGACGGCCACTCGGCCATGATCGTCGCGCACGTGGACGGCGACGGGGCGCGGCTCGCGGAGCGGGTCCGGCAGCTGCGCGGGGAGCTGAGCACCCCGGCGGACACCGCCGAGACCTCGACGACGGGCCTGTCGGTGCACGTGGGCGGTTCCGCGCTGGTCGACGCCGAGCTCCAGGAGATCGCGGAGTCCGACCTGCAGCGGGCCGAGTCCGTGGTCCTGCCGGGCACGCTGGTCCTGCTGGTCCTGGTGTTCGGCAGCGTGGTGGCCGCGGCGCTGCCCCTGCTGATCGGGGTCCTGGCCATCGCCGGGACACTGCTGGTCCTGAGCGTCCTCGCCGCCGTCACCGACGTGTCGGTGTTCGCGCTGAACCTCACCACCGCGCTCGGACTGGGGCTCGGCATCGACTACGGGCTGCTGATCGTCTCGCGGTTCCGGGAGGAGCTCGCCGCCGGGTACCGGCCGCGCAATGCCGCCGTACGCACCGTGCGCACCGCGGGCCACACGATCCTCTTCAGTGCCGCGACGGTCTCGGCCGCGCTCGCGACCCTGCTGGTGTTCCCTCCCTATTTCCTGCGCTCCTTCGCCTACGCGGGCATCGCGGTGGTGGCGATCGCGGCCGTGAGCGCCGTGACCGTCCTGCCCGCTCTGCTCACGCTGCTCGGGAAGCGGGTGAACTCCTGGGCCGTTCCGTGGCGCCGCCGGACGCACACGGGCTCCCGCTCCCGCTTCTGGGAGGGGCTGGCGCGGGTCGTCGTACGCCGCCCGATGGCCGCGGCGCTGCCGGTGATCGGCCTGCTCGCGCTGCTGGCCGGCCCGTTCGCGCACGCCGGTTTCGCCACACCGGACGACCGGGCGCTGCCGCTGAGCGCGTCGAGCCGTCGGACGGGTGACCTGGTGCGGGAGGAGTTCGACCTGAGGGATCCCGGCGCGCTGACCGTCGTCATGACGGGTACGGCGTCCCCGCAGGCGCGGGCGGAGTACGCCCGCCGGCTGGCCGCCCTCCCGCGGGTCGCGCAGGTCACGGGACCCGTCGGCGCGGGTCCGGCCCGCATCTCCGTGGTGCCGCAGGCCGATCCGCAGTCGCACGCCGCCCAACGGCTCGTGCGCGAGGTCCGCGCGGCCGCGGCCCCGGCGGGCACCGAGGTGCTGGTCGGCGGACCGAGCGCCGTACTGGTCGACGCCAAGGCCACGGTCCGGGACCGGCTGCCGCTCGCACTTTCCGTGATCACACTGACCACCTTCGCGTTGCTGCTCGGATTCACCCGCAGTCTGCTCCTGCCCCTCAAGGCCATCGCGTTGAACGCGCTGAGCCTCACGGCCGTCCTCGGCGCCATGGTGTGGGTCTTCCAGACGGGCCATCTGAGCGGGCTGCTCGGCTTCACGCCCGGACCCCTCAGCACGACCATGCCGGTGCTCCTGTTCTGCATCGTCTTCGGGCTGTCGGTGGACTACGAGGTGTTCGTCCTGGCCCGTATCAAGGAGGCGCACGACGCCGGTCAGGACGACGCCGGCGCGATCGTCACGGGCATCGCCCGCACGGGCGGCATCGTCACCACGGCCGGCGCCCTGCTCGCCTTCACCCTGCTGGGCTTCGGCACCTCCCGGGTCTCCCTCCTCCAGTTCTTCGGGATCGGCGCTGCCCTGGGCGTCCTGCTCGACGCCACGCTCGTACGGGGCGTCCTCGTACCGGCGCTGATGCGCCTGGCGGGCGGCCTGAACTGGTGGGCGCCGAGGCCGCTGCGGCCCAGCCCGCCGAAGCCGGCCCCCCGGCCTCCCCCCGGCACCTCCGGGAGGTGCCCGCCGGCCCGGAACCGGGCCCCGGTCCGCACCCCCCTCTGCACCCGGACCGCCGCGCGCCGCTGACCACCGGCCCGCACCCGCGAAGAAGCACCCGCGAAGAAGTCCCCATCCCGTCCCCGAAGGCACCCCGCACAGCGAAGGAAGAACCGTCATGAACGAGATCGCCATCACCGGACTCGGCTGCCGCTTCCCGGGAGCCCCCGACGTCAACGGCTACTGGAACCTCCTGATGAGCGGGGAGCGGCAGTTCTCCGCGGTCCCGTCGGACCGCTGGAACCACGGGACCTTCCACGAACCCGGCAACCGGTCGGCACCCAACGCGGCCTACACCGACCGGGTCGCCTTCCTGGACGGCGTGGACCGCTTCGACGCCGAGCACTACGGAGTGCCTCCCGCGCGCGCCCGGGCCATGGACCCGCAGCACCGGCTGATGCTCGACGTCAGCCGCGAGGCCCTCGACGACGCGGGGCTGGGCCGCGGGGACTTCGACCGGGAGAACACCGGGGTCTTCTTCGGGGTGTCGGTATCCGACTACAAGGACCTGATGACGGCCCCCGTCCGGGCCATCGCCCTGGCCGAGGAATCCCTCCGCGCGGCCAACGCGGATGATCCGGACGACCCGGACGGCATCGACGCCGTCAAGGAGCGGGCCGCGCTGCTCGGCTCCGTCCAGGGCTTCACCCTCCCCGGCAGCCTCCTCAACATGGCGGCCGGCGCCGTCAGCCGGCACTTCGACCTGGGCGGCCCCAGCTTCGCCGTCGACGCCGCCTGCTCCGGCTCGCTGGTCGCGCTCGACCAGGCCATCGCCCACCTGCGGCAGGGCACCTGCAAGATCGCCCTCGTCGGCGGGGTGTACCTCAACCTCACCCCCGACAGCCTGATCGGCTTCTCCAAACTCCGCGCCCTGTCCGCGGCCGGGGTGTGCCGTCCGTTCGACGAGGAGGCCGACGGCTTCGTCCTCGGCGAGGGGGCCGGTGTCGTCGTCCTCCGTCCGCTGGCCGACGCGCTCGCCGACGGCGACCGCGTGTACGCGGTGATCAAGGGCATCGGCTCGGCCAACGACGGCGCCTCCCCCGGACCTCTGGTGCCCACCGCCGAGGGCCAGCTGCGCGCCATGCACCGCGCCTACGACGACGCCGGTGTCGCGCCTTCCTCCGTGGGCTTCCTGGAGGCCCACGGCACCGGTACCGCCGCGGGCGACCGCGCGGAGACGGAGGCGCTGCGCCGGCTGCGCACCGAGTGGCCGGACGACGACCCCTCGCTCTGCTGGCTCGGCGCGGGCAAGGCCCTCATCGGGCACTCCCTGTCAGCGGCGGGCGTCGCCGGGCTGATCAAGACGGCCCTGGTCGTGCACCACCGCACGATCGTGCCGCAGCCGGCCACCGTGCCCCACCCCGACCTGGCCGTCTCCGCCGCGGGCCTGCGCATCGCCGACACCGCCCGGCCCTGGTCCGACCAGCGCACCCCGCGGCGGGCCGCCGTCAGCTCCTTCGGCTTCGGCGGCACCAACGTCCACGTGGTGCTGGAGGAGGCTCCGCCCGCCCCGGCCGAGGCCGCTCCCCCCGTACGGAGCGAGGACTCCGCGCCCCACCTCGTACTGCTCTCGGCCGGCGGCCCCCGACAGCTCGACCGGCACATCGGCGAGGTGCTGGACCACCTGGACGCGCTCGACCCCGCGGACCGCCCGCCGCTCGCGGCACTGGCCCACACGCTGGGCTCGCGCCGGCCGTTGAGGGCACGGCTCGCGATCGTGGCCACCGGCACGGAGGCGTTCACCGAGCGGCTGCGCGAGGCACGTGAACAGCTCGTCGAAGGCATGCGGGGCGACCTCGGGGACGGCGCCTTCGCCGCCGATGCCCCGCTGCCGGCCGAGCGGCGCCGGATCGCCTTCCTCTTCCCCGGCCAGGGCAGTCAGGGGCCGGGCATGATGGCGGACCTCCACGAGCGGTTCACCGGCTTCCGGACGACCGTCGGCGTCCTGAGCGCCGTGGCGCGCCGGGACACCGGTTTCGACGTCGCCGATCTGCTGTACGGCGGGGCCGCGGCCGACCGCGACACCGAAGGGCTCCGGCAGCGGATCACCGCCACCGAGGTGTGCCAGCCGCTGCTGGGCACCGTCCAGCTCGCCACCACCCGGCTGCTCGCCGACTGCGGGGTCGCTCCGGATCTCACCCTGGGGCACAGCGTCGGGGAGTTCGCCGCGGCCGCGGCCGCCGGAGCGCTGACCGACGAGGACGCCGTCCGGTTGCTGGTCCACCGCGGGGCCGCCCTGCGGCCGGCCGAGACGGGCCTGCGGGGCGGGATGCTCGCCGTGCAGAGCGACAAGGAGACCTGCCGCAGGCTGGTCGACGGCATCGACGACGTGTGGCTCGCCTGCTTCAACCAGCCCCGGCAGGTCGTGGTCAGCGGCACGCCACGGGGGATCGCCGCGCTGCGGAAGGCCTGCGCCGAGGCCGGGGTCGTCACGGCGATGCTCGAAGTGTCCAACGCCTTCCACTCGCCGTTGCTGGCGTCCGCCGAGGAGAGCATGCGCGCGGACCTCGCCGGCCGCCGCGTCGCCGGCCCCGCGCTGCCGTTCGTCTCGTCGGTGAACGCCGCGGTCTGCACCGACCCCGGGCAGCTGCGCGAGCTGTGGGTCCGGCACGCGTCCACCCCGGTGCACTTCTCCGACGCGGTGGGCACGGCGTACGAGGAGGGGGCCCGGGTCTTCGTCCAGGTGACCGGCGGCGGCTCGCTGCTCACCTCGGTCCGCCGCAACCTCGCCGGCCACGGGGACGTCCATCTCGTGCCCGCCGCGGCGGCGGAGCCGGACGGCGGCCGCGCCTTCGTCCTGGCCCTGGCCCGGCTCGCGGTCCTGGGCGCCCCGGTCGACCCGCGCGCGCTGGTTCGGCGCGAGGACCGCCGTCTGCTGGACCTGCCGGTGGCGAAGCTCGACGCGCGGTCGCACTGGGTGTCGGACCGCCGCCCCGCGGACCCGCCCGCCCCCGAGGAACCGACGGCCGCCCCGCGCCGCCTCGAACAGCCCTCCGAGGCCCAGGCTCAGGCCCCGGTCCCTGCCGAGCCCGCGGCTCCGGCCCAGACCCAGGCTCCCGCTCCCGCTCCGGCTCCGGCTCCGGCTCCGGCTCCGGCGGCCGGGGGGCTCGACGAGGTCACCGAGATCGTGCTCGCCCACGTGGCCCGGATCAGTGCGTACCCGGTGAGCCGGCTGCGGGCCGACCAGCCGCTGATCGACGATCTCGGCTTCGACTCGCTGATGCTGACCGACCTGTTCACCTCCCTCAAACGGCAGTGGCCCCGGTGGCGGTTCGACGAGCGGGTGGCCGACCGGCCGACCGCCGGACGGATCGCCGCACTGATCGCCACCGGCTCCGCCGACCCCGCGCCGGCCGCCGAACCGGTCCCCGTGCCCGTCCCCGTATCCGCACCCGCACCCGTACCGGGACAGCGCGCCGAGTACGAGTACGAGGTCGCGGACGCGGTCCCGCCCCCGCCGCCCGAGGAGCACACCCGGATCGAGTGCTTCCCCGAGGTCACCGAGCACGGCCTGCGCGTCGCCGCACTCGGCGGGCTCGGGCTGCCCAATCCGTACTTCCTCGTCCACGAGGGGGGCCTGACGGCCACCACCGTCGTCGACGGCCGCGAGCTCCTGTCGTTCGCCGGCTACAACTACCTCGGCATGGCCACGCACCCCCGGGTGACCGAGGCCGCCAAGGAGGCGATCGAGCGCTACGGCACCTCGGCGTCGGCCAGTCGGCTGCTGTCCGGCACCCGTCCCCTCCACTTGGAGCTCGACGCGGAACTCGCCGACCTGCTCGGATGCGAGGACGCGCTCTCGCTGGCCAACGGGCACGCCACCAACGTCACCGTGATCGGGCACCTCGTCGGACCGGGCGACCTGGTCGTCCACGACTCCCTCGCCCACGACAGCGTCCTTCAGGGCTGCCGGCTCTCCGGCGCGACCCGGCGGCCGTTCCCGCACAACGACGCGGCCGCCCTCGACGCCGTCCTCTCGCAGGTCCGCGACCAGTACCGGCGGGTCCTCGTCGTCGTCGAGGGCGTCTACAGCATGGACGGGGACATCGCCGACCTGCCCGCGATCGTCGAGGTCAAGCGCCGGCACGGTGCGCTGCTGATGATCGACGAGGCGCACAGCATCGGAACGACCGGTGCGACGGGGCGCGGCGTCGGCGAGCACTTCGGCGTCGACCGCGGGGCCGTGGAGCTCTGGTCGGGCACCCTCTCGAAGGCCTTCGCGAGCTGCGGCGGCTACGTCGCCGGCAGCAGGGCGGTCGTCGAGTACCTGCGCTACACCGCTCCGGGATTCGTCTTCAGCGCGGGGACGACCCCGGCCGACGCCGCCGCCTCGCTGACCGCCCTGCGGGTGCTGCGGGCCGAGCCGGAGCGGGTGGCCCGGCTCGCGGAGAACGCCGCGCTGTTCGTCCGCCTGGCACGCGCCGAGGGCATCGACACCGGGGAGAGCCACGGCACGGCGATCGTCCCGTGCATCGTCGGTGACTCGGCGAAGGCCCTGCGGCTCGCGGAGGCCATGTTCCGGCAGGGCGTCAGCGTCAATCCGATCCTGTATCCGGCCGTACCGGAGGAGCTGGCCCGGCTGCGCTTCTTCGTCACCTGTGAGCACACGCCCGACCAGATCCGCCGCACGGTCACCGCCCTGGCGCGGGAGCTGCGGCGCCTGGACCCGGCTCCGGCCGTGGCGGCGTCATGAGCCCCGTCGATGCGGCGGCCGGCGCCTTCCCGTCGATCGTGCCGGGCAGCGTCCGCCGATGGGGCGGAGCCGCCGTGCTCGTGGCCCGGCGCACCGGCCCGCGCG
The DNA here is from genome assembly GCF_042889825.1 of Streptomyces sp. NPDC002467. NCBI lineage: Bacteria > Bacillati > Actinomycetota > Actinomycetes > Kitasatosporales > Streptomycetaceae > Streptomyces > Streptomyces sp. NPDC002467. The sequence goes on along the minus strand of NZ_JBIARJ010000017.1, from coordinate 168,160 downwards.
AGGCCCCGGTTCCCTCCTCCGGTCTCTCGCCGGCCGAACGGCGGGTGGTCGGAGCGCTCCCGGCCCGGCGGCGGGCCGAATGGCTGGCCGGTCGGCTGCTCGCCAAGCGCCTGGTGGGCGAGGCCATGGCCGCGCCGGAGCGCGAGGTGGAGGTCCTCCCCCGAGACGACGGCAGCCCGTACGCGGTGGTCGGCGGCATCCCGGTGCCCGCGCTGCACGTCTCCATCAGCCACACCGGCCGTCACGTGGCCGCCGCGCTCGCTCCGGAGCCGGTCGGCGTGGACCTGTGCGAGACGGGCTCTGCCGACGCGGTACGCCGGGTCGCGGAGCACGCCTTCTCGCCCGGCGAGCTCACCCTCATCGGTGCGGACCGGGCCGAGGCCCTGGCGGGCGCCTGGGCGCTGAAGGAGGCGGCGGTCAAGGCCGACCGGAGCAGCGTCTTCGGCTCGGCTCCGCGCGCCGTCGCGCTCCTCGGCCTGGCACCGCCCCGGCTGGGCGGACGGCGTCGCGCGATGGTGTGGCGGGCGGGCGGCGCACTGCTCGCCCTGGTCCTCGCGCGGCCGCGGGGGCACTGCGTTGGTGCTCCCTGCCCGGCTGGATCATGCTTGTCAGTGGAGCCCCTCGCCGTGCGGGGTGCCGTCGGACATCGGCAATCGAACTAGCGAGGGCGAGATGAGCGGCGATGGAGCAAACTCCCACCTCCCCCGGTGAGCGGCCGCAGGTCGCGCTGGACGCATGGGCCTTCGACCAGTCCCCCTGCTTCCTCGCGATCTTCGATGCCGATCTGAGGCTGCTGCGCGCGAACCGCGGGATGGAGCGCACCCTGTCGCTCACGGAGGCCGAGATGCGCGGGCGGAGGCTGCCGGAGATCGCGCCGGACCCGGTGAGCGACGAGACCGAGCGGAAGATGCGCCTGGTGCTGGAGACGGGTGAGCCTCAGCACCTGGACGCCTTCGTCCGCCCTCCGGGGGCGAGCCCGGAGCACGGCTGGACGACCTCGCTGTCCCCGGTGCGGGACCCGGACGGCCGGGTGCGTGCCGTGGGCCTGTCCGCGCACGACAAGACCGAGATGGAGGACGATCACCGGCAGCACCTGCTGATGCCCGACGTGGCCGGCGCTCCCATCGGCACCACCCTGGACAGCACCCGTACCGCTCAGGAACTGGCGGACGTGGCGGTGCCCCGGCTCGCGGACCTGGCCGTCGTCGATCTGCTGGAGCCGCCGCCGCGCGGCGACGAGGCGTCCCGCGGCCGTTCGGCGGGTCCGGTCACCCTGTCGCGCACCGCCGTACGGTCGGTCCTCGCGGGGAGCCCGGAGGCCCGGATCGGGGTCGGGGCGTCGACCGTCTATCCGCCGCTGTCGCCGCCCGCCGAATGCCTGGCCGCGGGTCGTGGCGCCGTGTACGCGGGCACGGACCCGGCCGTGGCCCGGTGGCTGGCCCAGGACTCCTCGGCCGCCTGGATCGGCGAGTACGGGGCCCGCGCGCTGATGCTGGTGCCGCTGCGCGCAGACGGCGTCACGATCGGCCTGGCCGTCTTCAGCCGGCACGAGCGTCAGGAGCCCTTCCAGCAGGCGGACCTGCTGTTGGCCGAGGAGCTCACGGCCAAGGCGGCGATCAGCATCCACAAGGCCCGCCGGTACACCCGTGAGCACACCAGCACCATGACCCTCCAGCGCAGCCTGCTGCCGCACACGCTGCCCGATCAGGCGGCGCTGGAGATCGCCTCCCGCTATCTACCCGCGGGCGCGGAGGCCGGGGTGGGCGGCGACTGGTTCGACGTGATCCCGCTGTCCGGGGCGCGGGTGGCCCTGGTGGTCGGCGACGTCGTCGGCCACGGCATCCGCGCCTCCGCGACGATGGGCCGGGTGCGTACGGCGGTGCGCACGCTGGCCGATGTCGACCTGCCGCCCGACGAGCTGCTCACGCACCTCGACGACCTGATCATCCACCTGTCCGCCGACGAGGCCGACCAGGAGGGCGACGGGGAGGCCGCGGGGGGCATCGGCACCACCTGCCTGTACGTGGTCTACGACCCGGTCACCCGCGGCTGCACCGTCGCCCGCGCCGGTCACCCGCCGCCCGCCGTGGTCTACCCGGACGGCTCCGCGCACCTGCTCGACGTACCGGCGGGGCCGCCGCTGGGTCTGGGCGGCCTGCCCTTCGAGACGGTCGAGGTCGAGCTGCCCGAGGGCAGCATGCTCGCCCTGTACACCGACGGTCTGCTCCAGGCCCGCGACCACGACATCGACGAGGCCCTGAACACCATGCTGGCGGCGCTCGTCCGGCCGGCGTCCACCCTGGACACGGTGTGCGACCGGGTGCTGACGGCCTTGTTGAGGCATCGCCCCGATGACGACGTGGCCCTGCTCATCGCCCGGACCCGGGCCCTCCACGCCGATCAGGTCGTCGTGTGGGACCTGTCCTCGGACCCGTCCGTCGTCGCCGAGGCCCGTCGCAAGACCACGGAGCAGCTGACGGCCTGGGGGCTGGAGGAGGCCTCGTTCGTCACCGAGCTCGTGGTGAGCGAACTGGTCACCAATGCCATCCGGTACGGCGCGCCGCCGGTGCAGCTGCGGCTGATCCACGACAAGTCCACGCTGATCTGCGAAGTCTCCGACACGAGCAGCACCGCCCCGCACATGCGGCGGGCGCGGATCTTCGACGAGGGCGGGCGGGGCCTGCTGCTGGTCGCGCAGCTCGCCCAGCGCTGGGGGACGCGGCACACGCCCGTCGGCAAGACCATCTGGGCGGAGCAGTCGCTCGTCGACTTCGGGTCCCTGTGACACCGCTGTGACAGTCGACGGACACCGCCATGAACTCCGACGAACAAGCTCTTTAACAGGGACATACAACGACATTCGGGATATGTCCCCTGCTGACAAGGGTGTGAGCAGCGATGACCGTCCCGATTCGTCGGAGGAAATCCCATGAGCCTCACACTCGCCGCTCCCCAGGTCGAAGCCCCCGCCACCACGCTGGCCCCGCGTGAGCAGGAGGCACTGCGTCACATCGCCGCCGGGTGCACCTACCTGCAGACGGCCCGCCTCATGGGACTCTCCAAGCACACGGTCGACGCCTACCTGCGCCGCATCCGCGCCAAGCTGGGCATCAACACCACGGCGGAGATGACCCGCCTGGCCATCGCCCTGGGGCTGTGAGCCACGCAGCGGTACGCATCCCCGCAGTACGGCGGGAACAGGGGGAACGGGAACAGGGGGAACAGGGGTAAGGGCGGGAAGGGGGGAAAGGGCGGGAAGGGGTACGGGGCACGGGCCTACCAGCGCCGCGCGTACGGGTCGGGGAAGACCGGCCGGGCCCAGGCGGGAGGCTCCGGAGGCGGCGCCGAGCTCGTCGCGACGGTGTGTTTGGCGACCCCGTTCGCGGTCCCGGTGGCCGCCCGCAGGGCCGCCACGAATTCCAGGCAGGAGCCGTACCGGTCCTCGGGGATCTTCGCGAGGGCCTTCCCCAGTACTTCGTCGGCGGCGTGCGGGATGTCCGGTCGCCTCTCGGTCACGGGAGGCGGCTGGTCGTATTGGTGCGCCCAGAGCAGGGCGACGTCCTCGTCGCGCTCGAAGGGCGGTCCTCCGGCGAGGGATTCGTAGACCACGCAGGCGAGACTGTAGAGATCGCACCGGCCGTCCACGGGACGGCCGGTGATCTGTTCCGGGGCCATGTAGTCGAGCGTTCCGACGAACTCGCCGGCGGTGGTGAACCCGGTGAGCGAGAGCGCCTTCTTCGTCAGCCCGAAGTCCGTGAGGTAGATGTGCTCGGGGTGGTCGCTGTCCGTGCCCGCGGCGACCAGGATGTTGGCGGGCTTGACGTCCCGGTGGACCAGGTCGTGTTCGTGGGCCGCGTCCAGCGCGGACGCCACCTGGGCGGCGATGCGCAGGGCGGTCGTCACGGGGAGCGGGCCCTCCCGGTCCAGCAGCCCCCGCAGGTCCAGGCCGGAGACGTACCGCATGGCGATGTACAGGACGCCTTCGGTCTCGCCGGCCTCGAAGATCGGCACGATGTGCGGGTGGTCGATCTTCGCCGCCACCCGCGATTCGTGGGTGAAGCGGCGCCGGAAGGTTTCGTCGCGGGCCCGCTCCGGGGCGATCAGCTTGAGCGCGACCATCCGGTCCAGGCGCAGGTCCTTGGCGCGGTAGACGACGGCCATGCCGCCGCGGCCGATCATGCGCTCGATCCGGTAGCCCGCGATCTGCCGGCCGATCAGGCCGGAGGCCCGGCCCGAGTACGCGCTCAGGTTCGCTGCCGTGCCCATCGGGGGCCGCCCCCTTCACCGGGCCGGCCCGACGACGGACGCCGCGGGCCGCACTTCCATACCGTGAATTCTATCGAGCGATGCATCGGCGTGCCTTTACGAGAGGGCTCCAGGGGTCCCGGTGTGGAGGAGGTCGGGACCCCTGGAGCCGTATGTCGCCGGTCGTACCGGCCTGATGGTGGAGGTGCGGGCGGTGTCAGCCTTCGCCCCCGTCGCCGCCGCGTCCGCCGAAGCCGCTGGTCTCGCAGCCGACGCCGACGCACAGGCCGCCGTCGCCGCCCCAGCCGCCCTTGCCGCCGTCGCCCCCGGCGGGCGCGGCCCCGCCGTTGCCGCCGTTGCCCCCGTTGACGCTGCCGCTGCACAGTCCGACGCAGACGCCGCCCTTGCCGCCGTTCGTGCCGTCGGAGCCGATCCCGCCCGTGGTGCCGTTGCCTCCGTTGGCGCTGCCGTTGCAGAGCCCGGCGCAGACGCCGCCGCTGTGGCCGCTGGTGCCGTTGACCGTTCCGTTGCAGCTGCCGGCGCACACCTTGTCACCGACGCGGACGCTGCCGTTGCCCACCTTGACCCCGCCGAGCGCCGCGGCCGCGCCGCTGCCGATCCTGCCGTCTCCGCTGCCGGGTGAGGTGCCGTGGTGCTGGACCAGGGCCGTGGGGACCGGCGCCGCCGTGGCCGCCGGAACCATCGCACCCGCTCCGATGAGAGCCGCCGAGACGACGAGACCGATACGGAACTTGGAAGTGCGTACACGCATGACATTCTCCTTGGCTAGAGATTGAATTCCGTGACGCGGTTCCGCTGGTTCGCTTTCCGCGCCGATTGACGAATGGGGCCGGGTCACAGGCAGAAGGGGAGTCCGCCCGCCATCAGGGAGCACCAGTCACCGGCGAGGTAGTCCTTCTTCCAGTCGTCGAGCTGCTGCTCGGAGATCTTGTACTTCTTGGCGATCTTCTCCTTCATCCCGTCCGAGTCGTCGGCGACCATGAGCATCACGATGCGCACCTTGTCGACCGCGTTCAGCTCCGACTTCGACTTGTCCGGAAGGTCCTCGAACCGGAAGCAACCCACGCCACCGGGCTTGCCGGGCTCACCCGGCTGACCGGGCTGACCGCCGCTGCCGCCTTCTCCGCCCTTGCCGCCTTCGCCGCCGGCGCCGCCCAGAACACAGTGGGAGGGCGAGGAGCTGATGCCTGCGGTGGTGTGGGACTGCGACGCTTGCGCGGCGCACGCCGTACCGGTGACCAGAGCCAGAGAGGCCGCCGCCAGGATGAGCGGGCGCTGCCAGGGACTCGTGAACATGAGGGTTCTCCTCTTTCCGTGAACACGGATTTCGCTGCGTGTCTGTCTGTGGGGGTGAGGGGGTGGAGGCCCGAGGGCCTCCACCCCGTGATCAGGTGATCAGGTGTTCAGGTCGGGCGCCGGGGTCAGAAGAGGCTGCCGCCACCGGCCCCACCGGCTCCGCCGAGGCCGCCGAAGATGCCGCCGAAGCCGCCCTTCCCGCCCTTGCCGCCGTTGCCGCCCTGCAGGATGCCGAAGCCACCCTTGCCGCCGTTGCCGCCGTCGCCGCCCTTGAGGAGGCCGCTGCCACCGCCACCGCCGTTGCCGGCGCTGCCGCCGAAGATGCCGGTACCACCGTCACCGCCGTTGCCGCCCTTGCCGCCGATCACGCCGTCGCCGCCGCCACCGCCGCCACCGCCGCCACCACCGGAGAGGATGCCGTCGCCGCCCTTGCCACCGTTGCCGCCGGCGCCACCGACGCCGAAGACGCTGCCGCCACCGGAGCCACCGGAGCCACCACCGCCACCGACCAGGCCGCCGCCGCCCTGCCCGCCGTCTCCTCCGGCGCCTCCGCCGGCCGGGAGGGCCGTTGCCACGTGGGTCGGTACGGGAGCCGCAGAGGCCATGGAGGCCGGCAGGAGTACCCCTCCGGAGATCACCGCGGCCGAGGCGATGAACGTCGCGACTCGGAATCCCTTGCGGTGGGGACGGACGACCTTGTTGGTGCGAATCTTGCGGTTCATGACTTTCTCCTACTTGTTCGGTGCGGTGACTCATTTCGTTTCCGGGTTTCCGTTCCGGTGAGGCCCGCACCACAAGTAAGCCGCGATCGGCACATCCGGGTCATGTTCCGGAAAGTCGGGACTTGACACACCCGGAAACACCGGGTAAAAACGCGGGCCGCGTAGCCCCGGGCGCCCGGTACGGTGCCGTTATGGATCTTTCCTCAGCAATTCCGACCGACGAGAACCCGACTCCGCGCGCGACCGTCAAGGCCGGTGCGCGCCGGCAGCTGGTGAAGGTGGGGGCCGCGGGGCTGTCCCTGGAGGGCGTGGCCCGGGACCTGGGGCTCGGCACGGCCGAGGTGGCAGCCGTCTTCCCGCACCGGGACGACCTGCTGACCGCACTGGTCATCGACGCCTACGACGCCTCGGCCTCCGCGATGGAGCAGGCCGACCTCGCCGCCGGGAAGGCCGGCGCCACGGCGGGTGCGCGACTCCTCGCGGTCACGCGCGCCCTGCGGCAGTGGTCCTTCGAGAACCCCGGCGAGTTCACGCTGATATACGGCTCGCCGGTGCCGGACTACCACGCCCCGCAGGACACGGTCCCGTCCGCGTCGCGCACCCCCGCGGTGCTGGCCGGGATCGTACGGTCGGCGCTCGAAGGCGGTGAACTGGCCCCGCCCCGGCGGGCGGTGCCCGGTCCGCCGCTGCTCCTTCCGGCGGCCGTGGAACTGTTCGGCGGCGTGCCCGAGGCTCCGTTCTCGGACATCGTCGAGCGCGGCATCGTCCTGTGGAGCAACCTCATCGGGCTCCTGGTGTTCCAGGTGTTCAGCCGGACCCACGACAGCGTCCGGGACGAGGCCGCCTTCTTCGACTACGCCGTCGCCGTGGCGGCCGAGAGCATCGGTCTCGCGGTGTTCCCGGGCGAGGAGTCCGTCTCCGGCTGATGCGGGGCCCGGCGGACGGGGGGGGGGGCGGGGGGGGCCCCCCCCCCCCCCGCGCCCAAAAACCCCGTTTTGCCGGGCAGATAAAACCGGGTTTTACAAATTTTGTTGGGGGCGCGACCGAAAGCCCCCGGGGGGGA
>NZ_JBIARJ010000017.1:0-160804 GCF_042889825.1 Streptomyces sp. NPDC002467 | reverse complement strand
GGTTGTTGGGGGGGGTGTGGGGGGGGGGGGGGGGGGGGGGGGGGGGGGGCGGGGGGGGGGGGGGGGGGGGGGGGGGGGGGGGGGGGGGGGGGGGGGGGGCCCGCCGCCCCCCCCCCCCCCCCGTCCCCGCTCAGCCAACTCCCCTGATTCCCGGGCAAGTTCACACGTGTCTGACCTATGTTCGAGGGCGCCGATCCGAATCGCCCCTGGAGGTCAGATTGCAGTTCCGACGACGCCCGACCCGTCCCCCTCTCATACGCCGCTCCCACCTGCTGGTGGGCGCCGGTCTCGGGTCGCTCCTGATCGGGATGACGCCCTGGCTCGGGGTCGCGAGCCAGGCGCCGGTGGCCCGCACGCCGCCCCCGGGGGCCACCGCCTTCGACCAGCAGGTGGCGAAGCAGTCCCCGCACCACGGCATCGTCCCGGCGAACGCGATGGAACCCTCGGCTCCCGTCCTCGACCGGACCGGATGGACGGCCACCGCGAGCGACGAAGAGACCACCGGCGAGAACGGCCGCGCGGCGAACGTGCTCGACGGCGACCCCGCGACCCTCTGGCACAGCAAGTGGACCGGCACGCCCACACCGCTCCCGCACACCCTCACCATCGACATGCACCGCACCGCGGTGGTGTCCTCGCTCGTCTACCGCCCCCGCGCCGACGGGCCCAACGGGCGGATCGGCGAGTACGCCATCGGTCTCAGTGCGGACGGCCAGAACTGGGCGAGCCCGGTCGCCACCGGCACCCTCGCGGACGACGCCGGTACCAAGACCCTCGGGTTCGCTCCCCAAGGAGCCCGGTTCGTACGGCTCACCGCGCTCACCGAAGCCGGCGGCCGCGGCCCCTGGACCTCCGCGGCCGAGATCAACCTGCTGGGCGACCCGGGCACCCCCGCCGCCACCGTCGACCTGCCCCGCACCGGCTGGACGGCCGCCGCGAGCGACGAGGAGACCGCGAGCGAGAACGGCCGCGCGGCGAACGTCCTCGACGGCGACGCCGCGACCCTGTGGCACAGCAAGTGGAGCGGCACCCCGACCCCGCTCCCGCACACCCTCACCATCGACATGCACCGCACGCAGACGGTCGCCGCCCTCACCTACCAGCCGCGCCGCGACGGGCCCAACGGCAGGGCGGGCGCGTACTCCATCACCACCAGCACCGACGGCACCTCCTACGGCGCGCCGGTGGCCGCGGGCACGTGGCGGGACGACGACACCGTCAAGACCGCCACCTTCACCCGCGCCGTGAGCGCCCGTTTCGTCCGCCTTACGGTGACCGGCGAGGCCGGCGCCCGCGGACCGTGGACCTCGGCCGCCGAAATCCGCCTGAGCGGACCGGCGAACGCCGCCGTCCACGGCTCCTGGGACCGGATCACCGGCTTCCCCCTGGTGCCGGTGGCCACCGCCGTCCTGCCGGGTGACAAGCTGCTGGCCTGGTCGGCGTACGCGACGGACCGGTTCGGCGGCAGCAACGGCTACACGCAGACGGCGATCCTCGACCTGAAGACCGGCAAGGTCACCCAGCGGCGGATCGACAACACGGGGCACGACATGTTCTGCCCGGGCATAGCCATGCTCGCCGACGGCCGGGTCCTCGTCACCGGGGGCAGCAACGCGGAGCGGGCGAGCATCTACGACCCGGCGACCGACGCCTGGTCCGCCACCACCAACATGAACGTCGCCCGCGGCTACCAGGCCATGACGCTGATCTCCACGGGTGAGGCCTTCGTCCTCGGCGGTTCCTGGAGCGGAAACGCCGACACCGACAAGGCCGGCGAGGTCTGGTCGCCCGGCACCGGCACCTGGCGCAAGCTCCCGGGCGTACCCGCCGCCCCGGCGCTGACGGCCGACCCGGCCGGTCCCTACCGCGCCGACAACCACATGTGGCTGCACGCCACTTCGGGCGGCAAGGTGCTGCAGCTCGGGCCGAGCAAGCAGATGAACTGGATCTCCACGACCGGCAATGGCAGCATCACGGCCGCCGGCCCCCGCGCCGACAGCCAGGACGCGATGACGGGCAACGCCGTCGCCTACGACATCGGCAAGCTGCTCACGCTGGGCGGCTCGCCCGCCTACCAGGACACCCCCGCCACCCGCCGCGCCTACACCGTGAACATCTCCGGGAGCCAGGTCCAGGCCGCCCGTACGGGCGACATGGAGAACGCCCGCGCCTTCGGCAACAGCGTCGTCCTCCCGGACGGCAAGGTGGCCGTCTTCGGCGGGCAGGCCTACCCGGTGCCCTTCAGCGACGCGACGTCCGTGCTGACGCCCGAGCTGTGGGACCCGGCGACGGGCGTCTTCACCCCGCTGGCCACCATGGCCATCCCCCGCAACTACCACAGCGTGGCGAACCTGCTGCCGGACGGACGGATCTTCTCGGGCGGCGGCGGCCTGTGCGGTGACTGCGCGACCAACCACGCCGACGGAGCCGTGTTCACCCCGCCGTACCTGCTCAACGCGGACGGTTCCCCCAAGCCGCGTCCCGTCATCACCGGCGGCGTGCCCCCGCGCGTCGCGCCCGGCTCGACGCTCACGGTCGGCACGTCGGGCCCGGTGGCGTCCTTCGTGCTGATGCGGGCCGCCGCCGCGACCCACTCGACCGACAACGACCAGCGCCGGGTCCCGCTCCGGTCCACGGCCACCGGATCCGGCACGTACTCGGTGTCGGTTCCCTCCGACACCGGCGTGGTACTGCCCGGCAACTACATGCTGTTCGCGCTGGACGCGCAGGGGGTGCCGAGCATCGCCAAGTTCCTGACCGTTCCCGCGCCGGGGGCGGGCGACGTCGTCATCGACCCGCCCGCCCGAGGTCCCCGCCCGTGACACCCGTGACACCGCCGGCGTCGCCGGCCCCGGCGGTGGCCGGGCCGGTCGTGCTGTCCGCGATCCGGTCCAGGTCCGCCAGCAGCGACGCCAGCCAGGCGTCCGCCGCGTAGAAGCCGCTCGGCTCCCCCGCCGGTACGGTCCCCGCCCCGCCGTCGTACGCGTACGGTGCGACGGGGGCCTGCCGGGAGTCCTCGATCGGGTCCAGCACCGCGGACAGCATCAGCATGCGCCCCGCCACCCGGTCCCCGAGCCTGATCAATTCGGCGGCCGCCGCCGGCTCCAACGGCAGCGCGTGGAGGTCCGCCGGGCCCCGCCCCGAGGCGGGCGGCGCCAGCACCCGCCCGGCGCCCCACAGCGTGTGGTGCCCGGCCAGCAGTACGGACTGCCAGTCGACCAACCGCCGCCCCCGCACGGGCCCCGGCTCGCTCTGGAGCTGCGCGAAGGCCGATTCCGCCAGCACGAGCGAATGCCGCAGCGACTTGTGCTCCGGCGGCACGTCCGCGTCCCGTACCCCCTCGGCCGTGAGCGCCGCCGTCGTGGTGACCACGGCCTCGGCCGCGGACCGCAACAGCGCCGCGCCCGCGCGCCGCACCTCCTGCCGCGCGCCGCGCGGCCAGGCCAGGAGCCCGAAGACGGCGCCGATCGCGCTGCCGATCAGCACGTCCAGCAGGCGTACCTCGGCGAGCCGCCAGGTGGCGGGCGCCAGCTGGGCGAAGACCAGGGCGACCGTCATGGTAAACAGCGCCTGGGACCAGCCGATGCCCTTCACCGGCCCCACCGTGAAGGTGAACAGCATCAGCGGGAGCAGGACCACGGCGTACACCGTGGTGTGCGTCCCGACCAGGGCGAGGATCCCGGCCGTGGCCACGGCCCCGATCAGGGTTCCGGTCAGTGCCTGCCGGATGCTGCTGCGCGTGGCCTCCAGGGTGGTGCGGGTCAGCGTCAGCGTCGCCAGCATCGCCCAGAAGCCGTGCGGCAGCGTGTCCAGTCCGGCGACGGCCCGGGCTGCCGCCAGCGCCAGGCTGGTCCGCACGGCGTTCTGGAAGAAGACCGACCGGCTCCCCGCATTGCCCATCAACCGCACCCACCACAGGCGCGGCGCCCACATCCGCGCGTACCAGAACCGGCCGGAGGGCACGTCGGGCGCTGCCTCCCGGCCCCGTACGGCCAACGCCGCGGCCGCGGCCAGCACCAGGGCGGCGTCGGCCACCTCCAGCAGGTCCGCCCTGCGGCGCAGCGCGGCCGGGCCGAGCCCCTCGGTCGGGGCGGCCGCGAGCCGCGCGCGTTCCGGGCCCGGGCCCGGGTGCCGCGGCTCCCGCGGCCCCCGCGCTCTCGGGGCGCCGCGCAGCAGTGCGGCGGTGTCCGTCGCGGACCGGGCGACGGCGTTCAGCAGGGCGAGCGCGGCCTCGTGGTCCCGGTCGGGCTCCGGGCCGGGTGGCGGGGCGGGCAGCCGGACCAGCCGGTTCAGCAGGGTGCGGGCCGCCAGCCCGGTGTGGCCGAGGCCGCGTGCACGGACCCCTGCCCCGGCCGGGCGTTCCGCCTCCGGGACGTTCGAGGGGCGCAGCGCCTCGCCCGCGGCCCCGGCCGCGGCTCCCGTGCCCGGGGAGAGCGCGTACGGCGCCCGGGCCAGCTCGCCGGCGCAGCGCTCGGCGACGACCGCGGCGCGGGCTGCGAGTTCCCGGTAGGGCACGGTCGGTGGATCGGGCAGTACGAAGGCCTCGGCGAGCACCAGCAGCAGGAGCCCGGTGGTGGTGCCGACGAGCCGCTCCCCCAGGGTGTCCGGGGCGTACGGCGGGAAGGACGGCAGGATGTACAGCAGCTGGAGCCCGGGCGCCGCGCCGGCCGGGCGCGGTCCGCCGACGGCGACGAAGGCGAGCGCGAAGCCGATGACCAGCATTCCGGCCACGGCCGTCCAGGTCCGTACGGCCAGGAAGGTGCCCACGACCACCAGCAGCCAGGCCGCCGGGATCAGCCGCAGCACCATGCCGGCGCGCTGCCGTCCGGTTCCGGGGATGCGGGACAGCCCGGCCAGCGACACCGCGGCGAACAGCGCGTAGGTGGCCGCGACGGTGGACCCGAAGCCGTACAGGAACAGGAAGAACCCGGTCCCCGCCGCGAGGGTGACCCGCAGTGATCGGCGGGCCGCGCCCGCGTAGGCGGCGGCACCGTTCGTAGCCATGCCACCAGCATCGGGCACCGGCCCCGGCCCGGCACTTCAGCCCGGCCCCGGAGGCCAGGGCCTGTCTTTCGGATCAGGCCCTAGGAGGAGCAGGCCGGGCACAGCCCGCGGTAGGTGACGTCGGCCCCGGAGACCTCGAAGCCGAACCGCCCCTCGGCCGGGAGGACGGCCAGCGGGTCGCCGGTCGGGTGGACGTCGCGGATGAGTCCACAGCCGGAGCAGACCAGGTGCTGGTGGGGGCGGTGCGCGTTGGGGTCGTACCGCTTGGCGCGGCCGTCGGTGGAGACCTCCACCACCTCGCCCAGGGAGACCAGCTCGCCGAGCGCGTTGTAGACGGTCGCCCGGGAGATCTCGGGCAGCAGCCGCGCCGCACGGGCGTGCACCTCGTCCGCCGTGAGGTGGACGTGGTCCCCGTCGAGGACCTCCGCCACGACACGCCGCTGGGAGGTCAGCCGCCAGCCACGCTCGCGCAGCCGTTCCAGCAGGTCACTCATACCGCTCCACCTTTCAGGCCCGGCGTCGTTCCCGAAGGTTCGCCCGACGCGGATCCGGGATCCGATTGGATATGGCTTTGGCGCGCTTCTTGACTTGGACTCTGTCCATCGTAGGATCGGTTCGGTTGATAACCAAGTGACTAGAAGGCTCCAGTACGGCTCGAGACCAAGCCGTGACGGACATGCACGGACCGCTCCACCGCATGTAGCTCCTCGCAGCACCATGACCCCCCGGGTCCGGAAGGATTCCCATGTCTGAGAACAACGCGCACGCCGCAGACGCGAACGCCGAGGCCGGCGGCTGCCCCGTCGCGCACGGGCGAGCCTCGCACCCCACCCAGGGCGGCGGTAACCGCCAGTGGTGGCCGGAGCGACTCAACCTGAAGATCCTCGCGAAGAACCCCGCCGTGGCCAACCCGCTCGGCGAGGAGTTCGACTACGCCGAGGCGTTCGCCGCCCTGGACCTCGCCGCGATAAAGCAGGACATCGCCGAGGTCCTCACGAACTCGCAGGAGTGGTGGCCGGCCGACTTCGGCAACTACGGCCCGCTCATGATCCGCATGGCCTGGCACAGCGCCGGCACGTACCGCATCAGCGACGGCCGCGGCGGCGCGGGCGCGGGCCAGCAGCGCTTCGCCCCCCTGAACTCCTGGCCGGACAACGGCAACCTGGACAAGGCCCGCCGTCTGCTGTGGCCCGTCAAGAAGAAGTACGGCCAGTCCATCTCCTGGGCCGACCTCATGATCCTCACCGGCAACGTCGCCCTGGAGACGATGGGCTTCAAGACCTTCGGCTTCGCCGGTGGCCGTGCCGACGTCTGGGAAGCCGACGAGGACGTCTACTGGGGCCCCGAGACCACCTGGCTCGGCGACGAGCGCTACACGGGCGACCGTGAGCTGGAGAGCCCGCTCGGCGCGGTCCAGATGGGCCTCATCTACGTGAACCCCGAGGGCCCCAACGGCAACCCCGACCCGATCGCGGCCGCTCGCGACATCCGCGAGACCTTCCGCCGGATGGCGATGAACGACGAGGAGACCGTCGCCCTCATCGCCGGTGGTCACACCTTCGGCAAGGCCCACGGTGCGGGCCCGGCGGACAACGTCGGCGCCGACCCCGAGGGCGCGCCGCTGGAGGCCCAGGGCTTCGGCTGGTCGAGCACGTACGGCTCCGGCAAGGGCGCCGACTCGATCACCAGTGGTCTGGAAGTCACCTGGACCACCACGCCCGCCAAGTGGGGCCACGACTTCTTCAAGCACCTGTTCGAGTACGAGTACGAGCTCACCCAGAGCCCGGCCGGCGCGAACCAGTGGGTGGCGAAGAACGCCGAGGCGATCATCCCCGACGCCTTCGACGCGTCGAAGAAGCACCTCCCGACGATGCTCACCACCGACCTGTCGCTGCGCTTCGACCCGGTCTACGAGCAGATCTCGCGCCGCTTCTACGAGAACCCCGACCAGTTCGCGGACGCCTTCGCCCGCGCCTGGTACAAGCTGACCCACCGCGACCTCGGTCCGGTCGTCCGCTACCTCGGCCCGGAGGTCCCCGCCGAGACCCTGCTGTGGCAGGACCCGCTGCCGGCCCGTGACGGCGAGCTCGTCGACGCCGCGGACGTCGCCTCCCTCAAGGAGCAGATCCTCGGCTCGGACCTCACGGTCTCCCAGCTGGTCTCCGCGGCCTGGGCCGCGGCCTCCTCCTTCCGCGGCAGCGACAAGCGCGGCGGCGCCAACGGCGCCCGCATCCGCCTGGAGCCGCAGCGCAACTGGGAGGTCAACAACCCGGACGACCTCGCGCAGGTGCTCCGCACCCTCGAGGGCATCCAGGCGTCCTTCAACGCCGGCGCCAAGAAGGTCTCGCTGGCCGACCTCGTCGTGCTCGCGGGCTCCGCGGCCGTCGAGAAGGCCGCGCAGGACGGTGGCGTCGCGGTCGAGGTGCCGTTCACCCCGGGCCGTGTCGACGCCACGCAGGAGCAGACGGACGTCGAGTCCTTCGCCGCCCTGGAGCCGTCCTCCGACGGGTTCCGCAACTACGTCGGCAAGGGCAACCGCCTGCCGGCCGAGTTCCTGCTGGTCGACAAGGCGAACCTGCTGACCGTCTCCGCTCCCGAGATGACGGTCCTCGTCGGTGGTCTGCGCGTCCTGGGCGCCAACCACGCGGGCTCGAAGCACGGCGTCTTCACGGACCGTCCGGGCACCCTGACCAACGACTACTTCGCCAACCTGCTCGACATGGGCACGACGTGGAAGTCGACGTCCTCGGCGCAGGACGAGTACGAGGGCCGTGACGCCTCGGGCGCGGTCAAGTGGACCGGTACCCGTGCCGACCTCGTCTTCGGCTCGAACTCCGAGCTGCGCGCCCTCGCGGAGGTCTACGCGAGCGACGACGCGAAGGAGAAGTTCGTGAAGGACTTCGTCGCGGCGTGGGTCAAGGTCATGGACCTCGACCGGTTCGACCTGGTCTGATCGCCCGCGTCAGGGCCGGTCCGCGCGCGCGGACCGGCCCTGACGCGTTCCGTCACAGCGGTTCGATGTCCATGAAGTCCCACAGGTCGGGCGATTCCGCGCGCCCGGGGGCGCCGGGCAGGGCCTGCTGCGCCCAGATGACCTTCCCCTCGGAGGTGTACCGGGTGCCCCAGTGCTCGCTGAGCTGCGCGACCAGGAACAGGCCCCGCCCGCCCTCGTCCGTGGTGGCGGCGTACCGCAAGTGCGGGGCCGTGCTGCTGCCGTCCCACACCTCGCAGGTCAGGGTGTGGTCGTAGAGCAGCCGTACCCGTACCGGCGCGCGACCGTGCCGCACGGCGTTGGTGATCAGCTCGCTGAGGATCAGCTCCGTGGCGAAGGCGAGCTCCTGCAGGCCCCACTCGTCGAGTTTCCTGGCCGCCGCGTTGCGCACGGCGCCGACGGCGCTGGGCTGGAACGCCACCTCCCACTGTGCGACCCGGTCCGGGCCCAGGGTGCGGGTGCGCGCGATGAGCAGCGCCACGTCGTCGGTGGGCCGGGGCGGCAGCATCATGTCGAGTACGGCCCGGCAGCTCTCGTCGGGGGTCCGGTCGGGGTGGCTGAGGGCGGTGCGGAGCAGTTCCAGGCCCTCGCCGATGTCCCGGTTGCGTTCCTCGACGAGACCGTCCGTGTACAGGACGAGCTGGCTGTCCTCCGCCAGTTCCAGTTCGGCGGTCTCGAAGGGCATGCCGCCCAGGCCCAGCGGGGGCCCGGCCGGCAGGTCGATGATGGTCGTCGTCCCGTCGGGGGCGACGAGCATGGGCGGCAGGTGTCCGGCCCGCGCCACCGTGCAACTGCGGGAGACGGGGTCGTAGACGGCGTAGAGGCAGGTGGCGCCGATGACGCCGCCGGCGCCGTCACCGGCCTCCCCGTCGTGGTCGATGCGCTGTACGAGGTCGTCCAGGCGGGCGAGGATCTCGTCGGGCGGCAGGTCGAGGGAGGCGAAGTTGTGCACCGCCGTGCGCAGCCGTCCCATGGTGGCGGCGGCGTGCAGGCCGTGCCCGACGACGTCGCCGACGACCAGGGCGACCCGGCTGCCCGGCAGCGGGATCACGTCGAACCAGTCGCCTCCCACCCCGGACTGCGCGGGCAGGTAGAAGTGGGCCACGTCGACGGCGCTCTGCTCGGGCAGGGCCCGGGGCAGCAGGCTGCGCTGGAGCGTCACGGCGAGGGCGTGCTCGCGGGTGTACCGGCGGGCGTTGTCCATGCTGACCGCGGCCCGGGCCACGAGTTCCTCGGCCAGTGACAGGTCGTCCTCGTCGAAGGGCTCCGGCTTGCGCGCCCGCCAGAAATTGACCACTCCGAGTACGACGCCCCGGGCCTTGAGCGGTGCCGCGATCAGCGAGTGGATCCCGTAGTCGATGATGGCCCGGGCCCGCGGCGGGTCCTGGGCGCGCCAGCCCGGCGCTTCGTTCAGGTCCGGCACCAGCTCCGCCTCGCCGGTGCCGTAGCCGATGGCCTGCGGGGTGGACGGCAGGAAGTCGATCAGGCGGCCGCGGGGGTAGAGCGGGTGGTCGCTGCGGACGCCGTGGACGGCCGTGCGCCGCATGTCGGCGCCGGGTCCCGGCTCGTCCCCGTCGAGCACGGCGGCGGCCAGGTCGACGGTGACGTAGTCCGCGAAGCGGGGGACGGCGACGGTGGCGAGTTCCTCGGAGGTTCGTACGACGTCGAGGGTGGTGCCGATGTCACCGCCCGCGTCGTAGAGCAGTTTCAGCCGTCTGCGGGCCGTCTCCGCCCGGCCGGTCAGCACGCGCATCTCGGTGGAGTCCCTGATGGTCGCCACGGCGCCCTCCGGCTTGCCGCCGGGGTGCGTGAGCCGCTGGTTGACCACGAGGAGCCGCTCGCCGCTCTCCAGGACCTCATCGGTGGCGACGCGGCCGGAGAGCAGCAGGTCCGCCATCCGGCGGTCGAGCCCCGCCACGTCCGTGATCAGGCTGCCCTCGGCGTCGTCCGGCAGTCCCAGGAGGCGTTTGGCCTCGTCGTTCGCCAGCAGCAGCCGACCGTCGCCGTCCGTGATCACCACCCCTTCGCGGACGGCGTGGAGCACCGCGTCGTGGTGCTCGTACATGCGGGTCATCTCCTGCGTGCCCAGCCCGTGGGTCTGGCGGCGCAGCCTGCGGCTGATCAGCGCCGTGCCGGCGGTGGCCAAGGCCAGGCCGCCGGCGATGGCCAGGAGGATCACCGGGAGCTGGCGGTCGACGACACCGCTCACGTTCTTCACGGTCATGCCGGCCGACACCAGCCCGACGACCTTGCCCTGCGCGTCGGTGACGGGCACCACCGCCTGGATCTCCTTGCCGAGCGGCCCCTTCACGCTTTCGGTGTAGACCCGGCCCGCCAGGGAGGGTTCGATCGTGCCGACGAACCGCTTGCCGATGCGGTCGGGTTTGGGATGGCTGTAGCGAATGCCGTTGGTGTCCATCACGACGATGAAGTCCACCTTGGCGGCCTTGCGGGTCTCCTCGGCGAGGGGCTGCAGGATGACGGCAGGGTGGCTCGACTCCAGTACGGCTGGCAGGCCCAGGGAGTGCGCGAACGTCTGGGCGACGGACACCGACCGGTTGCGTGCCTCGCGGTCCACGTCGTGGCTCGACTGGAGCAGGAGGGCCAGCAGGGCTCCGGCAGCGAGCAACACCACGATCGTCACCTGGAGGACGAATACCTGGCCGGCGACGCTCCTGAACCGGATGCCTAGAGGTGACCGCACCGACGTACCCGGCACGGGTGGCGAGGAATGGTCACGCCCCCAGTTGTAGCACCTCCGGGCGCCGATGGCTCACGACAGACGCGACACGCGTCCGATAAATCACCAGGAGTGACGAAAAAAGAACGGTCACGTCTCCCATTTCCTTGAATTCCAATCTTTGACGATCGGCCGACCGAAAGAAATAGGAAGATGCAACCACGGCGCCCGGCAACGGAGTTACCGACCAGAAGCCATGGAACGTCGCACTCAAATTCGGGTACCTTCTGTCACGTCGCCGCTACACCTCGGGCACAAGGCCCTCTTGGGACTCGCGGCGCGAAGGACCAGACACCCGTTGACGACAGCGACCGAAGTCTTCACTGTCCGGCCGTACACCCCTCATTGCGAAGTCATCAACAATGAGGGCGATCATGCGGTCATCGGCATCTCTCCCGGTAATAGTTATTTCTCGGCCCAGCGCGTTCTCGATCTCGCGCAGTGGGGCATGCGCAACTTCGATCAGGTCGACATCATCTACACCGACCTGTACGTGGCCGAGATGTACGAAGCCCTCGGCTACGACGAGGTCGAGGCACGACGCAAGGCGGTGAAGAACCTGCGCGGAGTCCGCGCCAAGGTCAACAACGCCGCCGCCGAGGCCGACCCCTCCGGCGAGCGCCTGCGCGCCCGCCCGATGTCGGCACTGACCGACATCCCCGCCTACAAGGCGCTTCACGCCGACCTGACCAGCCGGCTGAACAACGACCCCGAGTTCCTGGCCACGTGTGGCGAGCTCGTGGACTCGTTCCTCTCCTCGAAGGTGCTGAACGGGGAGACCGCCACCACCCGGCAGCGCGAAGTCTGCCTCCAGTACGTGTGCGCCGAGGCGCCGCTCTTCCTCGACACGCCCGCGATCATGGGCGTGCCGTCCTCGCTCAACTGCTACCACCAGCTCCTGCCGATGGCGGAATTGCTGTATTCGCGCGGCTCGGGCCTGCGCGCTTCCCGCAACCAGGGCCACGCCGTCATCACCCCCGCCGAAGGAACCTTCGATGAGCACTGACACCATCCTCGAATTCCCGTTCGACGCCCGCGGCGACAAGATCCCCGCCGAGGTCGAGCAGCTCCGCTCCGAGCCCGTCAAGAAGGTCCGGACGATAGCCGGGGACGAAGCCTGGCTCGTGTCCTCCTATCAGCTGTGCAAGCAGGTACTCGAAGACCCCCGCTTCAGCCTGAAGGACACCTCGGCCCCGGGCGTGCCCCGTCAGTACGCGCTGACGATCCCGCCCGAGGTCGTCAACAACATGGGCAACATCACCGGCGCCGGCCTGCGCAAGGCCGTGCTCAAGGCGATCAACCCCAAGGCCCCCGGCCTGAACGACTGGATGCGGGCCGAGGCCAACGCGCTCGTCGACAGCATGCTGGCCTACGGTGCGCCCGTCGACCTGCGCGGCCAGTTCACCAACCCGTACTCCGAGAACCTGCACTGCCGCATCCTCGGCATCCCGCAGGCGGACGCGCCGAAGCTGGCGAACAGCCTCGACATCGCGTTCATGAACTCGGCGTGCCCCGTCACCGGTGCCAAGCTCAACTGGGACCGCGACATGGCGTACATGGTCGAGCGCCTCGACGACCCGGCCACGGTCGGTCTGATGGCCGAGCTCGCGGCCCTGCGCGAGGACCCGGACTACGCGCACCTGACGGACGAGATGCTGGCCACGGTCGGCGTCACCTTCTTCGGCGCCGGCGTCATCTCCACCATGGGCTTCCTGACCATGGCGATCTTCTCGCTCCTGCAGAACCCCGACGTGTGGGAGCAGCTGCGCGAGAACCCGGAGAAGATCCCGACCGCGGTCGACGAGCTGCTGCGCGTCAACCTCTCCATCGCCGACGGTCTGCCCCGCCTGGCCACGGAGGACGTCCAGCTCGGTGACGTCCTGGTGAAGAAGGGCGAGCTCTGCCTCGTCCTGGTCGAGGGCGCCAACACCGACCCGTCGGTGTTCCCGGACCCGCACACGTTCGACATCGACCGGGAGAACGCCCACCAACACCTCTCCTTCGGCGGTGGCGGCCACTACTGCCCCGCCACGGCCCTCGGCAAGCGGCACACCGAGATCGCCATCGAGGTCCTCCTGGAGAAGATGCCGAACCTGGCCCTGGCCGTGCCGGTGGACCAGCTCGTGTGGCGCACCCGCTTCATGAAGCGCATCCCGGAGCGCCTGTCCGTGCTCTGGTAACAGCGCGCCGACGCCGTCCTCGGCGCGATGTATGACGTAGGAAGACGGCCCCCGGCCGGGGAAACCCGGTCGGGGGCCGTCTCCTTGCCGCTCGCGGGGCCCGGAACGGGACGCCCGCGGCCGGCGGGGTACGACGATGGCCCCGGCCGGGTTTCCCCGGCCGGGGCCATCGCGTCACCGCTCAGTGGTGGTACCGGATCAGACGCCCGGGACCGGGTAGGTCGGGTACTCGACCCCGGAGACGTACTGGACGACCCGGATGACCTGGCACGAGTAGCCGAACTCGTTGTCGTACCAGAGGTAGAGGATCGCGTTGTCGCCGTCGACCTTGGTGGCGCCGGCGTCGACGATCGAGGAGTGGCGCGAGCCGACGAAGTCCATGGAGACGGCGTCGGGAGCCGTGGTGAAGTCGATCTGGCGCTTCAGCGGCGAGTGCAGCGAGACGTCGCGGAGGTAGTCCAGGACCTCCTCGCGCGTGGTCTCACGGCCCAGGCGCAGGCTCAGGATGGCGATCGAGACGTCCGGGACGGGGACGCGGATCGAGCTGCCGGTGATCGGGGCCTTCAGGTCGGGCAGCGCCTTGGCGACGGCCGAGGCGGCACCGGTCTCGGTGATCACCATGTTGAGCGGCGCGGAGCGGCCGCGACGGTCGGCCTTGTGGTAGTTGTCCAGCAGGTTCTGGTCGTTCGTGAACGAGTGGACGGTCTCCACGTGACCGCGCAGCACGCCGTACTCGTCGTCCATGGCCTTGAGCGGCGGGACGATGGCGTTGGTGGTGCAGGAGGCGCAGGACAGGATCTGCTCGTCCGGCTTGATGGTGTCGTGGTTGACACCGTGGACGATGTTCGGGACGTCGCCCTTGCCCGGGGCCGTCAGGACGACCTTGTCGATGCCGGGGCGCAGGTGCTTCGACAGACCCTCGCGGTCGCGCCACTTGCCCGTGTTGTCGATGAGGATGGCGTCCTTGATGCCGTACGCCGTGTAGTCGACCTCGGACGGGTCGTTGGCGTAGATCACCTTGATCGCGTTGCCGTTGGCGATGATCGTGCTGTTCGCCTCG
The DNA here is from genome assembly GCF_042889825.1 of Streptomyces sp. NPDC002467. Classification (NCBI taxonomy): domain Bacteria; kingdom Bacillati; phylum Actinomycetota; class Actinomycetes; order Kitasatosporales; family Streptomycetaceae; genus Streptomyces; species Streptomyces sp. NPDC002467. The sequence goes on along the minus strand of NZ_JBIARJ010000017.1, from coordinate 146,828 downwards.
TCGACCGTGATCGTGCCGTTGAACTGACCGTGGATCGAGTCGCGGCGCAGCAGCGAGGCACGCTTCACGAGGTCCTGGTCGCCGCCACCGCGGACGACGATGGCACGCAGGCGCAGGCCGTTGCCGGAGCCGGCCTTCTCGATGAGCAGGCGGGCGACGAGTCGGCCGATGCGGCCGAAGCCGTAGAGGACGACGTCACGGCCGGTGGAGCGCTCGAGCTTGTTCTCGCCGGTGGCACCGGCGACGGCCTCGGCGGTGAACTCCGCCACCGAGAGGCCGCGGCTGTCGTTCTTGTAGTCGGCGGCGAGCATGCCGATGTCGATCTGCGAAGGGCCGAGATCGAGCGTGGTGAGCACCTGCAGGAACGGCATGGTCTCGGTGACCGAGAGCTCCTCACCGTCGATCTGCCGGGCGAATCGGTGGGTCTTGAGGATGCTGACCACCGACTTGTTCACCAGCGAGCGGCTGTGAAGCAGGACCGTGACGTCCCGCTCCCGGTGCAGCTTCCCGATGATCGGAATCATCGACTCCGCGATCTCTTCGCGGTTTTTCCAGCTGCTGAACGAGTCCTCAATGACAGTCACAGGTTTATCTTTCGAGCTAGGCGGTGCTCATATGCTAACCACCTTATCCCCTGCCCTTTCACCCGCCCCCATCGGGCTACGCTGCGGGTGATCCTCTAGGAGTCAGGGATGGAGCAGGACATGGAGACGCAGAGCCGTACCGCGCTGGTGGAAGGCCTGATGGAGCGCTTCCCGCACGTGCCGAGAGAGGCCGTGATCAAGGAGGACCTGCTCCGCGGCGGCATGGCCTTCGACGAGTCCGCGCTCAGCGGTACGGCCGACGGCGCTTCGGGGGACGTGAAGCCGAAGTCGTACTTCATCTTCTCCTTCGACCACCGGACCCTGCCCGAGCTCGGTGCCGCCGCGCTGAACCGCCCGCCGGAGGAGATCGTCCTCACCGGCGGCCCCTACGGCCTGCGGCGCACGGTCGTGTCGGTACGGGTCAACCCGGACTCCCCCTACGTCGTGCGCGGCGGCGAGGACGGCTCGCTCGGCCTCTACCTGGACGGCGTACGGATCTCGGACGTCGGCCTGCCGCCGATGCCGGAGTACTACCGGCACAAGCTGTCGAACGGGAAGTCGGTGATGGAGGTCGCGCCGACCATCCAGTGGGGCTACCTGATCTACCTGACGGTCTTCCGGGTGTGCCAGTACTTCGGCGCCAAGGAGGAGTGCCAGTTCTGCGACATCAACCACAACTGGCGCCAGCACAAGGCGGCCGGCCGCCCCTACACCGGCGTGAAGCCGGTCGAGGAGGTGCTGGAGGCCCTGGAGATCATCGACCGGTACGACACCGCGGGCACCTCGCGGGCGTACACCCTGACGGGCGGTTCGATCACCTCGCAGGTCGGCGGCCGCGACGAGGCCGACTTCTACGGTCACTACGCGAAGGCCATCGAGGAGCGCTTCCCCGGCCGCTGGACCGGCAAGGTCGTCGCCCAGGCCCTGCCCCGGGACGCCGTTCAGCGCTTCCACGACTACGGCGTCAAGATCTACCACCCGAACTTCGAGGTGTGGGACCGACGACTGTTCGAGCTGCACTGCCCGGGCAAGGAGCGCTACGTCGGCCGCGACGAATGGCACCGCAGGATCCTGGACTCCGCCGAGATCTTCGGCCCGCGCAATGTGATCCCGAACTTCGTGGCGGGCATCGAGATGGCCGAGCCCTTCGGTTTCACCAAGGTGAGCGAGGCCATCGAGTCGACCACCGAGGGCCTGCGGTTCTTCATGTCGAACGGTGTCGTGCCGCGCTTCACCACGTGGTGCCCGGAACCGACGACCCCGCTGGGCAAGGCCAACCCGCTGGGCGCGCCGCTGGAGTACCACATCCGGCTGCTGGAGGCCTACCGGGCGACGCTGGAGGAGTTCGGCCTGAGCTCCCCGCCCGGCTACGGTCCGGCCGGTCCGGGGCGCGCGGTGTTCTCCGTCAGCTCGTTCATGGACAGCCTGGAGGGCCTCGAAGCCGCCGACGCCTGACGCGGGCCGCTCGGCCGCCCGCCGCTCAGTCCTCTCGGCCCTCTCGGTCCTCGCCGTCGCCCCGGAGCCGGTCCCGCTGGATGCGGTGGGCCAGGGCGCGGCGCACCGAGGCCGACGACGCGGGTGCGGCCGTGGTCTTCGGCGGGATGTCGAGACCGCGGCCGATCTCGTCGTACGCGGCCCGGTGGGCGCCGGGGAGCGCGTCCCGGTGCCGCCTCAGGTCCTCCTCCACGAGGCGCCGCAGCTCGTCGACGACCGCCGGCGTGAAGCGCTTGCGGCCCCGGGCGAGGGCGTCCACGTGGCGGGCGCAGCGCGCGTCCTCGCCGCAGCGCTCGGAGACGTCCTCGGCCAGGGCCCACAGCCGCCCTTCGAGCCACGGCGCGTCGTACTGGTCGAGGGTGAGCGCCATCGGGGACGCGGCGTCCTCGCCGTCCCTGCCCTTCGCCACCTGCTTGGAGACGGCGGGCTGGCTCATGCCGGTGAGCCCGGCGATCCTGTCCTGGGTCCAGCCGAGCCCGGCCAGCACCGTGATCATCTCGGCGCGGAGCCTGCGCGCCTCCTCGCCCGCGCGGATGACCTCGTTCATCCCGTCGAGCATCCGCGCGGCCTGCTCCTCGGTCAGCGCCCCGAGCTCCCCGATCCTGCCTTCTCCGCCTGCCATGGCTCCTTTGTACACCGGCCCGGGCCTTCGCCATAACCGGGTTGTACAACCTGGTTATGGCGTGTGAGCATCCCGCCATGCCCACCTTCTGCGCACCCGACGGAACCCTTCTCGCCTACCGCACGGACGGCGACGGCGATCCGCTCGTCTGCATCCCCGGAGGCCCCGCCGACTCCGCCTACCTCGGCGACCTCGGCGGCCTGTCCGCTCACCGCCGGCTGATCATCCCGGACCTGCGGGGCACCGGCCGGTCCGCGACCCCCGAGGACCCGTCCTCGTACCGCTGCGACCGGCTCGTCGAGGACGTCGAGGCCCTGCGCGCCCATCTGGGCCTCGCCCGGATGGACCTCCTGGCCCACTCCGCCGGGACGAACATCGCCGTCCGGTACGCGGCCCGGCACCCGGAGCGCGTCGACAGGCTCGCCCTCGTCGGCCCCAGCAGCCGGGCCGTCGGCCTGGAGATCACCGGGGAGACCCGCCGGGCGTGCGCGCGGCTGCGCGAGGGCGAGCCGTGGTTCCCCGCGGCCTACGCCGCCCTGGTGGCGCTCACCGAGGGCCGGGGCGGTGACGCGGAGGCCATCGCCCCCTTCTTCCACGGCCGTTGGGACGCCGCCGCGCGCGAGCACCACGAGGCCGCCCGGCCGGGCAACGAGGAGGCCGTGGCCCGCTTCGGCGCCGAGGGGGCCTTCGACCCCGAGGGCACCCGGGCGGCGCTCGCCGCCTTCCGTCAGCCCGTGCTGCTGCTCACCGGGGAGTTCGACCTCAACAGCCCTCCCCCGATGGTCCGCGAGTTCACCGGACTGTTCCCCGACGCCGCCTTCACGGTGCAGCCGGGGGCGGGACACCATCCGTGGACCGACGACCCCGACCGGTTCACGACCGCCGTCAGGGCCTTCCTGTCATCCCCGTCTCGCAATACGAGACAGTAGGATTTCGAATTCCCTTCACAGATAACAATTTCCCGTAAACGAGGTTTGAACTCGGGGCGATCTCTTATCCTCCCCGCATGCCGATCTTCGGAACCCGCCGCCGCAAGCCGCGCCTCGCACCTGAGCTCGACGACGTCCAACTCGGCCGGGTCCTGAAGGCATTGGAGGGCAGTCCCTCCCCCGGCCTGGCGGACCTTCAGATCGCGCAGGTGGAGCAGCTGCTGGCGGACGCCGGCACGGACTGGGACCGGCGTTCGCACCGGCTCGGCGTCCTGGCCCACGCCGCGGCCGACTCCAACTTCGTACGGACCTGGCCCGCCCGGCGTCCCGGCAGCGGGGACGCGCTCCTGTTGCAGGCCTGGGCGGACCTCGTACGGGGCACCCGCAAGGGCGACATGGACGACGCCCAGACCGCGGTCGACGCCTGCTACGACGCGGCGGACCTGAGGCCCGCCGACCCCGGTCCGTGGGTGGTGCTGCTGGGGATCCTGCGGCTGCTGCGGCGCCCCTCGCAGGAGGTGTTCCGGATATGGCAGGAGGTGCTGTCCCGTGACACCTGGAACCGCGAGGCGCACCTCCAGATGCTCGGCTACCTGTCGCCGGACGAGTGCGGCTCGCACATGCAGGTGCTCGAATTCATCGACGCCTCGCGGTCCCGCATGCCGGCCAACGCGCCCACGGCCGGCATAGAACTGACGGCGACCGTCCGGCGGCACCACACCGGCGCCGCCGCCGAGGACGACCTGAGCACGCTCATGGCGCGCCGACACTGGGCGAGCGCCCCCGCGGCGCCCATCCTGGACCGGGCGTACGCCAACTGGCGCAGCCCCGGCTTCCTGCACCACGCGGCGGCCAAGGCCGATCTGAACCTGCTGGCCTTCGCCCTGGTGCAGGCCAACCGGATCCGGGACGCCGGTGAGGTCTTCACCCTGATCGACGGCACGGTGACCGAGTGGCCCTGGCGCCTCGTCGGCGACCCGATGCAGCAGTACGCGTACTGGCGGGAGCGCGCCCAGCGCTGATCCGCGCCGGGTCCGGCGCCTCGCCCGTCAGCCCTTCCTGACCACGCTCGACTTCAGCTGCATGTTGCCGAAGCCCTCGATCCGGCAGTCGATGTCGTGGCCGTCGACCCCGTCCACGAGGCGGATGTTGCGCACCTTCGTGCCCGCCTTGATGCCGGTGGTGCTGCCCTTGACCTTCAGCCCCTTGACCACCGTCACCGTGTCCCCGTCCGACAGCACGTTGCCCACGGAGTCCTTGATCACCCGCTCCTCGGAGGCGGCGTCACCGGACCCGGCGCCGGCGGGCTCCCACTCGTGCCCGCACTCGGGGCAGACGAGCAGGGCGCCCATCTCGTAGGCGTACTCACCGGAACATTCGGGGCAGGGGGGCAAGGAGGTTTCGCTCATCCCATCAGTATATTTCCGGCAACGTGCCGTTCCGCGACGGGCCGCCCTCTCCACCGTTCTGACAAATCATCAGGTCATCTGTCCCGGACTATTGACTCTGCTGTCAGCAGCCGAGATTCTCGGTCGGATCCCCCACCGTGCCATCTGCCGAGTGAAAACGTGATGATGACATGCACATGACCCCCCTCCCGCGCTTCAGGCGCAGACCGCTCGCGGTCCTCTCGATACTCCTCACCGTGGTCGCCATGGTGATCGGCCCCGCGTCCACTTCCTCCGCCGCCGACCCCGGCTGGTGGAACCCCGTCGCCCGGCCCGCGCCGGATTCCGAGATCAACGTCACCGGCGAGCCCTTCAAGGGCACCGACGCCCAGGGCCGGGTCCGCGGCTTCGTCGACGCCCACGACCACCTGATGTCCAACGAGGGCTTCGGCGGCCGGCTCATCTGCGGCAAGCCGTTCTCCGAGCAGGGCGTCGCCGACGCGCTCAAGGACTGCCCCGAGCACTACCCCGACGGCACGCTCGCGATCTTCGACATGATCACCAAGGGTGGCGACGGCAAGCACGACCCGACCGGCTGGCCCACCTTCAAGGACTGGCCCGCGCACGACTCGCTCACCCACCAGCAGAACTACTACGCCTGGGTGGAGCGGGCCTGGCGCGGCGGCCAGCGGGTGCTCGTCAACGACCTCGTCACCAACGGGGTCATCTGCTCGGTCTACTTCTTCAAGGACCGCGGCTGCGACGAGATGACCGCCATCCGCCTGGAGGCGCAGAAGACCTACGACATGCAGGCGTACATCGACAAGATGTACGGCGGCCCGGGCAAGGGCTGGTTCCGCATCGTCACCGACTCCGCGCAGGCCCGCGAGGTGATCAAGCAGGGCAAGCTCGCCGTCGTCCTGGGGGTCGAGACCTCCGAGCCCTTCGGCTGCAAGCAGATCCTGGACATCGCCCAGTGCTCCAAGGAGGACATCGACCGCGGCCTCGACGAGCTGCACAAGCTCGGCGTGCGCAGCATGTTCCTCTGCCACAAGTTCGACAACGCGCTCTGCGGGGTCCGCTTCGACGAGGGCGCCCTGGGCACCGCGATCAACGTGGGCCAGTTCCTGTCGACCGGCACCTTCTGGAAGACGGAGCAGTGCGCCGGCCCGCAGCACGACAACCCCATCGGGCTCGCGGCGGCCCCCGAGGCGCAGAAGCAGCTCCCGGCGGGCGTGGCCGTGCCCTCGTACGCGTCGAACGCGCAGTGCAACAGCCGCGGTCTGACCGACCTGGGCGAGTACGCGGTGCGCGGGATGATGAAGCGCAAGATGATGCTCGAGGTCGACCACATGAGCGTCAAGGCCGCCGGCCGCGCCTTCGACATCCTGGAGACCGAGTCCTACCCCGGCGTGATCTCCTCGCACAGCTGGATGGACTCGGAGTGGAGCGAGCGGGTCTACAAGCTCGGCGGCTTCATCGCCCAGTACATGGGCGGCTCCGAGGGCTTCAGCGGGGAGGCCAAGAGCAAGGACGCCCTGCGCGACAAGTACAAGGTCGGCCTCGGGTACGGCACCGACATGAACGGCGTCGGCGGCTGGCCCGGCCCCCGGGGCGCGAACACCCCGAACCCGGTGAAGTACCCCTTCCGCAGCACCGACGGCGGCTCCGTCATCGACAAGCAGACGACGGGGCAGCGCACGTGGGACCTGAACACCGACGGCGCCTCGCACTACGGCCTGGTCCCGGACTGGATCGAGGACATCCGGCTCGTCGGCGGTCAGGACGTGGTGGACGACCTCTTCAAGGGCGCCGAGTCCTACCTCGGCACCTGGGGCGCCTCCGAGCGGCACAAGGCGGGCGTGAACCTCGCCGCGGGCGCTCCCACCTCGGCCAGTTCGGCGGAGTGGAACCCGTTCGTCAGCTACGCGTCCGGCCGGGCCGTGGACGGCGACACGGGCTCCCGCTGGGCGAGCGACTGGAGCGACGACCAGTGGCTCCAGATCGATCTGGGCAGCACGAACCTCGTCAAGCGCGTCACGCTCAACTGGGAGCGCGCGTACGGTAAGGGCTACAAGATCGAGGTCTCGTCCGACGGGACGAACTGGCAGTCCGTATGGTCCACGACGACCGGTGACGGCGGCCTGGACACGGCGCTGTTCGACGGCGTGTCGGCACGCTACGTACGCGTCCACGGGGTGCAGCGCGGCACCCAGTGGGGCTACTCCCTCTACGAGGTCGGCGTGTACAGCAGCTGACCCCGTACGGGAACACGGAACACCCCGGGGCCGGTCGGATCAGGAGCCCCTCCTGATCCGACCGGCCCCGGCACGAGAACGGGAGGGACCCGATGGCACGGATGCCGTCCGCCGAGCGCCGCCAGCAGCTGACCGAGGCCGCGATCCGCGCCATGACCCGCGACGGCGTCGCCCGGACGACGACGCGGTCCATCGCGGCCGAGGCGGGCGTGTCGCTGAGCGTCTTCCACTACTGCTTCGACTCCAAGCAGGCCCTGCTGGAATCGGTCATCACGGCGATCACCGACGAGTACATCACCGTGGTGCGGGAGGCGATCCGGCCGAAGGCCACGCTCCGGGAGACCGTACGGGCCGGCTTCCGGGCGTACTGGGACCACGTGGCCGCGCACCCGGGCACGCACCTGCTCACCTACGAGCTCACCCAGTACGCGATGCGCCAGCCCGGCTTCGAGCACCTGGCGCGCCGGCAGTACGAGGTGTACTCCGAGACCTACACCGGGCTCCTCGAAGAGCTCAGGGGCAGCGTGGAGTTCGAACTGCGCATCCCGCTGCCCGCGCTGGCCCGCTATCTGGTGGCCATGACCGACGGGCTGACGCTGAACCTCCTCGTGCTCGGCGACGACAAGGCCGCCGCGGAGATCCTCGACACGATGACCGAGCACGTGGCCGCGCTCGTCACCCACGACGGCTGAGCGCTGCGGGGCACGTCAGGCCCGGTACAGCAAGGTGGTCAGCACCTCGTGGAGCACCGCCTCCGGGTCCTCCGCACCCTGCGGCCACCGCCACGCCACGAATCCGTCGGGCCGTACGAGGACCGCGCCGGCCGGGGTCGTGCCGTGCACCTGCGCCCAGTCGGCGCCCTCCTCCGGGGACAGGTCGGCGTCGGGACCGGCGCCGATCGCGTAGGCGACCAGGTCCACGCCCAGTTCCCCGGCGACGGAGCGTGCCGCGTCCCGCCACGGCGTGCCCTCCGAGCCGAGCAGCACGAAGGACCGCTCGTAGAGGTCCACGGTCGACACCCGTTCCGCGGGCTGCTCCGCCCCGCGGGTGTGCAGCCACATGTGCGGGGCCCGGGTGCCCGGATCGCCGGCCGGCCGCATCCGTTCGGGTACGACGGGCTGCTCGTGGTCGGCGCCCAGGACCGCGCCCTGGTGGTAGCGGTAGCCCATGGCCACGGACAGGACCCCGCCCGGCCGGCCTCCTCCGGGTGCGGCGGAGCCGGGGTCGGGTTCGTAGCCCGGGTGGCTGTGCTCGGCCGAGCGGGCCGAGGCGCGCGCGCTCGTCGCCCGCGCCACCGGCAGCCGTTCGGCCTCGTAGCTCTCCAGCAGGCGGGGGCCCGCCGAGCCCTTCAGCACCGCGGCGAGCTTCCAGGCCAGGTTGTGGGCGTCCTGGATGCCGGTGTTCGAGCCGAACGCGCCGGTGGGGGACATCTCGTGGGCGGAGTCCCCGGCGAGGAAGACCCGTCCGGAGCCGTACCGCTCGGCGACCCGTTCGGCCGCGTGCCACGGGGCCTTGCCCGTGATCTCCACGTCCAGGTGGGGCGCGCCGACGGCCCGGCGGATGTGCTCGGCGCAGCGCTCGTCGGTGAAGTCCTCCATGGTCTCGCCCCGGTCGGGGTGCCAGGGCGCGTGGAAGACCCACCGCTCCGCGTTGTCGACGGGCAGCAGGGCGCCGTCCGCGTCGGGTTTGGTCAGGTAGCAGACGATGAAGCGCCGGTCGCCGACCACGTCCGCGAGGCCGCGGGAGCGGAAGGTGACACTGACGTTGTGGAAGAGGTCGCCGGGGCCGGTCTGCCCGATGCGGAGCTCCTCGCGGACGGGGCTGCGCGGCCCGTCGGCCGCGACGAGGTAGTCCGCGCGCACCTTGGTGTGTTCCCCGGTCTCCAGGCTCTTCAGGACGGCGGTCACCCCCGTGGCGTCCTGGTCGAAGGAGAGCAGCTCGGTGGAGAACCGCAGGTCGGCGCCGAGCCGGGGGGTGACGGACATCAGCACCGGCTCGATGTCGTTCTGGCTGCACAGGCACCACGACGCCGGGCTGAAGCGGGCCAGGCCGCCGCCGGGGTCGATCTCCTCGAACAGCCACTCCTGGTCGTCACCGGTCAGGGAGCCGCCCTGCAGGATGCCGTGGTTGTCGGCCAGGACGCTCGCGGCCGCACGGATGCGGTGCTCGACACCCGCGACCCGGAACAGCTCCATGGTCCGCACGTTGATCCCGCGTCCGCGCGGGTGCAGCGAGGTGCCCGCGTGCTTCTCGACGAGCATGTGGCCGATGCCGTGCCGCCCGAGGAACAGCGAGGTGCACAGGCCCACGAGGGAGCCGCCCACGATCAGGACCGGCACGCGGAGGTCGACGTTTTCCTTCATGGCTCTTCCATGCCCTGTGAGAGGGCCGTTCCCTCGCCCGTTCACCCGCTTGGTTCTCCCCTCTCGCGCCGGGCGGTCCACGGGACAACGATCGGTTGCGGGTGGCGCCGCCGCCCGTGGCGACCGCGACGTCCCGAAGGAGTGTGAAAGATGACAACTTTGTCGGAACGGATATCCCAGTCCGCCTTCGACGGCTCGAGACTTCGGGTCGTGCTGCTGCTGGACCTGTACGACGGCGCTCAGAACCGGTTCCTGGAGGTGTACGAGCATCTGCGCAAGCAGGTGTCCTCCGTGCCCGGGCACATCAGCGACGAACTGTGCCAGTCGATCGAGAACCCTTCGCAGTGGCTGATCACCAGCGAATGGGAGAGCGCACCGCGCTTCCTCGCCTGGGTGAACAGCGAGGACCACGTGGCGTCGGTGCAGCCGCTCCACGGCTGCGTGCGGGACACGCGCTCGCTGCGGTTCAGCGTCATGCGCGAGGCGGGCAAGGACGCCTCTCCCCTGGTCTCCCCCACGCCGCGGCGCGGGGACGGGGTGGTGCGCCACGCGCTGACCTTCACCGTCAAGCCGGGCAGCGAGGCCGTCGTCGCCGACCTGCTGGCCTCGTACGTCTCCCCGCAGGCCCGGGTCGACGAGAGCACCCGGCTGCGCCGCACCTCCCTGTTCATGCACGGCAACCGGGTCGTGCGGGCGATCGAAGTGGAGGGCGACCTGCTGGCCGCCCTGAGCCATGTGGCCCGGCAGCCCGAGGTCAGGGCGCTGGAGGAGGCCATCAACCCGTACCTGGAGATGGACCGCGACCTCGACGACCCGGGATCGGCTCGGACGTTCTTCACCCGGGCGGCGCTCCCGGCCGTGCACCACGTGGCGGCGGCGCGGCCCGAGAGCGAGGACCTCGGGCGGCACGCGCTCTTCTATCCCGCGAAGGACGGGTGCGGCACGGCGCTCGCCCGGTTGCTCGCCCGCCAGGACGAGTTGGCGGTGGACGATCCGACGAGTCCCGTCGAGGCGAGCACCGTCTTCCAGCGCGACGACGTCGTCGTCCGGGTCCTGGACGTGCGCGGACCGCTCGACGCCCGACCCGCCCTGGCGCTCGGCGTGGAGGGCGACCACAAGGCGGCCGTCCTCGCCCGACTGCTCGACAGCGCCAAGGACGGGGTGCCCATCACCGACCAGGAGACCTCGCGCTTCCTCGCGCGCTCCGAAATGCGCCTGATCACCGACCGGCGTTCGCCGGCGCGAGCCTGAGGAGTTGTCCGTCATGACCGATCGACTGACCATCGAAGAACTCGCCGCACTGATGAAGAAGGGCGCCGGCGTCACGGTCGACGCCCGCGAGATGGCGAGCCGCCCCGAATCGGGGTTCGACGAGTGGGGCCTGGACTCCCTGGGCCTGCTGGGCATCGTCGGCGAACTGGAGAACCGGCACAGCCGGCCCCTGCCGCCCGAGGCGGAGCGGTGCAAGTCGCCGCAGGAGTTCCTCGACCTCGTCAACGGCGCCCTGATGTCGGGCACCTGAGCAGGTGCCCGACGGGGCACGCGTGCGGAACGCCCCCGGGACCGGCCCCGCGCCGGTCCCGGGGGCGTTCTCGCGTCGGCCGTGCGCCGGGCGGGCCGGTCCGCGGCCCGGTCCGCGGCCCGGTCATCCGGGCACGGTGGACTCGAACGCGTGCAGGTAGGCGTTGACCGGTCGGACCGAGGTGACGACCAGACCGGCGTCCGCCATCCGGGTGCGCATGCTCTCCTCGGTGTGCTTCGCCCCTCCGACGTTGAGCAGCAGGAGCAGGTCCATGGCCGTGGTGAACTTCATCGACGGGGTGTCGTCGACGAGGTTCTCGATGACGACGACCCGGGCTCCGGGGCGGGCCGCCGCGATCACGTTCCGCAGGGTCCTTCGGGTGCTGTCGTCGTCCCACTCCAGGATGTTCTTGATGATGTAGAGGTCCGCCTCGATCGGGACGGCCTCGCGGCAGTCGCCGGGGACGATCTCGACGCGTGCCGCGAGCGGGCCGCCGTCCCTCAGCCGGGGATCGGCCTTGGCCGCCACACCCGGCAGGTCGAGCAGGGCTCCCCGTACGGCAGGGTGCTTCTCCAGCAGGCTCGCCAGCACGTGGCCCTGGCCGCCGCCGATGTCGGCGACCGCCCGGACCCCGGTGAGGTCGAGGAGTTCCGCGACGTCCAGCGCCGACTGCGTGCTGGAGGTGGTCATGGCCCGGTTGAAGACGTGGGCCGACTCGTGGGCGTCCTCGTGCAGGTAGTCGAAGAAGCCCTTGCCGTAGAGCTCCTGGAACACGCTGCCGCCGGTGCGCACGGCGTCGTCGAGGCGCGGCCAGGCCTGCCAGGTCCAGGGCTCGGTGCACCACAGGGAGATGTAGCGCAGGCTGTGCGGATCGTCCTCGCGCAGCAGCCGGGACATGTCCGTGTGGACGTAGGCGCCCTCCTCGGTCTCTTCGAAGATCCCGTAGCAGGACAGGGCCCGCAGCAGTCTGCGCAGCGGCCGGGGCTCGCACCCGACGGCCGTCGCGAGCTCCTCGACGTCGGCGGGCGCGTCGCCGAGCGCGTCGGCGACTCCGAGGCGGGCCGCGGCCCGGACGGCCGCGGCGCAGGCCGCGCCGAAGACGAGCTCGCGCAGCCGCATGCCCGGCTGGGGGGTGTGGGGCTGGGCGGGGGGTGCGAGGGGGGTCGGCTTCGGACTCACGGTGGTCATGGGGCCTCGTCTCTGCTGGTGGCGGGCGGCACGGTCAGCACATCCCGGCGGGCACGGACGTCCGGCAGCGGTTGCCGGTGAACTTGTTGCCGGTTCCGGTGCCCTGGTTGGCGAGGTCGGCCGGCATGTTGCCGCGTACGACGTTGTCCTTGATGACGTTGTCGCTGTTCTTGGCGCCCACGAAGCTCTTGAACAGCAGGATCCCGCCCGAGAGCGGCGAGGAGCCGACGTTGTCGCGGATGGAGTTCGAACGGATCACCGTGTCCTCGGCGCCGGTGAGGACGATGCCGACGCCCTGGATGTCGGGGAGTCGGGTGTTGCCCTTGCAGAACTTGTTGTTCGCGTGGATGCGGTTGCCGCGGATGGTCATGTCCCCGGCGCCGGGGATGCCCTCGTCGCCGACGACGAACACGCCGCCGCAGTTCCCTGTGAGGGTGTTGTCGTTGACGGTGAGGTTCCGGACGCGCCTGACCGTCACTCCGATCCGGTTCCCGGTCAGGGTGTTGTCCCGGACCACGGCTCCGAGCGTGTCGGTGGCCCCGCCCTCGCGGTCGACGGTGTTGGCGATGAAGATGCCGGATTCCACGTTGTCCCGGGCGGTGTTGCCGCGGAACAGCCCGCGGGTGGACCTCTCCTGGGCGATGCCCCAGGTGCCGTTCTTCTCGGAGATCACCTGCTCGACGGCGAGATGGTCGGTGCGCGAGGCCCAGATGCCGTTGCGCTTGAAGCCGGAGACGGTCAGCGAGCGGATGCTCACCCGGTCGACGTCCTTCTCGGCCGTTCCCATCACGCAGATGCCGGTGTCGGCCTGGGAGCAGGCGGCGCCGGCCGCGCGGGCGTGGGGAGCCGCGGCGGCGGGGGTCGCCGGCGGCTTGATGACGGTCTGGCGCCCCCACCCGCGCAGCGTCAGCCGCTTGGTGATCAGCACCTGTTCCCGATAGGTGCCGGGCAGCACGGTGATGCTGTCCCCCGGCTTCGCGGCGTCCACGGCCGCCTGGATCGATTCTCCCGGATGCACCATGTGTCCGGCCGCGGCGGCGGGTGGCGCGGCGACGCCGAGGCAGGCGGCGATGACGGCTGTGATGCATGTGAGGCATTTGAGTTGTCGGTTCGTCACATTTTCGAAGCTAGGGGCGATCACCACCGCTCGCCACACCGGGTAAGCGGATGGATACATCCCGTGGGCAAACGGCTGCATTTTGAGGTCCACCGGCGTGGCGGCCTTCCCCTGTTGACCACACCCCGGCAACGGGCCTGGTCGGCGGGGGTTTCCCTGGTCGGCCCGGGACGGGCAACGGGAAACCCGTCGACCCCGGTCCGGCGGCGGGCACACGCTGAAGGGGTCCGCACGAAGCGGGACCCGGAGCAAGACCGGAGCAGGACCGGAGCCAGACCCGAGGGGAAAACATGTTCAAGCTGTTCCGCGGCGCCGCCGCACTCGCGACCGCCACCGTCGCCGTCGTCGCGCTCAGCGGCACCGTTCAGGCCAAGCCCGCCGACGCGTGGGCCGGGTGCCCGGACGGCGCGGTCTGCATCTATCCGCAGAACCAGAACCCGGCCGTCAAGCCGACCCACGTCTTCTACAGCTACGGGGCCCACAACCTGAACGGCCAGTACGGGAACCACTGGGTCCTCAACAACCAGTACGGCGGTGCGACCGCAAACCTGTGCACGGGCTACAACGGCGGGGGCTGCGGCAACCCCATCGCGGCCAAGACGGGCGTCTACGCCGACCTGACGCCCATCAACTCGATCCGCCTCAACCCGTAGCACCGAACCCCCACGCGGGAGCGTCCGGAGCCGTGCCCGAAGCGGCTCCGGACGCTCCTGTTCTGGTCATTCGCGTGCGAGCGACCAGCTCCCCGTCAGTCCCCCGCTGTAGCCTGGGCAGTGCCGTCTCACTGCCTCGGCACGCACCGCCATGGGGGATGTTGTGGGGGATCCGGACCACCGCCCGAACACCGGTCACCAGCTCGATTTCGACCCTGCCGAAGACGCCGACCCGCCCTTCTCCGTTCGATTGCGGCGTCTGCGGGTGCAACGCGGGCTGTCTTTGGCCGACCTGGCCCGGCAGACGCACTACAGCAAGGGCTACTTGAGCAAGATCGAGACCGGTGCGAAGCGCGCGACCCCCGACGTGGCGCGCCGCTGCGACGAGGTACTTCGAGCGGAGGGCGAACTCCTGCGGATGGTGCGGGAAGGCGAACCGCCATCGGCGGCAGCGGACCATCCCGCCGATCCCGGTGAGTGTCCCTACCGCGGGCTGCCGGCGTTCACCGTGCGGGAGGCGGGCTGGTTCTTCGGCAGGGAGCGGGCCACCGCGGAGCTGGTCGAGCGGGTCTACGAGCGGACCGGCAGCGGTCCGCTCCTGCTCGTCGCCCCGTCGGGCGCCGGCAAGTCGTCCCTGCTCAACGCGGGCCTCGTGCCCGCCCTGCGGCGCCCGGGCGGCTTCCCGATGGCGGGCGCCGACTCCTGGCCGGTGGTGCGGCTCACTCCCACCGCGCATCCCCTGGACGAGCTGCTCGACCGTACCGCGAAGGTGCTCGGCACCGATCTCGGCCTCACCGCGGAGGGGTTGGCCGCCGAGCCGAGGGCGCTGCTCGCGGCCGTCCGCAGGCTGTACGGCGACTCCCCCGCGGACCCGCCGGACCGGCCGGCTCCGCCGCCGCGGCCGGTGCTGATCGTCGATCAGTTCGAGGAGCTGTTCACCCTCTGCTCCGACGAGGAGGAACGGCGCTCGTTCGTACGGGTGCTACGGGCCCTGGCCGCGGCCCGTCCGGCACAGGACGGGTACGACCCGGCGCTCGTGGTGCTCGGGGTGCGGGCCGACTTCTCGGGCAACTGTCTGGACCTCCCGGAGCTGGCACCGGTCTTCGCCGAGGGCCTGTTCGTGCTGCCGCCGATGTCCGTGGCGGAGCTGCGCGAGTCGGTCGCGCGCCCGGCGGAGCGTGCCGGGCTCACCCTCGAACCGGGCCTCGTCCCGCTGCTGCTGCGCGACGCCGGTCTGCGGGGCGATCCGCCGGACCGGATCCCCTCCGGCGCGCTCCCCCTGGTCTCCCACGCCCTGATGGCCACCTGGCGGCGGCGGGAGGGGGACACGCTGACCGTCGCGGGATACGAACGGACCGGCGGGATCCGGGGGGCGGTCGCGCGGACCGCCGAGGACGTCTTCGCCCGGTTGTACCCGGCCGAACAGCGGGCCGTGCGGCGGATGCTCGTACGGCTCGTCCACGTGGTCGACGGCGCGGACGGCGCGGGGGTGACGCGGCGCCGGATGAGCCGGAGCGAGCTCATGGCGGCGCATCCCGCCGGGCCGGACCGCGCGGCGGCCGCGCTCGACAGCTTCGTACGGGCCCGCCTGATCACCATGGACAGCGACACCGTGGAGATCACCCACGAGGCCCTGCTGGAGGCCTGGCCGCGGCTGCGCGGCTGGATCCGGGCCGACCGGGCGGGGCTGCTGATCCACCAGCAACTGGCCCTCGCCGCCGCCGAGTGGGACCGCGAGCAGCGCGATCCGTCGGCCCTCCATCGTGGTGCCCGGCTGGAGAACGCCCGCGCCTGGGCCGACGAGCTCGACGGCCGCGGTCGCCTCGGCCCCCTGGAGGAGGCCTTCCTGCGGGCCAGTCAGGCCGCCGAGGAGGCCCGGCAGCGGCAGGCCGGGCGCCAGGTGCGGCTGCGACAACGGATGTTGGCCACGCTGGTGGTGCTGCTGGTCCTCGCCGTGGGCGCGGGCGGGCTGGCGTACCAGCAGCGGGCGGGCGCGCTCGGCCAGGAGCGCGTGGCGCGGTCGCGGGCGCTCGCCCTGCAGTCGGCGGCGCTCTCGGCCGGGCAGCCCGAGGCCTCGATGCGACTCGCCGGAGAAGCCTATCGCACCGCACCGACGAGCGAGGCCCGGGGCGCCCTGCTCAGCACGCAGTCGCAGCCGTTCATCGCCCGGCTCGGCGGGCACACCGGGCCCGTCAACGCGGTGGCGTTCGCGCCCGACGGCCGGACACTGGCCACGGCCGGGGCCGACGGCACGGTGCGGGTACGGGCGACGGCCGGGCACCGGACCCTGGCGTCCTTCACCGTGCCGGGCCGGGTCCGCGCGGTGGCGTTCAGCCCCGACGGCCGCACCCTCGCGGCCACTTCCACGGACGGGCCGGCCCGGCTGTGGGACGTCGCCGGGCGTCGTACCGCGGCGGTGTTCCCGGCGAGCACGTCGGGCGCCCGGGCCGTCGCCTTCGCCCCGGACGGCCGGACCCTGGCGGTCGCGGGCCCGGACGGGACGATCCGGCTGTGGGCCACGACGTACGACGGGGCGGACGACGCGGCGGGCGAGGCGGCGGGCGACAGGGCGGGCGACGCGGCGGCCGGGGGCGCGTCCGGGGAGCGCCGGGCCGTGGCCTCCCTGGAGGGGCACACGGGCAGGGTCAACGCCCTCGCCTACGCCCCGGACGGCCGGACGCTCGTATCGGCGGGCGCGGACCGGACCGTACGGCTGTGGGATCCGGTGGAGGCCCGCCCGTTGGCCGTGCTCGCCGGGCACACGGACGAGGTGCTGGGTGCGGCGTTCGCCCCGGACGGTCGTACGGTCGCCAGTGGGGGCGTCGACCGGACCGTCCGGCTGTGGGACGTGGCGGGGCGCCGGACCACCGCGACCCTCACCGGCAGCAGCGACGACGTGAACGGGGTCGCGTACACCCCGGACGGGACGACGGTGGTCGGCGCGGGCGGCGACGGGGCGACCCGGCTGTGGGACGTGGGCAGCGGCCGGCTTACGGCGACCCTGTCCGGGCACACCGACTACGTCCTCGGGGTGGCCGTGGATCCGGCCGGGGCGGTGCTGGCCACCGCCGGGTTCGACCAGTCGGTGGTCCTGTGGGACCTGCGCGGCGCGGTGCTGGCCTCGCGGCCGTTCTCGGAGATCTGGCACGCGGCGTACAGCCCCGACGGGAAGCTGCTGGCCACGGCGGAGGGGGACCACGCGGTGCG
This sequence comes from Streptomyces sp. NPDC002467, assembly GCF_042889825.1. NCBI lineage: Bacteria > Bacillati > Actinomycetota > Actinomycetes > Kitasatosporales > Streptomycetaceae > Streptomyces > Streptomyces sp. NPDC002467. The sequence continues at coordinate 129,503 of NZ_JBIARJ010000017.1, read as the reverse complement.
CCTGTGGGACGTTGCCGGCCGCAAGGTCCTCGCCGCCTTCGAGGGGCACGGCGAGACGGTGTTCTCGGTGGCCTTCTCCCCCGACGGCCGCACGCTCGCCTCGGCCGGGTCGGACGGCACGATCCGCCTGTGGGACGTCCCGGCGCGCCGCTCCTCGGCCGTCCTCCCGGGCCGGGCGGGGACCGTGTTCTCGGTGGCCTTCTCGCCCGACGGCCGCACCCTGGCCTCCGCGGGCTCCGACGGTGCCGTCCGGCTGTGGGACACCGTCGGGGGTACCGAGTCGGCCGTCCTCACCGGCCACACGGACTTCGCCAACGACGTGGCGTTCAGTCCCGACGGACGCACCCTGGCGAGTGCCGGTGACGATCTGACGGTGCGCCTGTGGGACGTGGCCGGGCGCCGCGCCCTCGCCACGCTCTCCGGTCACACGGGTGCGGTGCGCGGGGTCGCGTTCAGCCCCGACGGGGCCACCCTGGCCAGCAGCGGCAACGACGGCACCGTCCGGCTCTGGGACGCCCGGCGCCGGCGCTTCGAGGCGGCGCTGACCGGCCACACCGGTTCGGCCCGCGGGATCGCGTTCTCCCCCGACGGCCGTACGCTCGCCAGCAGCGGCAACGACCGTACGGTGCGGCTGTGGGACGTGGCCGGGCGCCGGCCGGTGGCAGCGCTGTCGGGGCACACGAACGCGGTCTGGGGCGTGGTGTTCTCCCCGGACGGGCGGACGGTGGCCTCCAGCAGCACCGACGGCACGGTCCGGCTGTGGGATCCGGACGTCGGGGCGCGGCTGGCGGCGATCGCGCGGACGTTGCGTCCGGGAGACTGAGCGCACGGATGCCGAAGGGGCGGGCCGTGCCTACGCGTTGGCGATGACCAGCAGGGTGCGGGCGGGCTCCGGGCCCGACAGGCGGCAGCGGTGCGGGACTTCGCCGCGGTGGTGGGCGCTCTGGCCCGCGCGCAGGGTGAGCGGGTCCTCGCCCTCGACCTCCAGGACGATCTCGCCCGCCAGGACGTACAGGAAGTCCTCGCCGGGGTGTTGGAACCAGCCCCGCTCGCCCTGGCCGGGCTCGAAGTGGTGCTCGTACGCCTCCATCAGGGTGCTGCGCCCGCCCGGGATGAGCACCTGCGCGATCTGCCCGGCGGCCTCTTCGACCCGGATGACCTGCGGGTCCGCCTCGTGGCTGACCGTGCCGGGCCGGCCGGGGGGCCGCAGGAAGGTGCCGGGTGTGACGTCGAGGGCCTCGGCGATCCGGTAGATGGAGCTGAGGCTGGGCGTGGCGAGTCCGCGTTCCAACTGGCTGAGGAAGGGCTGCGAGAGCCCCGACCGGGCGGCGAGCACGGCCATGGAGACGCCGCGTCGCTTGCGGCAGTCGCGGATCACCTGTCCGACCTCGATGGCTTCGGGCGTGGGTTCTGGGCGAGACACGCTGGTGAACGTACCCCATGGCGGATCCCGGGCCGGGCGGCTCCGGGAGGTTTCGTACTGCCGCAACACTCCCTTAATAAGCGTCGTCAATTATTGACCTCACTTATCCCGCCTTGAGCGAACGCCCGCCCCGGGCGAACGAACGACCCAGGAGCCGCCCCGTGCACGCCACCCCCTCACCGCCCGGCCGGGCCCTCGGCCGACTCGGCCCGGCCCTGGGCGCGGCCGGTGCCGTACTCGCCCTCTGGTACCTGCTCGCCGGGTCCGGGGCAGTGGCTCCCGGGCTGCTGCCCACGCCCGGGCAGACCCTCGCCGCCCTCGCGGACAGCGCCTCCAGTGGCACCCTGGCCACGGACCTCGGCGCCAGCCTGACCCGGGCGGGACAGGGCTTCGCCCTGGGCGCGGCCGTCGGCAGCGCGCTGGGCTTCGCCACTGGCAGCCTGCCGTGGCTGTCCGCCGCCGTGTCCCCGGTGGTCTCCTTCCTCCGCCCGATCCCGGCGATCGCGCTGGTGCCGTTGGCCACCGCCTGGTTCGGCATCGGCGAGAGCGCGAAGCGCCTGCTCATCGCGTACGCCGTCCTCCTCGCGGTGTGGCTGTACGTGCACGACGGGGTCTCCCGGGTGCCCGTCTCGCACCTGAGGGCGGCCCGGTCGCTCGGGGCGCCGCTGCACCGGCGGATCACCGAGGTCCTGCTGCCCGCCGCGGCCCCCGCCCTGCTCGCGGCGCTGCGCTACGGGGCCTCGGTGGCGCTGCTCGCGCTGGTCGCGGCCGAACTGGGGGGCGCGGACAGCGGATTGGCGTACCGGCTCCAGGTCGACGGCCAGTTCCTGCGGGTGGACCGGATGTTCGCGGGGCTGCTCGTCCTCGGGCTGCTCGGGGTGGCCGTCGACCTGGTCCTGGCGGCGGTGGGCCGCCGGTTCGCGCACTGGAGCGAGTCATGAGCCTCGACGTACGCCTGGAGGGGCTGTCGGTCGGCTACGACGCGGCCCCGGTCCTGGAGCACACCGATCTGGAGTTCCCGGCGGGCTCGTTCACGGCCCTGCTGGGCCCCAGCGGCTGCGGCAAGTCCACCGTGCTGAACACGATCGCGGGGTTCGTACGGCCCGCCGCCGGGCGCGTGACCGCCGGCTCGGCGCCGGTGCTCGGGCCGGGACCGGAACGGGGCGTGGTCTTCCAGCACTACGCGCTCTTCCCCTGGCGCACGGCCCGCGGGAACGTCGAGTTCGCCCTCAAGCGACTCGGCCTGCCCCGCGCGGAACGCCGGCGGCGGGCACTGGCGGCGCTCGCCGAGGTGGGGCTCGCGGACGGCGCGGAGAAGTACCCGGCGGAGCTGTCGGGCGGGATGCGCCAGCGCGTGGCACTGGCCCGGGCCCTGGCCGCCGAGCCGGAAGTCCTGCTGATGGACGAGCCGTTCGGGGCGCTCGACGCCCTGACCCGGACCCGGATGCAGGAGCTGCTGCGGGAGCTGTGGCAGCGCACCGGCACCACCGTCCTCTTCGTCACGCACGACATCGACGAGGCCCTCGCCCTCGCCGAACGGGTGATCGTCCTCGGCGGCTCCCCCGGCCGCGTGCTCGCCGACCACCCCGTGCCGGCCGGGCCGCCCGACCCGGACCTGCGTTCCTTGATCGCCCGCCATCTCGGCTCCGAATGACCCCGCTTCGCCCCTCACTCTTCGCCGCTCACTCGTCGCCCCTCGCCCCTGGAAGGACCTCCACCATGCTCAGACCCCGTGCGGTGGCCGCCGTACTCCTGACGGCCCTGCTCAGCACCGTCGCCACCGCCTGCGCGGGCTCCCCGTCCGGCAAGGCGGGCGCCGGCGGCCGTTCGGCCGTCTCCATCGCGGCGAGCGACCACCTCGGCGGCGCCCCCGTCTACGTGGCCCAGGAGCGCGGGCTCTGGTCCGCGGAGGGTGTCGACGCCACCGTCACCACCCATCCCACGGGCCGCGACGCGCTGAACGCCGTGCTCGGCGGCCAGGCGCAGCTCGGCGTCGTCGGCGACCTGCCCGCCGTGACGGCCGCGCTGGGCGGGCGCGAGCTGCGGATCGTCGCCGACCTGTCCCGGTTCTCGGACTGGCGGCTGCTGACCCGGGCCGACCGTTCGATCACCGGTTTCGCCGCGCTGAAGGGCCGCAAGGTGGGCGTGCCGCAGGGCACGAACGTCGAGTACGCGCTGTCGCGGATGCTCGCCTCGGCCCAGCTGACGGCCGCCGACGTGACGGTGGTCAACCTGGCCCCGAACCAGGTCCCTGCCGCGCTGGCCCGCGGTGACATCGACGCCGGGGTCACCTTCCCCGGCTTCTACGACGCCACCCGCACCGCCCTGGGCGGCGACTATGCCGAGCTCCCCTTCACCGGGTACACCGCGAGGACCCTCCTCGTCGCCGGACCCAAGGCCGACAAGGAGGCCACGGCCGCGGTGCTCCGCACCGTGCTGAGCGCGCAGCGCGAGATCGCCGCCGACCCGGCGGGAGCGCGCAAGGCCGTGGTCACCCAGTCCAAGGGCACCCTCCAGGCCGGATACGTCGACGTCTTCCAGCCCCGCTACACCTACGGCGCCGCCCTCTCGCCCGAACTGCTCGCGCAGTTGGAGGAGGAGGCCGGCTGGGCGAAGGCCGCCCAGGGCCTTCCGGGAGCCGCGGACCGCGCCTCGCTGCAGAGGTACCTGGACCCCGCACCCCTGACGGCCGCCGACGCGTCCGCCGTCACCGTCCACTGACGTCCCCCGAACCGAAATCCCCCGCCCGGCTTCCATCGAGCCGGCTTCCCCCGAGGAGATCCCCATGACCGTCGACCAGAACACCCTGCGCCGCCGCGGCGTCGGCCTGATCGCCCACGACCCCGAGCGCAGCTTCGGCGGCTACACCCTCTACACGCCGATCACCAGCGCCGGCGAGATCCACCTCGTCGACATCGAGGGCCGCACCGCCCACACCTGGAACTCCCCCCACCCGCCCGGCCGCCAGGCGCAGCTCCTCCCCAACGGGAACCTCTTCTACGCGGCCAAGGACACCGGCGGCCCGGTCCTCTTCCCCATCTGGGAGGTCTACCACGGCGGCATCTTCCAGGAACTGGCCCCGGACTCCTCCGTCGTGCGCGAGGTCCGCCACCCCTACCACCACCACGACGCCACCGTCCTGCGCAACGGCAACCTCCTCATCGGCGCCGTGGAACCCCTCGACCCCGCCGACGCGGCCCGCATCCGGGGCGGCATCCCCGGCTCCGAGGCGCCGGGCGGGGTGATCTACGGGGACGTGGTGTACGAACTGACCTGGGACGGCGAGATCGTGTGGCGCTGGGCCGCCATCGAGCACCTCGACCCCGAGGAGGTGCCGCTCGACCGGCACTTCGACCGCAACCACTGGCCGATGGCCAACACCGTCAACGAAAGCGCGGACGGTTCCGTCGTCGTGGGCTTCCGAAGCGCGTCCACCGCCGTGTCGATCGACCGTGCCGACGGTTCCGTCCAGTGGCGGTTCGGCCCCGACGTGCTCGCGCAGCAGCACCACCCGCACGAGCTGCCCGGCGGGAACATCCTGGTCTTCGACAACGGCAGTTACCGCGACACCACGTCCGTGCCGTACTCGCGGGTGCTGGAGCTCGACCCGCGCACGGGCAAGGAGGTGTGGTCGTACGAGGACAACCCGCCGCAGAACTTCTACAGCCCGTACATGTCCAGCGCGCAGCGCCTGCCGAACGGCAACACCTTCATCGCCGAGGGCTCCTTCGGCCGGCTCTTCGAGGTGACCCCGGACCGGGAGGTGGTGTGGGAGTTCGTGGTCCCGCAGTTCCGCTCCTTCGGGGACGGCGTGGGTCTGGAGTCCTCGGCCGGCGCCCAGAACTCCGTCTTCCGCGCCTACCGTTACAGCGCCGATCAGCTGCCCTGGCTGTAAACGGAAACCCCGCTTCATTTCACCAAAGGGCGTTCTGTGTACGGCGGATGAAATTGCCGTGCGCTCGACAGGACATCGATATCGGGGACGTTGACAGCCCTTCCGAGGGCTGCCTAGCTTACGCCGCAGACAAACACATCAGCGGCCTCTTTCTGTCCGGTATGACGGCTGCTTTTCGAGAATTCACCTTGTCGAAGCCGAAACCGCTGGAGCGTCCGTGACCGAATCGCTCACCCTCGCCGCACCCACCGGCCGGTCCGGGGAACCCCCCGGGCCGGCCGAGCGCGTCCTCCCGCTCCGCCGCCCGGGGCGGTGGATCGCCACCGCCGTCGTACTGGTACTGGTCGCCCAGGCCGTACACGGGCTGCTCACCAACCCCTTCTACCAATGGGACCGGTTCGCCTACTGGTTCGCGCGGCCCGTCGTCCTCGACGGCCTGCTCATCACCCTCCAGGTGACCGCGTACAGCGCGCTCCTGGGACTGATCGGCGGGATACTCCTCGCCCTGGCCAGGCTCTCGCCCAATCCGGTGCTGCGGTCCGTGAGCTGGACGTACGTCTGGCTGTTCCGGTCCGTGCCGCTGATCGTGGTGCTGCTCTTCCTCTACAACTTCAGCGCGCTCTACCCGAAGCTGAGCATCGGGGTGCCGTTCGGCCCCGCCTTCCTCACCTTCGACGAATCCCGGCTCGCCACCGACATGGTGCTGGCGGTGGTGGGGCTGAGCCTGGCCGAAGCGGCCTACGCGGCCGAGGTGGTACGGGCGGGCCTGCTCTCCGTCGACCACGGCCAGCACGAGGCGGCGGCCGCGCTGGGTCTGCCCAAGCGGTACCAGTTCACCCGGATCGTCTTCCCGCAGGCGCTGCGCGCGATCGTTCCCGCGTACGTGAACCTGCTGCTGGGCCTGGTCAAGGCCACGTCTCTGGTCTTCTACGTGTCCCTGCTCGACCTCTTCGGCACGGTGCAGAGCCTGGGCAGCACCTACTCCGGCGACGTGGTGCCGCTCCTACTGGTGGCCACCGCCTGGTACGTGCTCCTCACCAGCGTGATCTCCGTCGTCCAGTTCCACGTGGAGCGGTACTACGCGCGCGGCGCCCTGCGGGCCCTGCCGCCCACCCCCCTCGAGCGGGCCCGGGCGAGCCTGCGCGACCTGGGGGTCCGCTTCCGGAAGGAGACGGCACGATGACCGCGACCACCGCCACGGACACCGCCGCACGGCCCGTCGCGATCGAGATTCACGACGTGCACAAGTGGTTCGCCGGCCGCCGCGTCCTGGACGGTGTGAACCTGACGGTCCGGCCTGGCACGGTCACCGTGGTCCTGGGGCGGTCCGGCTCCGGCAAGTCCACGCTCCTGCGGGTCGTCAACCACCTCGAGAAGCCCGAGGCCGGGCACGTCAGCGTGGGCGGCGAGCTGATCGGCGTACAGCGGCACGGCGAGCGGCTGAAGGAACTCGCCGAGCGGGTGATCCTCGCCCAGCGCGGCCGGATCGGCTTCGTCTTCCAGAACTTCAACCTCTTCCCGCACCTGACCGCCCTCGACAACGTCGCCGCCGCCCCCGTGGCCACCGGCAGGCTTCCCCGGGCCGAGGCCGAGTCGCTGGCGCGCCGACTGCTGGAGCGGGTCGGGCTCGGGGACCGGACCGGCGCCTACCCCCGACAGCTCTCCGGAGGTCAGCAGCAGCGGGTGGCCATCGCCCGCGCGCTCGCCCTGCGGCCCGGGGTCATCCTCTTCGACGAACCCACCTCGGCGCTCGACCCCGAGCTCGTCGGCGAGGTGCTCTCCGTCATCAAGGACCTGGCCACCGGCGGCACCACGCTGCTGATCGTGACGCACGAGATCGGCTTCGCCCGTGAGGTCGCCGACGAGGTGGTCTTCCTCGACGAGGGCCGCATCGTCGAACAGGGGCCGCCAGAGCAGGTGCTCGACCGGCCGGCCCACCCCCGCACCCGCGAATTCCTGAGCAAGGTCCTCTGACTCCCCCGCATCCCGCCCTGCCCACTCCCGTAAAGGAACGCCATGCACCACCAGTCCTCCCTGCGCACCAGACTCGTACGCGGTCTCGGCGCCGCGACCGCCACCATGGCCCTCGCCTCCGGTCTCACCGCCTGCGGCGGCGACACCGAGGCCGACGGACCGGCCTCCGACACGGTCACCATCGGCGGGGTGTCCAACGGCGCGGCCCAGCAGGCCGAGCTGTCCGTCCCGGTCGTCGAGTCGCTGCGCGGCCGGCTTCCCGCGTCCGTCCGCGAACGCGGTGAGCTGGTGATCGGGGTCGGCGCGCTGCCCGCGGGCTTCCCGCCGCTGGCGTACGTCGGCACCGATCAGCAGACTCTGACCGGGGCGGAGCCCGACCTCGGCAGGCTGGTGGCGGCCACCCTCGGGCTCAAGCCCGTGGTGAAGAACTCCACCTGGGAGAACCTCTTCGTCGGCATCGACAGCAGCAAGGTCGACGTCGCCTTCAGCAACGTCACGATCACCGAGGAACGCAAGAAGAAGTACGAGTTCGCCTCGTACCGCAAGGACAACCTGGGCTTCGAGGTGCTGAAGGACAGCACCTGGAACTTCGGCGGCGACTTCCGCAACCTCGCCGGCCGCAACGTCGCGGTCGCCAAGGGCACCAACCAGGAGAAGATCCTTCTGGAGTGGCAGACGAAGGCCAAGGCCGAGGGCAAGGACTTCGACATCAAGTACTTCCCGGACTCAAACAGCACCTCCCTGGCCCTGAGCGGCAAGAAGATCGACGTCAACTTCGCCCCGAACCCGTCCATCGCCTACCACATCACCCAGTCGGCGGGCACCAGCACGCCCACGCGCAACGCCGGCTCCCACTCCGGCGCCGGCGAGTCCCTCCAGGGCCTGATCGCGGCGACCGCCAAGAAGGACAGCGGGCTGGCCGGGCCGGTGGCGGCGGCGATCGACCACCTGATCGAGAACGGCCAGTACGGCAAGCTGCTGGCCGCCTGGAACCTCTCCGACGAGGCCGTCGCGAAGTCGGAGGTCAACCCGCCCGGCCTGCCGCTGACCAACTCATGAGCACGGGCACGCGCGCACCGCTCTCCCCGCACGTACTCGACAACCCGGCCTGGGCATCGCTCTCCGGTACGCACGCCGCCCTCGCCGAGCACCCGGCGGGCGGCGGGCGCGCCGCCCGGTACCCCGCCGCCGTGTCGCCCTTCACGGCCCTCGCCGACCCGGACGACCCTCGCTCCTGGGCCGACCTGCGCACATTGGTGGGCGACGGCGGGATCGCCGGGCTGTCCGGGGTGCTGACGCCGCCCGAAGGCTGGGAGACGGTCTCCGCGATCCCGGGTGTCCAGCTGGTCGACACCTCGCTGCGCACGGAACCGGCGCCCGAGGCGGTCCGGCTGGGCCCCGCCGATGTTCCGGAGGTCCTCGCCCTGATCGAGCTGACGCGGCCCGGGCCCTTCCGGTCCCGCACCGTCGAACTGGGCACGTACCTCGGCATCCGTCACCGGGGCCGGCTCGTCGCGATGGCCGGGGAACGGCTGCGGCCGCCGGGCTGGACCGAGATCAGCGCGGTGTGCACCCACCCCGACCACCGGGGCCGGGGGCTCGCGACACGGCTGGTCCGCGCGGTGGCGGCGGGCATCCGGGAGCGCGGCGAGGTCCCCTTCCTTCACACCTCCGCGAGCAACACCGATGCGATCCGGCTCTACGAGTCGCTCGGGTTCACCTTGCGCCACCGGCCCTTCTTCGTGGCGGTCCGGGCGCCGGGAAACACAGCCGCCAAATACTCGTAACGCTGCCAAGTTCTTTTCATGTGCGCGGCATTGAACGGCCCGAGCGGTGCGACGTAGCGTTTTCGAAAAGATCTCCAATTCCACGGCCCGCTCCGATTCCATTCGGCGCGGCCTACAGGGAGGGCTCGATTCGACGTGTCCATACTGCATCTCGCCGTCGCGCTCGACGGCGCGGGCCGGCACCCCGCCGCCTGGCGGGAGCCGGGCGCCAGGCCGGCAGAGCTGTTCACCGCCCGGTACTGGTCCGACGTCACCACCGAGGCCGAGGCCGGGCTGCTGGACTTCGTCACCTTCGACGACGGCCTCGCCCTCCAGTCCTCCTCCCCGGCCGCACCCGACGAACGTACGGACCAGGTGCGCGGGCGGCTCGACGCGGTGCTCACCGCGGCCCGGATCGCACCCCTCACCCGGCACATCGGCCTGGTGCCCGGCGTGACCGTCACCCACACCGAGCCGTTCCACATCTCCAAGGCCATCGCGACGCTCGACCACGTCAGCCGTGGCCGCGCCGGCCTCGGCATCCAGGTGAGCGGACTGCCCCACGAGGCGCGCCACTTCGGGCGCCGCGCGTTCCCGGTGGCCGAGACCGAGCTGTACGGGGAGGCCGCGGACCACGCCGAGGTGGTCCGGCGGCTGTGGGACAGCTGGGAGGACGACGCGGAGATCCGGGACGTGGCCACCGGCCGCTTCGTGGACCGCCACAAGCTCCACTACATCGACTTCGAGGGCCGGCACTTCACGGTACGAGGCCCGTCGATCACCCCGCGCCCGCCGCAGGGGCAGCCGCTGGTAGCGGCGGCGTCCGGGATCCTGGACGGCTCTGCCGACCTCGTGTACGTCAGCGCGCGGGACTCCGAGGAGACCCGCGCCGCCGTGTCCCGGGTCGCGGGTGACCCCGCGCACGTCTTCGGCGACCTCACGGTGTTCCTGGACGCGGACGGCGGGGCCGCCGCAGACCGCCTCGCCCGCCTGGACGAGCTCGACCCCACCCCGTCCGCAGACGGCACGACGGCCTTCACCGGCACCCCGGCGCAGCTCGCGGACCTGCTCCAGGAGTGGCGGTCGGCGGGCCTGACCGGGTTCCGGCTGCGACCCGGCGTGATCGCCCACGACCTGCCCGCCATCACCCGGTCACTGGTGCCCGAGCTCCAGCGGCGCGGGGTCTTCCGCCGTGCGTACGAGGCGGACACCCTGCGCGGCCTGCTGGGGCTGGAGCGCCCCGCCGGCCGCTACGCCCGCCCGCCCGCCGCCTGACCCCCTCGACCGACCGACCGACCGGAAAGGACGATCCATGAGCACCAAGCCGCTCAAGCGGATCCATCTCGCCGCCCACTTCCCGGGCGTCAACAACACCACCGTGTGGAGCGACCCGGCGGCCGGCAGCCACATCGACTTCGACTCGTTCGTCCATTTCGCGCAGACCGCCGAGCGCGCCAAGTTCGACTTCCTCTTCCTCGCCGAGGGGCTGCGCCTGCGCGAACAGGGCGGCGAGATATACGACTTGGACGTCGTCGGCCGGCCCGACACCTTCACCGTGCTCGCCGCGCTGGCCGCGGTCACCGAGCGGCTCGGCCTGACCGGCACCATCAACTCCACCTTCAACGAACCGTACGAGGTGGCCCGCCAGTTCGCCTCGCTCGACCACCTCTCCGACGGCCGGTCCGCCTGGAACGTCGTCACCTCCTGGGACGCCTTCACCGGGGAGAACTTCCGCCGCGGCGGCTTCCTGCCCCGTGAGGACCGCTACTCTCGCGCCCGAGAGTTCCTGGCAACGGCCACCGAGCTCTTCGATTCCTGGGACGGCACCGAGATCGTCGCCGATGCCGGATCGGGCACCTTCCTGCGCGACGCCCGGGCCGGGGCCTTCCGCCACCAGGGGCGGCACTTCGACATCGAGGGCCGGTTCAACGTCCCGCGCAGCCCGCAGGGGCGTCCGGTGATCTTCCAGGCGGGCGATTCCGACGAAGGCCGCGAGTTCGCCGCCTCCAGTGCCGACGCGATCTTCGGCCGGTACGGGACCCTCGGCGAGGGCCGCGCGTTCTACGCGGACGTCAAGGGACGTCTCGCCAAGTACGGCCGCACGCGAGACCAGTTGAAGATCCTGCCCGCGGCCACCTTCGTCCTCGGCGACACCGACGCCGAGGCGCAGGAGCTCGCCCACGAAGTGCGCCGGCTCCAGGTCAGCGGACAGACCGCGATCAAGTACCTGGAACACGTCTGGAACCGGGACCTGTCGGCCTACGACCCGGACGGCCCGCTGCCCGAGATCGATCCCGAGCCCGGGGAGAACACCGTCGCCCTCGGGCGGGCGAGCGTACGCCAGTTCTCCGACCCGCTCGCGACGGCGCGGCAGTGGCGCGAGCTCGCCGCGGCCAAGAACCTGTCCATCCGTGAGCTCGTCATCGCCACCACCTCCCGGCAGACCTTCGTCGGCTCGGCCGCCACCGTCGCCGACAGGATCGACACCCTGGTGCAGGCGGACGCCGCCGACGGCTTCATCCTGGTCCCACACATCACCCCGGGCGGCTTGGACGTGTTCGCCGACACCGTGGTCCCGCTGCTCCAGGAACGCGGTGTCTTCCGCACCGACTACGAAGGGACCACGCTGCGCGACCACCTCGGTCTCGCCGTGCCGGAGCCGGTCGCCGGCCGGGCCGCGGGTCGGGCCACCGACTCGTGAAGTTCTTGGCCATCACCCTGATCACGGATTCCGCCGATCCGGTGAGCGGCGCGCCCACCCCGGCCCGTGAGCGGTTCCGCGAGGTCGTCGACGCCGCGGTGTTCGCGGAGGGGCTCGGGTTCGACGGGTTCGGTGTGGGCGAGCGCCACGAGCGGCCGTTCCTGTCGTCCTCGCCGCCCGTGGTGCTGTCCCACATCGCGGCGCTGACCCGCCGGATCCGGCTGTTCACCGCCGTCACCACACTGAGCCTGCTCGATCCGGTCCGGGCGTACGAGGACTACGCGACGCTCGACCACCTCAGCGACGGGCGCTTGGAGCTGATGATCGGCAAGGGCAACGGCACGGCCCAGCGCGAGCTGTTCCAGGTGACCCCCGAGGACCAGTGGGAGCGCAACTCCGAGAGCTACGAGCTGTTCCGACGGCTGTGGCGCGAGGACGAGGTGACGGCCCGCCCGCGCTTCCGTCCTGAGCTGACGGCGGCGGAGGTGCTGCCAAGGCCGTTCCAGCGGGAGGTGCGCGTCTGGCACGGCAGCGCGACGAGCCGGGAGTCCGTCGACCTCGCGGCGCGACACGGCGATCCGCTGTTCTCGGCGAACGTCACCCACCCGATCGGCCCGTACGCCGAGCTGATCCGCCACTACCGGGAGCGCTGGGAGCACTACGGGCACGATCCGGCACACGCGGTCGTGGGCGCGGGCACGGCCGGCTACCACGCGGCGACCACCTCGCAGCGGGCGGTGGCGGCGTACCGACCCGCCTTCGCCCGCTACCTCTCCTTCCACGAGCGGCTGGGCACGCCCCCCGTGTTCCCGACCCTGGAGGACTTCGTCGAGCGCAGCTCCGCGCTGATCGGCAGCCCGCAGCAGGTGATCGAGAAGGTTCACCGCTACCACGAGGAGTTCGGGCACACCGTCCTGCACCTGCAGGCCGAGCCGGGCGGGCTCGGTCACGAGGAGCACCGCGCCTCGCTCGAACTCTTCCAGTCGCGGATCGCACCGGTGCTCCGCCGCGAGATCCCCGACCCGCCCTTCTCCGACCTTTAAGGAGCCATCATGTCCGGCATCCCCCTCGGGGTCCTCGACCTGATCCCGGTGGTGTCCGGTTCCACCGCCGCCGAGGCCCTCCACCACAGCATCGACCTGGCCCGGCAGGCGGAACGCCTCGGCTACGCCCGCTACTGGTTCGCCGAGCACCACCTCAACCCGGGGGTCGCGGGTACCTCCCCGGCGGTGGTCCTGGCGCTGACGGCTTCGGCGACGAGCACCATCCGGATCGGCTCCGGAGCCGTCCAGTTGGGGCACCGCACCGCGCTGTCGACGGTCGAGGAGTTCGGACTGATCGACGCGCTGCACCCGGGCCGCCTCGACCTGGGGCTGGGCCGCTCGGCCGGCCGGGCCCGGACGGGAGGCGACGGGCCCCCGCCGGCGCCCGCCACCCCGGTCGTGGACGGGTACACGGCGAACGGGCTGCGCATACCGGACCGGTTCTCCTTCGCGCACCTGCTGGGCCACCCGCGCTTCCTGCTCCAGCAGAAGCTCCTGAACCTGCCCGGCGCCCAGCCGCAGGACTACGCCGAGCAGGTCGACGACGTCCTCGCGCTGCTGCGCGGCGAGTACCGGTCCCCGGAGGGGGTGGAGGCGCACGCCGTCCCCGGCGAGGGGGCCGACGTCCAGGTGTGGATCCTGGGCAGCGGCGGCGGGGTCAGTGCGGAGGCGGCGGGGCGGAACGGGCTGAGGTTCGCGGCGAACTACCACGTCAGCCCCGCCTCGGTGCTGGAGGCCGCCGACGCCTACCGGGCCGCCTTCAAGCCGTCCGCCGAACTGGACCGGCCGTACCTGACGGTGTCGGCCGACGTCGTCGTCGCCGAGGACGACGAGACCGCCCGGGAGCAGGCCACAGGGTACGCGCCCTGGGTGCGCAGCATCCGCAGCGGCGAGGGCGCCATCCCGTTCCCCACCCCGGCCGAAGCGCGTGCCCTGCCCTGGACCGACGCGGACCGGGCTCTGGTGGCCGACCGGGTGGAGACGCGGTTCGTGGGTTCGGCGCGGACCGTGGCCGACCACCTGGAGCGGCTCCAGGAGGCCACCGGGGCCGACGAGTTGCTGATCACCACCATCACCCACGACCATGCGGCGCGGGTCGCCTCCTACCGGCTGCTGGCCGAGGAATGGCAGCGCCGGTGAGCCGGGCACGAGTATGACGGAAGTCTGACGGACCGCCGCGGGCCCTGGCCCCTTCGGGCTCGCGGTGGTCGAATCGGCGGGTGAGCACAGACGAACGCACCGACCCCGACGGCCGGGGTGCCCCTCTCGGGCGCCGACTGGTCCTGGGGATGCTCGGCCTCGGCGGCGCCGGGCTCGTCGCCGCCCCCTATCTGCAGCGCGGCTTCGAGACCGTCACCGAGAAGGACCCGACCGGCCTCACCGGCCTCCTGCCGAATGGCGGCGGCTTCCGCTACTACTCGGTGGCCTCTTCGGTGCCCGAGCGGGGCCCCGCGAGCTACCGCCTCACCGTGGGCGGACTGGTCGAGCGCCCGACGACGTACACCCTGGACGCCCTGCGGGGGCTCCCCCAGACCCGGGTGGTACGGGACGTCCAATGCGTGACGGGCTGGCGGGTCCCCGGTACCCCCTTCGAAGGGGTGCCACTGTCCGCGCTGCTCGACGCCGCCGGAGTCAGGCCCGAGGCCGAGGCCATCCGCTTCGACTGCTTCGACGGCACGTATACGGAGAGCCTGACCCTCCCGCAGGCCCGACGGGACGACGTGCTGGTGGCGCTGCGGATGCGGGACCAGCCGCTGGCGCACAGCCACGGCGGCCCGGTACGGCTGTACGTGGCTCCGATGTACTTCTACAAGTCGGCCAAGTGGCTCTCCGGGATCACCCTCACAGAGAAGGTCGAGCCCGGCTACTGGGAGAACCTGGGCTACGACGTCGACGCGTGGGTCGGCCGCTCGAACGGACGTGACGATGCCCCTACCGTCTGAGCGTCCGCGCCGGGTCGGCCGCTTCAGCCGCGCCGAGCGCTGGGTCCACCGGACGACGGCCTCGCTCGGGCTGCTGTGCCTGGCCGGGGCGGGTTGTCTGTACCTCCCGCCGCTGGCGGAGCTGGTCGGCCGCCGGCATCTCGTGGTCACCGTGCACGAGTGGTCCGGGCTGCTGCTCCCCGTCCCCTTCCTGCTGGGTCTCGCCTCCCCTGCCTTCCGCTCGGACCTGCGCCGGCTGAACCGCTTCGGGCCGCACGACGGCCTGTGGCTGCGCGCCGTACTGCGGCGCGACCGCCGCGG
Organism: Streptomyces sp. NPDC002467; assembly: GCF_042889825.1. NCBI lineage: Bacteria > Bacillati > Actinomycetota > Actinomycetes > Kitasatosporales > Streptomycetaceae > Streptomyces > Streptomyces sp. NPDC002467. The sequence goes on along the minus strand of NZ_JBIARJ010000017.1, from coordinate 114,458 downwards.
GCCCCGGCCTGCGGGCAAGTTCAACGCCGGGCAGAAGGCGTACGCGGGCTGGCTGGCCGGAGCGGTCCTCGTGATGCTCGGGACCGGGATCCTGATGTGGTTCACCGGTCTCGTGCCGCTGATCCTGCGGACCGGCGCCACCTTCGTGCACGACTGGTTCGCCCTGGCGCTCGTCGTGGTGCTGGCCGGGCACATCGCGAAGGCGCTGGCGGATCCGGAGGCCCGGCGTGGCATGCGTACCGGATCCGTGGACCGGGCGTGGGCCGAGCGCGAGCACCCGCTGTGGAAGACCGACGACTGAGCCGGCCGGCACGGGTCGCGGGCCGGCCGGCTCCCTCGTGCGGGGGTGGGCGTCAGCCGCCGTCGCGGACCGCGACGATGCCGTTGAAGACGCCGACGTACGCCGTGCCGTCCGGGCCGAGGGTGATCGGGGCCCAGTTGTTGTCGTACAGCGGGCCGGTTCCGGTCAGCCGGCTCCAGCGGCGCTCGCCGGTGCGGAAGTCGACCGCGGTGAGGTACCAGGCGTCGACGCCCCAGAAGTTGGGCTGCTTCTCGTAGAAGTAGAGCAGCCCGTTGGCGGTGGAGAGCTTGGGGACGACGGAGGGAGCGCGGATCGCGCTCTCCCAGACCGTGTCGCAGCCGCTCCCGTCGGGGCGTACGTCGATGCGGCTGACGCCGCCGACGACCGATTTGCCCATGAGCAGCGTCGTCACGTTCTCATAGCCGTAGTTGTTCTCGACGACGATGCTGTTGCCCCAGGTGATCAGGGAGTTGTCGGTGGTCGAGGCTCCGGAGCCGAACACCGGCACCTTGCAGACCAGCCGCCGGTCCGCGGGGACGTCCACGCCCCGTTTGTAGACCAGGACGTTCATCCGGTCGTCGGCGTTGTCGGTGATGGCGACGTAGCCGTTGCCGAAGAGGTCCGGGGTGGTGCCCGAACCCTGGTTCACGGAACCGGGCTTGGTGCCGGTGCCGCGGTCGTACGTCTGGCGCCACTGCACCACGGGGGTGCCGTCGGCGGCGGCGCGGAAGCTGTAGAGCGCGTGGTCGGTGACGATGGAGACACCGTCCTCGGCCACCGAGAAGGAGTTCTGGATCTCCTCGCCTTCCAGCCGGACGGACCGGATCTGCGAGGTCGTGGGGTCCACGGTGCCGACGCGGCCCTGGCGGGTGACCCACCAGATGCGGCCGTTCCAGTCGGGCATCACGGAGGTGACGGGGTCACAGGTGCCGCTGGGCCACAGGTTGGTCCAGCTGACGCAGTCGTGCGGAACCTGGCCGGTGAGGTCCCAGTCGTCGTCGACCGTGAACTTCCAGCTCCCGTCGGGGTTCTGGGAGTGGGACAGGCGCAGGACGTGCTGGCGGGAGTCGGCCAGCACGGCCCGGTCCTGGTTGTCCAGGTAGAAGTACGCGCCGCCCGAGGTGTCCTTGAAGATCTTCGAGAAGTCGAGCTGCGTGATCGCCTCGACCGTCGAGGACCGCTGAGGGAGTTTGTACTCGGCGAGCGTGGCGAGCGTACGGGGCTCCAAGAGCTTGACCTTGAAGCCGGAGAAGGTCCCGCACACCGTGACGAGCCGGCCGGCGGAGTCGAAGGTGGCGGTGGCGCATTCGCCGCCGAGTGCCGCGATGGCCTCGCTCTTGACCTGGAGGTTCTTGCCGAGCGGACCCGACCAGGGCGAGGTGGCGCTGCCGCCCGCGTCGGAGTGCATGCCCGCGCGGCCGTTGGGCGCGAGGAACGGGTGCTGCGGCGGCGCCTCCCCGGGCAGCGGGGCCGCGGTGGCCGGGGCTCCCTCGTAGTTGGCGACCAGGCGGTGGCCCGGGGTCTTGGGTATCTCGTCGGCCCCCGCCGACGTGATGCCGTTGATCGTCGCGAACAGGGCGACCACCGGCACCACGGCGCAGTTCAGCGCTCTTCGGAACATTCGGGCTTCCTCCTCTTCTCTTCAGTTTTATTGACAATGTGTCTGACATCGCGCCGCCGCCAGACGCTAGATCGCCTTCCCCGAAGAGTCCATGGAAGTGCGGAGTGATTCACGAAGACGCAACACTTGATCGACTTCTCCGGGATCTACGGCTTGAGGCTGCCGACCACGTTCGCGGTGGCGGCCAGGCCGTTGTGGATGGTCGCGGCCATGCTGCTGCTCGCCAGGTAGAAGCCGAGCAGCACGCAGACCAGCGCGTGCGAGAACTTGAGGCCGCCGCTGCGCAGGAAGATCCACGCGAGGACGATCAGCAGGACGACCACCGAGAGGGAAATCACCATCGAAACCTCCTTGCTCGGCGCCATGTTGGCGCAGCGAGGGGTTCCTCCGGGCGAACGAGGTGTCCGCCGAACGGGTGTTGACCGTCCGTGACGTTCATCCGGTCCTTGACGGTCGGCCGGCGGGGAGCCGCAGAAGGCCCGCTCCGGCATCTTGCCCGGCCCGCGATCCACGTGCCATATATGTCTAGACCTTTCCGGCCGAAGGAAGCGGAGGACGGCACCCGTGCGACGCACCACCCCCACACTCGCCCTGTGCCTGGCCCTCACGGGCGCGGCGGCCTGCACCGCCTCCGACACCACACCCCCCTCCGCTCCCGCCGGGCTCACCGCCCAGGCCGGCAGCGCCACCAGCGTGCACGTCATGTGGGAGGCCGCGGCCGGGAGCGAGGGCGTGACCGGCTACCAGGTCTTCGAGGACGGCCGCCTGGTGCGCGAACTCCCGGCCGACAAGACGATGGTGGACGTCACCGGCCTCGGCCCGCAGACCGGATACAGCTTCACGGTCCGGGCCCGCGACGCCGCCGGGAACCGCTCCGAGGCGGGCCCGCCGGTGCGCGTGACCACCCCGGCGGCCAAGGCGGAGGACCGGCAGGCCCCCACCGCCCCGCCCTCGGTCACGGCCCGCGCGACGGGCCCCCGCGCGGCCCTGGTGTCCTGGACCCCGGCGAGCGACGACACCGGCGTGACCGCGTACGACGTCTACCAGGGCGGCGCGCGCATCCACACCGCGGGCCCCGGCGCGACCGAGACCGCGCTGACCGGCCTCCAGCCCGACACCGCCTACACCTTCACGGTCCGCGCCCGGGACGGGGCCGACAACTCCTCCCCCGACGGCCCGGCCGCGGACGTGACGACCCCTCCCGACCCCGGCACCGGCCCCGACACCGCGCCCGCCGGATTCACCGCGACCGCCTCCCCCGGCGTTGTCACCCTCGGCTGGACCGCCCCTGACACCGGCCGCGCCACCAGCGAGTACGAGCTGTACGTCAACGGACGGGCCACCACCGTGATCCAGTTCGGCGCGGGCGCGGTCCCGAACGGCCGGGCGGAGTACCGGCTGACCGCGACCGAGCCCGCCGGCACGGTGTGGGCGGTGAAGCTGCGGGCGAGGCTGCCGGACGGGAATTGGGGTGCCTTCTCCGTGGAGCGGAGCATCACCCTCACGGGGTGAGTTTCGGCAACGATCCGGCCGGAATAGACCCTGTCGGATAAGAAGATCACGCACAATACATCCGTGTTCGGTGAGTACTCGGTCAATGACAATCAGGCAGGATCCGCCGGCGGCGATCCCGCGCCCGTCCCGGCCACCACGGCCGGGAACCTGCCGCCCGGGCCTTCCGGCTTCGTCGGCCGCGAACGCGAACTGGCGCTCCTTCGCGAGCTGTTGGAGGAACGGAGGCTGATCACCCTCACCGGGGTGGGCGGTGTGGGCAAGTCCCGGCTCGCCCTGAGGGCCGTCTCCGAGGCCGCCGCGCCGAGGCCCGACGGCGCGTGGTGGGTGGAGCTCTCACCGCTGCGCGACCCCGGTCTGCTCACCACGACCATCTCCCACGCGGTCGGCCTCGCCGATCACTCCTCGGGTTCCCTGGACGAGGAGTTGTGCGCCTGGATGGCGGACAAGCGGCTGCTGCTCGTACTGGACACCTGCGAGCACCTGGTCGCCGAATGCCGCCACCTGGTGGGCGAACTCCTGCAGTCCGCACCCGGGTTGACCGTCGTGGTCACCTCCCGCGAGCCGCTCGGCTCCCCGGGCGAGGAGGTGGTCGAGGTTCGGCCGCTGCCCTGCGAGGGCCCCGACAGCGACGCCCTCGCCCTGTTCCGCGCGCGTGCCCTCGCCGCGACCCCCCAGGCGGCGGCCGTCTTCGCGGACCCCGCCCGCACGGCGGTCGCCGTCGAGGTGTGCAGGCGCCTCGACGGGATCCCGCTCGCCCTCGAACTCGCCGGCGCCCGGATGAGGTTGTGGACCCTGGAGGAGATGGCCGAGCGGCTCGGCGAGCGCCTCAGCCTGCTGTCGGACACCCGCGCCCCCCTCGTACCCCGGCACCAGACGATGCGGACCACCATCGGCTGGAGCCACGAGCTGTGCGAGCCACTGGAACGGCTGCTGTGGGCCCGGTTGTCCGTGTTCTCGGGGGACTTCGACATCGCGGCCGCCCGCGCGGTGTGCGCGGGCGGCCCGCTGCCCGCCGCGCGCGTGGAGCGCGTACTGGCGGGCCTGGTCGCCAAGTCGGTGGTGCTGCGCAGCGAGGAGCGCGGGGCGGGGGCCCGCTACCGGATGCTGGACACGATCCGCGAGTACGGCCACGACTGGCTGGTCGAGCTCGGCGAGGTGCAGATCGTCTCCGACCGGCACGCCCACTGGTACGCGGCCCTCTCCGAGGCCGCCGACCGCGGCTGGCTGGGCCCGGGCCAGGTCGACTGGTACCGCAGGATGACCGCCGAACACGCACAGCTCCGCACGGCCCTGGAACACCTCCTGGGCACCGACGCGGAGGCGGCCCTGGGGATGGCCGGGGCCCTGTGGTTCTACTGGTTCTCCTGCGGGCACGTGCACGAGGGCCGGGGCTTCCTGGAACGGGCCCTGCGGGCCGCCCCGCGTCCCGGACCGGCGCACAACCAGGCCCTGTGGGCGCTCGGGCTCACCGCGCTGCTCCAGGGCGACATGGACGCGGCCCGGGCCGTGGGCGAGCGGTGCACACGGGACGCCGCCCTCCTGTCGGACCCGGAGCGGGAGCTGCGCGCCGCCTATCTGCACGCGGTGTCGGTCATGATGCCCGGCGATCCCGTACGGGCCCTCGCACTGGCCGGCCCGCGGGCCCGGGCGGGCCACGGCGGGCGCACCGACGGCGCGGGTTGGCTGCTGTGCAAGCTGGCCACCGGCTACGCCCTGTGCGACCTGCGGCGGTTCGAGGAGGCGGCGGAGGAGGCTCGGTCGCTGCGGGAGTCCTGCGCGGAGCTGGGCGAACGCTGGTTGCGGGCCTACGCGGACTACATCCTGGCGGTGGCGGCGCTGGGCCTGGGCGAGCACGGGGAGGCGGCCCGGCACGTGCGGGCGATGCTGTCGGGGAAGCGGCTGCTCGGCGACCGCTTCGGGATCGCGCTGGGCCTCGACCTGCTGGCCGCGGCAGTGGCGGCGCTGGGCGACGGCGAACTGGCGGCGCGGCTGCTGGGCACCGGGCACGCCTGGTGGCGCACCGTGGGCCGGCCGCAGATGGGCTCCCCCTCGCTGACGGCCCTGCGGGACAAGGGCGAGCGGCAGGCCCGGGCGGCGATCGGCGACGCCGCGTACGAGACGGCCTTCCTGGGCGGCGCTGCGGCACCCACCGGCTGACCGACAGCCGGTGGGCGGCGTAACTCCTGGGCTCCCGTCAGTACGGGAGGGGTCTGCCCGACGGTGTGCGCAGATCCAGGTCTCGGGGAGCGGGCTTGGGGACGGGCTTGCGGATCAGCTGCTGGCGCATGCTGCCTCCTGGCTCAGACCAGGGCCGGGCGGCGGGGTTCCACCGTCTGGCCTTCGGGGAGCAGTTCACCGGTGTCGTCGAAGACGACCACGCCGTTGCAGAGCAGACTCCAACCCTGTTCGGGATGGGAAGCCACGGTGCGGGCGGCGTCGTGATCGGCGCTGTCGGCGGACGGGCAGGGGGGCTGGTGGGAGCACATGGCGCACCTCCTCGCAAGTGTGGGGCGGGAAGGCCGGTGGTCACCCGGTCGAATCCGCGATCCACGGTGGCGGTGAGTATTACTGATCGCCACCCCCCGACGGAACCCATATTCGGGGTCCAGTTCAAGGTGTGTATGCCCGATTACCATGCGCTCATGCCCGTTATCCGGATCGTTCACCAGACTCCGCTGCCGCCTTCCGAATCATGGAAAAGGGTGACGGACTGGGCGGGGCACGGCGCGCAGGTCCCCCTCACGCGGACGATCATCGAGACGCCCGGGCCCACGCGCGTCGGAACGATCTTCACGGCTCGAACGGGCGTGGGCAGGGTCACATTCGACGACCCCATGGAAGTCGTCCTCTGGCGCCCCCCGGAGGGCACCGGGACGGGCCTCGTCCGGCTGGAGAAACTCGGCCGCGTGGTGACGGGCTGGGCGGAGATCGAGATCCACCGCTCCCCCACCGGGGGCAGCGAGATCCAATGGCGCGAGGACCTGCGCCTGCGCGGCCTCCCCCGTGCCCTGGACCCCCTGGTGGCCAGGGCGGGCCGGCACCTGTTCGGGCGGGCCCTCGCCCGGCTGCTGCGCCCCTGAGGGCGCGGGCCATGGTTCCGCGATCACCGCGCCGGTGATCATCACGCCACCCGGGAGACCTCCGCGGCCACTCCGCCACCACACCACCAGGACGCCGTCCCGTCCGACCCCGCACACGCAGCGCCGCAGCCGGACGGAGCGCAGGGCGCGCACAGCGCACCCCCGGTCCCGGGCCTGCGCGGCCGGCGCCCGGGCGGGGCCTCGCCGGGGGCGCGCTTCCTCGTACCGCGGCTGCTCCTGGCCCTCGCGGTACCCGCGCTGCTCGTGATCGGCCCGCTGACGGACGACGGCCCCCGACGCTGACGGTGGGGCAGTGCGTACGCAACGCGGGCAGCTGGGAGGAGCAGGACCTGCGGGTCGTGGACTGCGGCGCGGCGAACGCCCGGTTCCGGGTCACGGGGCAACTGCGCGAAGGGGAGTCCTGCGCTCTCCTCGACCTCGTGTCGGACAGCAGGTTCAGCGCCGACAAGTGGTCCGCCCACCGCCTGACGCCGCTGCCCGGACACTGACGCCGACGCGCCGACGTCCCGGACACCGCGGGGTGTCCGGGACGCCACGCCAGGCGGGCCGCTAGCGGATCGGCATGCCGGAGAGGGTGCGGGCGATGACGAGCCGCTGGATCTCGCTCGTCCCCTCGAAGATCGTGTAGATCGCGCTGTCCCGGTGCATCCGCTCCACCGGGTACTCCCGGGTGAAGCCGTTGCCGCCGAGGATCTGGACCGCCTGGGCGGTGACCTTCTTGGCCACCTCGCTCGCGAAGAGCTTCGACATCGAGCCCTCCGCCGAGGTGAACGGCCGGCCCGCGACCGCCATCCACGAGGCGCGCCACACCAGCAGTCGGGCGGCGTCGATCTGCGTCCTCATGTCGGCGAGCTGGAAGGCCACGCCCTGGTTGTCGATGATCGGGCGCCCGAACTGGGTACGGGTCTTCGCGTAGTCCAGGGCCACCTCGTACGCCGCGCGAGCCGTACCGACCGCCATCGCGCCGACGGCCGGTCGGGAGGCCTCGAAGGTGGCCATGGCGGCGTTCTTGACGCGCTCGCCGCCACCGCTGCGGGCCCGCTCGTGCGCCCGCGCCAGCCGCTCGTCCAGCTTCTCCTTGCCGCCGAGCAGGCAGGAGCCCGGCACCCGTACGTCCTCCAGCACCACCTCGGCGGTGTGCGAGGCGCGGATGCCGTGCTTCTTGAACTTCTGTCCCTGCGACAGCCCCGGGGTGTTCGGCGGGACGATGAAGGAGGCGTGCCCCTTGGTGCCCAGCTCCGGGTCGACCACGGCCACGACGATGTGGACGTTGGCGATGCCGCCGTTGGTCGCCCAGGTCTTGGTGCCGTTCAGCACCCACTCGTCCTTGGCCTGGTCGTAGACGGCCCGGGTCCGCATGGCCCCGACGTCCGATCCGGCGTCCGGCTCGGAGGAGCAGAAGGCGGCCACCTTCACGTCGTCCGGGGTGCCGTACATCTGCGGGATCCAGGTGCCGATCTGCTCCTCGGTGCCGTTGGCGACGACGCCGATGGCCGCGAGTCCGGTGCCCACGATGGACAGGGCGATGCCCGCGTCGCCCCAGAACAGCTCCTCCATCGCCATCGGGATGCCGAGGCCCGTCGGGTCGAAGAACTGCTGGGCGTAGAAGTCGAGGGAGTAGATGCCGACCTTGGCCGCCTCCTGGATGACGGGCCAGGGAGTCTCCTCGCGCTCGTCCCATTCCGCGGCGGCCGGGCGGATCACGTCGGCGGCGAAGCCGTGGATCCACTCCTGCACCTGCTTCTGGTCCTCGCTCAGCTCCATGGTGAACTCCGCCATGTCCCCTCCACCTGTCCTACTCGTTCTCGTCCAGCACGGGTTACTAGCGGTAACCAGCACGATGACCACAGTCTGTTACCGGTGAGTAAGCACTGTCAAGCACGGCCGAAGGAGGTACGGCCGATTGGATCGACGGGGTGTGCGGGGTGTTACGTTGCGTGGGCGTCACGCACATCGCAAGGGCGGGGAGAGAAACACGTCATGGAGACCACGCAGCAGGCCGGCGAGCCCGGCGCGGCCGATCGCCGGCGCCGGGAACTGCTCGAAGCGGCGGACCGGGTCGTGCTCAGGGACGGCCCCAAGGCCTCCATGAACGCCATCGCGGCCGAGGCGGGCATCACCAAGCCGATCCTCTACCGCCACTTCGGCGACAAGGCGGGCCTCTACCAGGCGCTCGCCGTCCGGCACACGGACGCCCTGCTGGACTCCCTGCGGGCCGCGCTCGACGCCCCGGCGGAGCGGCGGAGCCGGGTGGAGCACACCCTGGACACCTACCTCGCCGCCATCGAGGCCCGCCCGCAGGTCTACCGGTTCCTGATGCACCCGGCCGAGGACTCCCACAGCACGGAGCGCGGGTTCGACGTGGGCCTGCACTCGGCGCCGCTGCTGCGCAGGCTCGGCGAGGAACTGGCGCAGGTGATCGGCGAACGGGTCGACCTCGGCCCGGGCGGGGAGCGGCTGGCCCGTGTCTGGGGGCACGGCATCGTCGGCATGATGCACGCGGCGGGCGACTGGTGGCTGGGCGAACGGCCCTGCGAGCGCGCGGAACTGGTGGCCGCCCTCACGGACCTCCTCTGGGGCCGCCTCTCCACCGCCGGCAACCGCGAAAACGGCCCGGGCTTCTGACCCCCTCCGGCTACGCCGGCCGAGACCGGGCACATCCAGCCCCGCCGGCGTTTGAGGAAGGGGGCACCCCCAGCGGTAGCTGGGGGAGGGGCCGGGCAGAGCCCGGTGCCCGGCGGAGCCGGGTTCCCTGGGGCTCCGCCCCAGACCCCGCTCCTCAAACGCCGGAGGGGCCGGATTTCGCCCCGCACAGCCGAGCGGCGGCTCGCAGAGCCGGGACACGTGCCGGGACCGGGGCGCGGGCCGGCACGGCCAGGGCACCGGCCGACGGAGCCGGGGTGCGGGCCGGAAGGCCCAGAGTCCGGGCCGGAACCGCCGGGGGCGGGGCCAGGAGGGCCGTGCCGGGCCGGGCCGGGGCCCGGCTAGTCGGTGAGGGCCGCCGCGCCCCACGGGGTCTTACGGATGGCGCGCCGCAGGCGACGGGCTCGGAGCCCCGTCACCCGGTCCGCGTACACCCCACCGGCAAGGTGATCGCACTCGTGCTGCAGGCACCGCGCGAAGAACCCGGTCCCCTCGATCCGCACGGGGGCGCCGTCCGACGTGACCCCCTCCACGACCGCCCGGTCGAACCGCGCCGTCCCCGCCTCCAGCCCCGGCAGGGACAGGCAGCCTTCCGGCCCGAGGAACTCGTCGCCGTCCGCGGCCACCAGCCGCGGATTGACGACGTGCCCGACGTGCCGCACGTCCTCGTCGTCCGGGCAGTCGTACACGAACACCCGCTGCCCCACGCCGATCTGGTTCGCGGCGAGCCCGACGCCCTCCGCGGCGTACATCGTCGCGAACATGTCCTCGATGAGCCGGTCGAGGGACGGGCCGAATTCGGTGACCTCCGCACAAGCGGAATGCAGCACCGGATCGCCCAGGAGGCTCATGGTGCGGACGTGACCGTTGGTACCTGGGATGGGGCGCTGTCGCATGGCCGTAAGGGTACGACGGGCGAATATATGAGGAGATCTGCCGTGGCGTTGGGGCGCCGCGGTCAAGGCCCGCGCAGGTACTGGATAGGCTGGGGCCGACCGACGCAAGGAGGACAAGGGACGATGGCAGGCAACACGGAGCCGCTTTCGCCGCGGGCCAAGCTGGCCGTGACGGCGGGCAAGGCCGCGGCGGCGGTGTCGCGGGCCGCGGGACGCGGAAGCGGATCGGTGATCGGAGGCAAGGTCGCGCTCAGACTCGACCCCGATCTCCTCGGAGCACTCGCGCAGCATCTCGATGTCGTCCTCGTCTCCGCGACGAACGGCAAGACCACGACGACCCGGCTGATCGCGGAGGCCCTGCGGGCCAGCGGTCCGGTCGTCTCCAACGCGCTGGGCGCGAACATGCCGGCCGGCATCACCTCGGCCCTCGCCGGCGGCTCGGACGCCAAGTACGGCGTCATCGAGGTCGACGAGAAGTACCTGGCGGGCGTGGCCCGGGACGTCACCCCCAAGGTGATCGCCCTGCTGAACCTCTCCCGCGACCAGCTGGACCGCGCCGCCGAGACCCGCATGCTCGCGGAGAAGTGGCGCGAGGGCCTCGAAGGTTCGAAGGCGGTCATCGTCGCCAACTGCGACGACCCGCTGATCGTGTGGTCCGCGTCCTCCTCGCAGAACGTGGTCTGGGTCGCGGCAGGCCAGGAGTGGAAGGACGACGCCTGGTCGTGCCCCTCCTGCGGTGGCGTCATGCAGCGCCCGGGCGACGACTGGTTCTGCGGCGAGTGCGGTTTCCGCCGCCCCACCCCCACCTGGGTGCTCTCGGGCGACCACGTGCTGGACCCGCACGGTTCGGCCTGGCCGATCCACCTCCAGCTGCCCGGCCGCGCCAACAAGGCCAACGCCGCGACCTCGGCGGCCGTCGCCGCCGTCTTCGGCGTTCCGCCGCAGGTCGCGCTGGAGCGGATGTACCAGGTGCAGGCCGTCGCCGGTCGCTACGACGTGGTGAACTTCCAGGGCCGTGAGCTGCGGCTGCTGCTCGCGAAGAACCCGGCGGGCTGGCTCGAAACGTTTTCCCTGATCGATCCCCCGCCCACGCCGGTGATCCTCTCGGTCAACGCCCGCGGCGCCGACGGCACCGACACCTCCTGGCTGTGGGACGTGGACTACCCGCGCCTGGCCGGTCACCCGATCTTCGTGATCGGCGACCGCAAGCTGGACCTGGCGGTCCGCCTGGAGGTCGCGGGGCTGGACTTCCGGGTGTGCGAGACCCTCGACGAGGCCGTGCAGCTCGCGCCGCCCGGTCAGATCGAGCTGATCGCGAACTACACCGCCTTCCAGGACGTCCGCCGCCGCGTCGGCAACTAGCACCCTCAAGGACAGAGAGCATGAGCGACAACAGCCTGCGTCTGGTGTGGGTCTACCCCGACCTGCTGAGCACGTACGGAGACCAGGGCAACGCCCTGGTGGTGGAGCGCCGGGCGCGCCAGCGCGGCCTGGACGTGCAGCGCGTGGACGTGCGCAGCGACCAGCCGATCCCGACCTCGGGTGACATCTACCTGATCGGCGGCGGCGAGGACCGGCCGCAGCGGCTGGCCGCGGAGCGCCTGCTGCGCGACGGCGGTCTGGAGCGGGCCGTCTCGAACGGGGCGATCGTCTTCTCCGTCTGCGCCGGCTACCAGATCCTCGGCAAGGAGTTCGTCAACGACGTGGGCCAGCGCCAGGAGGGGCTGGGCCTGCTCGACGTCGTCACCGTGCGCGGTGAGGGCGAGCGGTGCGTCGGCGACGTCCTCGCGGACATCGACCCGCGGCTCGGCCTGCCCCAGCTGACGGGCTTCGAGAACCACCAGGGCGTGACCCACCTCGGCCCGACCGCGAAGGCGTTCGCCCGGGTGACGATGGGCCGCGGCAACGGCACCGGCGACGGCACCGAAGGCGCGTACAACGACACGGTGTTCGGCACGTACATGCACGGTCCCGTGATGGCCCGCAACCCGCTGATCGCGGACCTGCTGCTCAAGCTGGCCCTCGACGTGAACGCCCTGCCGCCCATAGACGACCGGTGGTACGAGGCGCTGCGCGCGGAGCGCATCGCGGCGGCCACGCAGCCCGCGTAGCACGCCCCGCACCAACCGTCGGCCCGGTTCCCCCTGGTGGGAACCGGGCCGACGTGCGTTCGTACGACCTTGAAGATCGGGATGTGGAGGATGGTTCAGTCCACCCTCCTTCCGCTTGTAGGGTGACGGGTAGTTCCAACCGGACGACGTGGTCCGGTCGTCGGCCCACGTTGCAAAGGTCTCTCCTGCCATGCGCATAGGTGTGCTCACTTCCGGTGGCGACTGCCCCGGCCTCAACGCCGTCATCCGTTCCGTCGTACACCGCGCCGTCGTGGACCACGGCGACGAGGTGATCGGCTTCCTCGACGGCTGGAAGGGCCTGCTGGAGGCGGACTACCGCAAGCTCGACCTCGACGCCGTGGCGGGCATCCTCGCCCGCGGCGGCACGATCCTCGGCTCCTCCCGCGTCCAGCCCGCGCACCTGCGCGACGGCGTGGAGCGTGCCCGCGGCCACGTCGAGGACCTCGGTCTCGACGCGATCATCCCGATCGGCGGCGAAGGCACCCTGAAGGCCGCGAACCTGCTCTCCCAGGCCGGCCTGCCCATCGTGGGCGTCCCGAAGACCATCGACAACGACATCGCGTCGACCGACGTCACCTTCGGCTTCGACACCGCCGTCGGCGTCGCCACCGAGGCCCTGGACCGCCTGAAGACCACCGCCGAATCGCACCAGCGCGTGATGGTCGTCGAGGTCATGGGCCGCCACACCGGCTGGATCGCCCTGCACTCGGGCATGGCGGCCGGCGCGCACGCGATCGTGGTCCCGGAGCGCCCCTTCGACATCGATCAGCTGACGCGGATCGTCGGCGAGCGCTTCTCCGCGGGCAAGCGGTTCGCGATCGTCGTGGTCGCCGAGGGCGCCAAGCCGAAGCCCGGCTCGATGGAGCTGGAGCAGGGCGGCACCGACATCTACGGCCACGAGCGGTTCGCCGGCATCGGCAACCGGCTGGCGGTGGAGCTGGAGAACCGTCTGGGCAAGGAGGCCCGGCCGGTGATCCTGGGCCACGTCCAGCGCGGTGGCACGCCCACCGCCTACGACCGGGTGCTTGCCACCCGCTTCGGCTGGCACGCCGTGGAGGCGGCGCACCGGGGCGAGTTCGGCATGCTGACGGCGCTGCGCGGCACGGAGATCGAGATGGTCCCGCTCGCCGAGGCGACCTCGACCCTGAAGACGGTTCCGGCGCAGCGCTACGACGAGGCGCAGACCGTTCTGTAAGCCCTTTCGGGGGCTTTTGCCCTCATGCCGCCCCCGCGCGCAGCAGCGTCCGGGGGCGGCACTACTGTGGTGGGGCACCACGGTCAAGGGAGTGAACAGATGGATCACAGCGGGCACGGCATGGACATGAACATGGACCTGCCGCCCTTCACCCTCGGCCGCGGGCTGGAGTTCTCCTTCGACTCCTTCTTCCTGTTCGGCTCGCTGATCGGCCTCGCCCTGTACGGGTGGGGCGTGCTGCGGCTGCGCCGTCGCGGGGACTCCTGGTCGACCGGCCGCACGATCGCGTTCACGGTCGGCGTGCTGACGGTCGTCCTGGTGATGTGCACCAAGCTGAACGACTACGGCATGGTCATGTTCAGCGTGCACATGGTCCAGCACATGGTGATCAGCATGATCACGCCGATCCTGCTGCTGCTCGGGGCGCCGATGACGCTGGCGCTGCGCGCCCTGCCGCCCGCCGCGCGCGGCCACAAGGGTCCGCGCGAGCTGCTCCTGATGCTGCTGCACAGCCGGTACATGCGGATCATCACGCACCCGGCGTTCACGATCCCGATGTTCATCGCGAGCCTGTACGCGCTGTACTTCACCCCGATCTTCGACTTCCTGATGGAGAGCCGGACCGGGCACATCGCGATGATGGTCCACTTCCTCGCGGTGGGCATCGTGTTCTTCTGGCCGATCATGGGCGTCGACCCCGGACCGCAGCGCCCCGGCTACGTGATGCGGATGTTGGAGCTCTTCGCGGGCATGCCCTTCCACGCCTTCTTCGGCATCGCGCTGATGATGGCGAGCCAGCCGATGATCAAGACGTACTCGAACCCGCCGGCCTCCCTCGGGATCGACCCGCTGCTCGACCAGCAGTGGGGCGGCGGCATCGCCTGGGCCTTCAGCGAGATCCCCTCGGTGCTGGTGCTGATCGCGCTGATGTACCAGTGGTACCACTCGGAGCAGCGGGCGGCGAAGCGCGCCGACCGGGCCGCCGACCGGGACGGCGATCAGGAGCTGGCGGCGTACAACTCGTATCTCGCCTCCCTCCGCGCGCGTGGCCAGTAGCGGAACGACGCCTTCGCGCGCCACCATGGGGCATGACCGGATCCGTGAAGGCGATGGCCGTCCTGACCTTCGCCGCCCTGGTGGCCGTCGCCACGTACTCCGTGGCCCTCGGCAGCAACGGCTGGCTGTGGTTCGGCTGGATCGTGCTGGGGATGATCACCGTCGGCATGGCGGCTTCCCGCAACGGTTGACCAAGTAGTGCCCACCCCCTCGGGTGGCCGGGCTCACCGTCCGTAGGATGACCGTGACGACGGGACATCGACGGGAGTGGCCTGGTGTTCTACCACTTGCTCAAGCACGTCTTGCTCGGTCCGCTGTTGCGACTGTTGTTCAGACCTCGGATCGAGGGTCTGGAGAACATCCCGGCCGAGGGCGCCGCGATCGTCGCGGGCAACCATCTGTCCTTCTCGGACCACTTCCTGATGCCGGCGATCCTCAAGCGGCGCATCACCTTCCTCGCGAAGGCCGAGTACTTCACCGGCCCCGGGGTGAAGGGGCGGCTGACGGCCGCGTTCTTCCGCAGCGCCGGGCAGATCCCGGTGGACCGCTCCGGCAAGGACGCCGGACAGGCAGCCCTGCGGGAGGGGCTGGGGGTGCTGGCCAAGGACGAACTGCTGGGCATCTACCCGGAGGGGACGCGCTCGCACGACGGGCGGCTCTACAAGGGCAAGGTGGGCGTGGCCGCGATGGCGCTGCGCGCGGGTGTGCCGGTCATCCCGTGCGCGATGGTCGGAACCTTCGAGATCCAACCTCCCGGGCAGAAGATCCCGAACATCCGGCGGGTGACCATCCGCTTCGGCCGGCCCCTGGACTTCTCCCGGTACGAGGGGCTGGAGGGCGAGCGGGCCGTGCTGCGGGCCGTCACCGACGAGATCATGTACGCGATCCTCGAACTGTCCGGCCAGGAGTACGTCGACCGGTACGCGGCCGAGGTCAAGGCCGAGGAGGAGGAAGCACGGAAGAAGGCCCGGCGCTCCTCACGCTGAGCCTCCTCCCGTACCTCACTGCCGCTCCCGGTCCTTAACGGATGGCCGGGAGCTCCTCACGCGCCGGGAACACGGAGTCCGCCGGTGCGGCGTCGGACGTCAGCGCCCGGGCCGCGGAGGCGGCCGGGGCCACCGGGGTGGCGTGCGGGTCGCACTTCACGTCCTGGGCGTCGACCTTGCCGGTCAGCAGGTAGGCGTCCACCCGCGTGTTGATGCAGGGGTTCACCAGGCTGGTGACACCGTGCGAGCCGGCGTTCTTCTCGGTGATCAGACGCGAGCCGCCGAGGCGACGGTGCAGCTCGACCCCGCCCTCGTACGGCGTGGCCGCGTCGCGCTCGGACTGGACGATCAGGACCGGCGGCAGACCGCGCTTGGCGTTCGCGCCGACCTCGATCGGGTTGCTCTGCTTCGACTTCCAGGTCGCGCAGGGCAGGTTCATCCAGGCGTTGGACCAGGTCAGGAACGGGTACTTCTCGTGCAGCTTGGAGTTGTCCCGGTCCCACTTGGCCCAGCTGGTCGGCCACTTGGCGTCGGCGCACTCGACCGCGGTGTACACGGCGTTGCCGTTCTCCGAGGCCGCGTTGCCCGCGGTGTCCGACATGTCCGGCGCGATGGCGTCGATCAGCGCCTGCTCGTCACCCGCGGCCCAGGCCGCGAAGGTCTGGGCGACGGGCACCCAGGACGAGTCGTAGTACGGGGCACCCTGGAAGAAGCCGATGAGCTCCGCCGGGCCGACGACCCCGCCGAGCGGGTGCGCCTTGGCCTTGGCGCGCAGCTCCTGGTACTTGGCCTCGACCTTGGCGCGGGTGTCGCCGAGGTGGAAGACCGCGTCGTTCTTGGCGACCCAGTCCTGCCAGTCGTTCCAGCGCATCTGGAAGGCGACGTCCTGGCCGAGGTTGGCCTCGTACCAGATGTTGTCCTGCGCCGGGTTGACCACGCTGTCGACGATCATGCGGCGCACGTGGCTCGGGAACAGGGTCGCGTAGACCCCGCCGATGTAGGTGCCGTAGGAGACGCCGAGGAAGTTCAGCTTCTTCTCACCGAGGGCGGCCCGGATGACGTCCAGGTCGCGCGCGGTGTTCGGAGTGGTCATGTACGGCAGCATCTCGCCGCTGCGCTCCTTGCAGCCGTCCGCGTACTCCGCGGCGAGCTTGCGCTGGGCGCTCTTGTCGGCCGCGGAGTCCGGGACCGGGTCGGCCTTGGGGGCCTTGACGAACTCCTGCGGGTCGATGCAGGAGATCGGCGCCGAGTGTCCGACACCGCGCGGGTCGAAGCCCACGAAGTCGTACGCCTTGGCGGTGTTGACCCACAACGGGCTGTTGGTGGTGGACCGGCGCGGGAAGCGCATGCCCGAACCACCGGGGCCGCCGGGGTTGTAGACGAGCGCGCCCTGGCGCTCCTCCTTGGTGCCCGTGCTGACCGCGCGGTCGACCGCGAGGTCGATGGTCTTGCCGAAGGGCTTGGCGTAGTCGAGCGGGACCTTGACCCAACCGCACTGGATCGGGGCCGCGAAGCCCCAGTCGGCCGGGCAGTCCTTCCATTCGATCCCGGTACGGGCGGCGCGGGCGGCGGCGAGCTGAACGCCCAGCGCCTCCGGGACCCCGTTGTCACGGCCGGCGGTGGCCGCCGAGGCCGGCGTGGCGAGCAGCATGCTCGCCGCCAGCGTTCCGGTGATCAGTGTGGCGGCGCTCCCCAGCGCCGCGTTGCGTATCACGTGGTTGATCCCCCTGCGTCAGATACGGCTCGGACCGCCGGGTGCGGCGGTCCGCGTGCAGGGGGATCCTTGCGCCTTACCGGGAGTTGGCGACAGAGCCGGTTCGACTTCTTTGCCAACCCGATAACCGGAAACGTGTGTACCGCTGAGCGGTGTCTGCTTCGTCCCGTGTTCGCCCCACGGTCACCAGGCGTAGGTGGCTCGGGCCTCCTCCAACAGCGTGCGCAGCGTGAGCGCGTCGGGGGCGAGGGCCGTGACGAGGACCGCGGGGCCGGCCAGCGGGGTCACCGCCGCGAACTCCCCCAGCGTCCCGGCCTGCGGCGGGCTCTCGGCGAAGTCGGGTCTCACGACGAGGAGCTGTCCCAGGACCCGGTGTCCGGCGAGGCCCGCCGGGCCGTCCCAGCCGTTCGGGGCGCCCGGTCCGCAGGCGAGGTCCTGGTCGAGCAGGGGCCGCCCGTCGCGGGTGACGGAGAGGCGGCTGCGCAGCAGGCCCGGGTCCTCGCCGCTGCGGCCCAGCACCTGCTCCTCGCGCAGCAGGAGCCGGGCGGTGGGGGCCAGCTCCACCCGGGTGTGGACGCGTAGTTCGCTGCCGCGCACGGAGACCAGCGGCTCCGGCAGCCAGCGCACCGACGCCCCGTCGTCCAGGGTCAGGTGTACGTCGTACCGCGCGGGTTCTCCGCCGCGGCCGGGCAGGGCCAGGGTGGCCGCGGCCGAGCCGAGCGCGAGGCTCGCCCCGGGCCCGACGGCGGCCTCGACGGTGAGGTGGTCCCCGCCGAGGGGGGCGCTCATCGCGCCGACGAGCATCACTCCGGCCTCGGCTCCGGTGCTCCGGGTGCGGCGCAGCGCGAGCGGTCCTTCGCCGGCGAGCAGCGGCAGGGCGGTACCGCCCCGCCCGTCGGCGGTCGCGCGGATACGGGCGGTGGCCCGTACGCCCGCCGGGGGCGGGGAGAGGGGCGGAGCACTGGTCACCGGGCGACCCAGGCGGCGATGCGCTCGCGCACCCAGTCGGCCACGGGGCCCACCCCTTCGGTGCCGCGCAGCGACTGGAAGGCGACGGGCAGTTCACCGCGCTGGTGAGCGGCGTCGTGGGCCATCCGGTCGAGGTCGGAGCCGACGTGCGGGGCGAGGTCGGTCTTGTTGACGACGAGGAGGTCCGCGGTGGTGACGCCGGGGCCGCCCTTGCGGGGGATGTCGTCGCCGCCCGCGACGTCGATGACGAAGATCTGGGCGTCGACGAGTCCGCGGGAGAAGGTGGCGGTGAGGTTGTCCCCGCCGGACTCGACGAGGATCAGGTCGAGTCGGCCGTTCTCGCGGAAGGCCTCCTCCAGTTCCTCGACGGCCTCCAGGTTGGCGGAGATGTCGTCGCGGATGGCGGTGTGCGGGCAGGCGCCGGTTTCGACGGCGGCGATCCGCTCGGGGGGCAGGACGGCCTCGCGCAGCAGGAACTCGGCGTCTTCCCGGGTGTAGATGTCGTTGGTGACGACGGCCATGGACAACTCGCCGCGCAGGGCGCGGCACAGTGCGGCCACGGTGGCGGTCTTGCCGGATCCGACGGGGCCGCCGAGGCCGATCCGCAGGGCACGGCGGGTGCCGTCGGGCCGCAGCGGGTCGGCGCTGTGGGCGTGCCGCTGGGGATAGGTCACGGCGTGGTCGAGGTGCATGGGGGGTCTCCTTGGGGATTCAGGAAGCGAAGAGGCGTACCGGCCAGTCGGCATGGGCCTGTGCCGAGATGTCCAGCAGCGGCGAGGAGGCCGCGGGCAGCGCCCCCAGGCCCTCGGAGCGGGCCAGCAGCGCGGCCGCGGCCGCCTCGACGCAGACGTCGTCGAGCGCGGGGGCGAGGCGGGCCAGTACCCCGCTCGCCTCGAAGGGGTCCAGGCCGAGCAGGCGTACGGTCGCGGTGGCGGGACCGCTGACGCTCTCGTACGCCGCCACGTGCGCGGCGTCGAGCGGCCCGAGCCCCGCCGCCCGGGCGGTGACGCCGAGCACGACGGGCTGGTGGGCCCCGCGCGGGAAGGCCGCGGCCAGTGCGTCCAGTTCGGGCGACGGCCAGGTGGCCCGGGCGGCGCGCAGCAGCTGCCGGCCGAGCCTCCTCGCCGCGGTGCGCAGTGCGGGCGAGGGGGTGCGGGCGTCGGCGGCGGTGTCGAGATCGGCCGGGTCGAGCCCGAGGGCGGCGGCCGCCGCGAGGGCGGCCGCGGTGAGCCCGGTGGTGTGCAGCCGGCCCCGGCAGAAGTCCTCCAGGGTGGCGGCGTCGTGGATCCGGCCCGCCTTGCAGGCGGCCTCGGCCCCGCCGGAGTGGGCGTGCCCTCCGGCGGGGAAGCGGCCGTCGGCGAGGACGAGCAGTGCGGCGAGGCTCATCGGACTGCGCCGCCCATCAGAAGAGGAAGTATCTCTGGGCCATGGGCAGTTCCGCCGCGGGGGCGGGCTCCACGGCCTCGCCGTCGATGGTGACGGTGAAGGTGTCGGCGTCGACCTCGACCCTCGGCATGGCGTCGTTGTTGCGCATGTCGGCCTTGGAGACCTTGCGGGTGTTCTCGATGGCGGTGAAGGTCTTGGCGAGGCCGAGCCGCTCGGGCAGGCCGTCGTCGAGGGCCGCCTGCGCGGTGAAGTTGAGCGAGTTCAGGGCGGGTGCGCGTCCGGTGCTGCCGAACATGGGGCGGGGCAGGACGGGCTGCGGGGTGGGGATGGAGGCGTTGGCGTCGCCCATCTGCGCGTAGGCGATCTGGCCGCCCTTGATGACCACTTCGGGCTTGACGCCGAAGAAGGCGGGGTTCCACAGCACCAGGTCGGCGAGCTTGCCGTTCTCGATCGAGCCGATGTCGCGGGCGAGTCCCTGGGCCACGGCGGGATTGATCGTGTACTTGGCGACGTAGCGACGGGCGCGGTGGTTGTCGGCGGGTCCGTCGCCGGGGAGGAAGCCGCGCCGCTTCTTCATCACGTGGGCGGTCTGCCAGGTGCGCATCACGACCTCGCCGACCCGGCCCATGGCCTGGGAGTCGGAGGAGATGATGGAGATGGCCCCGAGGTCGTGCAGGACGTCCTCGGCGGCGATGGTCGAGGGCCGGATCCGGGACTCGGCGAAGGCGAGGTCCTCGGGGACGGCCGGGTTGAGGTGGTGGCAGACCATCAGCATGTCGAGGTGTTCCTCGACGGTGTTGACGGTGTGCGGCCGGGTGGGGTTGGTCGAGCTGGGCAGGACGTTCGGCTCGGAGACCACGCTGATGATGTCGGGTGCGTGCCCGCCGCCGGCGCCCTCGGTGTGGTACGAGTGGATGGTCCGCCCGGCGATGGCCGCGAGGGTGTCGGCGACGAAGCCGGCCTCGTTGAGGGTGTCGGTGTGAATGGCGACCTGGGCGCCGGTCTCCTCGCAGACGCTCAGGCAGGCGTCGATGACGGCGGGGGTGGAGCCCCAGTCCTCGTGGATCTTGAATCCGAGTGCGCCGCCGCGCAGTTGGGAGTGCATGGCCTCGCGGGACATGGTGTTGCCCTTGCCGAGCAGGCCGATGTTGACCGGGTAGGCCTCCAGCGCCGCGAACATCCGGGCCAGGTGCCAGGGTCCGGGGGTGACGGTGGTGGCCTTGCTGCCCTCGGCCGGTCCGGTGCCGCCGCCGACGAGGGTGGTGATCCCGGAGGCGAGCGCCTCTTCGATGACCGTGGGCGAGATGAAGTGCACGTGCGCGTCTATGGCGCCGGCGGTGACGATCTTCCCGTTGCCCGCGATGATCTCGGTCTCGGGGCCGATGACGAGCGCGGGGTCCACGCCGTCCATGGTGTCGGGGTTGCCGGCCTTGCCGATGCCGCAGATGCGGCCGTCGCGGATGCCGATGTCGGCCTTGACGATGCCCCAGTGGTCGAGGACGACGACCCCGGTGATGACGGTGTCGGGAGCGCCTTCGGCCCGGGTGGTGCGGGCCTGCCCCATGGACTCGCGGATCACCTTGCCGCCACCGAACACGGCCTCGTCGCCGGCCCGCCCGGGGCCGCCGGCCAGGTCCTGCTCGATCTCGACGAAGAGGTCCGTGTCGGCCAGCCGGATCCGGTCACCGGCGGTCGGTCCGAAGAGGTCGGAGTACACCTGTCGGGAGATCTCAGACATCGAGCGGCCCTCCGGTCTCCCCGCGCAGACCCGGTACGGTGCGCAGTCCGGCCAGCGGTACGAGGTCCACCGCGACCGGGATGCCCGGCTCGAAGCGGACGGCCGTGCCGGCGGCGATGTCGAGGCGCAGCCCGCGGGCGGCGAGCCGGTCGAATTCGAGGCCGGGGTTGACCTCGGCGAAGTGGTAGTGGGAGCCGACCTGGACGGGCCGGTCGGCGGCGTTGAGCACGGTGAGGCGGGTGACGGGGCGGCCCTCGTTGAGGAGCACCGGTCCGTCCCCGTAGGCGATCTCGCCCGGGATCATGCGGGTGACTCCCCTTCAGACGATCGGGTCGTGGACGGTGACGAGTTTGGTGCCGTCCGGGAAGGTCGCTTCGACCTGGACGTCGTGGATCATCTCGGGGATCCCCTCCATGACCTCCTCGCGGGTCAGGACGGTACGGCCGGAGGCCATCAACTCGGCCACCGTGCGGCCGTCGCGGGCCCCTTCGAGGATGTGCGAGGTGATCAGCGCGATCGCTTCGGGATGGTTGAGGAGCACCCCGCGCGCCTTCCGCTTCTCGGCCACGTCCGCGGCCACGTGGATGAGCAGTCTCTCCTGCTCATGCGGTGTCAGTTGCACACGTCTCACCTAGTTTCCGGGTCAAGGTCAACTTCGAGCACGGCGACCCTAACGGCCTTCAACACTTTGTTGACCAGCGCATATCCGAGCCAAGCGTCTCTTGCCCAACGCGGGGGAAGGCTTTCCGTCCCGACCACCGCCGCTTTACCCGCCCATGGGTGATCATTGGGGGTCGGGCGTGACCCCACGGTAGGGGCCGCGCTTTTCCGCCGAGTTAACCCACGTTTCGGGCAGGCAACCGGTTCGGTCCGGCGGCCCGCCGACCGTCGTTCCGTATACGGAGCTCCACCCGGAAAGCCCAGCGAGGAGACAGATGTTCGTCAATCCCGTCCGGCACATCACCTTCGACGCCCACGACCCCTACGGGACCGCGCGGTTCTGGTCGGCGGTGACCGGGTACCCGATCCACCCGGACGACGCGGCCGGTGACGACGAGGTCCTGCTGGACCCTGGGCAGCCGAACGTGCCCGGCCTGCTGTTCATCCGGGTGCCGGACGCCAAGTCCGTCAAGAACCGGGTCCACCTGGACATCCAGCCCGCTTCGGGCACCCGGGACGAGACCGTCGAGCGCCTGGTCGGGCTGGGGGCGAAGGTGGTCGACGACCGGCGCGCGGAGGACGGCGTCCTCGGCTGGGTCGTCCTCGCCGACCCGGAGGGCAACGAGTTGTGCATCGAGCGCAGCGCCGCGGAGCGCTCCGCGTCCGCCTGATCCCCGGAGTCCGCCCGATCCCCGGCTCAGCAGCCGGTGGGGGCCTTCTCCTGCGCACCGGCTCCGACGGTCCACGGCAGGGCGATCGACACGGTCTTGCCGCCGTCCTCGGTGGGGGTGACCGAGAGCCTGCCGCCCGCCTCCGCGGTGAGCCAGCGGATGATGACCATGCCCCGGCCGTTGTCCTGCTGGACGGCGGCCGGGAGTCGCTTGGGCCAGCGCGGGTGGCTGTCGGTGACCCCGATCCGGAGCCACTCCTCCCGCTCCAGCCGGATGTCGACGGTGAAGGTCGGCGACTGGCCGAAAGTGTGCTGTACGGCGTTGGTCGCGAGCTCCGAAACGATCAGCCGGATACTGTCGGCGGTATCCGCGTCATCGGGGAGCCCCCATTCGCCCAGCACTTCCGCGACGTAGCGGCGGGCGGTGGCGACCGAGGCGGGATCGCTCGGCAGAGTGACGGATGCTTCCTGGTGATCTGCCATGGCGACGGTCCCTTTCCCACCGGGGCCGAGCCGCCCCGGATCTGTGCTGGACGCCAGAGTGCCACCCCTCGCCCCGCCGCACCTGCCGTTCCCCCAAGATATGCATATATCTGTCGCTCGATGCGGTGAACTCTGCTACGGAAGAGCGTATTCGGACGGCAGACTGGTGCGAGCTGTGCCGGTGGAAGGAGGCGGGTGTGCAGCACGGTCCCGCGGTGCGCCGACGCAAGCTCGGCGAGGAACTGCGCGCCCTGCGCGACCGGTCCGGACTCACCAGTGGTGAGGCGGCCCGGATCGTGGGATGGCACCAGTCGAAAATCAGCCGCATCGAAACGGGTCGCAGTGGCGTGAAGCCCGAGGACATCCGCCTGCTCCTCGACGCCTACGGGGAGATCGTCAGCCCCGAGCAACGCGCACTGCTGGAGGCGTTGTCCGTCTCGGCCGCGGGCCCAGGGCCGGGCGGGGACACCGGGCGGGGTCGCCAGTGGTGGCACGACTACCGGGGGCTGCTGCCGCAGGAGTACCGGGACTTCATCAGCCTGGAGGCCAGCGCCCGGTCCGCCCGCACCGTGGAACTGTCCGTTGTGCCGGGCCTGTTGCAGACCCCCGGGTACGCCCGGGCGGTGACCCGGGCCGCGCTGGGCGGGCTCCCGGAACCGAAGGTGGACGCCCTCGTCGACGTACGGCTGGCCCGGCAGTCGGTGCTGCGGGCGGATCCGCCGCTGGAGTTGAGCGCCGTACTGGACGAGGCGGTGCTGCGTCGGCAGATCGGCGGGGCCGGGGTGATGGCAGAGCAGCTGCGGCACCTGGCGGAGGTGTCCCGGTTGCCCCAAGTGCGCTTGCAGGTACTGCCGTTCAGCGTGGGGGGACATCTCGGCCTCACCGGACCGTTCGTTATTTTCTCATTTCCGAACATCGCCGATCTGGATGTGGTGGTACTCGACCATTTGACGAGTAGCCTCTATCTGGAGCGGAAGGAAGACCTAGAGGCGTACAGCGCCGCGTTCCGCACCATCCAGGCGCACGCCCTCCCGCCCCAGGACTCGTCGGATCTCATCAGCACCCTCGCTGACGACGCGTAAGGAGGCACCCCCGTGTCCGCAACCCCCTTATCCAGCAGCGGACTTCTGAACAGAGCGCGGTGGCGGCGGAGCAGCCGCAGCACCGGAATGAACAACTGCGTGGAAGCGGCCGTCCTGTCGAGCGGCCTGCTGGCCGTCCGTGACTCCAAGCGGACGGACGGCCCGGCCGTGCTCTTCACCGGGCCGGCCTGGGACGGCTTCCTCGCCCATGTCAGGGCGGACGTTCCTGCGTAACCCGCCTAGCGGTCCGTGGCTCCGGCCGGAGCGGTCCGCAGGATCGTCCCGACGGCCCGGTCGATCTCGTCCCCCGTGAGATCAGCCCGGGCGGTCAGCCTCAGCCGGGAAATGCCGTCCGGTACCGACGGCGGCCGGAAGCACCCCACGGACAGACCTGCCTCGCGGCAATCGGCGGCCCACTGCAGTGCCGCCGAGGCCGACGGGGCCCGAACCGACACCACGGCCGCGTCCGGCCGGGCCGCGGTCAGGCCGGACGCGGTGAGTCGCCCGTACAACTGGGCGGCCACCTCGCGGGCGCGGTCCGCGCGCTCCGGTTCCCGCCGGAGCAGGCGCAGGCTCGCCAGCGCCGCGCCCGCGGCGGCCGGGGCCAGCCCGGTGTCGAAGATGAAGGTGCGCGCGGTGTTGACCAGGTGCCGGATGACCTTGGCCGGGCCGAGTACGGCTCCGCCCTGGCTGCCCAGGGACTTGGAGAGGGTCAGCGTGGCGACCACCCCGGGCGCGCCCGCGAGTCCGGCGGCGTGCAGCGCGCCGCGGCCGCCCTCGCCGAGCACTCCGAGCCCGTGCGCGTCGTCCACGACCAGGGCCGCGCCCTCGTCCCGGGCGGCGGCCGCGTAACCGGCGAGCGGGGCGGCGTCGCCGTCCACGGAGAACACCGAGTCGCTGACCAGGAGCGCCCGGCCCTCGTGCGCGGCGAGCGTCTTGCGCGCGGCGTCGGGATCGGAGTGCGGGATCACCGCGGTCTCCGCGCGCGAGAGCCGGCAGCCGTCGACGATCGAGGCGTGGTTCCCGGCGTCGGAGACGACCAGCGTGCCGCGACCGCTGAGCGCGGTGACGGCGGCGAGGTTGGCCGCGTATCCGGAGGAGAGGACCAGGGCGGCCTCGAAACCGCAGAAGGCGGCGAGCTCGCGTTCCAGTTCCGCGTGGAGTTCCGTCGTTCCCGTGACCAGCCGGGAGCCGGTGGCGCCGGCGCCCCAGCGCTCGGCGGCCTCCCTGGCGCCGCGGACGGTCTCGGGGTGCCTGGTCAGGCCGAGGTAGTCGTTGCTCGCGAGGTCCAGCAGCGGCGAGGACTCCGGCCGCGGGCGCAGCGTCCGCACGAGTCCGGCCTCGGCCCGGGCGCGCTCCGCTTCGTCGATCCACCCGAAGACGTCGGCGGAATCGGGGGTGTGCTGGGGCAACGGCGGCATCGGCAGGTCCTCGCGTTTTGTCGGCAGTCCACAGACCAGGCTCGACCCTAGCCGCCGTCACAGCTGCGCCAGGTGTGGCGATACACACACTCCCATCCGGCCATGTTGTGCGATCTCTCCTTGGCCGGGAGTGGTCGTGTAGGCCAGGATCGGCGTCATGGACCTGCTGAACAACCTGGTGGACAAGGGGCTCCGGCGCGAGCTGCCGACCCGCGAAGAGGCGCTCGCCGTACTGGCGACTTCCGACGACGATCTGCTCGACGTGGTGGCCGCGGCCGGCAAAGTGCGCCGCCAGTGGTTCGGGCGTCGGGTCAAGCTGAACTACCTGGTCAACCTGAAGTCGGGCCTGTGCCCGGAGGACTGCTCGTACTGCTCCCAGCGGCTGGGCTCGAAGGCCGAGATCCTCAAGTACACGTGGCTGAAGCCGGAGGAGGCCTCCGAGGCGGCCGCCGCGGGTGTCGCGGGCGGCGCGAAGCGGGTCTGCCTGGTCGCGAGCGGCCGCGGTCCGACGGACCGTGACGTGGACCGCGTCGGCAAGACCATCGCCGCGATCAAGGAGCAGAACGAGGGCGTCGAGGTCTGCGCGTGTCTCGGCCTGCTCTCCGACGGCCAGGCGGAGAAGCTGCGCGACGCGGGCGCCGACGCGTACAACCACAACCTGAACACCTCCGAGGCCACGTACGGCGCGATCACCAAGACGCACACCTACGCGGACCGCGTGGACACCGTGCAGAAGGCGCACGCGGCGGGCCTGTCGGCCTGCTCGGGCCTGATCGCGGGCATGGGCGAGAGCGACGAGGACCTGGTCGACGTCGTCTACTCGCTGCGCGAGCTGGACTCGGACTCGGTGCCCGTCAACTTCCTGATCCCCTTCGAGGGCACCCCGCTGGCCAAGGAGTGGAACCTCACCCCGCAGCGCTGCCTGCGGATCCTCGCGATGGTCCGGTTCGTCTGCCCGGACGTCGAGGTCCGCATCGCCGGCGGCCGCGAGGTGCACCTGCGCTCGATGCAGCCGCTCGCGCTGAACATCGCGAACTCCATCTTCCTCGGCGACTACCTCACCAGTGAGGGCCAGGCGGGCCAGGCCGACCTCGACATGATCGCGGACGCCGGCTTCGAGGTGGAGGGCGCCGGTACGACCACGCTTCCCGCGCACCGCGCCGACGTGGCGGCCGCCGCGACGGCCGGCGGCTGCGGCTCCCACGGGGGCGGCGCCTCGGTCTGCGGTTCCGCGGGTGCCGCCGACCCCGCCGCCGGGGCCGGCTGCGGCTCGGCGTGCGGCGGCTGCTCCGGGCACGCGGACGAGGCTCCCGTACCTGCCCAGGCCGAGGCCGGCGAGGTGCGCTCGGACCTGGTGGCGGTGCGCCGCCGCGGCGCGGGGACGGACGTCGCCCCCAATGCCTGATCAGCACCGCCCGCTGTCGTCCGGCGCGGAACTCCTCGCGCTGGACCGGCAGCACGTCTGGCACCCGTACGGCCCCATGCCCGGGCGGCAGGAGCCGCTGGTCATCGCGTCCGCGTCGGGTGTCCGGCTGCGGCTGGCCGTGCCCTCCCAGGGGCACGGCAACGACGAACTGGTCGACGGCATGTCCTCCTGGTGGTCGGCCATCCACGGCTACAACCACCCGGTGCTGAACGAGGCCGCGACGGCGCAGCTCGGCCTGATGTCGCACGTGATGTTCGGCGGGCTCACCCACGAGCCCGCCGTCCGGCTCGCCGCGAAGCTCGTCGAGATCACCCCGGCCGGGCTGGAGCACGTCTTCCTCGCCGACTCGGGCTCGGTGTCCGTCGAGGTCGCGGTCAAGATGTGCCTGCAGTACTGGCGTTCCCTGGGCCGCACGGGCAAGACCCGGCTGCTGACCTGGCGCGGCGGCTACCACGGGGACACCTGGCAGCCGATGGCCGTCTGCGACCCCGACGGCGGCATGCACGAGCTGTGGCAGGGTCACCTGCCGCGGCAGGTCTTCGCGGACGCGCCGCCCGGCGGCTTCGACACCCCGGTGGACCCGGCGTACACCGACCACCTGCGCTCCCTGATCGCCGCGCACGCCGACGAACTGGCCGCGGTGATCGTGGAACCCGTGGTGCAGGGCGCGGGCGGCATGCGCTTCCACAACCCCGGCTATCTGCGGGTGCTGCGCGAGCTGTGCGACGAGTACGGCGTGCTGCTCATCCTCGACGAGATCGCGACGGGCTTCGGCCGCACGGGCGCGCTCTTCGCCGCCGACCACGCGGGCATCACCCCGGACGTGATGTGCCTGGGCAAGTCGCTGACGGGCGGTTACCTCACGCTCGCCGCCACCCTGTGCACGGAGCGGGTGGCGGACGGCATCTCGCGTGGCGAGGTCCCCGTCCTCGCCCACGGGCCGACCTTCATGGGCAACCCGCTCGCGACGGCCGTGGCGCTGGCCTCCGTCGACCTGCTGCTCGGCCAGGACTGGGCCACCGAGGTCAAGCGGATCGAGGCCGGGCTGCGCGAGGGCCTCGCGGACGTCGTCTCGGTGCCGGGCGTACGGGACGTACGCGTCCTGGGCGCGATCGGCGTGGTCCAGCTCGACCACGAGATCGACATGGCGGCCGCCACCCGGGCGGCGGTGCGCGAGGGCGTGTGGCTGCGCCCGTTCCGGGACCTGATCTACACCATGCCGCCGTTCGTCACGGGCGACGCGGACGTGGCCCGTATCTGCCGTGCGGTGCGCGCGGCGGCCGAGGAAGGCTGAGATGTCCGTACTGGTCGTGTCCGGCACCGGAACCGAGATCGGCAAAACGGTGGTCACGTCGGCCATCGCGGCCGCCGCGCTGGCGGCCGGCCGTTCGGTGGCGGTGCTCAA
Source organism: Streptomyces sp. NPDC002467 (assembly GCF_042889825.1). Classification (NCBI taxonomy): domain Bacteria; kingdom Bacillati; phylum Actinomycetota; class Actinomycetes; order Kitasatosporales; family Streptomycetaceae; genus Streptomyces; species Streptomyces sp. NPDC002467. The sequence goes on along the minus strand of NZ_JBIARJ010000017.1, from coordinate 86,058 downwards.
GCCGGCGCAGACGGGTGTCGGCCCGCAGGAGCCCGGCGACGCCGCCGAGGCGGTCCGGCTGGCCGGCGAAGGCGTCACGGCGATGGAACTGGTCCGCTACCCGGAACCCCTGGCCCCGGACACGGCCGCCCGCCGCGCGGGCCTGGCCACGGTGTCCCCGGAACGGATCGCGGAAGCCGCGCGTGAACTGTCCCTCTCCCACGACCTGGTCCTGGTGGAGGGCGCGGGCGGCCTGCTGGTCCGCTTCGACGAGGCGGGACACACCCTGGCCGACGCGGCCCGCCTGCTCGACGCGCCGGTCCTCGTGGTCGCCGCGGCCGGACTCGGCACCCTCAACTCCACCACCCTCACCGCGGAGGCCCTCCGGGCCCGGGGGCTGACCGGGCTCGGTGTGGTGGTCGGCAGCTGGCCCGCCGCCCCGGACCTGGCCGCCCGCTGCAACCTGGCGGACCTCCCCACGAGCTCGACGCTCCCCCTGCTGGGCGCGGTGCCGGAGGGCTCGGGCGGGCTGGCGCCTGAGGAGTTCCGCGCCTCGGCGCCCGGATGGCTCTCCCCGGCCCTCTCGGGCACGTGGTCGGCCGAGTCGTTCCTGGCGACCTGGCCGGCGTGACGACGTGAGGGCATGACGTTCTGACGGCATGACGTTGTGATCGGCAGGGCGTTGTGATCGGCAGGCCCCCGGCCGCGTCCGGGGGCCCTGTTCGTTCGCTCGCGTTCTCCGGGGCCGCCGGGGTCCCGGTGCCTATCCGAACGGCTTCGTCCAGCGCCGCCACTGGTCCTCGCGCCGGTAACCGGCCGCCGACCACACCAGGTGCGCCCGCTCGTTCGCTTCGAGGACCATCGCGTCGCCGCGGCGGCCCCCGACGGCGCTGAAACGCCGTTCGGCCGCTTCGAGGAGCGTGCCGCCGATCCCCTGCCGGCGGTGGGAGGGGAGTACGGCCAGCCGGTACAGCGAGGCGCGCCAGCCGTCCCAGCCGGCGATCACCGAGCCGACGAGGAGCCCGTCGGCCTCCGCGAGGATCAAGGCTTCGGGATCACGTGTGACGAGACGTGTCACTCCGTCCAGGTCGTCCGTGATCGACGTTCCCTCGGCCGCTTCCTTCCAGAAGGCGAGCACGTTCTCGGCGTCGGCCGGCACAGCGGTCCGTATGCGGATCTTGGTCATGACCAGGACCCAAGCACGCCGGGCCCACGGCCCGCCACCGACTTCTTCTCCCCGGGGCGCCGGCCCTTTCCGCCAAAAGGATGATCCGGCTCCTTTGCACTTCCTTTACGATGTGGGTTCGGGTGTTCCACGTTGAACGACCGAACGACCGACCCACTCAGATGAAAGGTGTGAGCGTCCGCCCATGGGCGAGCCTCCCAGTCCACGACCCTCCCGATCGCGACACCGAGCGGTACGCCTCCTCCTGGCCGATCATGGAACGGAGGTGATCGACCGATGACCGAGGTGCTCCTGCTCGTCGTGGCACTGCTGCTCTGCGTCGCCTGCGGAGTCTTCGTCGCGGCCGAGTTCTCGCTGACCACCGTCGAGCGCAGTGAACTCGAACGAGCCGTCGAGCGCGGCGAGCGCGGGGCCGACAGCGCCTTGGCCGCCGTCCGCACCCTGACCTTCCAGCTCTCCGGCGCGCAGCTCGGCATCACCGTGACCGGCCTGGTCATCGGCATGATCTCCAAGCCGTCGATCGCCGCCCTGCTCCAGGGCCCGTTCCAGGCGATGGGGCTCTCGGCCGCCACCGCGTCCTCCGCCGCGCTGATCCTCGGCACCGCGCTGTCGACCGTCGTCCTGATGGTCGTCGGCGAACTGGTGCCCAAGAACTGGGCGATCTCCTCCCCGCTCGCCATCGCCAAGCGCGTGGCGACCATGCAGCGGGTGTTCAGCCGGGCCTTCAGACCTCTGATCAGCCATCTGAACACCACCGCCAACCACATGGTCCGCCGCCTCGGCATGGAGCCGGCCGAGGAGCTGGCCTCCGCCCGCACCCCCCAGGAGCTGGTCGCGCTGGCGCGGCACTCCGCGAAGGCGGGCGCGCTGGAGAAGGACACCGCCGAGCTGTTCGTGCGGACCCTGAACCTGGCCGACCTGACCGCGGAGAACGTGATGACCCCGCGCGTCCAGGTCACCGCCCTCGACGTGCAGACCACCGCGGAGGACGTGGCGAACGCGACGCTGGCCACCGGTCTGTCCCGCTTCCCCGTCTACCGGGGCAGCCTCGACACCGTCGTCGGCACGGTCCACATCAAGGACGTGCTGGCGCTGCCCGCCGAGGAGCGCCATCGCCACCCGGTGTCGCAGCTGCTGCGCGAGCCGCTCCTCGTACCGGAGTCGCTGACCGTGGACCGACTGCTGGACCGGCTGTCCGGTCGGCAGACCATGGCCGTGGTCATCGACGAGTACGGCGGTACGGCCGGCGTGGCCACCCTGGAGGACATCGTCGAGGAGGTCGTCGGCGAGGTCCACGACGAGCACGACCCGCACGAGACCCCGGACCTGGCCCCGGCCGGTACGGACGACGACGGGCGCACGCTCTACTCCGCCGACGGCGCGGCCCGCACCGACCAGCTCCAGCGGATCGGACTGCGGGTGCCCGAGGGGCCGTACGAGACGCTCGCCGGTCTCATAGCGACCGAGCTGGGCCGCATCCCGGCGGTCGGCGACAGCCTGGAGCTGGGTGGCTGGCGGCTGGACGTGGTGGACGCCGGTGGGCGACGGGCCGCGCGGGTGCTGCTGCACACGCCCGCCGACGGTGACCTGGGTGGCGAAGGAACGGAGGGGACCCGATGACCGCGATCCAGCTTCTGATCGGCCTGGCGACGCTGGTCGTCAACGCCTTCTTCGTCGGTGCGGAGTTCGCGCTGATCTCGGTCCGGCGCAGTCAGATCGAGCCGTACGCGGAGCAGGGCGACCGGCGCGGCAAGGCCGTCCTGTGGGGTCTGGAGCACGTGTCGGCGCTGATGGCGGCGGCCCAGCTCGGGATCACGCTCTGCACGCTGGTGCTGGGTGTGGTGGCCGAGCCGGCCATCGCCCACCTGCTGAGCCCGCTGCTCGACGCCGTCGGGGTGCCGGCCGGGGTGACGCACGCGATCTCCTTCGTGGTGGCGCTGGCCCTGGCGACGTACCTGCACATGCTCTTCGGCGAGATGGTGCCGAAGAACGTGGCGCTGGCCGAGCCCGTGCGCACGGCGCTGCTGCTGGGCCCGCCGCTGGTGACCCTCACGCGGGCGCTGCGGCCGGTGATCTTCGCGATCAACGCCTTCGCCAACGCGCTGCTGCGGCTGCTGCGGGTGGAGGTGAAGGACGAGGTCGCGGCGACCTTCTCGGACGACGAGCTGGCGCGGATCGTCAAGGACTCCAGTGCCGCGGGGCTCATCGACGACCGGGCGAGCGAGCGGCTGTACGACGCCCTGGAGCTGGGCCGCCGGCCCGTCACGGACGTGGTGCTGGCAGCGGACCGGGTGGTCCCGGCCCGGGAGGGCATCACCCCGGCCGGGCTGGAGCGGCTGTCGGCGCAGTCGGGGTACTCCCGCTTCCCGGTGATCGACGCGCAGCACCGGATTCTGGGATACCTGCACGTCAAGGACGCCCTGGACGCCGATCCGGACGCACGTGACGAGCCCTTCCCGGTCGCGGCCCTGCGGCCGATCGCGCAGGTTCGGGCCGAAACCCCGCTGGACGACGTGCTGACCGCGATGCGGCGCAGCCGAACGCACCTGGCCGCGGTGCTCGGCCCGGACGGGGCGATGACCGGCCTGGTGACGATGGAGGACGTGCTGCGCGAGCTGTTCGGCCGTCCCGCGTCCGCCTGATGATCGTCTGACGATCCGGTCCCCGGCCCTGCGGGGCCGGGGTACCGCGCGGTAACATCACTCCGCCATGGAGATGAATGTGCGCTACACCAGTTTCGTCGCGGTCGGCGACTCCTTCAGCGAAGGCATGTCCGACCTGCTCCCCGACGGCTCCTACCGGGGCTGGGCCGACCTGCTGGCCGCCCGCCTGGCGGCGCGCGAGCCGGGCTTCCGCTACGCGAACCTCGCGGTCCGCGGCAAGCTCATCGGGCAGATCGCCGAGGAGCAGGTCCCGGCGGCGGCCGCGATGCGGGCCGATGTGGTGACGCTGGTGGGCGGACTGAACGACACCCTGCGCCCCAAGGTGGACATGGGCCGCGTCCGGGACCGGCTGGAGGCCTCCGTGGAGCTCCTCGCACCCTCCTGCGAGCGGCTGGTCCTGATGCGCTCCCCCGGGCGCAACGGCCCGGTCATGGAACGCTTCCGGCCGCGCATGGAGGAGCTCTTCCTCTTCATCGAGGAGCTCGCGGCCCGGCACGGCGCCCTGGTGGTCGACCTGTACGGGGCTCCCGCCCTCGGGGACCAGCGCATGTGGGACGTGGACCGGCTGCACCTGACCGCCGAAGGCCACCGCCGGGTCGCCGAGGCCGTCTGGCAGACTCTCGGACTGCCCGCCGAAGAGGACTGGCGTGCCGAACTCCCGGCGGCCGAGCCCCCGGGCTGGGCGGTCCGCCGGGCCCGGGACCTCGGCTTCGCCCGGCAGCACTTGCTCCCCTGGATCGGCCGCCGTCTGACGGGCCGCTCCTCCGGGGACGGCCGCCCGGCGAAGCGCCCGGAGTTGCTGCCGTACGCCCCGCACGAGGACGCACCCGTCTCGTAGCAAGGCACAATCCGGCGCGGGGGCCCTACCTGCGTAAACGCACAGCTCGGGCCCAAGTAGAATCCCTACACGTGACTGCCAAGCCCCGCATCCCCAATGTCCTGGCCGGCCGCTACGCCTCCGCGGAGCTCGCCGTCCTGTGGTCCCCCGAGTACAAGGTGACGCTGGAGCGGCGGCTGTGGCTCGCCGTGCTGCGCGCCCAGAAGGACCTCGGCATCGACGTCCCGGACGCCGCCCTCGCCGACTACGAGCGCGTCCTGGAGACGGTCGACCTCGCCTCCATCGCCGAGCGCGAGAAGGTCACCCGGCACGACGTGAAGGCCCGCATCGAGGAGTTCAACGCCCTCGCCGGCCACGAGCACGTCCACAAGGGCATGACCTCGCGCGACCTCACCGAGAACGTCGAGCAGCTCCAGATCCGGCTCTCCCTGGAGCTGGCCCGCGACCGCACCGTCGCCGTCCTCGCCCGCCTGGGCAAGCTGGCCGGCGAGCACGCCGAGCTGGTCATGGCCGGCCGCTCCCACAACGTCGCCGCGCAGGCGACGACCCTGGGCAAGCGCTTCGCCACCGCGGCCGACGAGCTGCTGGTCGCCTACGACCGCCTGGAGAACCTCCTCGAGCGCTACCCGCTGCGCGGTATCAAGGGCCCCGTCGGCACCGCCCAGGACATGCTCGACCTCCTCGGTGGCGACGCCGCCAAGCTGGCCGACCTGGAGCAGCGGATCGCCACCCACCTCGGCTTCTCCCAGGCCTTCACCTCGGTCGGCCAGGTCTACCCGCGCTCGCTCGACTACGACGTGGTCACCGCGCTGGTCCAGCTGGCCGCCGCCCCCTCCTCCATCGCCAAGACGATCCGCCTGATGGCCGGCCACGAGCTGGTGACCGAGGGCTTCAAGCCCGGCCAGGTCGGCTCCTCCGCGATGCCGCACAAGATGAACACCCGCTCCTGCGAGCGCGTGAACGGTCTGATGGTCATCCTGCGCGGTTACGCCTCGATGACCGGCGAGCTGGCCGGCGACCAGTGGAACGAGGGCGACGTCTCCTGCTCCGTGGTCCGCCGCGTGGCGCTGCCGGACGCGTTCTTCGCCTTCGACGGCCTCCTGGAGACCTTCCTGACGGTCCTCGACGAGTTCGGCGCCTTCCCGGCGGTCGTCGCCCGCGAGCTGGACCGCTACCTGCCGTTCCTCGCGACCACCAAGGTCCTGATGGGCGCGGTGCGTGCCGGGGTGGGCCGCGAGGCCGCCCACGAGGTCATCAAGGAGCACGCGGTGGCCTCCGCCCTCGCCATGCGCGAGCAGGGCGCGGAGCGCAACGAGCTCCTCGACAAGCTGGCCGCCGACGACCGGATGCCGCTGGACCGGGCCCAGCTCGACGCCCTGATGGCCGACAAGCTGTCCTTCACCGGCGCCGCGGGCGACCAGGTCACGGCGGTGGTCTCCCGTATCGAGGCGATCTCCAAGCAGCACCCGGAGGCCGCCGGGTACACGCCGGGGTCGATCCTCTGACCCCCGACGAGCTGAACGCCGCCCGTGACCGCGTCCTCCCGGACGTGGTCACGGGCGGTCTGCGTGTGCTCTTCTGTGGGATCAACCCCGGCCTCCTCTCCGCCGCCACGGGCCACCACTTCGCCCGCCCCGGCAACCGCTTCTGGCCCGTCCTCCACCTGTCGGGCTTCACCCCGCGCCGGCTCGCCCCCTCCGAGCAGGAGGAACTGCTGACCTACCGGCTCGGCATCACCAACGTCGTGGCCCGCGCCACGGCCCGCGCCGACGAGCTGACCACCGAGGAGTTCCGCGAAGGCGGCCGCATCCTGACCGCCAAGGTGGAGCTCCTGCGACCCCAGTGGCTCGCGGTGGTCGGGGTGACCGCCTACCGCACGGCCTTCGGCGAGCGGAAGGCACAGATCGGCCCCCAGGAGCGGACCATCGGCTCCACCCGCATCTGGGCCCTCCCCAACCCCAGTGGCCTCAACGCCCACTGGACCGCCGAGACCATGGCCCAGGAATACGCCCGCCTCCGCGCCGCCGCCGAATCGCCGGCCCCTTAAGGCGGATCGATCACCGTGACCCCTGCCATCAACAGGTAGGGGTCTTCGGAGTCCCACTGCGCCACGTAGGCCAGCAGCCACAGCTCCCCCGCCCGCCACAGGTGCACGTGATCGGTGGTGTTGCTCACCACTCCCCACGGCTCCGGTATCTCCTCCCCCTCGAACCCCCGGTCCAGCAGCGACGTGACGCTGAAGACCTGCTGATCCCCCCACCGGTCGGCCAGTGCCTGCGTGAGCGCCCCGTACTCGGCCGCGATCTGATCGGCCGCCTCGGCCCGGCCCGAACCGTCGTCCTCCCAGAAGTCCCGCGTCCGGCCGAGCTGGACGAGGTGGTGGCCCGGGCCGCTGCTCCGCGCGCCGGACCGGACCGGCTCGGGCGGGAATTCCGTCACCCGGAGCCGGTCGATCGTGTCGAGATGCTCTGCCGTGGTCATGCCGTCAGTATCCCGACCACCACTGACAACTGGCCCGCCGTCACGCGTCCCGGCGCCGCACCGCCATGAGACCACCGATGATCGCGGCCGCGGCCCACACCATCGCCACGCCCATTCCGGTCCACGGGCCGAGGACCCCACCGGTCGACTCGCTCCGAAGGATCATCTGCCCGGCCTTGTCCGGCATGAACTCTCCTATGGCACCGGCTGCTCCGCTGATGACGAAGGAGAGCAGCAGGACGAAGGGGACGAGGATGCTGATCACCGCGACCCCGCTGCGCAGGATCGCCGTCAGGCCGGCCGAGAAGAGCGTGATGACCATCAGGTAGAGCCCACAGCCGACGACAGAGCGCACGGTGCCCGGGTCGCCGAGCTTCAGGGCGTACTGCCCCATGAACGCCTGCCCGCCGACGAAGGTGAGCAGTGCCGTCACCTGCCCCACGAGGAGGGCGAGGCCGCCGAGCACCGCCATCTTGGACAGGTAGAACCGCGTACGGTTCGGCACGGCGGCGAAGGTGGTGCGCAGGGCCCCGTTGTGGAACTCGGCGGCGAAGGCATTGGCCCCGAAGGCAATGGCCGCTATCTGGCCGAAGTTGATGGCGTAGTAGGAGGCGAAGAGCGGATCGTCGCCCATGGCCCCTTCCTCTGCCGTGCCGATCGCCCAGGCCGTGAACGTCTGGATGCCCGCGGTCGCGACGAGTACGGCTATCAGCGCCCCGAACGTGCCGCGCAGCGATCTGATCTTGATCCATTCGGAGTGCAGGACGGGCCGGGTGGGCAGGGCGGTGCTCATGGCGAACCTCCAGAGAGAAGGGGGACGGTCAGCGGGTGGCGGCGAACTGGGTGTGGTCCGCCGTGAGGTCGAGGTAGGCCTGCTCCAGGGAGGCGCGCTCGTCGGAGAGTTCCAGCATGGGGATCCCTTCGCGGGCGGCCATGATGCCGAGTTGCTCCGCCTGTATGCCGTCGACGGTCCAGCGCCCGCCCTCGGCCTCCACCAGTTCGTGACCCTCCCGGGCGAGGACGGCCCGCAGCCGGATCGGGTCCGTGGTCCGCAGCCTCACCCGAGGGGTGCTGCGTGCGTCGATGAACTCCTCCATCGAGGTGTCGGCCAAGAGCCGGCCCGCGCCCAGCACGACCAGGTGGTCGGCCAGCGTCGACGTCTCGGACATGAGGTGGCTGGAGACGAGGACGGTGCGGCCTTCGGCGGCCAGGCCGCGCATCAGTTCGCGGATCCAGATGATCCCCTCGGGGTCGAGCCCGTTGGTGGGCTCGTCGAGGAGCAGCACTCCGGGATCTCCGAGCAGGGCGGCGGCGATGCCCAGCCGCTGGCGCATGCCCAGGGAGAAGGTCTTCACCCGCCGCTTGGCCGCTGCGGCTATGCCTGCCTGCTCCAGCACCTCCTCCACCCGGCGGGCCGGTATCCCGTTCGAGGCGGCGAGGAAGCGCAAGTGGTCGCGGGCGGTACGCCCGCCGTGGATGGACTGCGGGTCGAGGAGCGCTCCGACCTGGTGGAGCGGGTCGCTGAAGGTGGTGAACGGGCGTCCCCCGATCGTGGCGGTGCCGGAGGTCGCCCGGTCCAGTCCCAGCAGCAGCCGCATCGTGGTCGACTTCCCGGCGCCGTTGGGGCCGAGGAAGCCGGTGACCCGTCCGGGGAGCACGTCGAAGGTGAGGCGGTCCACGGCACGGGTGGTGCCGTATTCCTTGGTCAGTTCCCGAATCTCGATGCTGTTCATGCCTCAAGATTCGCCGCCGGCCCCACCCCCTGCCCTCCCCCACGCGGGGGGACCGTCTCCCCCACGTGGGGGAGACGGGAGGCGCATTCCGGCTGTCAGGATGAGGACATGTACCGACTGCTTCGTGCTCCCCTCCGTGGGATCACGTACACCCGCTGGCTGCATCTGCTCGTACCGATCCTGATCGTCTCCATCTGGCTGTTCATAGAGCCCGAGTGGCCGTGGATGCCCGCCCTGATCGTCGCCCCGTTCGGGCTGATCCCCTGGGTGCGGCTGGCCGAGGGGCTCCAGGCTCAGTTCCTGCTGACGCCGCACGAGCGCGGCCGGCACGACGGGTCCATCAGCACGGTCGCGTCCACCCGTTGGGGGGACCGCTGGCGGACCGTGGCCTGGCTGGAGACGCGTCTCGTGCTGGCCGGCGCGGCCCTGATGCCCACGGTATGGCTCCCGGTGATGACCGTGGAACTCGTCATCATCAGCGCCGGAGGCTCCCTGGGGTCGGACGGCTTGATCCTGCCCTTCATCCCACCCCGCTGGGCGGCCGTGCTCCTCGTGCCGGTGCCGGTGGTTTTGCTGTTCGTCGTCGTGGTCCTGCTCGGCGAGGCCGTCACGGCGATGGCGTCGCGGCTCCTGGGACCTTCGGCCGCCGAGCGACTGACCGCACTGGAGGCGCGGACCGAGCAGCTGCTGGAACGCACGCGGATCGCAAGGGAGTTGCACGACTCCATCGGACACGCGCTCACCGTGGCGGTCGTGCAGGCGGGAGCCGCCCGGGCGGCCGGCGATCCGGAGTTCACCGAGCGGGCGTTGTGCGCGATCGAGGAGACCGGCCGGGCCGCGATGGAAGACCTGGACCGGGTGCTGAAGGTGCTCCGGGAGTCCGGTCAGCCTCCCTCCCAGCGGCCCACCCTGGCCGACGCCGACCGGCTGCTGGAATCGGCGCGCGCGTCGGGTGCCCCGGTCGACGCCGAACTGTCGGGTCCGTTGGAGAAGTTGCCCGGACCGGTCACGCGCGAGGGGTACCGGATCCTGCAGGAGGCGCTGACCAACGTGCTGCGGCACAGCGGACCGGTTCCGGTTCGGGTGCGGATCGAAGTGGCCGTGGGAAGACTGGATTTGGAGGTGACCAATCCCCTCCCGGCGGAGGCTGCGCGGATGACGGGCCGCGGCTCCGGTCTGCGCGGCATTCGGGAGCGGGCCGCACTGCTGGGCGGGGAAGCCGAGACCGGGCCGTACGAGGGCAACTGGAGGGTGCGCGCCCGACTTCCGCTGGAGCGAATACGCTGACCGAATGCCGGTTACCGTACTGCTCGTCGACGATGAGCCCCTGGTGCGCGCGGGTCTGCGCGCCGTCCTCGAAGCCCAGCCCGACATCGAGGTCGTGGGCGAGGCGCCTGACGGGGCCTCAGTGATCCCTCTCGTGCGACAGCTGCGGCCCGACGTGGTGGCGATGGACGTACGGATGCCGCTGCTCGACGGGATCGAGGCGACCAGGGCGATCCTGAAGACGGTCGACTCCCCGCCGAAGATCCTCGTCGTCACCACCTTCGAGAACGACGAGTACGTCTACGAGGCGCTGCGGGCCGGCGCGGACGGGTTCCTGCTGAAACGGGCGCGGCCTTCCGAGATCGTGCACGCGGTCCGGCTGGTGGCCGAGGGTGAGACGCTGCTCTTCCCCGCGGCCGTGCGGGCCCTGGCCGCCGAGTACGGAAACCGCCAGGCCCGGGCCGTGCTGGAGCGGGCGGCCCTGACCGAGCGCGAGGAGGCGGTCCTGAGGCTCATGGCGCGGGGCCTGACCAACGTGGAGATCGCGGGCGAGCTGATCGTCGGCACGGAAACCGTGAAGTCCCACGTCAGTGCGATCCTGGCGAAGTTGGGGGCGCGGGACCGGACCCAGGCCGTGATCATGGCGTACGAGTCGGGGTTCGTCGCCCCGGCGTGAGCGGAGGGTCCAGTTCCGGCCGATGGGGGGCTGGTTCTCGCTGAAGTACCAGGTGGGCAGTACCATCCGGCTGACGGGCTCGCTAGCTGGGAGGACACACGTTGGGGCAGCTGACCGGCGGAGACCCCTCTCTGCTGAGGCGGATCAATTCCGCCGTGGTGCTGCGTGCACTGCGCGCGGCTCAGGCGCCGACGCTCACCGACCTCACCCGCGTCACCGGGCTCTCCCGGCCGACCGTCGAGGGGGTCGTGGAGGGGCTGATGGCGACCGGGCTGGTCGTCGAGGCCGACGTCGAGGAAGGCGCGCGGCGGCAGGGTCGACCGGCGAGGCGGTTCCGTTTCAGGGCCGAGGCCGGGCACCTGCTGGGCATAGAGATCGGTTCGCACCGGGTCGCGGTGCTGCTCTCCGGCCTGGACGGACGGGTCATCGGAGCCGGTACGAAGGACGTCGCGGAGTCGGCGTCCGCCGATGAGCGGCTGGAGAAGGTCCGTGCGGCCGTGGCCGATCTGCTGCGCCGGGCCGGGGTGCCCCGGGACTCCCTGCGCGCGGTCGGCGTCGGCAGCCCCGGGATCGTGGAGGCGGACGGCACGGTCCGCCTCGGTACCGCCCTGCCCGGTTGGACGGGGCTCCCGTTGGGGGAACGGCTCCAACGCTCGTTCCGCTGCCCGGTGAAGGTGGAGAACGACGCCAACGCCGCGGCGGTCGCCGAGCACTGGAAGGGGGCCGCGCGCGACACCGACGACATCGTGTTCGTCATGGCGGGGCTCAGCCCCGGCGCCGGTTCCCTGATCGGCGGCCGGCTGCACCGGGGCTTCGGCGGCGCGGCCGGTGAGATCGGCGCGCTCCATCTGCTGGGCCGTGAGGTCACGCCGGAGAAGCTGCTGTCGACCACCGGCGAGCCGCTTCACCCGCTGGACGAGCCGGCGGTCGCCGAGGTCTTCGCGATGGCCAAACGGGGCGACGAGCGGGCGGTGGCCGCCGTGGAGCGGTTCCTGCAGCGGCTGGTCCACGACGTGGCCGCGCTGGTCCTGGCGATGGATCCGGAGCTCGTGGTGGTCGGCGGTTGGGCGGCCGGACTGGACGGGGTGCTGGACCCCCTGCGCCGGGAGTTGGAGCGCTACTGCCTGCGCCCGCCGAAGGTGGCACTGTCGCTGCTCGGCGAGGCCGCGGTGGCCACCGGCGCCCTTCGCCTCGCGCTGGACCACGTCGAGGAAGAACTGTTCGCGGTGGAGAAGACGGTCACGGCCCGCCGCCGCTGACCGCGCCGTGCGGCCTCGGGCTCCGGAGCGCGATCACCGCGTACAGCCGCTCTCCCCCGTGCTCAGCGGCCCGGGCCCGCCGAGCCGTACCGAGCCGCGCTCCGCCCGTGCCGCGTCTCGACCAGGCCGGCCGTCCCCTCCGAACGGGGACGGCCGTCCCCACCGAAGGGGGACGGCCGGCTGCGGCGGAGGCCCACCGCGTTCCCGTGTCAGGAGGCGACGCGCGGCTCGTGGGTGATCTCGACGTCGCCCGAGTCCCCGAAGGTGAGGCGGCAGGTGTCGGCGCGGTAGGTGGCCACCGAGACGGCGGCCGTGCCCGCGCTGGTGAAGTAGCGCGTGGTGACGACGAGTACGGGAGCGCCGGGCAGCCGGTCCAGTTCCTTGGCGTCGTCGGCGCGGGCGGAGCCGAGCTCCACCGAGCGGTCCTGTCCGTCGAGGACCAGTCGCTGCAGCTCCCGCAGGACGGCGCGGGCGCGGGCGGGACCGGCCGGGGCGTCGATCGCGGGGAGTCCGGGCACCGAGGCGGCCGGGACGTAGAGCATCTCGGCGGCGACGGCCTGCCCCTGGGTGACGCGGGTCCGGCGCACGGTGTGGACCGGCTCGTCGGCGGAGAAGACCCCACCGGTGCCCAGCAGCTTCAGGACCGTGGTCGACGGGAGCGCGTCGGTGGCGTCCACCGGCTCCCAGCCGTCGGCCTGCCCGCCGGGCCAGCTGTGCCCCGCGGTACCGACGGCGACACCGACGCGCGGCGGGGCGACGGTGGTTCCGACGCCGCGGCGGCGCTGCAGACGGCCTTCGAGCTCCAGCTGCTCCAGCGCCTGGCGCAGGGTCGCGCGGGCGACGCCGAACCGGGCGGCGAGTTCACGCTCGTTGGGCAGGACCTCTCCGACGGCGAAATCCTGATCGAGTGCTTCGCTGAGGACGGTCTTGAGGTGCCAGTACTTCGGCTCCGGCACCGTTTCGAGCTGCGTGGTCCCCACCCTGACTCCTCCTGCCATCGCCGCACTCGCCGTGTGTTCCAGCGGCAGTTCCGCGCCCTTGTTTATTAAAGGTTCCTGCACTATCCCTGCGACGATAGGACGGTGCACCCCCTTGGTCAAGACCAATGGTCACCCCTGTACCGGGCAGATCGGGCATGGGCATCAAGCCGTTCACAGGATGTTCTCGTGTGCGCCGAAGGCTTGTAGTCAAGGGCTACCGGACGGTAATGATGGCGACAGGGCTACTGACAGCCTGTCTCACACGCGTCCAACCGACGAGGAGCAGCATGACCGCCACGGTCTCCTTCACGATCGATTCGCCGCTCGGCCCCCGCACCGCCTCCCTCTCCTACGAACGCAAGGGCGCGGGCGAACCGCTCCTCCTGCTCTACGGCATCGGCCACCACCTCCAGGCCTGGCACCCCGTGACCGACGTCCTCGCCGCCGAACACGACGTGATCTCCGTCGACCTGCCCGGCTTCGGCACCTCCGAGCCCCTGCCCGAAGGCGTTCCGTACGACCTGGCCACCGTGGCCCCGGTGCTCGGGGCGCTCTGCGCGGCCCTCGGGGTCGAGCGCCCGCACGTCGCGGGCAACTCCCTCGGCGGCCTGCTCGCGCTCGAAATGGGCCGGATCGGCCTCGCCCGCTCGGTCACCGCCCTCTCCCCCGCCGGGTTCTGGACCGAGGGGGAACGCCGCTACGCCTTCGCCACCCTCCTCGCGATGCGCGCCGGCGCCAGGGCGCTGCCCCGCCCCGCGCTCGAGCGGCTCTCGCGCGGCGCCGCAGGCCGGGTCGCGCTCACCGGCACCATCTACGCCCGCCCGGCCCGCCGTTCACCCGAGGCGGTGGTGGCCGAGACCCTCGCCCTGCGCGGGGCCACCGGCTTCGAGGCGACCCTGGCCGCGGGTGGCTCCGTACGCTTCACCGACGACGTGCCCGGTCTGCCGGTCACCATCGCCTGGGGCACCCGCGACCGGCTGCTGCTGCGCCGCCAGGGCGTACGGGCCAAGCACACCATCCCCGGCGCGCGGCTGGTCAGGCTCCCGGGGTGCGGTCACGTGCCGATGAACGACGATCCGGCGCTCGTGTCCCGGGTGATCCTCGACACCGCCCGCAGCCGGACCCTCGTGGCGGTCTGAACAGCGGCACGACACCACACGACGCGCGACGGGGAAGGCGCGGAGCACGCCGGGGCGGGGTGGCCGAAAAAGACGACTGGGCCGAAGAGCCGAACGGCTGAGCGGCTCGCGGCTGTTCATCCCGGGTTCGCGTGGGCGACGCGGCCGGGCCGGGGTCTGACGGCACCCTGGTCCGACCCACCCCCGCCCGCCCCTGGAGACGCACCGATGGCACCGATGCCGCACACCCGACGGTCCCTGATCGGCGGTTCCCTCGCCCTGTCGTCCGCTCTGTTCGCCGTTCCGGCGCTCGCGGCCCCCGCCTTCGCCCGATCCGGCCGGCCGAACGCGCTCTGGGGCGTGCAGTCGGGTGAGATCACCGCCCACTCGGCCACCGTGTGGACCCGATCCGACCGCCCCGCGTGGATGTCCGTCGAGACCTCCCCGAGCGAAGCGTTCCGGTACGCCGTGCGCCGCCACCAGGGGCCGCTCCTCGGGCCCTCCTCCGACTTCACCGGGACCACCGTCCTGCGCGACCTCCCGCCCGGCCGGCAGATCCACTACCGGGTCGTCCTGGCCGACCCCGACGACCCGCGCCGCACCTCGGAACCGGTCCACGGCAGCTTCCGCACCACCCCCGTCTCCCGCCGGCACGACGTGCGGTTCCTGTGGTCCGGGGACCTGGCGGGCCAGGGCTGGGGCATCAACCCCGACCTCGGCGGATACCGGGTCTTCGAGGAGATGCGCCTGCGCAACCCCGACTTCTTCCTCTTCAGCGGGGACACGATCTACGCCGACGGGCCGATCAAGCCCTCGACGCCCCTCCGCGACGGCACCACGTGGCGCAACATCACCACCGAGGAGAAGTCGAAGGTCGCGGAGACCCTCGCCGAGTTCCGCGGGAACTTCCGCTACAACCTCCTCGACGACAACCTGCGCGCCTTCAACGCCCAGGTTCCCGTCCTCGCCCAGTGGGACGACCACGAGGTGCGCAACAACTGGTACCCGGGCCAGGTGATCGACGACCCCCGCTACACGGTGCGGGACGCCGACACCCTCGCCGCCCGCGCCCGCCAGGCCTTCGGCGAGTACTTCCCCGTCACCGACCTGCGCGGCGGCCGCGCCGAGGGCCGGATGTACCGCGTGATGCGGTACGGCCCGCTCCTCGACGTCTTCGTACTCGACATGCGCACGTACCGGAACGCCAACTCCCCCGGCACCGCGACCGAGGACCCCATCGGGATCCTCGGCACCGAGCAGCTGGCCTGGCTGCGGCGCGAGCTGACCCGCTCCCGGGCCACCTGGAAGGTGATCGCCTCCGACATGCCGCTCGGCATCGTCGTCCCCGACGGCGCGGCGAACTTCGAGGCCGTGGCCCAGGGCGACCCCGGCGCCCCGCTGGGCCGCGAGCTCCAGATCGCCGAACTGCTGCGCCACATCAAGCACCAGCGCATCACGGGCACGCTCTGGCTCACCGCCGACGTGCACTACACCGCCGCCAACCACTACGCGCCGGAGCGGGCGGCCTTCGGCGACTTCGCGCCGTTCTGGGAGTTCGTCTCGGGGCCCATCGGTGCGGGCGGCTTCCCCGCCGGCCGGCTCGACGCCACCTTCGGCCCGGAGACGGCCTTCGTCCAGTCGGCGCCGTTCGCCAACATGTCCCCGTCGGAGAACCCGCCCTACTACGGCGAGGTCGACATCGACGGCGGCAGCGGGGAACTCACCGTCCGACTGCGGCGTCAGGGAGGTGGCGTACTGTTCACCAAGACGCTCCAGCCGGGGCGGGTGGGCCAGTAAGACCGGCAGGTCCACGGAAATGCCCCGGAAAACTGGGTGAAATCGGCCAGATGGACACTTAACCAGTCGGTCACAGATCGTTCGTGATCACGCAACACCCCTGCGCCACAGTGGTGTGCATGACTGACCGTGATCTTTCCTCTGCCCAGCGTTCCCACCGCCACCACTGGCGCCGTGACGTCGTCGAGCTCGCCGCCCTCTTCTGCGCCGTCGCGGTCGCGGACGGCATCGCCAATCTCGTCGTGCACGGCCCCAGGGGCCCGATCCTGCTCGTCGCCTCGGCCGTCGCGCTCCTCGTCACCGCGGCCTTCCACACCTGGTGGGCCAGGCGTCACAGCCATGCGCCGCCGCCGGACTCCGGACCGGCGGCGGCCACCCCGGGAGCGAGCACCGGCGCGGCCCCCACCGCCGACGCGCCGACCGCCACCCTGTGGCGGATGCGCACGACCGTACGGGACGAGCCCGGCTCCCTCGCCGCCCTGTGCACCGCCCTCGCCCACAACGGCGTCGACATCCTGACGCTCCAGACGCACCCGCTCCCCGAGGGCGGCACGGTCGACGAGTTCCTCCTGCGGGCCCCGCAGGAGCTGCCGTCCGCCGACCTCACCCGCGCGATCGCGCTGGCCGGCGGGCACAGCACCTGGATCGAGCGCGCCGACGCCCACGACCTGGTCGACACCCCGACCCGGGTGCTGGGCCTGGCCACCCGCACCGCCCTCGACGCCGCCGAACTGCCCCTCGCGCTGCGCCAGCTGCTCGGCCGCTGCACCATCCACTCGATCCCGGCGACCACCCTCTCCGGCCGCCCCAACGCGGGCGCCGACGCCCCGGTGGAAGGGGTCCTGGAGGCCACCGTCATGCGGCTGCGCGACCCCTCGGGCGGTGCGATCACCGTGGAGCGCCCCTACCTCCCCTTCACTCCGACCGAATTCGCCCGCGCCCGCGCCCTCGTCGAGCTCGACGCTCGCCTCGGCCCCCGTGTCCCGCGCAGCCTCGACGTACTGACCCTGCCCGAGGGCAACGAGGTCACCGTGCGCCGAGCCGACGGCTCCGACCTGACCGCCGCCCGCGCGATGCACGACCGCTGCTCCGAGCGCACCCTGTCGCTGCGCTACCACGGCCCCGTCGCCGACGCCGACCGCTACCTCGGCCACCTGCTCAGCCCCCGGTTCGGCCGCACCCTGGCCGCCACCACCGCCTCCGGCAGGCTCGTCGCCCTCGGCCACCTGCTGTGGGACGGCGACGAGACCGAGGTCGCGCTCCTCATCGAGGACGACTGGCAGCGCCGCGGCATCGGCTCCGAACTGCTGCGCAGGCTCCTCGCGATGGCCGTCGAGGCCGGCTGCGACAGCGTGTACGCGGTCACCCAGGCCTCCAACACCGGCATGGTCGCCGCGATGCGCGGGCTCGGCCTCCCCCTCGACTACCAGATCGAGGAGGGCACCCTCGTGATCACGGCACGGCTGGACGCGACCCCCGTCAGCTCGCGCCTGCCGTACGACGTCACCCACGAGGGCGGGATCGAGCTCCCTCGCCGCGAACCGCAGCCCCCGCGCAACCATCACTGATCCCACCCGCCACGACCGCCGACAACCGGCCACAACCGGCTCCCGCGGAACGTCCCTTTTCACCCCGACCCGCACCCCGACCCGCACCCCGGCCCGCACCCGACGCGGCAGCCGTTTCGCCGCCCGCCCGGGCCGCGTGCGGGTCGGCGGCGCTTCCGAAAGCGGCCCGGGTCAGCAGACTGGCGTCATACGGTGATGACGTGGCACCGTCTCACGTACGAAGATGGCCGCATGTCAGAGATCTTCAACAACGGCAGCACTCCGAAGCTGCCCCGCCAGGTGGCCGACGCGTACGTCGACGACCTCATCGCCCTCGACCCGATCACGGGCACCTACCTCGGTGTCGTCGAGAGCTCCGGCAAACTCCCGGACTTCTCCCCGGCCGGCCGCGCGGCCGTCGCCGAACTGGCCCGCACCACCCTCGCCCGGCTCGACGCCGCCGAGGCGCTGCCGGGCGCCGACAGCGACGCCGAGCGCCGCTGCGGCCGGCTGCTGCGCGAGCGCCTGACCGCCGAACTCGCGGTCCACGCGGCCGACGAGGACCTGTGCGCGGTCAGCAACATCCACAGCCCCGCGCACTCCGTCCGCGAGGTCTTCACGCTGACCCCCTCCGGCACCGACGAGGAATGGGCGGCCATCGCCGAGCGGCTGCACGCCGTGCCCGCCGCCCTCGGCGGCTACCGCGAGAGCTTGGCCCTGGGCCTGGAGCGCGGCCTGTACGGCGGCCCCCGCGCCACCACCACCATGATCGGCCAGCTCACCACCTGGGCCGGGCAGGACGGCGAAGAGCCGGCCTTCTTCGAGGACTTCGCCTCGGGCGGCCCCGAGGCGCTGCGCGCCGAACTGGACGGGGCGGCCGGCGCCGCGACCGCCGCCCTCGTCGAGCTCCGCGACTGGATGCGCGACGTGTACGCCCCGGCCGTCGAGGGCAAGCCGGACACCGTGGGGCGCGAGCGGTACGCCCGCTGGTCGCGCTACTTCAACGGCACCGATCTGGACCTCGACGAGGCGTACGCCTACGGCTGGTCCGAGTACCACCGCCTGCTCGCCGAGATGAAGGCCGAGGCCGCCAAGATCCTCCCGGGCGCGGGCCCCTGGGAGGCGCTGAAGCACCTGGACGAGCACGGCACCCACATCGAGGGCGTCGACGAGGTCCAGGCCTGGCTCCAGGGACTCATGGACGAGGCCATCGAGAACCTCGACGGCACCCACTTCGAACTCGCGGAGCGGGTCAAGCGGGTCGAGTCGAAGATCGCCCCTCCGGGCGGCGCGGCGGCTCCGTACTACACGAACCCCTCCGAGGACTTCTCCCGTCCGGGCCGCACCTGGCTGCCCACGATGGGGCAGACCCGCTTCCCGGTCTACGACCTGGTCTCCACCTGGTACCACGAGGGCGTCCCCGGCCACCACCTGCAGCTCGCGCAGTGGACGCACGTCGCGGACCAGCTGTCCCGCTACCAGGCCGGCGTCGGTCTCGTCAGCGCCAACGCCGAGGGCTGGGCGCTGTACGCGGAGCGCCTGATGGACGAGCTGGGCTACCTCAAGGACGCGGAGCAGCGCCTGGGTTACCTGGACTGCCAGATGATGCGCGCGGCGCGGGTCATCGTGGACATCGGCATGCACCTGGGCCTGGAGATCCCGGCGGACTCGCCGTTCCACCCGGGCGAGCGGTGGACGGTGGACCTGGCGCAGGAGTTCTTCGGCCTGCACAGCGGCCGGCCGGGCGACTTCGTCGAGAGCGAGGTGACCCGCTACCTGTCGATGCCGGGGCAGGCCATCGGTTACAAGCTGGGCGAGCGCGCCTGGCTGCTGGGCCGCGACAACGCGCGGGCCGCGCGCGGCGAGTCCTTCGACCTGAAGGCCTGGCACATGGCGGCGCTGTCGCAGGGTTCGCTGGGGCTGGACGACCTGGTGGACGAGCTGTCCAAGCTCTGAGGCCGTGCCGGACGCGGACGGGCCGCTCGTCTCCCCCCGGAACGAGCGGCCCGTCCGCGTGTGCCGGACCCGGCCCGTAAGGCGTGCGCGTCAGCAGCCGCAGTCGTCCGAGTCGGTGGGCGCGGTCAGCGGGTCGGCCTCGGCGCGCTGCTGGTTGCCCTGCCAGGTCTCGACCTCGAAGCCCTCGCGGATCCAGTACTCGATGCCGCCGAGCATCTCCTTTACCTGGAAGCCGAGTTCGGCCAGGGCCAGGGCGGAGCGGGCGCCGCCGTTGCAGCCGGGGCCCCAGCAGTACGTCACCACGGGCACGTTCTTGTCCAGGAGCCGCTCGGCCTGCTCGGGGATGAGGGCGGTGGGCAGGTGGATCGCGCCGGGCACGTGGGCCTGGTCCCAGGACGGGGTGGAGCGGGAGTCGATCAGCTGGAAGCCGAGCTCGGCGCCCTGCTCGCGGTGGGCCTTGAAGGCGGCGGCGACGTCCGAGACGTCCGCGTGGAAGGCCAGGCTCGCGGCGAAGTACGCGGCGGCCGCGGCCGGGGAGGCCGGGGGCACCCGGAGCACGGGGTTGGCGGTGGCGGCGGGGGACGTGGTGTTCTGCGTCGTCGTCATGACTGGAAATCTACGAGTTGTTGATCAACCTCGGAAGTGATTTTCCCCGGCCTTCGGCTTGTCCAGCCGGGGAATCCCCTGCTAGATCTACGACATGACCGACTATTCCCCTGACGCCACCGACTGGCGGATCCTCGAAGCCCTCCAGCGGGACGGCCGCGCCAGTTTCACCGAGCTGGCCCGTTCCGTGTCCATGTCCGCGAGCGCCGTCACCGAGCGGGTCCGCCGCCTGGAGGAGGCCGGCGTCATCACCGGCTACACGGCGGTGGTGGATCCGGAGAAGCTCGGCAAGGCGATCCTCGCCCTGGTGCGGCTGCGCTATCCGCACGGCAACTACAAGCCGTTCCACGACCTCCTGGACTCCACCCCGGAGATCCTGGAGGCCCACCACGTCACGGGCGACGACTGCTTCGTGCTGAAGGTCGCGGCCCGCTCGATGGCGCACCTGGAGGAGATCACGGGCCGGATCGCCGGCCTCGGCCCGGTGACGACGAGCATCGTGTACTCCTCCCCGCTCCCGAGGCGCCCGCTCAGTCCGTGAGAGGGCGCGCTCAGGCCGTGCGTACGCCCGCTCAGTCCGTGAGCGCCGCCGTGCGGTGGCGCACCACGGAGCCGCCGCGCTGTTTGACGACCTCCAGCTGGGCCTGGACCCGGGTGCGCAGGTCGGCCACGTGGCTGACGATGCCGACGCTGCGGTCCCGTTCGCGCAGCGAGTCCAGTACGTCGAGCACCTCGTCCAACGCCTGGTCGTCGAGGCTGCCGAAGCCCTCGTCGATGAAGAGGGTGTCGAGGCGCATCCCGCCCGCCTCGTCGGTGACCACGTCGGCGAGGCCCAGCGCGAGGGCGAGCGAGGCGAAGAAGGTCTCGCCGCCCGACAGCGTGGCCGTGTCGCGCTCGCTGCCGGTCCACGCGTCGACGACGTGCAGGCCGAGCCCGGAACGCCCGCGTCCGCCCGCCCTGGCGTCGGAGTGCACCAGGGTGTAACGGCCGCCGGACATGCGCAGCAGCCGTACCGTCGCGGCGGCCGCGACCTGCTCCAGGCGGGCCGCCAGTACGTAGGCCTCCAGCCGCATCCTGCGTTCGTTGTCGGCGGAGGTGCCCGCGGTGAGTCCGGCCAACCGGGCCACCCGGTCGTAGGCCTCGCGCAGCGGGCCCAGGGCGCGCAGTTCGTGCTCCGCCTGCCGCGAGAGCCGGTCGAGCTCCTCGCAGCGGACCCGGGCCGCGTCGAAGGCGGATCCGGCCGTACGGAGTTTCGCCGCGGCCCGCGCCGCGTAGGTCTCGGCCTCCTCCGGTGCTGCCGGCGGCAGCGCTCCGGCCGCGGTGGTGTCGCTCTCGGCGAGCCGGTCGGCCAGCATGACCTCTTCCGCCTGCCAGGCGTCCTGCCGGTGTTGGAGCGCGGTGCGCTCGTAGTCGGGCAGGACGGCCTCGGCCGCGGCCTCGATGGTGTCGAAGCCGGCCTTGAAGGCGGCGTCGGCGAGCTGGTCGTCGGCCTCCTTCAGCCGGGCGGCGGTGGTCTCGGCGCGGCGCAGCGCGGCGGCGGCCCCGGAGACGATGCGGACCCGGTCCTCCAGGAGGCGGGTGCGGGCGGCGACCGTGGGCGCCCCCTCCCGTACCTGTGCGAGGGCCTCCTCCAGCGAGGCCTGCTCCCGGTCCAGCGCCTCGCGGCGGGAGGCCCTGGCGGCGGCGCGGCGTTCGGCGTCGAGCCGGTCGGCGCTGCGTGCGGCGTGCTCGCGTTCGGCGCGGGCGAGCCGCTCGCGGGCGGTGTGCAGTCCGGCGGCCGCGGCGTGGGCGGCGGCGTGCCGGGAGCTCAGGTCGGAGGTCAGGTCGAGGAGTTCGGCGGTGGTGGCGTCCCCGGCGGCGGTCGCGGCCTCCTCGCGGGCCTGCCGGGTGGCGGCGAGGCGGCGTTCGACGGCGGCGCGGGCCTGTTCGGCCCGCTCGAAGAGGGCATGGGCGGCGTCCTCCGCGGCGCGGTCCACATGGCCGGGGGCGGGGCGGGCGGGAGCGGGGTGCTCGGCGCAGCCGCACACCGCACAGGCCTCGCCCGCCACCAGCGCCTCGGCGAGTTCGGCGGCGATCCCGCGCAGCCGGGCCTCCTTCAGCTCCAGCCAGCGTTCCCTGGCGGCCGCGGACTCCTCGCGCAGGGTGAGGAGTTCGCGCTCGGTGCGCTCGGCCTCGGCGGCCAGCTCGTCGCGCCGGCGGGCGAAGTTCAGGTGCATGCGGGCCGGTTCCAGCTTGCCCGCGATCTGCTCGGCGAGGGTCGCGGCCTGCTGGGCCGCGTCCGCCCGCTCCTGCAGCCCGGTCCGGGTGGCGTCCCAGCGCTCCAGCCACTGGGCCGATTCCAGGTGGGCTTCCTCGGCGGCCCGGGACTCCCGTTCCAGGTCGGCCCGTTCGCGGCCGATCTCGGAGCTGCGCTGCTCGTCCCGGCGGGCCGCTCCGAGCGCGCCGAGTTGCCCGCGCAGCTCCTGTTCGATCCCGGCCAGTTGCTCGGTGCCCGCTTCCCTGAACATCGGGGGGAGTTCGGACCGGGCGGCCGTCTCCGCGTGGGCGGCTGCGAGATGCGCGGCCGAGGCCGCGCCGCGCAGTTCCAGCGCGGGGGCGACCAGGGCGCCGCGCCGGGCCCGGTCCAGGAGGGCGCGCACGCGCTCCCGCTCGGGCTCGGCCTCGGCGAGCAGGGCGGCCCGGCGGGTGGTCTCCGCATGGCGGCGCTGCAGGCGGTCCAGCTCCCGGGCGTCCTCGGCGGCCCGCCGGGCCGCGGCGTGCCGGCCCTCGACGGCGGCCAGGGCGTACTCGGCGACGGTGCGCCGTTCGCGGGCGGCGCACCGGGCGACGGCCGCCCACGCGCGGACGGCCCCGGCGAGCCCGGGGTCGCCCGGCTGGTGCCCGGGCATGGGCCAGGCCCGCAGATCGGCGCTGTCCCCGGCGGCCTGGGCGAGGCGCTGGGCGGTGTGCAGCACCTTCTCGTCGCCGGCCCGTACCTTGGCCTCGGCGGCTCGGCGGCGTTCGCCGAGCAGGGTCTCGACGGCGGCGAAGCGGCGGGTGTCGAAGAGCCGGCCGAGCAGCCGGCCGCGCGCGGCCTCGTCGGCGCGCAGGAACTTGGCGAACTCCCCCTGCGGCAGCAGCACCACCTGGCAGAACTGTTCGCGGCTCATGCCGAGGAGCTGCTCGATCTCCTCGCCGATCTCCTGGTGGGAACGGCTCAGCGCCTCCCAGCCCTCGCCCGTCTGCTCGCGCAGCCAACTCTGCGCCTTGTCCTTGGTCGTGCCCGTTCCGCGCTTCTTCGGCCGGTCCTGCTCGGGACGGCGGGTGATCTCCAGGCGCCGCCCGCCCGCGGTGAGTTCGAGGGTGACCTCGGTCGGGGTGTCCGCGGCGGCGTGGTCGCTGCGCAGGCTGGTGCCGGGGGCCTGGCGGGGGCCGGGGACGGAGCCGTACAGCGCGTAGCAGACGGCGTCGAGGACGGAGGTCTTGCCGGCGCCGGTGGGCCCGTGCAGCAGGAAGATCCCGGCGCCGGACAGGGCGTCGAAGTCGATCTCCTGGGGCTCGGCGAAGGGCCCGAAGGCGGTGACCGCCAGCCGGTGCAGCCTCATCGGTGGATCTCCTGGCGGCTGTCGTCGGTCCGTACGTCGTCGAAGGCGCTGCGCAGCACGGCCCGTTCGGCCTCGTCCGCGTGTCCGCCGCCGCGTACGTGGGCCACGAAGTCCTCGGCGATCTCCTGGTCGCTGCGGCCGCGCAGCCGTTGGGCGTAGGAGGTGCCGGTCACCTCCTCGCGGCCCTCGGGGTCGAAGGCGAGGCTGAGGGTGTGCGGGAAGCGGGTGACGAGCCGGGCCATGGGGTCGTCGGGCCGGACCGGGTCGGTGAGGGTCGCCTCGACCCAGGCGTCCTCGTGCGCCGTGTGCGCCGGGTCTTCGAGCAGGGTCTCCAGCGGCCCGCGCAGCCGGGCGAGGGCCCGCGGCACGGGGGTGTCGATCCGCTCGGCGCGGGTGATCTCGCCTTCCGCGCCCAGCTCGACGAGCCACATGGTCTTGCGGTGGTCGACCTCGGAGAACGAATAGGCGAGCGGGGAACCGGAGTAGCGGACCCGTTCGTTGATCGTCTGGCAGCCGTGGAGGTGGCCGAGGGCCGCGTAGTCCACCCCGTCGAAGACGGAGGCGGGCACGGCTTCGACCCCGCCCACGGAGATGTCGCGCTCGCTGTCGCTGGCCTGTCCGCCGGTGACGAAGGCGTGGGCGAGGACGACGGAGCGGGTGCCGGGCGCGCGGCGGGCGAGATCGGCCCGGATCCGGTCCATGGCCGCGCCCAGCACGGCTTCGTGGCTGACCTTCTGCGCCGCGAACTCGTCCTTGACCAGGGCCGGTTCCAGGTACGGCAGCCCGTAGAAGGCCACGTCGCCGTGTACGTCGGCCAGCACGACGGGGTCGGCGCAGCCGGCCGGGTCGGTCCTGAGGTGGATCCCGGCCCGGTCGATCAGTCCTGCCCCGACCCCGAGGCGGCGGGCGGAGTCGTGGTTCCCGGAGATCATCACGGTGGGCACGCCGAGCTCGGCGAGCCGGTGCAGGGCCCGGTCGTACAGTTCGACGGCCGGCAGCGGGGGCACGGCGCGGTCGTAGACGTCACCGGCGACGAGGACGGCGTCGACCTCGTGCTCCCGGACGGTCTCGACGAGGTGGTCGACGAAGGCCGCCTGTGCGCCGAGCAGGTTCACGCGGTGGAAGGACCGGCCGAGGTGCCAGTCGGAGGTGTGCAGGAACTTCACTCGCCGGTCCGCCCGCACATGCCGTGTCCCCCTGATCGTCTTCCGCTCGCCTGTCCCCTCTACGCTAACCCGTCGCGGGGGCGCTCAGGGCGCGTACGTCTCACCGCCGAGCGTGAGGGTGGCGCTGCCCGCCGTGCTGTCGGCGAGCCAGGCCTCGAAGCCGGGCAGGTCCGCCTCCGGCAGGGCGACCTCTATCTCCACCGCGGCCCCGTAGCGCAGGTCCACGACGGTGCGGCCGGTGGATCGCAGGTCGTTCTGGGTCTTCCCGGCCCGCTGGTGGTCCACGGTGACGGTGGCCAGCCGGTAGCGGCGACGGGTGACGGTGCCGAGCTCGTCGAGGGCCTCGCCGACGACACCGCCGTACGCCCTGATCAGACCGCCGGCGCCGAGCTTGACGCCGCCGTAGTAGCGGGTGACCACGGCGACGGCGTACCGGATGTCCCGGCGCATGAGCATCTGCAGCATCGGCACCCCGGCGGTGCCGCCGGGCTCGCCGTCGTCACTGGCCTTCTGCACCGAGGCGTCGGCGCCGATCACGTAGGCGAAGCAGTTGTGCGAGGCGGTGGGGTGCTCCTTGCGGACGCGCGCGACGAAGTCCTGCGCCTCCTGCTCGGTCGCGGCGGGCGCGAGCGAGCACAGGAAGCGCGAGCGGTTGATCTCGGACTCGTGCACGCCCTCCCGGGCCACCGTCACGTACTGGTCTGCCTTCACCGCTCCACCCTAATCCGTGGTGGGGAGCGGTCCGGCCGGCCCGGAGGCCACCTGCTGGTCCGGGGACCGCACCCAGGGGGCGAAGCGCTGATCCGGGCCCGCGTCCTCGCGCCAGTACCGCAGGACGGACTCCCGGACGACCTCGAACCGCTCGGCCGCGATCAGGCACGAGACCGGCTCCTGCCCGCCCGCGTCGGCCTCGAAGGCGACCACGACGGCCGGCTCTTCTCCGACCTGACGCGTGACCCTGAGGAGCTCCTCCGCCGTCGGCGCACGGAAGACCGGATCGTGGAACGTCCCCGGGCAGCAGACGAAGAACGGATCACCGAAGACCAGCTCCAGGTCGTGGTGGTAAGCCAGGTCGTAGCCGGCGGCAAGCCTGAGTTGCCCACCGTCCCAGGCGATCACGTCCCAGTCCCACCGGTTCCCTTCGGGGAGCCGGATCGCGGCGTGCGCTCCTTCGACGTCCACCCGCGTCCCCCTTGCCGTTTTAACCTGACGAGTTGGGACCCTAGGGCGTCGACGGGGAAGACGACGTGCGGTTTTTCCGTTGAGGAGTCGGGGTCCGGCAACGGTCGGGCCGGTCAGAGCAGCAGGAGGCGGCACACGTGTACGGCGACCCGGCAACCATCCGCAAGATCCTCACCGAGCTCGGGGACACCTGGGCCGTGGTGGGCCTGTCCAACAACCAGGACCGGGCCGCCTACGGGGTGGCGCGCGTGCTCAAGCAGTTCGGCAAGCGCGTGGTCCCGGTGCACCCGAAGGCGGAGACGGTGCACGGCGAGCCCGGGTACGCCTCGCTGGAGGAGATCCCGTTCAAGGTCGACGTGGTGGACGTCTTCGTGAACAGCGCCCTGGCCGGGGCGGTCGCCGATTCCGCGGTCGCCGCCGGTGCGGAGGCCGTCTGGTTCCAGTTGAACGTGATCGACGAGGCGGCCTTCGCCCGCACCCGTGAGGCGGGGCTGGACATGGTCATGGACCGCTGCCCGGCGATCGAGATCCCGGCCCTCTGACCGCCGGGCGAGGGAACGGCGGCCCCCGGGAAAAGCGGCCCCGGGCCGCCGTTCAGTTCCGGGGCTCCGCCGGCCGGGCGGGCGCCGTGGTGCGGGCGGGAGCCGGTACCGGGGCCGACACCGGCGGGACCGACACGGCGAGGGTCATCTCCATCGGCACGGAGCCGTCGTTGCGGTAGGCGTGCGGGAGGTTGGCCTCGAAGGTGGCCGCGGCTCCGGTCGGTACGCGGAACTCCTCCTCGCCCACCACCAGCGTCAGGTCCCCCGCGGTGACGTGGAGCATCTCGATGGTGCCGGAGGGGTGCGGAGCCGATTCCGTCCCCTCGCCGGGCACGAGGTGCCAGGTCCACAGTTCCATCGGCCCGCGCTCGTCGGTGCCGATCAGCATCGTCGTCGAGCTGCCCGCTTCGCTGGACCAGATCCGCACCGTCTGGCCGGGCTCGACGATCCGCACCTGCGGACCCCTGTCGTGGTCCAGCAGAGTGGAGATGCTGACGCCGAGCGCGTCGGCCAGTTTCACCGTCGTGCCGACGCTCGGGTTCGTCCGGGCCTGCTCGATCTGGATGATCATCCCCCGGCTGACTCCCGAGCGGGCCGCCAGCGAGTCCAGGGTGAATCCGCGCTCACCGCGCCAGCGCTTGAGGTTCCGTGCGAGTGCCTGGGTGAGCTCTTCGAGATCCGACACATTCCGTCCAATATTTTGGATGACACAGTCCAGTGGAATGAACTACCGTGCGGGGTATTCGATGCTGCACCCCACCGTTCATCACACTGTACTGCGAGGCCCGTCATGACCGCCCTCTTCGCCCTGGCCACAGCCGTGCTGTGGGGCCTGGCCGACTTCGGCGGCGGGCTGCTGACCCGCCGGATACCCGCGCTCACGGTGGTCGTGGTCTCGCAGGTCGCCGCCGTGGCCGTGCTCGGGGCCGTGGTCCTCGGCACGGGCGCCTGGCGGGAGGCCGACCCGCAGTTGTGGTTCGCGGTCGGCGCGGGTCTCGTCGGGCCCGTGGCCATGCTCAGCTTCTACAAGGCCCTGGCCCTCGGCCCCATGGGCGTGGTCTCCCCGCTCGGCTCCCTCGGCGTGGTCGTGCCGGTCGGCGCGGGGCTGCTGCTGGGCGAGCGGTCCGGCCCCGGCCAGTTCGCGGGGATCGCGGTGGCCGTCGTCGGCATCGTCCTCGCGGGTGGACCTGAACTGCGCGGCGCCCCCGTCCAGCGGCGGGCCGTGGTCCTCACCCTCGTCGCGGCCTTCGGGTTCGGCGCGGTGATGGCCCTGATCGCGCAGGCCTCCACCACGGTGACCGGGCTGTTCCTGGCGCTGTTCGTACAGCGGGTCACCAACGTCGCCGTCGGCGGCGCCGCCCTGTGGGCGCAGACCCGCCGCGGTGTCCCGGCCCTGCCCGAGGGCTCCGACCTGCGGATCCTGTGGGGGCTGCTGCCCGCGCTCGCCTTCGTCGGCCTCGCGGACGTCGCGGCGAACGGCACCTACTCCGTCGCCGCCCAGAACGGCCCGGTCACGGTGGCCGCGGTGCTGTCCTCGCTCTACCCGGTCGTCACCGCGCTCGCCGCCTTCGCCGTGCTCAAGGAACGGCTGCGCACCGTACAGGCGGCCGGCGCCGGCCTCGCCCTCGCCGGAACGGTTCTCCTCGCGGCCGGCTGAGGCCGGGGAACTACCCCTGCTCGACCTCCGCCAGCCGCGCCAACCCGCGCAGCTGTTCCGGCGTCATCCCGTCCGGGATCGGCACGGGCGCCGGGGTCCGCAGCGGCGGCTGCCAGCCGGTCTCCGGCTGCCACCTGCGGACGATGCGCGCCGGCGCGCCCGCCACCACGGCGTGGTCCGGCACCTCACCCCGTACGACGGCCCCGGCGGCCACCACGACGTTGCGGCCGAGCCGGGCGCCGGGCAGGATCACCGCGCCGGTGCCGAGCCAGCACCCCGGACCGATCTCCACCGGGGCGCTGCGCGGCCACTGCCTGCCCACGGGCTCGTGCGGATCGTCGTAACTGTGGTTCGTGGACGTGATGTAGACCCCGGGGCCGCAGAACGTGTTGGCCTCGATGGTGATCCGGGCGTCGGCGATGACATGGCTGCCGCGGCCGAGCACGACCCCGTCGCCGAGCACGAGCATCGGCTCCGCGCCCAGGTCGAGGTCCGGCATCATGCCGGCCGTGAGGGTGACCTGTTCGCCGATGATGCAGTGCTCGCCGAGGCGGATCCACTGCTCGCCGAAGACCGTGCCCTGCGGGAAGGCGAGCCGCGTGCCGTGCCCGATCGCACCGAACCGCAGGCGTCCCGGGGTCTGCGCGGTGACGGCGCCGGCCTGCTGCATCCAGCGCCAGCCGGCGTGGACCGCGCGGTTCGCCAACCGGCGGCGCAGGGCCGTCAGGGATGAGAACGTGTTCTGGTTCTTCGGCACCCGGCCACGGTAGTGCGCCGGTGGCCGGTCGTCCGGGCCACGATCCTGTGATCTTCACCCCATCGCGGGTGGGGGGAACCGCGTGCCCTACCGTGCTGTGAGCGCGGCAGCGGCATCCGGAAAGACGAAGGAAGAGAACATGACGCACCAGGGGACCCGAGCACTCGTGGCGGGCGTCGGCGGCAAGGACCCCGACATCGACGCGACGGCCTTCACCGCACCCACCTCGGTCGTGGTCGGCGAGGTCACCCTCGGCGCGGGCGCGAGCATCTGGTACTCGGCGGTGCTGCGCGCCGACTGCGGCCCGATCACCCTCGGCGCCGACAGCAACGTGCAGGACAACTGCACGATCCACGTGGACCCGGGCTTCCCGGTGTCGATCGGCGAGCGCGTCTCCATCGGCCACAACGCCGTCGTGCACGGCTGCACGGTCGAGGACGACTGCCTGATCGGCATGGGCGCGACCGTCCTGAACGGCGCGGTGATCGGCGCGGGTTCCCTGGTCGCCGCGCAGGCGCTGGTGCCGCAGGGCATGGTGGTCCCGCCCGGCTCGCTGGTCGCCGGCGTCCCGGCCAAGGTCCGCCGGGAGCTGTCCGAGGAGGAGCGCGAGCACATCCGGATCAACGCGCAGATGTACGTGGAACTCGCCAAGCAGCACCGCGCCTCGGTGACCCCGGAGGCCTAGGAACCGTCGAGCGCGGCCCGGAGCACGGTCACGACCCTCTCGTACTCCGGGCCGCGCCCGTCAGGGTCCCCGTTGCGTGATCGGAACGCCCGCCCCACCACCGCCTCCCGCACAGCACGCTCCGTGACGGCGGCCCCGCGCGCGATCAGCTGCTCCACCACGGCCGGGTGGCCGAAGCGGGCCGCCCATTCGAGGGCGGTGCGGCCCCTCATCCGCTCCTCGGGGTCGGCGCCCCGGTCCAGCAGCAGCTCCACGGTCGCCGGCGAGCCGTCCTCCCCGGACGTGGCGGCCAGGACCAGCGGTACGTAGCGCATACGCCCGGCCGGGCCGCGCGGATCGGCGCCCGCGTCGAGCAGGGCCCGGGCGACGGGCGTGTGCCCGTTCATCGCCGCCAAGGCCATCGGCGTCGCCTCGTCGTACGGGCCCGCCTCGCGCCCGGGGCGGGCACCGGCGGCGAGGAGCAGCCGCACGACCTCGGCCCGCCCCGCGCACACGGCCAGGTCCAGGGCCCTGCGCCCGCCGGGGACCCAGGCGTCGGCCTCGGCTCCCCCGGCGAGCATGCGTTCCACCAGGGCCGCGTCACCGTCCTCGGCCGCCCGCCCCAGCCCGTTCGCCAGCGGGTTGTACTGCTCCGACCGGCCCTCCGCCGACCATTCCCCCTCCAACAGCCCCGCCATCAGTCGTTGGCCGGCACCCGTGCCCCGGACTGTGCCGGGACCCCGGCCTCGGCAGCCGCCGCCGCGGCCGCCTTCTTCATGCGGCTGCGCACCACCAGCGTCACCGCGAGACCGAACAGCACCGCGACCGCGAGCGCCGCCCAGGAGAACCGCTTCAGCCAGGGCTCGGCGACGATGCCGACCGAGTAGATGACGGCGGTGGTTCCGCCGGCCCAGAGGATCCCGCCGAGGATGTTCGCGATCAGGAACCGCCAGTACGGCATGTGCAGCACGCCCGCCAGCGGCCCGGCGAAGATGCGCAGCAGCGCCACGAAGCGGCCGAAGAAGACGGCCCACATGCCCCACCGCTCGAAGGAGCGTTCCGCCACGGCCACGTGCTCGGGCCCGAAGTGCTTGGGGAAGCGCCGGCCCAGCTTCTCCAGCAGCGGCTTGCCTCCGCGCCGTCCGATCGCGTAGCCGATCGAGTCGCCGACGATCGCGCCGGTGGTCGCGCAGATGCCGAGAACCACGGGGTCGATGTCGCCGTGCTGGGAGGCCAGCAGCGCCGAGCTGACCAGGATGATCTCTCCGGGCAGCGGGATGCCGAGGCTCTCCAGACCGATGACCAGACCCACCAGGAGGTAGATGCTGACCGCCGGAATCGTCTCCAGCCATTCCTGGATGTGCACCGGTACGTCCTCCCGTGTCGTCCCCGGCGCGCCCCCTGTGACACGCCGAACGGGCAGCCTATCGGCTCCTCACCACAGCCTTCGCCCTCAGTGGCAGTTCACGGGAGGAACGGCCCGCGAACACCTCGCGACGGCCGGAACCGGGCACCCAGGCCCGCCGCTCCGGATCCCATGACGACAGGGTGCGGGCGTCCACGTCGACGGTGACCCGCTGCTCCGCACCCGGCGCGAGGGTGAGCCGCCGGTACCCGGCCAGCACGCGCACCGGCTGGTCGAGCTTCAGGTCCGGGGACGGGCCGACGTACACCTGGGCCACGTCGGTGCCCTTGCGGCGGCCGGTGTTGCGGACGGTGAATTCCACGCGCAGCCCGCCCCGCTCGGGGCGGACGGCCAGCTTCTCGTACTGCCAGGTCGTGTACGAGAGCCCGTGCCCGAAGGGGAACAGCGGGGCCACGTGCTGCGCGTCGTACCAGCGGTGGCCGACGTGGACGCCCTCGGTGTACTCCTGCCGGCCGCCGACGCCCGGGTAGCGCACCGGGTCCCCGCCGACCGGGGTGGCCTCCTCGTCGGCCGGGAAGGTCTGGGTGAGGCGCCCGCCCGGGTCCACGTCCCCGAAGAGGACGTCGGCGGTGGCGGCGGCGCCCTCCTGGCCCGGGTAGTACATCTGGAGGACCGCCCCGGTGCGCGGGAGCCACGGCATGGTCGTACCACCGGAGGTGTTGAGCACGACGGCGGTGCGCGGGTTCGCGGCGGCGACGGCTTCGATCAGGGCGGCCTGTCCGCCCGGCAGGGCCAGGGAGGTGCGGTCGCTGCCCTCGGTGGCGTCCTCGTAGGCGAACAGGACCACGCTGCGGGCCTCCTTCGCCGCCCGTACCGCCTCGGCGACGTCGGCCGCCCGGGTCGCCTTCGTGGTGTGTCTGAGCCGGAAGCGCCGGCTCTGGGGCCCGCTCGGGGCGGTGACGGCGAGCCGGTGGGTGCCCGCCTTGAGGGCGAGGGTGCGGCGGCGCACGCTCATTCCGTCGGGTGCGGAACCGAGCAGTCCGCCCGCGAACCGCTCGGCCGCGCCTTGGAGCACCGGGAACAGCTCCTCCCCGTCGAGGCGTACGCCCGGCCGCTGTCCGGTGTAGTGGACGAGCAGGGTCCACTCGTCGTCCTCGGCCAGGCGGAACTCGCCCTCGTGGCTCCAGCTCTTCCCGGCCTCGACGCTCCGGTCGTCCAAGTCGGCGGCGGGGGTGAGCAGTTTCGGGGGGAGCGGGCGCCCGTACAGGTCCTCGCCGAGGGCGTGGCGGACGGCGGCGCCGCTCCCGGCGCGCTGCCTGATGGCAGTGAGCGGGGAGGCGGCCCGGTCGGGGACCACGTGCGAGCTGCCGCCGCCACCGACGAAGGGGACCTGGCCGGTGGGGCCGATCACCGCGATGGAGCGGGCGTCCGCGCCGGTCAGCGGCAGGGTGCCGTGTTCGTTGCGGAGCAGCACGGCGCCGGCGGTCGCCACCTTGCGGGCGAGCCGGGCCCCGGCGGCGGCGTCGCGCGCGGGCCGCGCCGCGGGGCGGTCCGCGAGCAGCCCGAAGCGGTCCATGGTGGTCAGGATCCGGTGCACGGCGAGGTCCACGAAGGCCTCCGGCACGGTGCCGCCGCGCACGGCCTGCCGCAGGGGACCGCCGAAGTGGGTGCCGCCGGGCATCTCCATGTCGAGCCCGGCGCCGATGGCGGCGACGGTGCTGTGGGTGGCGTCCCGGCCGGACATCACCCAGCCGGCGAACCCCCAGGTGTCGCGCAGCAGTTCGTCGAGCAGCGGCTTGCTCTCGCCGGCGTGGACCCCGTTGACCTTGTTGTACGCGGCCATCACGGCGCCCGCGCCGGCGGCCACGGCGGCCTCGAAGCCGCGCAGTTCGGTCTCGTGCAGGGTCCGGTCGGCGGCGATCATGTCGACGGTGTCGCGGCCGCGCTCCTGGTTGCCCAGGGCGAAGTGCTTGACGGCGGCGACGAGTCCCTCGTCCTGGATCCCGCGGACCAGTTCGCCGACCAGGTCCGCGGTCAGCCGGGGGTCCTCGGCGAGGGTCTCGAAGTTCCGGCCGGCGTACGGGGTGCGGATGAGGTTGGCCATGGGCGCGAGCAGGACGTCCTGGCCGAGTGCCCGCCCCTCCCGGCCGAGGAGCCTGCCGTACTCGCGGGCCAGCGCCGGGTCGAAGGCGGAGGCCAGCATCACGGGCGCCGGCAGGGCGGTGGCGGGCTTGGCGACCCGTACGCCGGCAGGCCCGTCGGCGAGGCGCAGCGCGGGGATGCGAAGGCGGGGTACGCCGGGCACGTATCCGGCCTGGCCCAGCGGGGCCGGGTCCCCGGCGCCGTGCAGCAGGGCGGTCTTCTCCTCCAGGGTGAGCCGTTCCAGCAGGGCGTCGATCCTGGCGGCAGCGCCTTTTCCGGGGGCAGCGGCGGCAGGTGGGGGCGAGGCCTTGCGCGGGCCCGCGCCCGGCGGCGCGGTGGGCGCGCAGCCGCCGGCCCCGACCACGGCGCCGACCGCGCCCGCCGCTCCGAGCAGCCGCATCGCCGTACGTCTGGACACGGCCTCGCTCATGGCCCTCCCTGCGGCGGCGGCGTGGGTCGGCGGGAGCGGCCCGCGCCGGACCGCTCCCCCGCCCACTGTGCGCCTGGGGCCGGCGGGGCCCGCCGAGACGCGCCACCGCGGGCGCCGAGGTTCAGCCCTGCGGCGGCGGTGGCAGGCTGTCGGCGTCCCGCCGGGCCTCGTCCTGGAGCTGCACCCGGGCCTCGGTTCGGTGCCCGCGCGCGATGTAGTCCCGTACGACGGCCTCCACCGCGTCCTGTGGCGACCCGACCCCGGCGAGGACCATCACCTCCACCACGAGCTCTGCGTCGAGGCTGATGCTGACCTTGGCCACGGGCACTCCCTCCGTCGTCGTGCGAGGGACTCTAGTGGCAGCGGGGTCGCTACGCCGGGGTGTTGGGACGCAGGGTCCAGACAACGGTCATCTCGCCCGTCACGGCCTCGTCCTCGCGCTGGATGGCGATGGTCACGGGGAACTCGGGGCGGCCGCCCGCGTCGAGTTCGGCGACGACCTCGGCGGCGGGGCGGCCGAGGGTGGCGGTGGCGGTGACGACGCCCTTGGCGAGCTTCTTGTAGCCGATCTCGGCCTTCACCGCGAGGGGCACGGCGCGCGAGAGCTGGTCGCCGAAGGCGGCCAGGACGATGGCGCCGCTCGCCGACTCGGCGAGGGTGAACATGGCTCCGGCGTGCGGGCCACCGACGTGGTTGTGGTAGTCCGGCTGGTCCGGGAGCCGGACGACCGCGCGCTCGGGGGTGGTCTCCAGGAACTGGAGGTTCAGGGTGCGGGCCATCGGCACCGTCGCGGCGAGCAGTTCGCCCACGTTCATCTGATCTGCGCTCATGAAGGGCGATGTTACCCACGAGTAGACAGGATTGGCCAGACCTCCCGCAGGGGGGCGGCCGTGGCCCGCGGAAGCCGCTCCCACTATCGTTACCGGCCATGTGGCCAGGACAGCAGCAGCCGCCCGGGGGCGAACAGAACCCCCAAGGCGCACAACAGAACCCGTACGCCCAGCAGCCGGGGCAGCCGAACCCCTACCAGCAGCAGCCCGGTTACGGATATCCGCAGCAGCCGCCGGGCTTCCCCCAGCCCCCGACCGTCGTTCCCGGCCAGCAGTGGGGCCAGCCGCAGCAGCCCCCGCAGGCGCCACAGGGCCCGGGCGGCGGCGGGAGCGGCTTCCAGACCAAGACCGTGGCGATCGTCGCGGCGACCCTCGTCGTCGTGGCGGCCGCCGCGACCGGCGCGTTCGTCCTCACCCGGGACGACAAGAAGACGGACGAGGCCGACAACAAGCCCGTCGCGGCCTCCTCGGCGCCCGCCTCCAGTGCGCCCGCCCCGGCCGACAGCAGCGCGAACCCGCGCGCGGGCGGCGACATCAAGCCGACCATCCCGGGATGGAAGGTCGTCACCAACCCGAAGTACGGCACCGCCTTCGACGTCCCGCAGGACTGGAACGTGCTGGGCTCCGGCGTGATCATCTCCTTCTCGGACGAGGCGAAGAAGGACGGCTCCCCGGCCGTCGCGATGTCCGGGCCCGCGTCCTACAAGAAGGACTGGTGCAAGGTCGACGCCGACAAGAACGGCAGCGAGGAGTCCTACGAACTGGCCGGCGCCGGCACCAAGGGCGGCCAGGGCGCCAAGGACACCGCCGAGGCCTCGCGCAACGCGGCCGAGAGCTGGGCGTGGGCCGGGTACGCGCAGAAGGCCCCGAAGGGCACCACCAAGGTCACCGAGGCGAAGGAGTACACCACCGCCTCGGGGCTGAAGGGCCACGTCGCGACGGCGAGCGTGACCGGCCTGCCGAAGGAGAACAAGTGCTCCACGGACGGCAAGTCGATCGCCTTCAGCTTCAAGACCGCCAACGGTGACTTCTCCTCCTGGATCCTCTACGGCGTCGCGGGCGTCCCGGACGAGCTGAAGCAGGAGACGATCGACAAGATCCTCAGCTCGGTCCGACTGGCCCCCACGGGCTGACGCGCCCCGGGGGCCTCGGACGCCCCCGAGCGCTCCGTGGAGGTGCCCCGCCACCGCCCCGGGCCGACAATCCGTTTGGATTCCCGGCCCGGGGCGGACATAGTCCCGTGGTGAGCTCTTCCCGCACCGCTTCCTCCCGTACGCCCGTACGCCGCCGTCGGCCCGAGTGGGCCGGCCGCAACTACACGCTGCTGACGGGCGCGGCGGTGATCACGAACCTCGGCAGCCACGGAGCGCTCATCGCGTCCGCGTACGCGGTGATGGAGGCCGGCGGATCCACCGGGGACGTCGGCCTCGTCGCCGCCGCCCGCACTCTGCCGCTCGTCCTCTTCCTGCTGATCGGCGGCGCGATCGCCGACCGGCTGCCGCGCCACCGCGTGATGGTCGCGGCCAACGCCCTGAACGGCCTCTCGCAGGCCGTCTTCGCCTTCCTCGTCCTCACCGGCGAACCCCGGCTGTGGCAGATGATGCTGTTGACCGCCCTGTGCGGCACCGGCACCGCCTTCTTCAACCCGGCGGCCGAGGGCATGCTGCTGTCCACCGTCTCCGGCGAGCACGCCAACCGCGCCTTCGCGCTGTTCCGCATGGCGATGAACGGCGCCGGCATCGGCGGCGCGGCCCTCGGCGGGGCGATGATCGCCGCGCTCGGGCCGGGCTGGGTCCTGGCCGTCGACGCCGTCGCGTTCGCCGTCGCGGGCGCGCTGCGCGCCTTCCTGGACGTCGCCCCCACGCGCGACCGCGCCCCCGGCGGCGGCATGCTGGCCGATCTGCGCGAGGGCTGGGTGGAGGTCCGTACCCGACCCTGGCTGTGGAGCATCGTGCTCCAGTTCTCCGTGGTCGTGGCCGTCGTGGGCGCCGCGGAGGCGGTCTACGGTCCCCTCGTCGCGCGGGACCGGCTCGGCGGCCCGGCGCCGTGGGGTCTGGCCCTGGCCTGCTTCGGAGTGGGGACCATCGCGGGGGCGGTCCTGATGATGGCGTGGAAGCCGCGCAGGCTGCTGCTGACCGGCACCCTGTGCGTGTTCCCGCTGGCACTGCCGTCGGCCGGGTTGGCGGTGCCGCTGCCGGTGTGGGGGCTCTGCGCGGTGATGTTCGTGAGCGGCGCGGCCATCGAGGTGTTCGGCGTGAACTGGATGACGAGCCTGCACCAGGAGATCCCGGAGGAGAAGTTCTCCAGGGTCTCCGCCTACGACTGGTTCGGTTCGGTGTCGATGCTCCCCCTGGCCACCGCGCTCGCGGGCCCGGCCGAATCGGCCTTCGGCCGCACCGAGGCCCTGTGGGGCTGCGCGACCCTGGTCGTCCTTGCCACCGCCCTGGTCCTCGTGATCCCGGACGTCCGCCGACTGACGCGCCGTGAGGCCCCACCCGTCCCGTCCCCATCGCCCGAACCCGGCCCGTCCACGGCCGAATCCATCCCCGCAGCGGACAACCCCGGCCCCGCCCCGGACAAATCCAGCCCCGCCGGCGTTTGAGGCGCGGGGGTCCGGGGGCTGCGGCGCGGCAGCCGCCCGGTCACCCCAGACTGAACGCACCCTCCGGCGGCTCCGGCGAAGCCACCGCGTCGGCGTCGCTCACGGGAACCGCGCCCCGCAGCAGGCGGGCCAGCCCGCCCCCGAACTCCACCCTGGCGGGAAACGCGTCACCCGCGCACAGCCGAGCCACGGGGGCGACCGGAAGCTCCCGGTCCGAGGCCAGCAGCACCGCGTTCCCGAACCGCCGCCCCCGCAGCACCGCGGGCTCCGCGATCAGCGCCAGTTCCGCGAACGCCTCCGCGAAATTCGCCAGCTGGGCCCGCAGGAAGTCGAACGGGGCACCGTCCGCCAGGTTCGCCACGTACAGCCCTCCGGGCCTCAGCACCCGGGCCGCCTCCCGTGCGTACTCCACCGACGTCAGCTGCGCGGGCACCCGCGAGCCGCCGAACACGTCGGCCACCACCACGTCCGCGCTCCGCGCCGGCGCGGCTGCCAGCCAGGCCCGGGCATCGGCGGCGTGCACCGCGATCCCGGCCCCTTCCGGCAGCGGCAGGTACTCGGCGACCAGTTCCACCAGGCCCTCGTCGAACTCCACGACCGTCTGCCGGGAGCCCGCCCGCGTGGCCGCCGCGTAGCGCGGCAGGGTCATCGCACCGCCGCCGAGGTGCAGGACGTCCAGCGCGCTTCCCGGCTCCGCCGCGCAGTCCAGGACGTGTGCGAGGCGTTGTACGTACTCGAATTCCAGGTGGAGCGGGTCGTCGAGGTCCACGTACGACTGCGGCGCCCCGTCGACGGTCAGCAGCCAGGCCCGCTCCCGGTCCACGTCCGGCATCAGCTTGGCGGTGCCCTGACCCACTTCCCGGATCACCGGGATCTGTTCGTCGCTCACCCCACCATTGTCGGGCCGGGCTCAGCCCGACCAGACCGCCGCGGCCTCGGATACGTGCTCCGCGGCCTGCGCCAGCCCCGCCCTGGCGGCCGGGTCCCGCCGGGCGGGGTCCAGTACGTTGCGCCCGAAGGCCTTGCGGGCCGCCGCCGACGGGGTGATCACCAACACCCGCGCCCCGGCCTTGCGCAGTCGGCCGGCCTGGGCGGCGGGCGAGGGTACGAGACCGGAGCCGAGCGCGATCGGCGCGACGATCACCACGCGGGCGTAGCCGGCGGCGAGGTCGGCGTTGGTGGCGGAGCGGACGCCGCCGTCGATGAACCGGCGTCCGCCGACCGTCACGGGCGGCCACACCCCGGGCACGGCGCAGCTCGCCGAGACCGCGTCGACGAGCCCGGCGCCGCTCGCCCGGTCGAAGTCGGCCGGCTCCCCGGTGTGCGCGTCCACGGCGGTAACCACGAACCGGCGCTCGGGCCATTCGTGGGAGACGAGCCGGGCGGCGAGCACCTTGCGCCGCTCGGCCTCCGCGCCCGTGTCCGCCGCCAGGGCCATCGCGCCGACCCGCTGCCGGTAGGCCGTGGAGTCCCGCGAGCGCACCATGGCGAGGGCGAACCGCGCCATGACGCCCGCCCCGAGCTTCGCGGCCCTCTCCCCCGCGGCGTCGCCGAGCTGGCGCTCGTACAGCTCCTGCGCGGAGAGGAGCCCGGACGTGAGCTGGGCGCCGACCACCGAGCCGGCCGAAGTACCCACGACGAGGTCGGCGGTGGTGAGGTCGACCCCCGCGCGGGCGAGCCCGTAGAGGATCCCGCACTCCCAGCCGATGCCGGTCAGTCCGCCGCCGCCCAACACCAGTGCCGTGTCGCCGCCCATCTCCGCCCGTCCCTCCGCTCATGCCTGTGGTGACGGCAGTCTGACGCAGCAGGTCCGCCGTCACCACAGAAGGGTCCGGTTTCGCCGGACCCGGTCAGCCGGGCCGGGTCACTCGAGCACCTCCGTCACGGTGCCCGCGCCGACCGTCCGCCCGCCCTCGCGGATCGCGAAGCCGAGCCCCGACTCCAGCGGGACGTCCCGCCCGAGCTCGACGGTCATCGTGACCGTCTCCCCCGGCCGGACCAGGCCCGCCTCGCCCAGGTCCACGTCCCCCACCACGTCGGCGGTGCGGATGTAGAACTGCGGCCGGTATCCGGTGGCGACCGGCGTCGTACGACCTCCCTCGCGCCCGGACAGCACGTACACGCGCGCGCTGAAGCGGCGCTTCGGCGTCACGCTGCCGGGGGCCGCCACGACGTGTCCGCGGCGCACCCCGTCGCGGTGCACCCCGCGCAGCAGCAGCGCGACGTTGTCCCCGGCCTCGGCGGACTCCATCGGCTTGCCGAAGGTCTCCAGGCCGGTGACGACCGTCTCCACGGGCTCGCCGTCGCCGCCGAGCACGCTCACGCGGTCGCCGATCCGTACGGTCCCCCGCTCGACGGCGCCGGTCACGACGGTGCCGCGCCCGGTGATCGTCAGCACGTTCTCCACCGGCAGCAGGAACGGGGCCTCCGTGTACCGCACCGGCGTCGGCACGTACGTGTCCACCGCGTCCAGCAGCGCCTGGATCGCACCAGTCCACTGCGGGTCGCCCTCCAGCGCCCCGAGTCCGGAGACCCGTACGACCGGGGTGCTGTCGCCCCCGTAGCCGTGCGCGGTGAGAAGCTCCCGGACCTCCAGCTCGACCAGGTCGGTCAGCTCGGGGTCCCCCGCGTCGGCCTTGTTGAGGGCCACCACGATGTGGTCGACGCCGACCTGCCGGGCCAGGAGCACGTGCTCGGCGGTTTGCGGCATGACCCCGTCGAGCGCGGAGACGACGAGGATCGCCCCGTCGAGCTGGGCGGCGCCCGTCACCATGTTCTTGATGTAGTCGGCGTGCCCGGGCATGTCGACGTGGGCGTAGTGGCGGGTGTCGGTCTCGTACTCGACGTGCGTGAGGTTGATGGTGATCCCCCGCCGGGCCTCCTCCGGGGCCCGGTCGATGCGGTCGAAGGGCACGAAGGACGCGCCCCCGCGCTCGGCGAGGACCTTGGTGATGGCGGCGGTGAGGGTGGTCTTGCCGTGGTCGACGTGACCCATGGTGCCGATGTTGAGGTGCGGCTTGGTCCGCACGAAAGCCGTCTTGGCCATGATGTTTTCCCGTGCTCGAAGCTGGAACGGGACCCCTGAACCGAGCCGACCCTCCCCCTGCGGGGTCCGCCGGACGATCCGGGAAGGGTCAGCTTCGTGCGCCGTCGAATGCGGCGAAGGGAAATGCCTCTGCGGGAACGGCAGCCTTCGGCGCGTCCGCGACTGCGGACGGTGCGACGAGGAAGGCGTACCGGGACATGCCCCAGATCCTGCCGGACGGACTGCCGCCCGTCGAATGAATTAACGGCGGGATCTCCGGCGAAGTGCCGTGCGCTCAGAGGTTCTTCAGTGCCTCGCGCACGGACAGCGGTGACAGGGAGCCGCGTTCGTCCTCGACGAAGGCGCGCACCGCGGCGGGATCGGTCTTCGCGTACTCGCGCAGGGCCCAGCCGATCGCCTTGCGCAGGAAGAAGTCGGGGTGTCCGGCCCGGCGGCGGCAGTGGGCGAAGAGCCGTTCGGCGTCGGTGGCGTCCTTGTAGCGGAGCTGGTGCAGGAGGGCCGCACGGGCGAGCCAGACGTCCTCGTCCTCGATCCACTCGTCCATGACGGCGCCCAGATCCGGGTCGGCGGCCACCAGCGGGCCGACGGTGTGCGCGGCCAGCAGGTCGACGGTGTCCCACCACGGGACGGTGACGAGCAGGTGCCGGACCACGGGCAGGAAGCCGGAGGAGCAACGGGCCACGTGGCGGCGCAGGTAGTCGACGGCGAAGTAGTGGTACTCGCGCTCCGGGAGGCGCCAGCAGCGGAGGGCGAGCGCCGCGCAGTCCGACTCCGACGGCCCGGGGGCGCCCTTGGTCACCGCTTTCGACAGTTCGCGGCGCAGCGGGGCGGGGATGCCGAGGAAGGGCGCGACATCCTTCATGTACGCCGCCATGGCCTCGGCCCGCACGGGGTCGGCGGCCGGCGCGTAGGTGTCGGTGAGCCGTTCCAGGAGGGTGTCCGCGGGGGCGCTGCGGGGAACCCTCGGGGTTCGCCCGTCGTTCGACGGCATGAGGCACAGATTACGGCGCGGCGCCCGGGTGGTCGGTTAGTCTCCCGGAATGTCCCTCCTCCTCACGCCGTGGGCCCGGCTGTCGCTGCTCGTCGTGCTGCTCGCGGCCGCCGGCGTCTGCGTGCTGCTGTTCGAGCCCCAGCGCCTGCTCTCGGAGGGCTGGCCGCCGGGCCTCCCCGTGCCCGCGGCGGTCGCGCTGTTCGCGGCCGCGTACGGGGTGTGCGCGGCCGCCTTCGTGCCGCGTCCCCTGCTCAACCTCGCCGCCGGAGCCGTCTTCGGTACCCAGGCGGGCCTCGTGGCGGCGCTCGCCGGTACCGTCCTCGCGGCCGGCATCGCCTTCGGCCTGGGCCGGGTGCTGGGCCAGGAAGC
This sequence comes from Streptomyces sp. NPDC002467, assembly GCF_042889825.1. Lineage (NCBI taxonomy): Bacteria > Bacillati > Actinomycetota > Actinomycetes > Kitasatosporales > Streptomycetaceae > Streptomyces > Streptomyces sp. NPDC002467. Next base: position 44,645 of record NZ_JBIARJ010000017.1, on the reverse strand, counting down.
GCTGCGTCCGCTGCTGCGCGGCCGGTGGCTCCAGGCGGCCGACGGCCAGCTCAGCCGGCACGGCTTCCGCTCGATGCTCGCCGTCCGGCTCTTCCCCGGCATGCCCTTCGTGGTGGCCAACTACGGCGCGGCGGTCTCCCGGTGCGGCTGGTCTCCGTTCCTCCTCGCGACGGCGCTCGGGTCCGTCCCCAACACCACGGCCTACGTGATAGCAGGCGCCAACGCCTCCTCCCCCGGATCACCCGCGTTCCTCGTCTCGTTCGGCTTCATCGTGGTCTCCGTGGTGGGCGCCGGAGCGGTCGCCTGGCGCAAGCGGCACCGGCTCGCACCGCCCCGGAACGGGGGCGCGGCGTACGAGCCGGCGCCGGGGCACCCCCCAGTGGTCACCGCCGCTCCGCACGGGCCCTAGCATCGGGGGCGAACTGCCCGACGATCACAAGGACGAGCGCACCCCGACATGAGCTGGTTCGAATCCCTAATCCTCGGTCTCGTCCAGGGGCTTACGGAGTTTCTCCCGATCTCCTCCAGCGCCCATCTGCGGCTGACCGCGGCGTTCGCCGGCTGGCAGGACCCGGGCGCGGCTTTCACGGCCATCACGCAGATCGGCACCGAGGCCGCCGTACTGATCTACTTCCGCAAGGACATCGCGCGGATCGTCTCCACCTGGTTCCGCTCGCTGTACACCAAGGCACTGCGCTCCGAGCAGGACGCCAAGATGGGCTGGCTGGTGATCGTCGGCTCGATCCCGATCGGTGTCCTCGGCCTCGCCTTCAAGGACCAGATCGAGGGCCCGTTCCGCGACCTGCGCCTGACCGCCACGACCCTCATCGTGATGGGCATCGTCCTCGGCGTCGCGGACCGGATGGCCGCGCGTGACGAGGAGGGCGGCCGGCACCGTGCCATCCGCGAGCGCAAGACGCTGCGGGAGCTCGGCGTCAAGGACGGCCTGATCTTCGGTCTCTGCCAGGCGATGGCCCTGATCCCGGGCGTCTCCCGCTCCGGGGCCACGCTCTCCGGCGGTCTGTTCCTGGGCTTCACCCGCGAGGCGGCGGCCCGTTACTCCTTCCTCCTCGCCATCCCGGCCGTGCTGGCCTCGGGTCTGTTCGAGATCAAGGACGTCATCGAGAGCCCGGGCCACATCACCTGGGGTCCGACGATCTTCGCGACGGTCATCGCCTTCTTCGTCGGCTACGCGGTCATCGCGTGGTTCATGAAGTTCATCTCGAACAAGAGCTTCATGCCCTTCGTGATCTACCGGGTCCTGCTGGGCATCCTCCTGTTCATCCTGGTCTGGGCGGGTGTGCTGAGCCCGCACGCGGGCGAGTCCGGGTCCTGAACCCGGGCCGCACTCCCCTTACGGCGTGCGCGTCCGCAAAGCGAGGGTTGACGCGGAAGGGCCCGCACGGCTTGCCGTGCGGGCCCTTCCGTACAACGGCGATGGCGCCTTCCCCACGTCCCCGTTGATCGCGAGGACCTGGAGGACCCGGATGTCCCCGGCCGCCGTGATCTCATCCGGCGCGCGGCGGAGTACCAACGGCTCCTGGTTGAGTGGGAGCCCCGCCGACTGGGCGGGTCCTGCTGAAGTCGAACTGGTGATGTCGGCGCCGAGTTGACCACTTTGGCGTGCCGGCCAGACCCCGCGAGTCGCACCAGTCCTCGTAGCCAAAGGATTCAGGGGTACGAACCAGGGCTCGGGTGCGTGCCGCCCAGCTGCCGATCCAGGTTCCACCGGTCGACGTCGCCCCGTCGGTCAGCGTCGAGGCATGGGCGCAGCCATCGGCGGGGAACTTCCCGGCAGAGGGTTTGGGCCGAGGGCACTGCACCGGATCCATGCGACCTGCGATCCTCGCAACGTCACATCGGCCCGGGATCAGGGCTCAGGGCCCTTCCAGACCTGTTCGCCTATGCCCAGGCCAAAGGGATCACGCTGCGGATCGACGGTACCGAAGTGCAGGTACTCTGCCCGAAGGCGCGGCGGCCGGGCCGTGAGCGTCTGCACCCGAACGTGAAAGCCGAAGTCGATTCCGGCCATGCCGGCCTGGCCCGCGACTTCCCCGGCCAGGTCAGCGCCCCGCCGAAGAAGCCGGCGACGGACGCCGGGCCGTCCGAGCGCACCTTCTCGCTACCCGTGCCGCGCTCATTCGGACACGGCGAGGCGAGGTTGCCGGTGTCACGCTTGACCACCGGCTCACTCCGGGGCGGAAACCGCTGATCTCCAATGCCCGCCAAAGCGGACCAAGCCCAACAAAAGCCCCGACTCATCGGGCAGTTTCTGCGTGCGCCCTCAGGTCAGCGCAGGCCGTCCGTGTCGTCGATTTCTTCGCCGATCGGGAGTGGCCGATGGGCGCCCCCCAGGGACTCGGCCTCGGTCTCGCCATAAACGACCGAGGAGACCGCCCTGTCGTACGCCTCGTCGAGGCCGTTCCCGCTTGCGTCGAGGATGTTTTCCCAGTCAATTCCCATACCTATGATCCTATCCGAACTGCCCGACAGTCGCGGCGATTTGTGACACTACGGCCGTGCGGCCGCACGGCCTTGAGCTACACCTGATCGACGGATCCATGGGCCCGTGGCCAGCCGAAGGCCACCCAGGACAATGTTCTTCTCGACGCCGCTGTCACGCCGTTCGAGCCGGCACCATCGACCTGCGCGCCGCGCACGGTTCACCGGTGGGGCGCACTGGCGGCGGCCTCTACTACGGAAAACGCGGGCGACGCCCCCCAGTCGAAGGGACGCACGGATCCACACGACCGGCGTGAGCGACGACGTGCCGCACGCGATGGTGCACCGGCACACGGGAGGGGCCGGGAGGGCTCCGTCGGCATACGACTTCCACAGTCTGCGGGCTGGTCATGTCACCCGGACACGCCGGGACGACGCGAGCACCGAGGGGTCACGCAGGCCGGCCGGTGGCGGAAACCGAGACGGCGAACGTCTGCGACCGGAAGTTCAACCCGGCCGCCCGCAACAGCGTCATGCGCCTGGGCCTGCACCCTCTCCGGCCGGCTTGTTGCGGACACCACGCATCCGGGCATCGAGGGAGGCCTGGGTCTCAGGGTCGAGTTCGTGGTCGCCGGCGGTTTCAGGGTTGACGCTCAGCGCGTGAGAGCTGAAGGCCTCCCGCTCGGCGGAGAGTTGCTGGATGGTCTGGGTGATCCGGTGGATCTTCTGCCGCAGCCTCTCCCGCTCCTGCTCGGCGATGGCGAGCTCGGCGAGCTGTTTCTGGATCTCAGCCTCGTTTTCCCGGGCGTAGTTGTCGCTGACCAGTGTGATCAGCGGAACCCCGAGAGCCTCGGCAGCGGTGACCGCCTCGTCGAGCCTGACCGCACGGGTCTGCTGCTCGATGCGCGTGATGGCGGTGGAGTCAACGTTCGTGCCAAGCAGTGCGGCCATACGGCGCGCCAGCTCTGCCTGGCTGATGCCGAGGCGTTCGCGCTCCTGACGAAGCCGGCGGGCGAAGAGGTCACCGGGCAGTGAGTTCATGGCGGTTTGACACTTCCTGGTGAAGATCGCGATCGACGGGGGTAGGCGGGGGCGGCCCACCTCGGAATCGAGCAGGCCGCCGTCGGGGCAGTGCTGGGGCAGTGCTGGGGCAGCACCTTACACATCCGACACTGCGGATTCCACAGGCATCCGCCGCACCTCCACGGCCACGCGCCACCTCCACGACCACGCGCCGGACGTCGATTCGCCTCGTTTCCCAGCCCCTCTCAATGCTCTATCGATAGACCCCGACACACCCCTACGCACCACCATTCGAATGGTGTAGGTTAGCCACTCAAGATGCACACGTATACGAGTCGGCAAGAGGGGTCGATGGACGCCATCGATCACCCGAGCTCCTATCGCGACCTGCCATGATGGGCAGTCTGCGCTTGTTGTCTTGCTACTCGATGCCACGTCACTGAATGAATCGAAAGGTGAGAGGAAAGAAGTATGCCGAAGACCTACGGGGCAGACGTCCTCACACAGGCACCCCTGCCGAGCGCCGCCTGGGACCTGACCAGCTTCCTGACGAACGCCAAGGGCCAGGTCCAGCTCTGGGGAGGTTCCGTACTCATGCTGCTGGGTGTTGTCGGCCTGGTCTGGGGCGGTGTGCTCTTGATCAAGAAGCTGATGGCCAACCCGCAGTCCGCCGGCCAACAGCAGGGTTGGGGCACGATCGCGCTCCTCGTTCTCGTCGGCGGAGCTTTGAGCACCGGCGGGTGGACGCTGATCCAGACGATCGGCTCCGGCGGCCAGCAGACCATTACGGATCTCGGCGGCGGCACGGTGATCGTGCAGACCCTCGACCAGGTCAGCGGATTCCTGAGCGGCCCTTCCAAGTAAGGGGCCGTCACAGACTGCGCACACGAACGGTGACAGAGGCATCGAGCGAACCGGGTCGGTTGAGGTGCAAGGCCTCTTCCGACCCGGTTCGCCATATCCGGGCTCGCAGCACGGTGCAGGCGCGAAGGAGAGCAGAACATGGGGATCAAGGACAAGGCGCAGTCCGTCAGCAGGAAGTTCAAGCTTGACTCGCACCACGCGATCGAGCGCTTTGGGGTGTTCTTCGGCGTCTTCGCGGTCACGGGCGCGATCGCGCTCAGCGCATCAGGGGTCTCGGCATACCAGGCGGAGCGTAACTCGCTGTCGCAGACGGCGCTGTACACCCGCGACTTCAAAACGTCGAAGACGAATCTCGACGGCACCGTGGACGGGGTCTACACCAACGAGAGCGGCAACAAGGCGCTCGTGATGATGCACTTCAGCCCGACCGCTCAGATCTCGTACAACGCCGCGGACTACAGGGCGTTCCTGCTCGGGTCGGACACCTCGCTCAACAGCGAGCCGGTCAGCACCACCGGGATCAAGGGCTCCCTCTACACCTTCGGCTCGACCGGCTACATCGGGGTCCTCCTGCACGCCGACCGGCCCTTCGACCGTCAGGTGTTGAATCTGACGGTCCGTGCGAACGCCGAACTCACCACGCCCGGAGTGCAGCAGAAGCAGAGCAGCGGCAAGCTGGCCGGCGACGAGACCTTCTCCAAGTACGACCAGTGGCGGGTCTTCTTCAACCCCGGTGCGTCCGGGGTCCGGAAGATCGCGGCACTCAACGCGCCGACCTTCGATCCCGCGCAGGCCTACTACGGGGTCGCACTCAAGGAGAAGGAGACCGAGGCCAGAAAGGCCTTGGACCAGAAGCTCGTCGAGATGCGCGCGAATCTGACGCAGATTCGGTCTTATACGTCCGACCTGCAGACGACGAAGATCGACGGGCTGTTCCTGCGTCCGCCGACCGTTCCGGCCTCGATCGCCACCGACAAGATCACGGGGGCCTCCGCAACCGAGGCGAAGGACGGTGTCTCGACGCTGGCGCTGCAGACCAAGCACGTCGCCCCCGGAGGCTTCGACCTCAACTGGCGTGCGGGCAACGTCTACGACGGCTACCTCGATGCCCTGGCGCCGGCCGGACAGAGCTACGCCCAGCTCTTCACCAAGAAGCGTGACGAGGGCTCAGATCCGACGAATCAGCAGATCTCTGACATGCAGTGGACTCTCTCGGATGGCACCAGCCTCACCAAGGACTACCAGTCCTCTGACGTGGCGATGCGCCCGCTCATGAACATCATGAACAACCTTTCACATGCGTATCAGAACTACTCGGCGAACAAGTCCAAGTACCAGTCCGATCTCTCACTCGACCTACTCCGACTGGACGTGAGTCTGCGGGACGTGCAGTCCAACAGCACCATTCGCAACGACAAAGACTTCCTCACCACATTCCACTGAGTGCCGCGAGGAAGTGTCGCACCCTGCTACCTGAATTGAGCCGGAAGGGAAAATAGCATGGCCGCCGACCAACCGAATCGGAGCTCCGAGAAGGAGACGACGCAGGACCACCCGGACACGTCGGTGAGTCAGGAGATACCCCGGCAGGGTCGCGGGACCAAGAGTCTCGGTTCGGCGGCGCCCCTGCGCCAGCACAGCGGGGTGAAGGCGGCGCCGCCTTCATCCAGCAGGGCGAAGGCGGCGCCGCCCACCCATAAGGAGGGCATCGAGAAGCCTCCTGAGGGCAAGGCCACCGTGCCCAAGCAGTTCCCGGGGCGGGAAGCCGGTCCTTCCGGCCCTTCCGGTCCTTCCGATCGTTCCGATCGTTCCGATCGTTCCGCTCCTTCCGGTCCTTCTGGCTCATCTGGCCGATCCGGCACGGCGAACACTGCGCCGAAGATGTCGGAGGCCGGGTCGAAGACACCGGTCAGGGCAGACACCGCAGGCAGGACAGCCGGGGCCACGAATGCCGGCCCCGCGAATACCGGCGCCCCCAATGCCGGCGCCCCCAATGCCGGCGCCCCCAATGCCGGCGCCCCCAATGCCGGGGCGACGAATGCCGGGGCCACAAACGCCGGCGCCACAAATGCCAGCCCCGCGAATGCCGGCGCCACGAATACCGGCGCCGCAAACGCCGGGGCCACAAACGCCGGGGCCACAAACGCCGGCGCCACGAATACCGGCGCCGCAAACGCCGGCGCCACAAACGCCGGCGCCGCAAACGCCGGGGCCGCAAACGCCGGGGCGACGATCAACCAGGGTATGAACGGCGTCGCCGGGAACCTGGCCGGAGGCGCGACCCAGAAGGCGATCGAAGGAGACGGCAGCAGCGCGACCCGTCGTCACGCCGGGCGCTACGCGGGAGCCGCTGTCTCCGGTGCCGTGTCCGGCGCACAGGCCGGCGGGCTTCCGGGAGCCGCCGTTGGCGCAGCGAAGAACCTCGCTGTCGAGGGTGCCCAGGACACGGTCAAAGGCGTGTCCAAGGCCACCGGCGGCAGCCCGGACGCCAAGCCGGCCGACCAGCGCGAGTTGGGTGCAGGCGGCACGGGCTACGAGCGCGGTGCGACGAAGGACGACGAGGGCCTGGGCTCGAAGGCGGCCAAGGGCGTCGCCGTCGGCGGTGGTGCGTCTGCTGCTCCGCCGGCCATGGCCGTGGTCATGGCCATGGCGTTACTGAACTGGCTCAAGTCCATGTTCTTCGCAGCCATGGCGATGGCCGTCAACGCCGGGAAGCTGCTGTGGATGCTCATCGTCAACATCCTCAAGGCTGTTGGTCATGCGATCGCTGCGCCGTTCGTGGCGATCGGCAGCTTCCTGGCCAAGGGGGCCGGCGCGGTCCTGGGCATCACCGTCACTGCGACGATTGCCCCTGTGGCGGCAGCGCTGTCGGGTGCGGTCGCGATGACTGCCACCGTGGCCCTGCTGGGCTCGATCCTGACCGGTGTCCTCAACTCGACGGCGTTGACCGAGGGCAGCATCAACGCGAAGAGGGCGGCGTGCGCCGTCAACGCGGACAACGTCGGCACGGGTTCCGGTGCCACCGTCCCGGCGAACGTGGAGAAGAACGCCAAGGAGATCTACTCGGTACTCAGCAGTTGGGGGATGCCGAAGGCGAACATCGCGGGCATCCTCGGAAACTGGTCGCAGGAGTCCGGGATCGACCCGACGAGTGTGCAGAACTTTCCGACGGGGACGTATGCCATGACCGCCGCGAAGGCCAACGCCGCGCAGAACACGGACAACGGTATCGGTCTTGGGCAGTGGACGTTCGGCCGCAACACGCTGCTGCGCCAGTACGCGCAGGGCAAGCGCGTCGACTGGTTCACGATCAAGGCCCAGTTGGCCTTCATGGTCGATGGTGACAACCCGGGCGACGTTGCGGTCTTCAAGGACATGCTCAGGAAGTCGCAGGGCTCGCCGCGTGCGGCAGCGGTGCACTTTCACGCGAACTGGGAGCGCTCCGCCGACGGCGCGGCCGGGGTCGCCAAACGAGGCGACAACGCCGAGATGTGGTTCGGCAAGATGAGCGGCTGGTCGGTCGACAGCTCGGTCGTGGGTGGCGTCGAGGACATCGTCGGCGGGATCATCGACAACATATCGAACGGGATCGACACGATCCTGGGAAACTGCGCCTCCACGGCCGGTGGTTCCGTCTCGCCGAAGGACGGCGGGATGACGCAGGAGGAGGCCCAGGCCCTCGTCGACCTCTTCAACAAGGAGGGCGACAAGTTCCTCGACGACCGGTACGGTCCGGGCGGCGGCCCTGGTTCCTGCGGCGACAACCACGCGATGAACTGCGTGAGCTTCTCGACCTACTTCGTGAACAAGTACACGACGTTCCAGGCCTACCCGTCCGGTGATGGCAAGCAGACGGCCTACACGATCGCCGCGGAGACCGGCAAGACGATGCAGTCGACCCCTGTCCCCTACTCGGTCGGGTCCGGGCCGGGATCCACTTCCGTCGGCCACACCCTCGTGGTGCTCGGCGTCCAGGGGGACAAGGTCATCGTCGGTGAGGCCGGCTGGTGCGCCTACATGGGCCGGGTCCGCGTCGACAGCGCGGCGCGGATGGCCGCCCAGGGCTGGAAGTTCGTGGACATGTCGGATGCGATGCTCACCTCCGACAAGATCAAAAAAGCCTGACCCGCAGCATCTGACCTGGGAGGAAGAAGCCGGTGCTCGGCGATCCGGGCACCGGCTTCTTCGTGTCCGAGTCAGGTCCGCGCGCCGGTTCCGCCTTCGACGCTCTTGCTGAATGGATTCGAACTCGGCCATGAATGGCTTTTGATATAGGCTTGAGTCGTTTATGAGAACAACGCGGAGTGAGGAGCGTTCCGTGACGACAACCCCTGACGAGTCCGAGAGCACAGGATCGGCACAGGAGAGCGAGTCGATGCCCGAGGAGAAGCCCGCGGTATCGAAGACGCACACGAAAGTCACCGGAGTCGAGCTCGAAGAACGCTTCGCGAGCTGGATGACGCGCCGGCGCGAGAAGGGCCAGTCCCACGCCCCGGCGGACAACGCGCGCCTGCTCCGCCGCGGCGTCACCGCGGTGATGAGTGCCGGGATCCTCGCCCTGGTCATCACTGCGGGCGTGACCGGCGAGAGCTTCAAGACGACCACGGCGGACAACGAGGCCCGGATCCTCCAGCTCGCGGGGCAGTTGGACGACGCCCGGTCCACGCCCACGAAGGCGGACGCCGGCGCGCAGTTGTCAAAGCTCGCCGAGGCGGCGGCCGCCGACGCGAAGAAGGTCGAGGAGGGCGAGCAGACCTTCGCCGCGCTGTACCACCGGGCCGGTGTCCAGCCCAGCCAGAACAACGGGGCTCCGAACCAGGCCACGCTGGAAATCGTCGAGCACCGACGGGACCTGGCGCCGCTGTTCACCAAGGACTCCTTCGTCGTCAGCGACAAGGAGGCGTACAGCACCTCGTCGCTGACGCCGTTCGATGCGACCACCGAGATCGATCCGCGCCACGCCTGGTACATCCGCTACGACGGCGACAAAGCAGCCGCCCCGAGCACGTACGCGTGGAAGGTCGAGACGGTGATGCCCGATCTGAGCGTGAAGGGCGGCTCGGGCGCGACGAACCAGGCAAGGGTCGTCTGGCTGTGCCGGGACACGACGAGCGGCGAGGTGCTCGCCTGGGCGAGCGCGCGTTACGTGCGCAATGGCACGGCGGGGGCCTTCGACCACTTGGCCCTCGTGGTAACCGCCGCCGGGTCTCAGTACGAGAACCCGGCGGTCAAGATGCCGGTCGGGTCCGGAGTACCCGAACTCGGCGGCACGGGCACACAGGAGGAGAGCGGGAAGCGATGACGGAGCAGACGGCAGCACCCGCGCGGCGGGGATTCTTCCGGCGCAACCTCTCCGCACTGGGGACGGCAGCGGTCCTCGCGGTCGTAGCGACGGTCGGCGGAGCGACCTGGAGCAGCCGGCACGCGGCCCAGGTCGAGCAGGAAGCCCGGATCAACGATATCGAGGGACATCTGGCGGCAGTCCGCAAGAGTCGCGCCGAGCAGGTGAACGCTGACGTCATGGCGGCCCTGGGTGTCAGCCAGAGTCGGCTGAGCACCGACGGTGAGCGCATCAAGTCACTGCTCTCGATGGCCTTCACGTGGGACTCGGGGCAGAGCTACGAGGCTGCGCGCGAGAGCCTGAAGCGTCGGTTCGACCTCACCGAGAACGAGATGTTCCTGAAGTCGTTCATGCCCCCGTCGAGGTTCAACGAGGACTCCCAAGGGCGGCGTTACTACTACATCGACGCGGTCGGCCTGAACTCGGCCCTCGGCGCGGATCCGGACATGGAGGTCATCGACGCCAAGGCGGGCGTCTACACCTACGCCGTCCTTGCCGACGTCGAGGTCACCTCCGACGCGACGTCCCAGAACAAGGCGAGCAAAGCCAGCGTCACGGCGTACCGGCGCGCGCTGCTCTTCGTCACGGTCGACGCCCAGGGCAAGGTCTCGAACCTCTCCGGCGTGCCGGCGAGCGGCGAGACTCGCCATTCCAAATGACTCACACCTCCTTTCGACTCGCCTCACTGATAGAGTTAGGCTGGTATTCGAGTAGAACGGCGAGTTGAGGGGCAATGGCATCGACGCAGGCCGATGAGTCGAGCGGGTCCGCGGTACGCAAGACGCGCTTCGTCGCGACGTCCGCGGCCTCGCAGGAGGGCGCGGACACTCCTGAGCGCACGGAGCCCGCGGGCAGCCTGCGCAAGCGCACCCTTGCGGCCGGCCTGAGCATGGGTGTCGGCGCAGTGCTGTGCTTCGTACTCTCCGCGGGAATCTCCGACGGCCCGAGCGCGGTGCGCGGTACGGCCGTACCGGAGGTGTCCTCTCTGCGGGAGCAGATCAGGATCACCGAGGCGAAGACCGCGGCGCTACCGAAGGCCGACGACGCCGAGCGCGGTCTGACCGCGGCCCTGACGGCGGCCGGTCAGGTCGCGAAGCTGCAGAACGACTACCGCTACCTGACGCCCAACCTGGCGGCGAACGGCGGCAAGCTCGACCCGGCGACGTCTCAGTCGACGCTGCGCAATCTCATCCCCTACTTCGCCCCCTCGGTACACCAGGGGGACCTGGGCCCGTGGTACCTGCTAGCCGGCGACAAGGACGTACCGGCCGGCGTCGGGATCCCGATGAGCTTCGACTCCGGCTTCGAGTGGGCCGGCCAGGTGCCTTACCTGGTCAACGACGACGGCACCATCGCCGTGACCTGGCTGGCGACGGAGACCAGGACCGGTGCGGGCGAGAAGCCGGCGCTGCTGGCCTGGGCCCGCGCCGACTACGACCTGGTCCGCAACGCGTTCGTGAACATCCGGACCGGTACGACGGCCACGGGCGAGGCTCTGAAGCAGGAGGTGAAGGCACCGTGAACGAGGAGATCAAGGACAAGTTGCGCCCCCACGCCGGGAGGATCCTGCTCGGCGGCACCGGGGCGCTGCTCGCGCTCTCGGTGGTCACACTCGGAGCCGGCCTGATCAGCGACGGTTCGGCTGCCTCGGGCACCCAGGACAACGCGGTCGTCCAGAAGCTCGAAGGCAACCTCAGCGCCGCCCGGACCGAGCTCGCAGCACGGCACACGGCGCTGCTGGCCAAGCTGCCGGGCGTGGACATCGAGCGGGTGAACCGTGACAGGACGACGGGTCGGTCCCTTCTGCTCGGCCTCACGGACAGCTCGGCGTCGAGCCGTACCGTCAAGGAGCAGCAGGCGCTGCTCGACGCGCGCTACGGCTTCCTCGACCACGAGTCCCGGGTACTGACCGAGTTCGTGCCGGAGTGGATGGCGGCGACCGGAGCCACGAAGGGCGCCGGGACGACGTACGCGCTTGCCGATCTGGACGTTCACGTGAGTCGGGTGCAGGGCCTGAACTACTCCTACACGGGGGTGGCCCGTCTCGATCCGGTCCGCGTCGGACCGGATCAGAGCGGCGCTGCCAAGAGCGAGTTCGTGGTCCTCGCCTACTCCACCTCCCAGGACGGCACGGCGACGTCGCTGGACGCCTATCGGGCCTCCGGCAAGACCCGCGACGCCCTCGTCGGCGCCGGCGGGGAACAGTCCTCCCCCAAGCCGAAACGGTGAGCGAAGCGCCCACCGTTTCGGCACGCACCCCAGAAGACCTCTACGAGACGTAAGGACACGAACATGTCGACTCAGGCCCTGGAGAAGACCGAGACGACTGTCCCGACGAGCACGGCCTCGGCGGCGAGGAAGACCACGGCGAAGCCTGAGAAGGAGCACGAGGATTCGAAGCCGCGCACCGGATGGCGGCGCCTGGCTCCGAAGAATCAGGCCGGTGGGTTCTCAGTCGTGGTGTGGGCGGGGTTCTTCCGGGCCGTCGTCCTTCTCGCCGACTACCTGCTGGCACTCATCACGGCCGTGGTCGTCATCCCGCTGCTGGGCGCATGGCTGCACCAGCAGTCGGGCGCGTCCCGGGTTGCGCTCAGCGCGGACGGAACCATCGCCATGTGGCTGGTGCCGCTCCTCTTCCTGGTCGCACTGCTCGCCGCGGGCGAGATCGCCGTGATGCGCGGCATGTGGCGCTGGGCAACACGGATGATCGCGAAGATCCAGGACGCCCGGGGCGAGGCGACCGGGGCCGACGTCACACCGAAGTCCACGACCAGGACCACCAACCAGAGCAAGACCAACCGCAAGAGGAGCAAGTGATGCGCACCGCGGGACTGACGATGAACGACGTATGGGCCCACCGCCTCCTGCGCGAACGAGGAGTGGAGACGTACCGGCTGGAGGGGGTGGTCGCCGAACTCGGCGTCATGGTCGAATCGCTCGACCTCAAGCATCGGGGCGCGGAGGAGAACTACCGTCCGTATCTGCACATGACGGGCGAGCTGCGCTCGGTCACCCCTGCCGAGGTCCTGCCGTTCGGTATCTCCCAGGTGACCTACTCCCCCGGCCAGGGCGAGAGGGTGGACGCCTTCTACGAGTTCGACGACCAGCAACTGGTGGTGCTGGCCGGCAAGGGATACTTCACGAGTGGCTTCACCGTGCCCGAGCAGGTCACCGGGATCGAGTGGGAGCTGCCGGCCACGGCGGACATGCTCGTCCTCGCTCCGTCGGAAGTGCAGACCGAAGGCGATGTGCCCGTGGTCTTCACCCAGGTCCACGGCATCGGGGGCTTGGAGATCGATCTCGAGTCCAGCGGCTATGACCTCGCCGGCTACTTCGCCGACCAATCCCAGAACGGCGTCCCGCGGGCCGAGGCCGTGGTCGACGCACGTGGGCTGAAGTCGCGCTCGGACGCGATCAACCCGCTGTTCACCGAGGACGAGCTGGGCCTGGACACCGAGGTCACGCAGGTCGTCGCAGCGCCCGTGCCTGAGGCAGCGCCGGTCGCTGACGGCATGAACGCACGCTTGCGGGAGATCGAGGCGGAGATCGCCGCCGAACGGGAGCAGTACCAGACCGAGCGCGCGAGCACCGAGGGCACCACGGAGAACCTCTACCAGGAGCGCGTGGCTGCACCACTGCACAGGGCTGAAGAGCAGCAGGTGCCGTCCGCTTCCCCGGTCCCGACCCGTGAGGCGCAGCGCGACCTGAACCTGGATCCCGACCTGGAGGCGGAGGAGGAGACACGCCGACGTGAGGTCGAGCCGGTCCCGAGCCTGGACGAGCGCAAGCTCCAGGTGGCCCGGCGTGCGGCCGACCTGGACTTCGGCGTTGACGACGAGCAGAGCTTGGGCTCCTGAGGACGGATCAGGCATGACGTGTGCGGTCCCGGGTGCCGGCTGACAGCAGCCGGGGCCGTAGTGCATCGGTGGCGAGATGGGAGGGAGAGCGCCGATGGGCCTGAAGCAGGACATCGTGATCGTGAATGAGTTCAGCGTGCCGCTGCCCGGCGGCCAGGGATCGCGCGGTGCGACGCCGGGCGACTACGTCACCCGGTACATGGCCCGCGCGCAGGCGACGGAGTCCCTGGCTCCGATCCAGCGTCTGCGCACCGACGACTTCATCCTGCGCTACACGGCGCGGGAGTCCGCGGTCGAGCGCGTCGGCATCTCGCGGGGTGCGACGAAGCACGAGATGCGCCAGGCCCAAGGCGACGGCGGCGTGGCCTTCGGCTACGGCTCGGTCTCGCTCTCGGACGAACAGCTCAAGGCGGCCGGCAAGGACATCCAGCAGCACTTCAGCGCGGGGCACACCGTGTTGAAGACCGTGCTGTCTTTCGACGAGGAGTACCTGCGTAAGCAAAAGATCATCGACGAGGACTTCCACTGCGAAGCCCGCGGTGACTACCGCGGCCACATCGATCAGATGAAGCTGCGCATGGCGATCATGTACGGCCTGGAGCGGATGAGCTCGGGCACCAGCGGCTTCGACGACCTGCGGTACGTGGGGGTCATCCAGGTCGACACCGAGCACGTGCACTGCCACCTGGCCATGGTCGACGGTGGCCGGGGCCGGTTGACGAAGGACGGCACACAGCGCGGCAAGCTACTGGACCGGCACAAGTCCCGGCTCCGCCGAGGCGTCGATGCCTGGCTCGACGAGAAGCAGGCGGTGGCTCACCTCTCCAGCGCCGTCGGCTACGAGCGGCGCAACGTCACCACCTTCATCAAGCGGTGGGCGCACGAGCGAATCCGTGCCGAGTCTCTGCCGCAGTTTCTGGTCGCCTGCCTGCCCGGGGACCGAACGCTTTGGCTCGCCGGCTCGAACGACGCTCGCATGCGCAAGGCGAACCAGCTGGTGACCGAACTCGTGAAGGAGCAGCTCGAACGTGCCGGGTCACCGATGCCGGAGGCAATGGAGCGCATCGTCGACCACGCCAACGGGCGCCGCGCGAAGGAGTCTCTGAGCACGGAGGAATGGCAGGAGCTGGTCGAGCGGGGACGTACGCAGATCACGGAGCGCGCCGTCAACGGCGTCTACCAGATGCTGCGAGCCTTGCAGGAGTCGGAACTTCGAGTGCGCACGCCGATGCTCGAAGTCATGGGGATGGACTATCAGCAGATGGCGGCGCTGGCTGCAGATCGTCAGGCGGACCGCGAGAACACGGAAACCGATCTGGTCTCCTTCGGCTTCCGGCTGCGCAGCTACGCCTCACGTCTGCGGCATCACCGGGAGAAGGTCGGGGTCTATCGCGATCTCACTCACCAGTGGGAACGGGCCGAGAAGGCCGGTGCTGCCGCCGAGGATTCGCGCCCGCTCTACGACTTCTATCGGTTCGAGGAGGACTACCACTGGAGGCTGATGAGCAAGTACCGGCACTTCCTCCCCTTTGTCGGGGATGCAGGCGCATGGCACGAGCAGCAGCAGGACGTGGCGGCTTACGGCCGGCGGCTGCTCTCGCTCATGGCCCTGCGTGCGGATGCCTCTCTGCAGCGGATGAAAGACTCCGAGGAGGCCGAGAACCTGGGCCGGACAATCTACGCTCAGCCCGGCGGCAGGCTCCTGACCGAGGGCAAGCGCGGCCGGGCTGTGCTGGACGCGCGCATTCGGACGATGAAGCAGTCCTATGACCGGAAGCTGGACGGCCTCCGGGCCGATCTGGCTTCCTCCGGCCTGGTGCTGCGCGTGGGGTCGAGCGCCGAGGATCGGGCGAGCACGGAGACGGACGCGGTCAGCACGGACTTCAAGGTCGTCGTCGGTGCCACGTACGACTTCGACGAGGTCAAGGGCTTGGATCTACATCACCTGGGCTACGACTTCGTCACCGACGTCAAAATCGGGCCGCGCGCACACCAGGTCTTCGTCGAGACGGCCAGGGATCGCCGACGGCTGCTGCTGGCGGCGATGGACTACCTGGACCAGTCCGGTCAGGCAGAGGCGATTCGCGATCTGCCGGTGAACGACGTCGCGGCGATGACACGGGTCTCCCGGGAGCTGACGCCCCAGCAGACGGGCCGGGGATCCGGCTCGCTCGTGTTGCGTTCCCGCATCGCGGAGCTGCGCGCCGGGCGCGAGCAGACCGAGCGGATGCGGCGATCCAAGGCTTCCTCGCTGGACGCCGGCCTCGTCGTGCGGGTCCAGGCCCGAGTCGATCAGGCTGTGACCACAGCAGATGCCGAGATGGCATTCGACTCGCATCAGCCGTCCATCTCAACCGCTTTTGAGCGTGACTAGACAGGCTGGTTACGTCTTGTTCGGGCGATGTGACCGATCACGGCCGACTTGTCAGATGACAGTCGGAACAAGTGGAGGGAAGAGATCATGGTACTTATCAAGGGCCAGGGCGCGATGATCGGAGTCAACCTCATCGCGATCGCCTACACGAGGGGCTTCAGCAGGGATGGCAAGTCCCGGTACGCCGACGTCCAGCTCGACGCTCGAGATCCGCGCGGCCAGAAGCAGACGAACCTGCATCTGAAGTCCGATCGGGTCCAGGGCGAGGACGGCAAGGTCCGCTACAACAACGGCGCCCCGTACTCCACCAGTCAGATGGAGGAGATCGCCAAGGCCGCGGGGCCGAACACCGAGCCGATCCTGGACAAGGACGGCAAGGAGGTCGGCACCGTCTACGGCTTCAAGGGCAATGTGATGCCCGCGACGCGCGGCACCGGCCTGGTGGTCAACACCAAGTCCGTCGAGGCCTCCGAGTTCGAGGTCGACAGCACAACGCTGGACAACCAATTGACCTCCATGCGCGCAGCCCGCAAGGCCCAGGCCGCGGCCAGGGAGTCACAGGCTCGGGCTTCGGCCCCCGAGACCGAGCGGGAGCAGGCAGCCGAGGTCGAGGTCGACCAGCCGACGGTCGGCTGAGACCAAGGTCGAAGGTCGAGGCCGAGTCAAGCCCCAAAAGGCCCCTGGAATGACATCCAGGGGCCTTTCGGCTACACGGGGGCGCCTACCTGCCGGTCAGCTCGCACCACCGGAACCGCCGGCGCTACGCGCGCGAGCACTCCTTCACACTCCCTATCAAGCCTCCTATCGAGTACGACTCATGATAGGTTTCGACTGATTTTGCAGTCGAATCGTCAGTCTTGTCGAGAGGGCTTGTGCGGCATGTTTCAAGAGGTGCAGCTCAACGAGCGCTACCGGCTCCTGTCCAAGCTCTCGGAGCCACTGAAGAAGGCCGAGCGCGACATCGTCGGCCGCGAGCACGAGACGACACAGCTGCTGGCCTCGATGAGCCGTCCCGAGCTGTGCAACGCGCTCCTGTTGGCCGAGGCCGGCACAGGCAAGACGGCCCTGGTCCAGGCCACGATGCTGGTGGACAAGGACCGCCTGTACCTGGAGGTGGACCCGGCGCGCATGATCTCCGAGGCGGGCAACGCCGAGAACATGGCGGCGATCCTCAAGGGCTTCTTCGACGAGGCCGAGGACTTCGTCAGAATCGAGAAGCACGAACTGGTCCTCTTCATCGACGAGTTCCATCAGATCGTTCAGCTCTCCGACGCCGCCGTCGAGGCGATCAAGCCGGTCCTCGCCGCATCGGGAACCCGCGGCATCAGGATCATCGCGGCGACGACCTACGAGGAGTTCCACAAGCACATCTCGCCGAACCAGCCGCTCGTCGAGCGACTGCAACGCATCAACCTGAACCCGCCCGACCAGTCGACGACCATCAAGATTCTGCAGGGAATGGCCGAACGATACGGGGTGGCCGACGAGTTCTACGACGACCACATCTTCCGGCAGATCTACGAGTACACCCAGCGCTACATGCCGGCCAGCGCTCAACCGCGCAAGTCGATCCTCGTGCTCGACTCCATGGTCGGCTGGCATCGCCTGACGCACCGGCCGATGGACCGGGACCTGCTCTCGGACGTGCTCATGGAGACCCTGAACGTCAACGTGGCCTTCAAGGTCGACGGCGCGAAGATCAAGAAGCAGTTGGACGAGAAGGTGTTCAGCCAGGAATGGGCGACCAGCGCGGTGGCACGTCGCCTGCAGCTGGCGGTGGCGGACCTCAATGACAAGGGAAAGCCAATGGCGAGCCTGCTGTTCACGGGCTCCACCGGTGTCGGCAAGACCGAACTCACCAAACGACTGGCGAAGTTGCTGTTCGGCGATGACCAGCGGCACCTGATCCGTTTCGACATGACGGAGTACGCCGAGGACTCGTCATTCGCGGCCTTCCGCTCCGAACTCACCAAGCGGGTGTGGGACCTCTCCCACGCCGTGCTGCTTTTCGACGAGGTCGAGAAGGCCTCGGCGATGGTCACGCGCGTGCTGCTACAGGTGCTCGACGACGGCCGGCTCAACGACGACAACAACCGCGAAGTGAGCTTCCTCAACACGTACATCGTTCTGACGACGAACGCCGGCACGGAGATCTACAAGAGCATCTCGCAGTACGCCGCCGACGACACCGGCTCGGGCAAACAGCTGATGGAGTACGAGAAGCTGATCCGCCGCTCCATCTCCTCGACGACGGGCGACAACCGGTTCCCGCCCGAGCTGCTGGGCCGCATCGACGCGATCGTACCCTTCCAGCCGCTGTCGCTGCCGACGCAGCAGAAGATCGTGCGGAAGAAGCTGCGGCAGATGGTGCAGGAGGTGTTCGTCAAGCACAACGTGCGGGTCGACGTCGACGCGAGGGTCCTGCAGTACCTCATCGAGGACAAGGGTGACACCGACTCCGATGCAGGCGGCGCGCGTGCGGCCGTGGCGAAGCTGACCGACGAGGTGACGACCGCGGTGGCGACCTTCCTCAACGAGCACCCCTCAGAGCGACGGATCCGCATTGACGTCGTCGGCGATTTGGTCAGCGACGACAAGAACCTGCTGAGTTCCGATGCCTATATCGAGGTCAGTGCGGTGCGATGAGTCGGTCAAGGCCGACGGGATCTAGTCGACTAACGAGTCGATAGGCCTTCGACACCCTATAGTTGCTTACTCCGACAAGCCAACGATAGGATGCTCGTAAACCAGGCGGACTGTGTTCTTTTGGCGAGGGGATCGGCATCAATGGGCATTCTGGGAACGGCGGCGGTCCGCCAGAAGAAGGAACGGAAGAAGAAGCCCAACGAGCTTCTGGCCTCCGTGGTGAGAGAGACGGCGATCCCGGCAGCGGTCGAGTTGCTGCGGTCGAACACTCCGTTCGTCTTTCCCAGCGGCACGGCCTGGGTGATGCTCGTGCTTGCGGCCGAGGAGATCGGCGGCTTGAGTACGCGGCACGGCCGGGACGAGGCGAAGGGCTCGATCATCGAGCTCATCAGCTCCGACCAGATCCGCACGGTCGCCACGGCGGAGATGCTCGAAGCGGAGGTCTTCGGCATCATCCCCACCGACGAGACTCTCGCGCGCATGGAGGAGTACTCGCTGCTCACCGGCGCCACCTACGCCTGGGCCGTCGTGTGGCAGAAGCCCGGCGGCGATCTGCTCGTCGATCTGGTGAACGACGCGACCTTCGCAGAGGCGCGCTTTGTCGCTGCAGGTACCACGAGCCTCGAAGAAGCCGTGGGCAAGATGGCGTGGGAAGAGCACAGCGGCCTGATCGCCGAGGCCGGGACCGCCGACCCCGCCCCGGCGGTCTTCTGGGAGGACGAGGGGGATGCGATCTTCGATGTGATCCCCGGTGACGAGGGGGCTGACGAGGGCCTGGACGACGAGCCGCGTTTCAGCGACGTCATCGACGACGATGAAGGGGTGGACACACCCGTGTTCGACGGGGACGACGTGGCCACCGCTTCGGTCGAGTCGGAGCCGGACTACGACCGCGACGAGGTGACCGACTACGAGGGCTTCGACGAGGCCGACGCCGGCACCGGCATCGAAGGCGACTACCAGGAGGCCGGCGACGCTGTGCTTCCGGCGGATCAGGCCCAGGTACGCGACGTCATCGCCCGCCGGTTCCTCTCCGAGGAGCTGGACTTGGACGTCCGGCTCGACGAGTTCGACGCGACCTTCACCATCGGCGCACCGGTCGTGCAGATCGCCGTGCCCGAGGGAGCGACCGAGTGGCTCGGGGACCAGGTCGCCCAGCTCAACCGGCAGGCCAACGCGGACTTGATGCAGCTCCGTTCCGCGCACGAGGTCGAGCTGCGTGCGCTCTACGTCAACCTCATGTCGGCGCACACCGAGCAGGTCATCCGCACGGTGGCCACCGACCGCGAGGGCTCCCGGTACAAGCTGTTGAAGGACGCGGCTGAGGCTGAGCACCAGCAGCGGCAGACGGAGAGGGAGGAAAAGATCCGAGCCCGCCGGGCGGAGATCGCCAAGGACTATGAGGCGCAGGCCACCAAGGTGGCCCAGCAGGCGGCGCTCTCGGCGGAGCTGCAGTACAAGGAGCGCAACCGCTCGCGGATGGAGCGCGAGCAGATTGACTCCGCCGCCGCGATCGAGCGGGACATCGAGGACACCCACGCGCACAACCAGCATGAAATCCTGCGGGTCCGGCGGTCGGACGCGACGCTGAAGATGCAGACCGGGCAGACGCGGATATTCGAGGTGCTGGCCGAGCGGCAGTCGGAGTACCTGGCGGCCGAGGAAGCGCGCCTGAGCCAGTGGAAGTCCGAGATCCAGCGGATCGTCGACGACAACCGCAAGGCCGACATCGCCCAGTACGAGGCGCTGGCCGAGCACCAGCGGACCACGGACGAGATCGGCATCCTGCGCCGGGAACAGCTGGACCTCCTGGAATCGGTGCGCTCTGAGCACGCCGACCGGATCCGCCGAATGGAGGACGAGCTCGAACGCAACCGCAAGGACGCCATCACCCAGATGACGACTCGGGACGCCGAGTGGCAGCACAACCTCGACCTGGAGAAGGAGAAGACCAACCACCAGGTGACGCGGGTCTCCGACCTGCTCGGGCAGCTGTCGACGGTCGAGGATTCAGTGGCCAAACGGTACGAAGCACGCCTGACGGAGATGCAGGCCGACAAGGAGTCCTACGCCAACGAGCTGGCGCGGGCTTCCGAGATGCAGAGCCGCTCGAACAAGATTCTCGTCGTCATGATCGTCACGCTCTCGCTCCTGATGGGTGTCGCCGGCTTCATCGTCGGGGTGGTCTTGATCCGTTGAGCGATCCGGTCATGACCGACGGGGTGATCTGACGGCGCATGGGGCGCGTTCCCCATGCGCCGTCGTCGTCTGCGCAGCCGGGCGCACTGGACAGCGGGACAGCGGGACAGCGGGACAGCGGGACAGCGAAATGAGCGAGGCTCGAGAGTAGGGAAGCACGATGGCCACGAACAAGCGGAAGGCGGCACGGCCGAAGGCGAGCAGCTGGGAGAAGATCTCGGCGCGGACGCCCGGCGAGACGCTGACGAACCGAGACGTCTACGACAACCAGCAGTTGGACCGCAGCAAGTTCCTGACCCTGAGGTCGACCAGACCGGGCATCGTCGTCGCGGTGATTGCCGGAGTGCTGGTGACGGTCGTCGCCTGGGTCTTCTACTCGCTCATCGCCACGGCGGTGCTCTCGGTGGGCGTCTCCCTGGGCTCGGGTGTGTCCGGCGGCAGCAAGCCGAGTGCGTACTACGTCCAGGACACCATGACGGGTGCGGGGGGCTCGGTCGTGAAGTGTTACCGGCCCCTGACCAAGGACGGCAACCCGGACGTGAAGGCGAAGTGTCACCCCAGCGTTGAGGCCGTTCCGGTCCCCATCTGGTACACCGCGGCGAAGGACGACAAGCCCAGCGCCGGCAGGCCGGCTGAGCCCGAAAAGAGCACGACGACGGTCGGAGAGCAGCTGGCCGACGTCTCGGGGTTCAAGCTTTTCATCACGCTCGGCTCGGGTCTGATGGTCGCCCTCGTCATCGGCACGTGGTTCTCGCGGAGGGTCGCCGCGGCGAACCTGATGAACACCACGAGCGACATCAACCAGTACCAGAACGACCAGCACATCGCTCTGCCGGAAGAGATCCAGCAGAACTACGACTGGTTCCCTGACGCCGGTGCTCACTCGAGCGTGCAGGTCAGCTCGATGCTCAGCCACATGATGCTCAGGCAGAAGGGTCTGGGCACCGTCGAGGTCGCCCAGCGCGCCGAGAAGGACGTCATCGACGAGGAGGGGAACCTCGCCTATTACGCCGGCGAGGTCATGGACGACGACGAAGGCAGTCCGCTGACGCAGACCCTGCCGATCATCGACGAAGGCTTCGGCGACGAGCTGTTCGAGGCTTCCGGCCTCCCCGATGACAAGACCCTGCGGCTGAAGTACGACACCACGCGCATCCCGTACAACCCTGACGGCAAGAACCGGGACAAACTCGGCTTCGGGTCGGACACGCACAAGACCGTCGCCGCCCTGATCAAGGAGGACTGGACGTTCCCGGCGTACGAGGTCCAACGCCCTGCCGGGGCGTACGTGGTCGATACCGCGCCGGTGAACACCATGGTGCTGGCCATCACCCGAGCCGGTAAGGGCCAGACGTACATCGAGCCGGTCATCGACATGTGGTCGCGGGAGAAGAAGCCCTCGAACATGGTCGTCAACGATCCCAAGGGCGAGCTGCTGGTGAAGAACTACGTGCCCCTGGTCACACGCGGGTTCGAACCGGTGCAGTTCAACCTGATCAACTCCATGAAGACCGACATCTACAACCCCCTGGGGTTGGCGGCCGACGCAGCGCGTGAAGGCAACTTCACCAAGTGCGCACTGTATGTGGAGAACATCGCCGGGATCTTCTTTCCGCTCGACGGCGGCGAGGACCCGGTCTGGCCCAATGCCGCCAACAACGCCTTCAAGCGCGCGGCCTACGGACTCATCGACTTCTACCTGGAGGAGGAACGGGAGCTGCGCAGTGCCGCAGCCGTGCTGAGCATGGACCCGGCGCTGCTCGAGCAGAAGCTCGATGACCTCTGGGGCAAGGTCACGCTCTACAACTGCTACCAGCTCTTCGTGCAGATGAGCTCGAAGAAGATCAAGAACCCTGAGGCCGAACTGGAGAAGCGGGTCAAGGCCGGCGAGTTCGACAACAACGCGGACGCCCTGGCCGAGGAGCAGGAGAAGGCTGCGGCCCAGGCCTTCATGTGGGAAGGCAAGGCCGATCAGGACATGCTCAGCCTGTACTTCAACGCGAGCGAAGCTCTGCCCCGCAACAACATGCGCACGATGGTGGGCAACGCCCACAACGCACTGCGCTCGATGGCCGGCGCGGAGAAGATGCTCGCCTCGGTGTACGGCATCGCGATCACCGCCATGTCGTTCTTCACCGACCCCACGATCTCGACGCTGACCTCGGGCAAGCCGTCGCAGAACACCGACCTGGCCGGCCTGAGCTTCCCGCGTCGCCTCGGCGTGCGCTTCGCGCCGAACTACGTCAAGCGCGACCACCTCGTCGGTCAGCAGGCCGTGTGGTCGGCCTACGCGGACCCGATGTTCACCGAGAACCTCGGCGAGGACTTCGAGCACGAGGAGATCGTCGGCCGCGAAGGTTGGGCCCGGTACAACTTCAAGGGCAAGTTCCCCGGCCACGAAGCCTGGCTCAAGCTGGAGCTGGTCAACCCACAGACGAAGATGCTGCTGCGCACCTTCTACTTCAGCTTCACGAAGACCCACCAGGTCTCGCTCAATGGCCGGCACTACGTGGTCGAGCCGGTGACGGGCAAGAAGATCGTGAAGAACGGCGTGATGCGTGAGCTGAAGCCGGTGCGTGAGGGTGGCACTCGGGACGGGAAGATCCTGTCCTTCCAGGCCGGGGACACGCTCTACCCGGACACGCGACTCGACTTCTCCGGCGGCGGCAACCCGGAGAAGGTCTCGTATCAGGCACGGGCGATCACGCAGAAACTGTCTCGCTACTCGGAGTCCCCGAAGGCGCTGTTCCTGGTGACTCCGCCTCACCTGATGAAGTACGCGAAACTGATCCTGATCTTGGTCAAGCAGCTGTTCGACGTGAGCGCCGACCAGGCGTACATGACGAAGTCCAACCAGAAGCCGCTCTACCGCACGCGGTTCATGCTCGACGAGCTCGGCAACCTGCAGTCGGAGGGCAAGGGCATCGACGGCTTCGCGACGATGCTCTCCATCGGCTTGGGCCAGGAGCAGCAGTTCACGCTCATCCTGCAGACCCTGCAGCAACTGCGCGACGTCTACGGCGAGAGCGTCGACAAGATCGTGCAGGGCAACACCTCGAACATCGTCTTCTTGAAATCCACGGACGACTCGATGATCGAGACGCTGGAGAAGATGAGCGGCAAGACCCACCGGTCGTACAGGGACAGCAAGCAGATCAGCCAGGATCTCGACAAGGTCATCGGCGGCAAGACCGAGGGCCGGGTCTCCTACACGATGAGCACCAGGGAAGAGCCGCTGATCAGCTACAACGACATGGCCTTCCTCTCGCCGCGCAACTCGATCGTCTTCCGGGCCGGCGATGCGCCGATCTGGAACCGCAACCAGACGATCCTGCCGATGTCGGTCCGGCTACTGGGGAACACGATCAAGCACCCGGGGCACACGTACTCGCTGCAGACGATCCCCACGCTGTCCAGTGCCATGGACTTCGACGTGCGGATGAATCAGCCGGACTTCGTGAAGATGCTGGAGAAGCGCATGCGGCAGGCGGTCAAGGCCGCGGACGCG
The DNA here is from genome assembly GCF_042889825.1 of Streptomyces sp. NPDC002467. Classification (NCBI taxonomy): domain Bacteria; kingdom Bacillati; phylum Actinomycetota; class Actinomycetes; order Kitasatosporales; family Streptomycetaceae; genus Streptomyces; species Streptomyces sp. NPDC002467. The sequence goes on along the minus strand of NZ_JBIARJ010000017.1, from coordinate 20,391 downwards.
AAGGCGCAGTACAAGGAGATCTACGGCTACCAGGAGGTCGACATCGAGCGACTGGACCCGGATGTCTACGCCGACGAGGTCATGGAGGTCATCACGACGATGACCACGGTCGACAAGTACCAGGACCCCAACGCTCCGGTGGTCGTCGACCCCGACGAGTACGAGGGGATGAGCATGTTCGACGAGGACCAGTTCATCGAGAACGTCGAGGTCGGGGTCGCGGTCGCCGAGAGGCAGGCGGTCAGCGTCGAGCGGCAGCGTCTGCTCTACGCGGAGGGGACGATCAGCAAGGAGATGCTGGTCAATCCCGACGGCTCGGCAAAGGTCAAGAGCCTGGACATCGAGATCGGCGAGGCTTACAAGTCCGCGCAGACCGAGTTGGAACAGGATCGCGAGCACTTCTCGGTCGGCGGCGACGGCGAACTGCGCAGCGCCGATGGGTCTCAGACCTACATCAGCCAGATCCGCTCGGACGCGTACGCCAATGCCGCCCGCCGGATCAACGGCCACGTGAACGAGAAGGACTCTCGGGTGTTCGCGGAGGAGGACGTCACCGAGGAGGACCTGAAGTCGCTGGCGACGGTGAAGGTCTACTCGGCCTTCTACCAGTACCTGGCCTCGCTGCCGAGCTGGGAGGTGCTGGCCGACGGCCGGTTCGACAGGGCGATGGCCATCGAGATGAACTCGAAGTAGCCGACGGCCGCTTGGGGTCGGACGAGGATCACAACCAGTGCCGAGGCCATCTCTCACCCAAGAGAGACAGCCTCGGCACTGGCCTTTCGAATAGCCTCCAACTCTCTTTCGATAGGCAATGTAGGCTCTATGTAACCCGGAGCATCCACAGGAAGCTGATTGACTATGAAGAAGGCACGCGGACTGCGGAAGTACTTCTACGAGTACGTCTACTACAAGGCAGTCGAGCAGGCCCGGGTGCAGGCGGGACAGGTCGTTCCGATCTCCCAGGCCAAGGCGATCCGCGCCCGAGTCGACGAGATCCTCGGCCGGCGGGGCACCGCACTGGCCGACCCGCGGCTGGCCATCGCGGACTGCCTCTCCGCCATCGACCAGGCGTTCCAGGAGAACGTGTCCGACTACGAGCCGCAGTTCGGTGATCATTCCCCGCAGAACGAGCGCTATCAGCAGTTGCAGCGGCAGTTCACCCGCGTCACCGGTGTCGGTGCCCAGGTCGACCCGAAGTCGGCCGGGCTGCCGATCAGCCCCTATGACCCCGCCTGGTCCGGACGCGCGACCGTGAAGCGCGCCGGGACCGCGCTGCTGTACCTGCCGGACGAGACGATCGGACGCGTGGCCGGCGGCGAGGTGGAGACCCTGGCCGATCCGCGGCACGGAAACATGGTGCTCTGGCGCATCGACGACAACGGCAAGCCGTTCGAGGCGGGCCGCGCGATGACGAACGACGACGCCGCTGGACTCACCGCGCTCATGGACAAGATGAGCCGGCAGGAGTACGACCAGGTGCGCGAGTGGGTCATCGACGGCGCCCGGAACCCGCAGACGAACCGCGTCGACCGCAACCGCTTCATGTCCCGGCGCGCCGTGGCGCGCTCGGCAGCACTGCTCGAAGAGCTGAAGGCCCAGGGCGTGTCCTACGCGGTGATGCGCGACCGCGAGCCAGGTCAGATCAAGGCGAAGATCGCTGGGACCGGCATGGAGATCCGCCTCACCGACACGCGTCAGGAGGAGTACGCCGGAGCTCGGGTGTACGACAACGGCACGGTGCTGCGCTACTCGACGAACCACCGGGTTCCCGGCGGCATGGCGGTCTACTCTCCCTCTCCGGCGGAGGCTGTCCAACTCCTGCGCTTCGCCCAGGGACATCGCGTCGAGCGTACGGATCTGCCGGGGCACGCCGCAGGCGGGACCGGCACGACACACCAGGAGCTCGGCCGTGGCCGCACGGTGGTGGACGTGCCCGACAGCTACCACGTTGACCGTGACTCGATGTTCGTCGTCGGCGACTACGTGGCCCCCGGTGAGTCCCGCCCTCGGCCCGGCTCGAAGGTGATGCTGCGCCGGGACGCGACGAACCGCTCACTGCCGGCCTTCTTCCTCGACACCGAGCCGGCCGAGGCCTATGCGAAGGCCGCCGTCGAGAGCGCTCGGGAGAACCTGCAGGCAGCCCTTGGCGTCGAGGATCTCATTGCTCGCGCCGAGACGGAGCTGGAGCGAACCGGCGGTCAGCTGGATGCGATGGAACCGCCGGAGTACTCGGCTGACTCCGAGGTCGCCGCGATCCAGCGCTCGTACTGGGACGTGCTCACAGGCGCGCACAGCGAACTGCTGCGCCCGGGTGCGACCGAAGAGATGTATCGGGAACGGCTGGAGGAGATCGGCGAGCTGCAGGCCGAGGAGACGCCCGAGATGGGCAACCTCGTCTACGGCGGCACCGCCGTGGACAAGGTCCGACAGCACGCTGAGGACGTTCCCTTCGAACTCATCGGGACCTGGGAGGCGCAGCCCCATGACGTCGACGGCGAGTGGGTCGATCAGCGCTTCAACCCGGACCGGGTGGCGCGATACATGACCAGCCCCACCGGGCAGTGGTCGAACCTCGACAACCTCGCCTCGGCGCTTCGTCGTTGCGAGATCTCCCCTGACGAGATGATGGGCTCGACCTTCCAGACGACCCGGTTCAAGGACCGGCTCGTCCGCTTCAACGCCGAGCGTTCCGTGCCGATCGCCGATCACGAATCCGCGTTCATACGGCGTATCGGGGTCACCGTGCGTGAGAGCATCGAGCGCAACGCGGCGACGGTCTCCCAGATCCTGGTCGACGAGCACGGCGTCATTCGCTGGAGTGGCGAGAAGCTTCACCGTAACGGCAAGGGGACTCCGATCTCGGGTGAGATCGGCCAGGTCTTCGATGTCGGCGAGTACGGCGAGATCACCACCGCCTTCGCCAGCGGGCAGAACGCCCTGATCGTGCCCGGCTACGAGGCCACGATCACGGCCCAGACCCCGGGCGAGGCTCCGACCTCGGTCGAGGAGCGCACGCGCCTGCGCGGCTACGAGCAGCTCATGCACGAGCGCATCCAGTACCAGATCGCCGGTGACGTCAGCGCCGGGCGGAGCGAGACCGGCGAGCCCTCCTCGCTCAACACGGTCTACTCACAGCTGTACGGCACCAAGCACCCGGTCGACTACATCGAGCGCGCCACCACGTACCAGCGGGACGAGTCCACCGGCGAGATCAAGGCGCACCTGGAGGAGTGGACGGCAGCGATCCTGCAGACCGAGGCGCGCCGTGTGCGCTACTCCAACGAGATCAAGGCCGGCTCGACGGTCTACGCCGAGTACAGGGCCCAGCGCGACCGAACCGACCCGGCTGATGACAACCGCTTCGACGCCTGGCGGCTCACCGGCGGGCGGAACATGACGGTGCTCACCGGCAAGGACCGGAACAACGTGGCCGCGCCCAGCGGCTACTTCGACCCGGTGATGACCGGAGGCTCGACCAACCAGGGCATCGTGCGGTACTTGACCGCTCAGGCCCGGGTCGACACCGATGGTCGGATCGTGCCGGGCGACGAGAGCGTGGCCGGACAGCGTGCGCCGCTCATGGCTCTCCCCGAGCTCGAGACGCTGCGGTACGACCCGTTCGACCGTCAGCAGATGACGGCCTCGACGATCATGCAGTCCTCCGAGGTCACCGCGCCGGCGAAGACGGCGCTGATGACCTTCGGCGGCTGGACGGCAGACGACCCGATCGTGGTGTCGAAGGAGTTCGCCGAGCGCCACCGCATCCGCGGGGCCGGCGGTCGGGAGCGCGATCTCGTCGTGGGCGACAAGATCTCGGATCTGCACGGCAACAAGGGCGTGATCTCACTGATCGTCGACCGGGACATGCCCCTGCACGACGCGCAACAGCAGGCCGTCGTCGAAGAGGTCGACTGGTTCCGGGCCAACCCGGGTCTGGACGTGGTGATGAGTCCCTTCAGCCTCATCTCCCGGCGCAACGCGGGCTCGGCGCGCGAGCTGATGAGCGGGAACGTCTCCGATCTGCGCTCGCCCGACGGAGAACTGCGGCCGAGTGCCCTGGGCGAGATGCGCTTCGTGGTCACCCATATGGCCGTCGACGAGAAGACGAAGATCTACGACGACGAGCAGGTGCGTGCCGGCAAGGGCCGTAAGGCCTCCGCTCAGCTGGCCTGGGCGCTGCAGTCTCAGGACTGCCCGGCGATCATGCGCGAGTTCTACGGCCACAACAGCGGGGCCGAGTCGAGCCTGCGCGAGTACCTGCTGGTATCCGGCATGGACATGGACGCCGACGGCACGCTGCGCGTGATCGGCCAGGCCGAGGGTCTCGACGAGCGTACCGAGCGTCGGTTCATCCCGATGCCCGACTTGCTGCGCACGCAGCCCCGCAAGGCGGGCCAGCTCCCGATACTGAATACGATCGCGATGCGCAAGTCCTTCGGCGAGCTCATCGGCGACCGCGGCGGCGACATGGAGATCCCGTTCCCGCTCACGTATCCGACTGGTGAGCAGACCGAGACGGTGAGCGCGAACTCGTGGAAGCTGCCGGTGATGTCCTCGCATCTGCGCAGTGGTCAGGAGTTCGAGGACGGGTCCTCCGTCACGCACGACTACACCAGCAGCTACCAGGACGTCTTCGTGGAGGCCTGCCGCTACCGCTACATGGCCGAGCAGCTGGACGGCCAGAGTCCGTCCGCCGAGCAGCGCGCCGAGGTGCGTCGCAAAATGAGCGAATCGGTCTCGCGCGCTCAGCGCGCCTTCGAAACGATCACGACCGACGTCCAGAAGCGAGTGCTGACGGGCAAGAGCAACATCTTCAAGACCGGGCTGATGTCCTCACGGCTCACCGACTCGGCGACGATGGTGTGGACCGCGGACCCACGGCTGGACGTCGACCAGGTTGCGCTCAGCTCGGTCAAGGCCGAGAAGTTGGGGCTCGCCGAGGGCGACCACGCGCTGGTGTGGCGTGACCCGGTGCTCCGTGACGCCGGTGTGCGCTACATGCGGGTCGCGATCGACGACCGGCTCACCGGCGCCGCGATCAACCCGGTGATGGACGCTTGCTTCGACGGCGATTTCGACGGTGATGCCGTCGCCGTGGTGAAGCTGCACAGCGAGGCGGCCAAGGCCGAGGCCCTGGCAAAGCTCTCGGTGCCGGCCAACCTGTTGGACACCGGAGTGGTCAAGGGCGATGGTTCACACCCGCTGGCCATGCAGGTGTCGCTGGACACCCAGGTCGCGCTCTCCAAGGACGCCGGAATGGCTGATGAGTTGGAGAGTTCGCGGAGCGAGGCGAACCGGCTCCGGCTGCGGGCGATCACGGGCTCGGATGCGCCGGAGGACATCAAGCTCGCCCAGCGGATCGTGACGGAGGAGCTGAGCGGGCTGTACCGCCAAGCGCAGCGTGGCGAGTTCGGTGCGGCACTGACGTTCTCGGATCGCGAGGCACACCTGCGGAGCGTGCGCGAGGTCTGCGTCAAGACCGGCGCCAAGGGGAGCGAGAAGAAGCTCACCGACTACGCCCGGAACCTGGGCGATGCACAGGGCACGCCCGGCATCACCCAATCCGACCAGGAAGCCTCGATGTTCGCCACGGCGATCAAGTCCCACGGCACCGGCTTGGGTGGCTCGTTCAGCCAGCGTGCCGTGCGCGCGCTGCGCGGCGAGGACCTCAAGGCCGTCCTGGAGGTCACCTACCCGGTGACCCAGTCGATCCTGCAGGCGAAGCACGACGCTGCCGAGGCCCGGCACAAGTACGCGATGCTCCAGGGCCCCGGCCGCGATCTCTGGAGGGGCCGCAGCATCAAACATGTCGGATCGGGCGAGTGGCACACGGCATTCATCGACGGTGAGCCCGTCCAGGCTACGGCGGAAGAGTGGGAGAAGCAGTTCATCGAGTTCTACGAGTCCAAGGAGGGCTTCGGAGTCACGGTCAACCCGGAGTACGTGGCCCGCGTGGCCAGTGCGCTGGAGGACCCGACGACCGGGCGCATCCGCAACTTGGAAGAGGACGTGTCGCTGCGGGGCACCGTGATGGACCGGATGGCCTACGGCGGCGCGTTCGCCGATCTGGTCGAGGCGGCCAAGAACCGCGAGAGCGTCTACGACGGCGAGAAGAACGAGCAGTTCGCGCCCGTGGCGACTCTGAACGCTCGGGTGCGGACGTCCTGGCAGCTCGATCAGCTGGGCTCCACCGAGACGCGCAGCCCGGACCGCGCCGTGATCGCTCTCGATGACTCGGTGGTCAAGCCCGACGTGATCTCTCAGGGCGCGGCGGCGTCCCGCACCCGCGGCTCGCACCGCCGCTCCGCGCATGCCGTGGGCGTGGGCGCGACGCGCCCGGTCTACAGGCCGAGCATCGAGATCGAGCCCGAGGTCAACGACGGCGACTACGGGATGGGGTACTGAGATGGCACAGCACAAGGAACTGGCAACAGGAGCCGCGGGCCGTCGGCGCGCGATCAAGGTGCTTCCGGTCGGCGACGATCGGCTTCGGACCGGTGAGCCACGAGGCAACACCCGTGCCCACTCGGACTCGCGCTCGGACGAGCCGATCGACGCCGAGGTGATCGACGATCCGGGGCCGCAGGACGCAGACGGTGCGCGCGCCTGGCGTGAACGGCTCCGGGACCGTGCCCGCGAGTTCTTCGGTGAGAAGACCCGGAAGCGGATGGCCGACCGTGAGCGCGTGCACGGGATCGACGTCGACCGGGCCGAGGACGAGAGCGATGGCCTGGATCAGCGCGAGCAGCTGCTCAAACTCAGGGCGGAGACGCGGCTGGCCTGCGAGAAGTACATGGCCTCGCTGCGGGACTCGAAGCTGTTGGTGCCCGGCTTCAACGACGAGGAGCGGGCGCAGGATCTCGGCGCCATGCACCACGTCTACATGCAGATGATGATGCAGTCGTGTCTCAAGCCGCTCTCTCGCGGAGTGAATGCCAACTCGATCATCCAAGCGGTCGGCATGGTGATGACGATGCGGATGCTCGCCCCGGATTTCAAGAAGGAGATGGACAGCTACCTCCAACCCCTCAAGGACAAGATCCAGGAGCGCATCGACACCAGGACCCGTGGCATGGTGGCCTTTGCCGAGAGCGGCATCACGCACCGGCAGAGGATCTTCAAGGACCTGCCGAGCGACGCCCGGCGCGAGCGCCTGATCGGCAGCACGGATCCGCGTGACCACCTGTCGAAGAAGTGGCGCAAGCGCTTCGACGCCATGCAGCATCGTGAGCGCGGCCACCGGGAGATGTTCACTCCGGACTCGGCAGCCATGACCGAGGTCGCGCTCATGGAGAACGCCTTCTGGAAGATGCGTGAGCCGGGCGCGGACGTCGGCCTGATCCGCGATGGCTACCAGGCTCTGCGCAAACGGCTGCACGAGCAGATGAGCGAAGACGGCCTGGAGCGACGGGAGGTCGTCCAGCGCGCCCGAAGGATCATCGGCGAGCGGATGGAGTACGAGCCCGAGCTGCGCACGATGTTCAACGGCGTGGCCCACGGACGGATCGTCAAGGCCCCCGCGCACGAGGAGCGGATCGCGGGCTCCGACCGGGTCCACACGGTGTGGAGCGGGGAGTTCGACGACCAGATGGGCCGGCGTCTGCCAGAGGACGGGATGTTCACACTGCGCCGACCCATGGACGCGGACGCCCACCAGGTCCAGCTCGCCGAGACGATGAAGACCTCGCTTCTCGACGCGCTGGGCCGCGGCGACCAAGAGGCCTACGGGGGCAACATGCTCGGCTACCTGGTCGGCTTCGCGGTGCGGAAACAGGGTCTGGACACCAGCGGGCTGCCCGACATGCTCCAGCACCGCCTGGACCAGTCCGAGGTGATGATCGCGAGCATGGACATCGACGGTCTGCCACCCGAGGAGCAGCAGCGGGTCTACTCCAACGCCTACGTCGACGCGATGGAGGCAGTGAACGAGAAGTACCCGGATCTCGAGGCTCAGCTGAAGCGGAGCCTCGGCGAGAACTGGCAGCAGACACTGCAGGCGGCGGTCGACGACCCCGGGGCCTTCTTCGAGGAGCAGCGACTCAAGCCGCGGTCGCGCCCTACGGGTCCGTCGGCCGAGCAGGAGGCCGGCTCGCAGAACAACGGCCCGAACGCCGAGACCGACTCCGAGCACTTCCAGCCCACCTGAGTGCGATCCGAGAACACGAACAAGGAGCAGGAGGAGGGGGCATGAGCCAGGAACAGAGCGAGGGTCAGCAGGTCAGGTTCGGATCGCGCTTCGCGCGGATGTTCGGCTACGTCACACCGGAGGATCGGAGCCGATGGGAGCAGCAGCGGGCGCAGAACAAGCCGCACGTCAGCGCGCTCCGGCAGGGCGCGACGTCGGCACTGAGTTCGATGATGGAGTTCGCAGAGCGCAACATCGGCGCGAAGCTCGATGCGGCCCACCGCGTGGCGGCGCAGGAGCGGTTCGAGGAGTCGCACGACAAGGTCGTGAACCAGCGCCGCGATCCGAAGACGTGGAGCATCATCGAGTCGGTCGACTATGAGCCCAGGGGCGACCGGGAGGGGATCGAGCCGGATCTGGAAATCTAGTCAAATGGCCAGCGATAAGCATGGTGACTGAACTTGATACGCCCAACTCCCCTTCTCCACTCATGACTATCTCCGATAGACTGACTTCCAATTGGAACCGTTTCACGAACGGCGATAGGACAGGGTGTAGAAATGGAAACGACGAAGACACCGCGTGTCAATAAGCGCGAATTCATCTCGCGGGTCGCGACTCGCAGCAAGTTGCCCAGACGAGTGGTGAACCAGGTATACGAGTCGTTGCTTGATGAACTCACTGGGGCGGTGAGCTGCGGAGAGGCGGTCGTACTCACGAGCTTCGGCCGCTTCTACCGGCAGGACCACAAGGGTCACAAGGTGCGCTTCGGCAAGAGCAACGTCGATGACTACGTGGTTCTCAAGTTCTCCGCATCGAGCAGCTTCAACCGTCGACTGGGGGGCAATGAAGACGATGCCCCACCGGAGACCTACGGGTCGATCGGGGATGCCGGCAAGTTCGAAAACGTCATTGAGGGTCGTGAGCTGCGGCCCGCGTCGTAGAAAGCGAGGAGCCGGCAGAAAAGAAGATTCCCGTGATGGCTGCAGGCATCACGGGGATTTTCTTTATGGATGAGACGAGTTCGGCCGCGAGGCTCAGCCGTCGGCGATGACGAAGATCAGCACGAGTGCGCCGACCCGGACGATGAACACGCCGGCCACGGCCAGGTACAGGTCACTCGAACTGGTGGTCGGGCTCGTTCATGGTTGGCGTGTCGAAACTGCCGGTCAAGCGCTGCCCGGGTCGTGAGGGACTCGCAATCGGCTCGCGCTGCGCGGCCAGCTCGGCGAGAGTGAAGCCCACAGGGCGGTCCAGACGCTGGCCGGCCATGTGGTAAACCTGCCCGTTCGCGCGTTTACCCAGGGCGATGATCTCGCGGACAACGGGCTCGCCCGGGTGCTGGGGCGCGCGCTCCCGCCAGACGATCCGGTGCGAGGGCTTTGCATTGGGATCTGCGCCGACGTACGTGGTCTCACAATCGGAGAGATCGGGATAACTGGGCATGAACGCCAGCGGGTGCGTGCCCGGCGCGCCTTCCTGGATCCGGCGCAGCTGGTTGAGAGCCACGCGCAGGAGCCGGTCCGCTGGTCCTTGAGGTTTCTTCAGCGCAGCGTCGTGGAGAGTCTGGAAGTCCTGCTTGAGACCGGCGGTCGGCAGGATGCGGATGACGGGCCGACGCTCACTCATGACGCTTCTTCTGCTGGGCGGCACGATGGTCATCCGCCCACTGCTGACCGAGCGGGCCGAGGCTTTCGGCCAGCTCTTCGACGGTCATGCCCGCATCGCCGGAGGCGTCGGACTCCTGGATGCGATGGGAGAGCTCGGCCTGGAAATCAGCCTCAGCGTGGACGTGGGCCGCGTGGTCGTACTTCATGAGGCGCACGAACGCGGCAAAGGGGATGATCGCGGCCTCGGGCTTGTTGCCGTCTCCGAAGATCAGCGGCGTGATCTGGCCGCGGCGATAGAGGTTCAGGACCGTGGCGAGTTCCTCGTGCCTGAGCTGGTCTGTCGGGACGACATTGACAGAGAACTTCGGGAGCTCGGCGCCGGGACCGCTGCCGCCGTGAGCATTGTCGTTGCGAGTCATACCTTCAGTATAGTCAGTCTAGATTGACTTGTTGTCGACTCGTATACGAGGTCATCGCCGAGTCGACATGGACATCGAATGACGACTCACTCCATGTTCGAGAGGCGGGCCAGACAAAAGAAGGAGGAGCCCGTGCTCCAGTCCCGCACGGTGCGGGCTGGAGCACGGGCTCTGATTGACGGACAGCCGCGACTCCAGGAGTCCCCCGCGTCGACCTGCATGCAGACAATGCCGGGCGAGCGCCACAGGGCCACCACTCGGTCACGGCCGTCCAGGGCCAAGAGGACGTCGCAACGCGAACTGGACCTCGGCGTGAATGATCGTCGCGGTGCTGTGCGGCTCGCCGACGGGGTTCATGCCGTTCGTCGTCTTGCGCCGGTCGCTCGTGACGAGTTCCGCGCCCTCGACGAGGCGGGCGAGTACGGCCAAGCCGGGCTTCCTGCGGATGAAGACGTTCTTGCCCTCGGCGACAGGGCCGGCAGACCGGAGCACTTGGCCATGGTGGCGCGATTCCTTCGTTCGGCCTGGCGGTCGATGGTTCGGGGATCCATTGGCGATCTCTCGGGCAGGGCTCCAACTACCATTCAATCCCTTATTGCATCGACTTTTATTCGACTATGAGTAGAATGCCAATGTCAGACGCGGATGACTCTGCATGCTATTCATAGAGGAGTTGGGGCAGGGATGGCGGCTACGGTTCAGAGGCCAGAGGGGACGGCGTCGAAGCCGACGGCACAGACGAGAGCAACTGCCCGGAGTCACGCCGGCCCGATGGGCTTCGGCAACGGGCCGCTCATCGCGGCCGGCCTCATGGCGGGCGGAGCGGCGATCCTCGCCGGCTGGGGCCTGACACAGTTCGCGACTTCCGGCGGCGGCTTCGCCCAGGCACTGCATGGCAATCACGCCCCGGCCGAGGCACCGGGCAACCCCGACGAACAGAACGCCGGAGGCGGCAGCGCCCAGCAGCCGAGCGGGGCCGGCGCGGGGAAGCAGGACGAGAGCGGGGCCGGCACGGGGAAGCAGGACGAGAGCGGGGCGAGTCCGACTTCGAAGCCCAGTCGCGGCAGCGAGGACGAGGACAAGGACAAGGACAAGCCCAACGGATCGGGCGCACCCGCCGCGCCCGCGCCGAAGACGAAGCCGCGCACCATCGTGTCAGGCGAAACGCTCGCCGAGATCTCAAGGAGGACGGGGGTTCCGATCGACATTCTGGCCGAGGCGAACAAGACCGAGAATGCCGAACTCATCCACGAGTGGGCCTCGCGGCTCATCCCACGGACGTGACGACGCGACAGGGCGACACCGTCGCGTACCGAGCCTGAATCGACGCCCTGACGCCACGAGGCCGTCAGGGCGGCATCACGGGCTCCACTCCTGGAAGGCGACTGTGTCGAAGGTGAACCGGGTGACCTCGCGGGGCTCACCGCCAGGCGTCACCCGGGACCGACGTCACCCGGGACCTGCATGAGCCGGTCCACGGCATGCCCGCACTCGACCTGGGTTCGACACCCGGATCAGCCGTGCCGATCCCCCCCTCGCCGCGAGGATGCAGCGCCGTAACAGCGTCAGAGATCAGGCGACCCCGCCGGCAGCCTGGCCGGCGGGGTCGTCTGACGTACGAGATCGTGGCCCCTCACGCCGCATCAGCCTCATCGGACTCACCTTGGCCAAACAGGAATCCGCGGACCTCGCCGTTCGTCATCATGTCCTGCAGATGCACCAAGAACACCGCACGCTGCGTGGCCCGACGATCGACCGAGGGCTCGTACTCGCGCAGTACCTTCAGGTTGACGACCCAGCCGTTCTCGCGAGAGATGGCCTGGTCAAGCTGCGAGCCCGGCACGACGTCCATCCCGGTGAAGTCGTGGTCGAACTCGGAAGCGATGTCGAGGTGTTGATTCGGCCCGTCGACGTAGAGCGTGTCAACGCCGACCTGCCGGCCGTCCTCGTCGAATGCCACGAGGAACACGCGGTCTGCCCTGGTGGTGTTGTCGACGTGGACCGCCGCAACGTTGGCATCACCGATGAAGCTCGTCTCCTCGAACCGCTCGCACACACGGGCACGAGCCTCATAGCACCACATGATGCGCCGGGCTTCGTTGAAACCTTTGAACTCGCCAGAGTCGGACAACTCCGAGTGAGACTGGATCATCGGTGGGATCCTTCCAGGTTCCCAGGCCGTTGCATGACCGGGTCCGGTGGACCCGCCTTGAACAGGGCGGGTAGTTGAGCGATGGACTAATCGGGGCATAGGATCGACGCACGAGCAGAGCCCCGCCATCAAGTGCGATACAGAAACGTACGGTAGATGCATGGATCGATCAAGCCGGTTTCCGTTAGGGTTCTCTCGTCGCCACCCGAGGTCTAGACCGTCAAGTCGCAGGAGTACATGTGCCACGTCAATTCGACGGCAGCCGAGTGCGAGCTGTCAGACGGGGCAAGGAGCTCAGCCAGAAGGAGTTGGGCGCGAGAGTAGGTGTCCGCGGCCCGACCGTGGCGCGATGGGAAAGCGGCGAGGAGTTCCCCAAGGGGGAGAAACTCCCGGGGATCGCCTCGGCACTTGGTCAGGACCTTGACGCCCTCTTCCCCTACGACGGCGCCGTGGACCTGCAGTTGCTTCGCTGCGACGCCGGCCTCAGCGTGGCGCAGGCCTCCGAGGCCATCAACGCCAGTCGCGTGCCACTGAGCAACGCGGAGTCCGGCAGGCGTCGGCTCCAGGATGCCTACGTGGGACCGCTCTCGCACGCCTACGGGGTGACGACGGAAGAGCTACTGGCCGCGCAGGACGTCTCGTTCGGGCTCCGCAGGGTGCGGCCGCTGAGGGAAGCTCGTCCATCTGCACCTCGCACGGTCGGCGAGAAGATCAACTATCTTCTGGAGCACGGGTACGCAGGCCGGACGCCTCCGTCCAACGAGCAGATCGCGCAAGCCGTCAACGAGCACAGCGGCACGACGCACATGACTGCCGATGATGTCGCCACGCTTCGTTCGGGCGCCCCGACGACTGCCTCGGACGCAGTACGTGCCGGCCTGGCTCATGCCCTCCAGGTCGACATCGCCCTCTTCCAGGACGACGCCGAGTTGAGCCCTGCGGCCGGTGAATTCCTCGAAGCCATCCGCTTCCTCGGGTCGATTCACCAGGGCCAGATCCTCGGCCTCGCCGCCCGAGGCAACCAGGCGGGGCTGTCGGCCGGCATGATGGCCAAGATCAACGAAGTCGTCGGAGAGTTGAAGAACAAGCTGCCGGGCGAGCAGAGCGAGCAGTGACGCCGGCGCCACGCCTTGACAGCGCCGCCGAGCCGTCCGCCCCTGGCCCTGGCAGAGCCGGCCGCTTCCCGCCCTCGGCCTGACGCCCTTCGCGGCTGAGCTGCAGCTTCGGGCACGCCCATGCGGCGTGTAGCGGTAGCCGACGGCCGGGCTTCGTCCGGGGGCGGAACGGCACCGTCCGTGTACCGGATGTGCCCCCATGGTCCTGACGCGTACCACCAGGATCCCGAGCCGCGGCGCACAACGCAGATCCCCGGCCGTTGGCCACCTCGCAGTGAGGTGGCCAACGGCCGGGGACGGCTGGACCAGGCGCCTGCCCGGGGGCCGGCTACGGCGCGGCGGTGAGGTCCACGCCCAGCAGGTTCGACAGGTCGGCCACCGTCTGCTTGGGGTCCTTGTTGTGCACCCCCGCGAAACCGAGCTGCTCCGCAGCCTGGACGTACGCCTCGGTGTCGTCCACGAAGACGCACTGCTCGGCAGGCATCTCCATGAGCTTGAGCGTGATCTCGAAGAGCGCGGGGTCGGGCTTGCGCAGCTGGTGGTGCTCGGAGATCACCACGACGTCGTACAGCTTGTCGAGGTCGTAGCCGTCGTAGAGGTCCCAGGGCGCGAGGCCCACCGAGTTGGACAGGATGCCCACCTTGATCCCCGCTCGCCGCGCCGCGGCGGCCGCGTTGATCAGCAGCGGCTCCGGACGCAGGCCTCCGAAGATCCTGCCCATCAAGTTGTCGGGAGAGACGCCCAGCTTCTTGCCGGCGAACTCGTTCCACTCGGTCTGGCTGACCGCTCCACGCTCGAGGTCGCTGGTGATCCGGACGCCCTCTTCGTCCTGGTACAGGGCCGAGATGCATGCACCCTGGGGAAGCCCTTCACGCTGCTCGAAGGCGAGCACCACGGGCAGGAGCGGTGTGGTGAGCACGCCTCCGAAGTCGAGGACGAGGCCGGTGTGCTGAGACATGCAGGAACTCCAGTGCTGAGAATCTCGGCGCCGCCCGTACTGGACGGCGTTCCGGCCCCGGCATACGCGTGGCGGCGACAGCGCCTGCGCTTCGCTTTCCAGGGTCGGCGGTATTTACAGGGCGGAAAACGATGCCACCCACTGTCTGGCCCACGGTACCAGCCACCTCTTTGCGGACTGGCAGCCCCGCCCGAACCCGAAGGGCGGCAATAGCACCTGAGGACTGTTTCCTATTTCACGCGACCTCCCAATTGAGTCGACTTCTTCAGCCGCAAGGAGCGGTACCTGAAACTCGAATGGCATGTTCGGGCCGCAACGTTTTACGCATCCGGTTCAAGACTCAGCTCCGCAGACTGCTGCAGAAGCTCTTGAGCGTCTTCCGGGGTGATGACCGCGTAAGCCTTGCTCACTCGGACGAGCCAAGCTGCCTCGCTGTTCGTGTCGACGAAAGGTTTCTCCTGGAGCGGGCCTGTCGCGTACTGGCTGGCCTTCGTGGAGGCAGCGGCACGGAGCGCCGCGGCGATCCAGTACGCCTCGGCGCCCGGCTCTGGGTCGGGGTGCGACGCGGCTGTCTCTTCGGCGGCCCACAGCAGCGTCTCCGGGGCGTAGTACCGGAGCTTCTCGCAGGCATCGGCGACGTCCTGGGTCCATCGGTCCAGGCGGACATCGCTGGGGACCCGCATGTGGATCAGCTCGGCCAGGCGCGACCCGGGCGGGTAGAGACTCGTTCCGGGGAAAGCCTTCACCAGGTCGAACCAGAGCGGGTGAAGCCGGTAGAGGGTCTTCCATGTCTTCCAGCGAGCGGCAACGACGCTGGTGGTGGGGATGCTCGCGCCTACAGCCACGATCAGGAAGAGCAGGTTCATCCACATCGCCGTGAGATCAACGAGTATCTCCACCGTGGAATGCCTCAGCGGGAAAAATACCGCCGTCCACACGATGAAGATCCGGGCCATCGTGTGGAGGAGTCCCATCCACATCGAGATTCCCATGAGCCTGAGACCGATTCGCATACTGATCGTCTCGGCTTCTCGCGCCCCCCGCGACCACTGGTAACCGCAAACGGCGGTTGTGACGAGCGGGAAGAAGTAGAAGACACTCATATACGCAGCGGCGCCCAATTGCCCTGCGTGATCGATGAGAAAGTCTTTAGTTTGCCGCTGGCGGTCCACTACGGTAAAAAAGAGAATGGTGAGCAGGGTCACGCCGATTGCGCCCACCGGGTAGGAGGCACGGGCGATCCAGCGCGACACCCTGACGTGTCGGGGCACCACGGCCTCGGAGCTCTTGCCGTAGCTGGTCGCAACGTACGTCAAGGACGCGATGATGGCGGCGGTGCTGGCGAAGTGTCTCAGGAGAGCGTTCAGGTCGATCACGGGGATGCGGTCCACGGCCTGCATCGCTGCCGGCGTGTAGAGCCACAGGGCCACGGAGAATCCGGCGTAGCCGCCCCAGAGGGCTCGGCGGTGGGCGTCACCGTACCGGACGGCGGGGAATCGCCAGACGGCTATGAGGGTCATCACTGCCGCGGTCAGGTACCTGAAGAAGTCGAGCATGCCGTCCGTTATTCGTTCTTGGAGCCACGCCGCGGCGGAGCAACCGGGTGGGAGAGCGAGGACTCCAAGAGGCTGACCATGTCGTCGCCGGCCAACGGCTGACGGCGGGCCAACCGCTTGATCAGGGAGGCCGACAACTCGGCCTGCTGCTCCTCCGGGCTGTCGTAGTTCACGCGGCCTTGGACCAGAGCTAACGGGAATCGACGAAGGACTTCCTCCCGGATGTGCTCAGGGACGTACCGCTCGACCTCTTCATCGTTCAGGGTGCTGCCGTGGTCCAGCCACTCGTGCGCCAACTCATGAAGGATGATGTGCTCGGTCTGGTTCCGGCTGGATCGGCGCCGGTAGAGCACGACCGTGAACTCCGGCGTCCTGACTCGAAGGCCGCAGGCTGTGCCCAGCCCTCCATCCGGGTCGTCAAAAGGCACCAGCCGAATCTGACGCTTCAGTGCATGCTCCATGTTCCGGACCAGCGCCTCGACACTGAAGGGAGTGGGCACGGGCAGATCGGCAAGCAGCTTCTCGCATTCCTTCAAGAGGGCGCGTCGCGAAGGGTCCCTGCGCCACTGCATGACTGCTCTCGCGAGGTGCAGCGGCGTTGTACCGCCTGGTTCTGCACGCAACCCGCCACTCTCCCCGCTCCGGGCGGTCTTCCGTCGAGCAGCCCAACTCATCGCCCCGTCCCCCTCGCCCCTGCCCCGTTTGCTTTCGGGGCTCCACCCACCCCGCGCTCAGGCATGCGTTCGGCAGGCTGAGCCAAGTAGTCGTCAGACTTTCCGCGTGTGCAGTGAACCCTCGCTTCGCTGCCCGGCGTGACGACGTGTCGTGACCATGTGCAGCACGTCGTGGACGACGTCCAGCACCATGGCCACGGCATTCACCGCCCGCCCGGGTGTCTGCTTGACCGCGCCGCCCCGCTGCGCCGCGCAGACCGCGACGGCAGCGGTGCAGAGACAGAACAGGCCCATGCCTATCGGTAGACCCAAGACGCCGGCGTGCGGTTCCATGAAGTACGGGATTTCAGCGACAACCTCGAACGCAACGGTGAACGCGAAGGCCAACGCGATGACGGCGCCCGTGAACGCCCGGGTGGCAATGTGGTGGACTGGTCGTGATCCACGGACACTGCGCGGGCGGAAGATGTTGTCAAACGGCCGCGCCCTGCGCTTGGTTCTCTCAACGATGTTCCCGGACGCTCCGCGTACGGCACGGCGGCTGACCGTATACCCCTTGCCGACGCGGCGAGCTTTCCACCGCATGTGCTGGCCTTACCCCCGTTGCGGAACAGAACAGTATGGCCAGGTCAACCAAAGGTGTTGATCATCCAGCCCACTTGATGAGAGTCCGCACGATATCCCTACGCGCAAGGATCCTGTCAAGTCGACCGATTTTAGCGCACGTTCGAGTTGGGCAGACGCCACCGGAGGACAGTCGGCAGCAGGGATGAAGTGGCGGCGTGTGGCCCAGAGCACGACGAACCCGGCTGCGACCCCGCCGACGGCTGCCGCGGGAGCAGTGGCCGCCTGCACGAGCCCCGCGAGTGCGATCCCAGCGGCCTGCTCCAGGCTCGGAGAGGCGATGAGCCAGGCCGACGCCTCAGCGAGAGCAGGCGGGGGACGAGGAAGTCCGGCGTGTGGAAGCCGGTCACCAGCAGTGGCGCGGGGAAGACGCCGGGCAGTACGGCGGCCGTGATGGCCAGGGCAGGGGCGGGGTCGGCGAGCGTCGGCAGGGAGCCGACCGCAAAGCCGCAACCGATCGCGCGGAGTTGACGCGTTGGCGAGCCGGGCCAGGTGCGGCGTCACGTAGAGGAAGCCGCCGATCGGGCTGCCGACGGCGAGCACCGCGGGCATCATCGTCGAGAGGTACTCGGCGTGGTGACGTTCGGCTGCGGCGAGGCCGACGACGTTGAGTGCTCCCAGGGTGATCCCCGCCCCGAACAGGGCTGCCGCCAGGGTGTGCAGGGCCAGGACGGGTAGCGGGCCGCCGATGAACACGAGCTCCTGGGCGCTGGTGTCGAGCGAGAGCCGGCTCGCCGTTCGTGACGGCTGCGCACGACGTGCGGCCACAGAACGCGCAGCGCGGCCTCCAGCGGCGGGGTGCACAGGCTGGCGACCGCGGCCGGTTCGGCGTTCATGCACGCGAACGCGGAGAGGAACACTGCGCGTTCGAGCCGGCGGTTTCCTCCTCTAGGGGCGTGTTCGCCGTGGATCGAGGTCCCCGACGACCTGGTCGTGGGAGCGAGGCCGGCGTAGGAGGCGAGGTGGGCTGCGGCGGGGAAGCCGGTACCGTCGCTTCGGTGACCAGCGGGACGGCGGCGGACCTGACTCCGCCTCCGGGCATCGATGGCAGGACCGGGTGAAGAGGGTGGGCCTCCAGCAGGGTGCCGTTCTGGGCTTCCAGTGCCCGGCGCTGTTCGTGGACCGCGGCGAGCGAGCGGGCCGGCTAGGGAACGACCACGCCGAGGGTGCCCGTGCCCGGGACCTCTTCGGTCCGTTCGTCGAGGGCGTCGATGACGTCCTCGTTCAGCCGGGTGGCCATGCACCGGGCCTTGGCCCGGAACAGCTCGATGCGTCTGCGGCGGCCGGCTTCGGGCAGTGCGGTCGGGGATCCGTGGCGCGCGAGGAGCCAGGTGACGGCAGGGTGATCCAGCCGTGGGCCCAGGACACGCTCCAGTGACGGGTGGAACTGGGTGAGCAGGCCGCGTATCCGGTTGCCGGTGCAGGTGGCTTCGGCGGCGAGGTCCTGGTCGAAGCCGGTCAGGACGGTGAGCTCGGCGGTGATTTCGTCGGTCAGTTCGAGCGAGCGCGCGATGTGCGGCATTGTCCGGGCCGCATCCGCGATCACTGCCGCGTCCTGCGCATCCGTTTTCGCCTCGCCCGGGTAGAGGGCGGCGATCCGCCGCCTGGCGAGTCCGGTCAGGTAGGCGACGTCGCAGCCTGCGTCGCGGGCGACGGCGAAGACCTTCTTCCCCGCCGGGTGAGCCCGTGGCCGTGGTGGGCCGTCCTGCCGACGTCCATCCCGAGGAAGACGTCTATGCCTTCGATGTCTGACATCGCACCCTTCTGCAGGTGTTGACCGTGCCGGCCTCGGCGGTGGCGCCGTGCTCGCGCATGCACGTTGTGCAGACCTGCCGCCCGCGAACCGCCCGGCATTACGCCGGACCGGGCAGTGGCCGGGTCTCTCATCAACGTGTCTCCGACGGCACCCCTCGGACCCGGCGACACCACCCCGCGGGTCATGCCTTCGACAGAGGGGACACAGTTCATACCGGGCCTGGCTTTGTTGGTGAGTTTCGGCTCTGATCCACTTCTTGTGGTGCGGCCACGCAGGGTAGCGGGTGAATGACCGGAGTGTTTTGAGATCTTGAGTCAGAACGGCGGGTCTTCGCTGTATCCGCCTTCCCAAGACTCGCGTGCAGCTCTGAGGCGGGCGTAGTGCTCGCGGGCCGCAATGTCGGACGCGTTCTCCAGGCCGCTGGTGTTATGACCCCAAGCGTTCAGTGCGTCCAGGGCGCGGTCTCGGTGGTGTCGGTCGGTGGTGGTGGCCAGTAGACGTCGGGCGTGGTCGGCGAGATCGGCCTGGCGTTGGGTGAGGAGGGGGTGCTCTATGAGGGGGATGGCAGCGACAAGGGCGGTGTGGCGCACGTTGGCGTCGTCATGACCGAGGAAGGTATGAACAGCAGAGTGGATTGCTGGCCGCGCGTTCCGAAACGCCCGCATCTGCTCATCGTGAATTCCCGCACCGTAGAGGCGTTCGTCGATGGCCACGCACTCGTCGTTGGCGTCGTAGGCGGTGTCGCCGAGCCAGTCGAGCAGCTGCACGAGAGTCGGGCGGTTCGGTGTCTCGGCGTCGGGGTTGGCATCGCCCGCTGTGATGGCCGGATGGTTGAGGATCGCAGCGACGCAGAGCGCCACCGGGACGGTGGCCTCGTAGATGCTGTTCTGGTGAGTCACGGGCCCCAGCGCATCGTGGAGGGCGGACTGCCTGATAACCGGGTCGGCGTTGGTAAGGAGTGTCAGTGCCGCCGGCAGTGCCTCACCCGTTCCGCAGGCTGTGGCAAGTGACGCCCAGTTCGTACTGTCCAGCAGTGTTTGAAAGGGAGGGAGGGCGGCGGGGTGAGGCTGCTCGTGGTGGCTGCTGCTGTGGGTCACAGACTGAGGCTATTGGGTTGACGAGGCAGGGTTGTCTGCGGGTGTCACGTGTAAAGCAGGACACGTTTGCGGAGGAGTTCGAAGCCTGCGCGACCGAACATCTGGCGCTTCAGCATCTTGATCCGATTGACATGGCCTTCGACGACCCCGGAGTTCCACGGCAGTGAGAGTCCAGCAGTGACAGCATCGCGATCGCGTTCCAGGTGCCGGTGTCGGCGTACA
Source organism: Streptomyces sp. NPDC002467 (assembly GCF_042889825.1). Lineage (NCBI taxonomy): Bacteria > Bacillati > Actinomycetota > Actinomycetes > Kitasatosporales > Streptomycetaceae > Streptomyces > Streptomyces sp. NPDC002467. The sequence continues at coordinate 83 of NZ_JBIARJ010000017.1, read as the reverse complement.
ACCTCGGCTCCCCAGGTGTGTACGGATGAACGTCCCCGTCTACGGTTCAGGGGTAGCAGAGAGTTGGAGGACTGGGTTGGAGC
>NZ_JBIARJ010000016.1:0-224667 GCF_042889825.1 Streptomyces sp. NPDC002467 | reverse complement strand
GGGGTGGTGGTGGCAGCCGCCGGCTGCCTCTTCGCGGCCACCGGGAGCGGCGCCCACTCCGGCACGGCGGACGCGGGTCGTGGGGGCGGGGGGGGGGGGGGGGGCGGCGGGGGCGGGGGGGGGGGGGGGGCCCGGGGGCGGGGGGGGGGCGGCGTGTGGGGCGTGTAATGTTTTGGGGGTGGGACACTGCGGCTATCGCGGCGTTAAGGTGGGGGCGGGGGGCGGCCCGCCCGGGGGGGCGGCCGTCCGCCGGGTGGAATCACGGCATCGGCCCGTCAGGCCGTCAGCCGGCCTTCTGCAGGGTCCAGACCTGCGTCGCGCGGCCGTCCGCGCGCTGGAGGTCGAGCAGCCAGTTCCCGTAGTAGGGGCGGCTGCTCACGGTGAGGGCGAAGCCGCCGCTCGGGTCCGTGACCGTCACCGCTCCCGCCTTCGACGAGACCTTCCAGTTCTGCGCGGTGTTCTGGCCGCACGGCTGCTGTGCGATCCACATGCCCGCGGCGGGGGCGCCGCCCGGCTGGAGGCACTTGCCGGAGACCGCGGACTTGATGCGGACCTGTCCGTTGCCCGCGTCCTCGAAGTACCACTGCTGCTGCGCGTAGCCGTTGGCGCGGCCGCCGACGAGGACCGTGCCGTCGGCGGTGCGGCCGCCCCACAGCTCCGCGGCCATGCCCGTGCTGCCGTTGCCGAGCGTGTACTTGGTGCCGGGGGCGGTGGTCGAACCGCCACCGCCGCCCGTGCCCGACGCCGTACGGAAGGACACGGTCTTGCCCGGCCCGCTGTCGCGGCCCGACGCGTCACGGACGGAGACGGCGACCTTGTAGGAGGTGTCGGGGCGCAGGTTGTAGATGCGCAGGGACTGCGACTGCACCCACGTCAGGTGCTTGCCGTTCAGCAGGACCTGGTACCAGGAGGCGCCATCGACCTTCGGCCAGCTGACCACGACGGAGTCGGACCGGATCTGGCCCGCCGTCACCGTCGGACCGCCGGTGGGCGGCTTCGTCGGGCTCGCCGTGGGCTTCTTGGTCGGGGTCGGCGTGGGAGTGGGGTCGGTGCCGCCGCCACCTCCGCCGCCCGCGCGCATCAGGAACTGGTTGTCGGCGATGTTCCAGTGCGTGGCCAGGTAGCTGCCGGCCTTCGGGCTGGTGTGGAAGTAGTCGTCGTGGTTGCAGTCGAGGATGTTCTCCGACGCCTGGTTCGTGCAGACGTTGCGCATCTGCGGGTAGTACGGGGTGTCCGAGTAGCACATGACGTCGTACTCGTCGGTGCAGTGCGCGCCGCGGCTGGTGTTCGGGGCGCTGTTGTTGACCGCGCCCAGGTTGTGGCCGAGTTCGTGCGCGGCGGTGTGACCGCCCCAGCAACCGGAGTCGGTGCGCCCGTAGGACGGGCCGAAGTTGCTCTGGTTGTTCTGGCCGGGCCGCTCGTCGCCGTTGAAGGTGCCGATGCCGCAGTAGACCTGGGTGTCCGCGAAGATCATGTACTTGCGGTCGCGGCGATCGAGGCCCTTGCCGGCGAGCGCGTTGTTCGTCGCGCTGAACTCGGACAGCGCCGAGTCCGGGAGCTCGATGTTCAGCACGGTCGGCGTGCAGTCGGCGGCCGTCACGTAGCGGATGTGGCGTACTCCGCCGGTCTCCTGGGCGCTGTTCGCGTAGATGAGGTCGGCGTCGGCCGCCCACTTGCGGAACGAGGCGGCGTACTGGGCGTACCGGTCGCGGCCGGGACCGTGCACGTACACGACCTGGACGCGGTTGCCGGTGCTGCCGTCGCCGTCGCACTGGACGGTCTGCCCGGCGGGCCCGGCGGCCACGGTCTGGCCGGCGCCCGAAGTGGCGGCGGGCGCGTCGGCCTTGGTCTTGGCGGAGCCCGCGTCGGCGGCCGCGGGCGCGTCCTGAGGACGCCCGCCGCCTTCCGTGGTGGAGGGGTCGTCCACGGCGGGGTGGGCCGGATCGGCGGCGGCGGCCGTCTCCTTGACGGCGGGCGCGATGTCCTTCGTGATGTCGACGCCCTTGGGCGGGGCGTCGGGGCCGTGGGTGCACAGGCCGCCCTGGGTGCGGTACACACCCACGCACCGGTCGCCCTTGGGGGCGGCCTGGAGGCCGTCGTACACCATGCCGCGGGCGTTCTCGTTGGCCGGAGCGCCCGACAGCGGGGCCGGCTCCTGGTCCCGGGCGGGCTCGGCGGCCATCACGGCCGTCTCGGCCGCGGCCCCCGAGGCCTCCCCGGCCTCGGCTCCGTCGCCGATGCCGGAGTAGGCGATTCCTGCGGTGATCACCGCCGCCGAGGCCATGGCGGCGGTGAGGAGTATCAACCGCCGCGGTTTGCGGCGGTGTTCGCTTCGTCTGCGTCGTCCTGTCATGGGCACCTCAAGTCGTTGGTCGGATGACTGGGTGCGCGGAAGCCTGCCAGACGAATGCGCCGGAGAATTCGGACAAAGGTGAGGGCGGCTCAAGAAATCCTTCTGTTACCTGAACCTCAAATTTGACGAACAATCAATTCGCTGTAAAACAAGGGCAGTTACGCGCGTCGCACTTCATTGGTCCAGGCCTTCCCGGGGGATTCGTTACCGAATCGAGATATGGCGACTTTGCTTGTTGACGGGAATTCAGTCAGGGATTCATCCAATTACTACCTGTCGAATTTCCTCGGTTACGACCCGTGAGGAACCGTGCAGTCCGGTCGCCGCTTCGAGGGTCCCCGTCAGCCGGCGCCCGCCCGGTAGCGTCCCGGGGTCGTGCCGAACTCCCTGCTGAAGGCGTGCGACAGGGCGTACGGAGTGCCGTAGCCGACCCGACGGGCGATGGCGGCCAAGGGGTCCGGGGTGTCGCGGAGCATGGCGGCGGCGAGGGTCAGGCGCCACCAGGCGAGGTACGCCATCGGGGGCCGGCCGACCAGCCTCGTGAACCGGCGGGCCAGGGTGGCGCGGGAGACTCCCGCCTCGGCGGCGAGCCGGTCGTTGCTCCACGGCGCGGACGGCTCCGAGTGCAGGGCCCGCAGGGCGGCTGCCGTCACCGGGTCGCCCAGCACGGCCGGCCACGCCCCGGCGGTGTCCTCGGTCACCCACGAACGGATCATGTACACGAGGAGCAGGTCGAGCAGGCCGGGGACCGCCAGGCAGGCTCCCGGCTGCCGCCCGTCCAGCTCCCGGCCCAGCAGGTCGATGGCGGCCCGCAGTTCGGGCCGGACGCCGACCCGGTTCGGCAGGTGCACGACCGGCGGCAGCTCCGCCAGGAGCGGATGTACACGACTGTGGTCGAGCCGGTACTTGCCGCACAGCAGCTCGACCTCCCCGACGCCGGCGCCCCGCGGCGCGCCCGGTTCCCTCCCGCCCGACCACCGCTCGAAGGGCACCGCCCGCGCCACCGTCGCGGCATCGGCGGGGGAGTCGGCGATCACGTGCCCCGTCCCGTGCGGCAGCAGCACGGCGTCCCCCGCGCCGAGCGCGACCGGGGGACCGCCGTCGGGCAGCAGCCAGCAGCTCCCCTCCAAGACCACGTGGAATCCGGCACCGTCGTACGGAGCCAGCCGTGCGCACCAACTGCCGCCCACCCGCACCCGGTTGGAGGAGGCCTGCCCCGTGCGCACCGTCGAGATCGCGTCGCTCACCACATCCATCGCACCAGGGTACGGAACGGCAGTGAGACGCACGCGTATCGGGAAGAGCCAGACGGGCATTGAGAGACTCACCCCCCGCTTCCTAAGGTCGGGGACATGAGCGAAGAGAGCGCACAGCGCATGATGCTGGGAGACGTCGAGGTCATCCGGGTGGTCGAGTGGCAGGGACCCTTCGTCCCGGCCCGGGACCTCGTACCGGACGCCGCGGCCGAGGTGTGGAAGGACAACGAGCGCGAACTGGCCCCGGACCACTGGGATCCGGAATCCGACAGGGCGGTGATGGCACTGCAGACCTGGGTGCTGCGCAGCGCCGGGCGGACGGTCCTGGTCGACACCGGCGTGGGCAACGGGCGGGAACGGCCCGGCTCCCCGCAGTTCCACCAGTGGCAGGGGGACTTCCTCGGACAGCTGGCCCGGGCCGGCGTCCGCCCCGAGGACGTGGACGTCGTCGTCAACACCCACGTCCACGGCGATCACGTCGGCTGGAACACGGTGGGCGTACCGGGGGAGTGGGCGCCGGCCTTCCCCAATGCCCAGTACCTCATCCCGGCGGCCGACGACTTCCACTTCGGCCCCGGCAACGCCTACGCGAAGGGCCTGCGGGAGGACGACCGGCTCATCTACGAGGACAGCATCGAGCCCGTCCACCGGGCCGGGCAGTCCCTGCTGTGGGACGGCGCCCACCGCATCGACGAGAACCTCACCTTGGAATCCGCACCCGGCCACACGCCCGGCTCCGCCGTACTGCGGCTCGCCTCGGGCGCCGACCGGGCCGTCTTCGTCGGGGACCTCCTGCACAGCCCGGTGCAGATCCTGGGGCCGGCCTGCAACAGCTGCTTCTGCATGGACGCGAGCCAGGCCGAGGCCAGCCGCCGCCGGGTCCTCCAACGCGCCGCCGACGAACGGGAGCTGGTCGTCCCCGCCCACTTCGGCGGGTCGGGAGCCGTGGAAGTGCGCCGCGACGGCAGCGGCGACGGCTTCGCCCTCGCCCGGTGGGCCGCCTAGTGCGGCGCCGCGTTGATCCTTCGGGGGGTTGCCGATCAGCCGGCGGGGTCGCCGAGGTAGAGGCCGACGGCGCAGTCGAGGGCGCCTTCGGGGCTTCCGAAGGACAGGCCCGTGGGCAGGATGTCGTCCTTGTGGCGTTCGTTGCCGTAGGTGAACAGAGCGAAGCCCCGCATCTCGGGGTGGCCGGTGTCCTTGCGAGGTCTGCCATGCCGCGGCCATTTCGCCTCCCGCGACGAACTGGCCGCGGCCATCGACACCTTCGTCCTGGCCTACGACGAACACGACGCCAAGCCCTACCGCTGGACCTACGACGGCAGCCCACTCAAAGCCGCATGAACCCCCGAAGGATCAACGCGGCGGTGCCCTGGTACGTCCTAGTACTGGAAGAGGACTTCCGGATTGTTCGGCGAGGGGCCGTCCAGCAGCGGACCGTGGATCCCCTTCAGCGTCTGGTCGAAGAACGCTGTCACGTACTCGCGGGTGATCACCACCCCGCGTTCCGGGGAGAGGGGCGGCGTCGGGAACCCGGCCTCCTCCAGAAGCAGGTCCAGGTCGCTGAAGCTGAAGTGGTCGGCGCCGGCGACCGTCAGCCACTTCTTGTAGCCGCCGAGGGCGGCCCAGGTCTGCCCCCACGTGGTGTCGTGGCCGCCGACCGGGTGGTTGTCGGCCGCACCCAGCATGAGGAACGGCCGGTTGATCTGGCCGGGCATCGGGGCCGGGTGGAAGGCGCCGTCCATGTTCACTCCGGCCCGTACGCGCGGGTCGGCGATCATCGTGGCGGCGGCCGCCGCTCCGCCGAGGGAGTGTCCGGCCATGCCGATCACGTGCTTGTCGATGAGGTGTGCCAGGCGCCACGCCGTATTGCCATGCGTCAACTGGTCGATCACGAAGGACACGTCCAGCGCGCGGCCGGCGGCGACGGAGTCGAAGTCGAGCGCCGGGTCATCGCAGATCGCGCACGGCGGCGTCTGGCCGTTCGCCAGCGTCTCCCCGCTGTCCTCGTAGGTGTGGCCGACGAGCGCGACGACGTAGCCGTGACTGGCCAGGTCGGTCGCGAGCGAGGTGAGCACCATGCGCGGGTCCTCGTACGCGGGTGAGAGGACCACCAGCGGATGCTTGCCGCGTTGCGGCCGCGCGCCGTCGAAGGCGTGAGTGGTGACGTTGGAAAGGTTCTGCGGGGTGACGCCGGAGCTCGCCGGCAACTTCGCTTGCCGGATGATTCCGGCTGCCTCGGCGAGGGTCATATAGGGGGCCGGAGTCCCGGTCCCGGGGACGGCCGGGTAGACCATCGTGACGGTCAGTTGGCGGGGGCCGGATGACGGCACCCACGGGTCGGGACGGCTCGCGTCGGTGAGGTGGATGACGTCCTCGCCGGCGGCGTAGGGGCCGGTCGGCGCAGGGAGCGTGCCTTGGAAGGACCGCGGTGGCGCGGTGGCCGTGGCCGGTGCGGTGTCGAACGCGTGCGTGGCCACCGGTGTGGCCGACGGTGTGGTCGTGGCGCCGAACCCGGCGCCGGTTCCGGTGACGAGGGCGGCGAGCGCCAGCACCGCGACAGCGCTGATACGGCGATTGCGTTTCATCCTGCCGGCCGAGCAGGGGCGGCCGGCGGCGCTCGAGTGTCGATCGGTCATGGCCCCACGATGTCGCACCAGGCGGCGCCGGGTCGGTAGTGTGAACCCGCCGGCCGGAAGGGGGGTAAACCCCACCCCGCTGATGTGCTCTCCTCGCTACGCGGCCACGGGCGCCCAGCGGTGGACGCCGACGCGGCGCGGGGTTCCCTTCGCTGACATCGTCTAGAGCCACCTACGTCCTGGCCTACGACGAACACGACGCCAAGCCCTACCGCTGGACCTACGACGGCAGCCCACTCAAATCCGCATGAACCCCCGAAGGACCAACGCGGCACTGCACTGGCGCGCCGCCGGGCCCGTCCGGCTCACCCCTCGTCCGGGAGCAGGAACGCGCGCCGTTCCTCGGCCGACAGCCGGTGCAGGATGCGCGAGCGGGTACGGCGCAACAGGGCGTCCGGGTCGGTCTCGGACACGTCCCAGATCCGCATCGTGCGGTCCCGCGAGGCGGTCACCAGGCGGGAGCCGTCCGGATGCCAGTCCAGGCTGTTGACCCAGTCGCCGCCGATCCCGACGACGGCGAGCTGCGTCGCCGTGTCCGGGTCCCAGAGGCGGATCGTGCGGTCCCGGGACGCGGAGGCGATCCGGGTGCCGTCAGGCGACCAGGCCACGCCCTGCACCCGGTCCTCGTGGCCGGTCAGGACGGCGAGTTCGCTGCCGACGGCGGGATCCCAGAGCCGCAGCGTGCGGTCGCGGGAACCGGTGACCAGCCGGGTGCCGTCCGGCGACCAGTCGACCTTCCAGGCGTGGTCGGCGTGGCCCGTCAGCACGGTCCGCGCCCGGCCCGTCTCCGTGTCCCACACGACGACGGTCCACCCGGCGCCGGAGGTGGCGAGCAGCCGGCCGTCCGGCGACCAGGCCGCCCCGGTGAGCCAGTCGTCGTGGCCGCGCACCCGCGACCCGGACTCCAGGACGTGCAGCGCGGCGCCCGTGACCGCGTCCCAGATCCGTACGGTGCCGTCCCGGGAGGCCGTCGCCACCCGGGTGCCGTCCGGCGACCACGCGATGTCGGACAGCTCGTCCCGGTGCCCGAGCAGTTCCGTACGGGAACCGCCCGCTCCGGGCACCCACAGCAGGGCCCGGCCGTCGCGCAGGGCCGCCGCCACCCGGGCGCCGTCGGGGGACCAGGCGACGTCCGACACCTCGGCCCCGGGGCGCAGCAGGTCCGTCTGCCGGCCGGAGCGCGGCTCCCACAGTCGTACGGTGCCGTCCTGAGAGGCACTGGCCAGCCGCCGCCCGTCGGGGGAAAACGCGGCGTGCCACACCGAATCCTCGTGGCCGCGCAGGCCGGTGGTCCGCTCGCCGGCGTCCCACACGGCGAGGACGCAGTCGCGGGAGGCACTGGCCAGCCGTGACCCGTCCGGGGACCAGGAGACGGCGTACACGGTGTCGGTGTGGCCGCTCAGCCAGAGCGAGGCCTCCGCCGCGGGCGCCAGCGGCGCTTCGGGCAGCTGCCAGACCCGCACCCCGCGGTCCTGGTCCCCGGCGGCCAGCCGCCGCCCGTCCGGGGACCAGGCCAGGCAGTTGAGGCCGTCCATGCTGTCGAGCCGCTGCCGCACCGTCCAGGTGTCGGTGGACCAGATCCGCACCGTACGGTCCTTGGACGAGGAGGCGAGTCCGCTCCCGTCCGGGGACCAGCACACGGCCTCCACCGTGTCCTGGTGGTCCCGCAGTTCGCGCACCGTCTCCCCGGTGTCCGCCGCCCAGATCCGTACGACGGTTCCCTCGCCCGCGCTGGCGATCCACCGGCCGTCGGGGGACCAGTCCACGGCCCACACCGGGCGTACGTGCCCCTGGAGGGCCGCCACCTCGGCGTACGCGCCGGCCGGGTCGGTGTCCCAGACGCGCAGGACCCGGTCGCTGCCGACGGACACGAGGCGGCCGCCGTCGGGCGCCCAGGCGATGCCGGTCACCCCCTCCGTACGGTCGCCGTGCCCGTGCCGCAGCGAGGCGAGCGACGTCCAGGTGGCGGTGGACCAGATGCGCACCGTCCCCTCGCGGGCGCCGCAGGCGATCCGGGTCCCGTCGGGCGACCAGACCACGGAGCGGAGCCAGTCGCGCCCCGTCAGGTGAACCGCCGGGTCCGCCGCGATGTCGGCCTCCGCGTCCGCCACGGACCACACGCGCAGGCCCCCGTCCCCCGAAGAGGCCGCCAGCCACCGGCCGTCGGGTGACCAGGCCGCGTCCGTCACCGAGGCGCGGAAACCCCGGTGGACCCCGCGGAGCCGGGAGGAACCCACCGCGGTGCGCAGCGCCTGGGTCAACGCCGGCGTGAGCCCGTACTCCCGTGCCGCGGCGACCCCGGCCGCCATGGCCTGCTCCGGCCTGCGGTCCGCGCTTTCGAGCAGCCGCACGGCCACGGCGTCCGCCGCGCGCGCCATCGTCGCCCGGTCCGCCCGCGCGGAGCGGTCCACGAACTCCGCGACCAGCGGCGCCGAGCCCAGCGCCGGGGCGGACCCCTCCATCCACCGCCGTGCCAGGGTGAGCCGCTCCCCGGCCAGCAGGTACGCGTCCGGCCGGCCGGCGTGCTCCCAGTCCTGGGCCCAGCGCTCCAGTTCCGTACGCCGGCGCAACTCGTCGGCGCGGGCGGCGACCGCCTGGCCCAGCGGCGGCCACCGCCGGAACAGCGCCTCGTGCGCCACGTCCAGCGTCCCGCGGTCGCCCGTCAGCAGCCGCCCCGCCACGAAGGCGTCGGCGACCTCCCGCTGCGCCGGCCCCAGTTCGGCGCGCGGCACCCGCCGCCGGGTGGGCTCGTCCCGGTCGACCGTGACGAAACGCAGCAGCGTCTCCAGGACCGGCGCCCCCGCGCCCAGCTCGGCCGTGATCCGGTCCGCCCGCTCGGACAGGGCCCCCGGAACCCCGCCCAGGGCGCGGTAGGTCTCGTGGGTCACCGTCCCCCCGGAGCCGCCCGCGCGCAGGTACAACTCCTGAAGGGTGTAGGCCAACAGCGGCAGGGCGTCGCCGCCCCCGCAGTCGTCGACCATACGGGCCGCGACACCCGGGGCGAAGGACAGGCCGGCCTGTTCGGCGGGCCGCTCGATGACCTCGTACAGCTCCTCCCGGCCGAGCGCCCCGATCGCCATGGTGTCCCGGACCAGCTCGGCGAGCCCGCCCTCCAGGACGCCGGTGAGGAAGTCCGAGCGCAGGGTGGCCACCACCCACAGCTGCGGCTCATCGCGCAGGGCCGTGCGCAGCACGTCGAGGAAGGCTGCGCGCTCCTCCGGGCCGGACAGGGTGAGCAGCTCCTCCAGCTGGTCGACGACCAACAGTGCGGGCCGGTCGCCCGGCAGCCGCTCCAGTCCGAGGCGCAGCGCGCCCACCGGGTCCGTACCGGGCGAGAACGGTTCGGCCACCGCCCAGCGCCTGCGCCGCCGGGCCAGCGCGGGCAGCAGTCCGGCCCGTACGAGGGAGGACTTGCCGCTGCCCGAAGGCCCGACGACGGTGACGCACCGCGCCGCCCGCCCGGGCACCGCCGGGTGCAACCGGCCCACGAGCTCGGAGACTTCGCGGTCGCGGCCGAAGAAGACGGCCGCGTCGGCCTCGGTGAAGGCTTCGAGGCCGGGATAGGGCGGCTGCCCGGAAGTCCACGTCCGCCGGACGGCCGCGGGCCGGTCGAGATGGTGCAGCCAGACCTGGCCGGCGACCAGCGCCAGCACCCCGAAGCCGAGCAGCGGCACCGACCAGGTGCGCAAGAGCCGGAGCGGCAGCGGGATTTCGCCCTCCTCGCTGGTCGCGTAGTTCGTCGTGATGGCCAACAGCGCCCCGACCAGGACGAGCAGGACATCGAGTATGAGTTTGACAGGCCGTCGGTCCACCCCGACAACCTAACCGGGCGGCACGGAAGTTGGGCTCCACGGTCCGGTGCGCGGACGCCCCGCCGCGCATAGCGTGCCCGTATGAACATCGACAACGCGAGCGGCGTCCTCGACGAAGCCCTGGAGCGACTGCACACATCGGGTCCGGAGCGCCTCGGGCGCCTCACCAACCACGCCCCCATGGTGGTCGAGTCCCTCGCCTCGCACGGCCGGTCGGCCGACGTGCACCGCTGGCTCGACCTCTACTCCTCACACCTGGAGGAGTTCCCGGCCCCCTTCGCCCCCGTCACCGGGGCCGACTGGCCCGAGGCGCTCGGGGACCCGCGCCGGGCCGCCGACTGGATCGCGTACTTCACCCGGGAGATCGCCGACCGGCCCTGGCGGGAGCTGCTGGCCACCTGGTGGCCGCGACTCCTGCCCGGCATGTACGGCGGCTCCACCCACCCCGTCATCCGGGTCGGCCACGCCGTCCGCGCGCTCACCCTGAACGGCGAGAACCCGCCCCGGCTCACCGAACTCGCCCACGGACTCGGCTACTGGGCCGCCCGCCACCAGCCGATCACCGGCATCACACCGCTCGCCGCCGCGCCCGGGGTCGGCGCCCTGGCCGCCCTCGACTCCGTACCGCCCATCGCCGGTGCCGGCGGCGGCTTCCCCACCCGGCTGGCCCGCGTCGACCGGCTGCCGGCCTGGCAGGACGGCACGACCGACCCCGACGAGGCGCGGCTGCGGCTCACCGAGCTGGTGCGCGCCGCGACGCACCGCTACGCCACGCACGGCCACGGCAACGCGACGATGATGGTCCACGCGGCGACGGCCCCCAACGCGGTGCTGCGGACCCTTCCCGCACTTCCGCGCGAGCTGTGGGTGCCGAGCCTGCACGCCGCGTGGACGGCCTCCGCCGCGGTGACGGCGATGTACGCCCCGGCGGAACCGGTCGCGTGCACGGGCCCGCGCGTGCGGCTCACGGGGGAGGAGGTCATGGAGCGCGCCCTCGCCCACGGCGACGAGCACGTGATCAAGATGACCGACACGGCGCTAGACGTCGGCGACGAGCAGGCACTCGCCGCCGCCCTCCGCTGCGCCGAACTCAGCGACCCGCTGCAGGGTTGAGCAGCAGCCCGCGCAGGTCGATCACCTCGTAACCCTCCTCCTGGACGGCGTCTACGATCCGGGGGAGGGCCTGCGCGTCGAGGACGACCCCGTCGCCGGTACTGCCCACGTGCATCTGGATGATCGCGCCGGGGGCGAGCGCGTCGACGGCCCGCTCGACGGCCTCGTCCACGCTCATGCCGCCCGCCGGCCCGAGGTAGCCGTTGGTGTCGGTGGTGAACTCGATCGCCGCGTAACCCAGGTCGTTGACGTCCGCGACGGACTCCTCCGAGGTGGCGCTGTACGGGAACCGGAAGAACGGTAGCGGCTCCGCCCCGGAGGCCGCGCGGATCGCCGCGTCGGCGCGGCGCACCTCGTCCGCCCGCTCCGCGGTGCTCAGGTCGTCGAAGTAGGGGTGGCTGTGCGAATGGTTGCCCAGGCCGTGCGCGGCGCCCATCGCACGGACCGCGGCGGGGTGCTCCTCGGCGAACCGCCCCGTCGGGAAGAACGTCGCGGGAAGCTTCCGGCGGCGCAACTCGCCGAGGACCGCGTCGATCCCGCTCTCGTCCCAGGCGGCGTTGAAGGTGAGCGCCACCACCTTGCGGGACGTGGGGATGCGCCGGATCTCACTGCCCAACAGCTCCGCCGGCGGACGCGGGCCGGGCGGCGCCCAGCCGGAGCGCCGCACCGTCCGCCCCGACGCGGACGCGGCCGTACACGGCGCCAGTCCCGCGCCCGCGGCCAGCGAAAGTGCCGCCAGCGCGGCCCGTCGTCCCGGATCCACCATCGTCACGTCACCCTCCGTACGGTCTGCGGCGACCATGGAAGACGACTATGGAAGAGGCGGGGCGTGGTGCCCGGCAGCCCCGGCCGGGCACCCGGGTGATCTCAGCCGTGCATCCGGCGCAGCCGGGTGGTGAGGTGGTGCTGCAAGGGCTGCCCCACCGCCGCCATGTCGTGGGTGACCGTCATCCCGCCCTCGTGCAGGGCGTAGTGGCGCCGCGTGCCGGTGACCTCCTTGGCCAGCGGGGTCAGCGCCACGTCCTTCGTCTCGATCTCGATCTCCGTGCCGGACACCCGCCCGACGTACGTCTCGACGATGCCGGTCGGGTGGGCGAGCACGACCTCCAGGCCCGCGTCGGGCGTCACCCGCCACCAACCCGCCTCGCGACCCGCCGGGCGCACGGGCGCCCCGTCCCCGTCGATCAGCCACGCCCGCGCCTCGTAGCGCAGGAAAGGCCGGCCGTCGTGGCTGAAGGTGATCTCCTGCTCGTACCGGAAGTCCTTCTCCAGGGTCGGGTACTGACCCTCCCCGCGGCCGTGCCAGCGCCCGATCAGGGGCAGCACGGGCGTCAGCAGCGGGTGCGGCTCGGGCCCCTCGCCGAGGACGTGGGTGTCGGGGTACGGATTGTCCTGCGCCGACTCGAACATGTTCACCTTGCCTGTGTACGAAGATCCCGGGCTCCGCAGCCTAATGCCCGGGCCCCGACGGGACCCGCCCGTCCCGGGGAGCGGGACGGGCGGGTCGTACCGGGCGTGGTGCCGTCGGCTACCGGGTCGGCACCGTTCCCGCGACCGAGGACGGAACCGGCGCCAGACCCGCCGGCCGGGTCGTGAACGTGCCCCGGCCCTGGGTCCGGCCGCGCAGCCGGGACGCGTAGCCGAACAGCTCGGCCAGCGGCACGACCGCGGTGACCACGGCGGCCCCGGACACGGCGGTGGACGCCGAGACCCGGCCCCGGCGGGCCGCGAGGTCGCCGAGGACGCCGCCCACGGACTCCTCGGGGACGGTCACCGTCACCTCCGCGACCGGCTCCAGCAGCTCCATCGCGCTCGCGCGCAGCGCCTCGCGCAGGCCGAACCGGCCCGCCGCGCGGAACGCCGGCTCCGAGGAGTCCTTGGAGTGGGTCGCCCCGTCGGTGAGCGTGACCCGCAGGCCCGTCACCGGGTGGCCGCCGAGCGGTCCCGCGAGGAGGGCGTCGCGACAACCGGCCTCCACGGCACGCGCGTACTCCTGCGGCACCCGCCCGCCGACGACCGTCGACCGGAACTCGAACACGGCCTCCTCCAACGGCTCGACGTCGAGGACGACGTGCGCGAACTGCCCGGCCCCGCCTTCCTGCTTGACGTGACGGTGGACCAGGCCCGTCACTCCGCGCACGACGGTCTCCCGGTAGGAGACCTGCGGACGGCCGACCTCGATCTCCACCCGGTGGGCGCGGCGGACCTTCTCCACCGCCACCTCCAGATGGAGTTCACCCATCCCCGACAGCACCGTCTGACCCGTTTCCGGGTCCGACCGCACCACCAGCGAGGGATCCTCCTCGACCAGCCGCGCCAGCGCCGAGGCCAGCCGCCCCGTGTCGGTGCTGCGCCGGGCCTCGACCGCCACCGACACCACCGGGTCCGCCACCGACGGCGGTTCCAGGACCAGCGGCGCCCCCGGCGCGCACAGCGTCGTGCCCGCCCGGGCCGCCTTCAGCCCGATCACCGCGACGATGTCACCCGCACGCGCCTCCTCCCGTTCCTCGTGCCGGTCGGCCTGCACCCGCAGGATCCGGCCGACCCGCTCGGTGCGGCCCGTCGCCGGATCCAGTACGGACTCGCCCTTGCGCAACGTGCCCGCGTAGACCCGTACGTAGGTGAGCCGGCCCGTGGCCGTGGCCGTCACCTTGAAGGCGAGGGCCGCGAACGGCTCCGCGGGGTCGGGGGCGCGCTCCTGCTCCGCGCCGCCCGCGACCGTCCCCCGTACCGGCGGCATGTCCGCCGGCGAGGGAAGGTACGCCACCACGGCGTCCAGCAGCGGCTCGATCCCGCGGTTGCGGTAGGCCGACCCGCACAGCACCACCACGGCCTCCCCGCTCAGCGTCAGCTCCCGCAGGGCGCTGACCAGGGTCCGCTCCGTCAGCGCCGACGTCGCGCAGAACTCCTCCAGGGCCCGGGGGTGCAGCTCGGCCACCGATTCCTCCAGCAGCCGGCGACGCCTCAGGGCCTCCTCCCGCAGCGGCTCCGGGACGGGACCGGCCTCGTACGCGTCGGAGCCGGAGCTCCAGGTCAGCGCGCGCATGGCGAGCAGGTCGACGACACCGGTGAAGGCGTCCTCGCTGCCCACGGGCAGCTGGACCACCAGGGGTACGGTGCCGAGCCGCTCCCGGATGGAGGCGACGGCCGTGTCGAGGTCGGCGCCCGCCCGGTCCAGCTTGTTCACGAACGCGATCCGCGGCACTCCGTACCGGTCGGCCTGGCGCCACACCGACTCGCTCTGCGGCTCCACGCCGGCGACGGCGTCGAACACCGCGACCGCCCCGTCCAGCACGCGCAGGGAACGCTCGACCTCGTCGGCGAAGTCGACGTGCCCCGGGGTGTCGATGAGGTTGACGCGATGACCGCCCCAGGAGCAACTGACGGCCGCGGCGAAGATGGTGATGCCGCGGTCGCGTTCCTGGGCGTCGAAGTCGGTGACGGTCGTGCCGTCGTGGACCTCGCCGCGTTTGTGGACGGCGCCGGTCGCGTACAGGACGCGTTCGGTGATCGTGGTCTTGCCGGCGTCGACGTGGGCGAGGATGCCCAGATTGCGGACGGTGGTGAGGTGGGTGCTGCGCATGGCCCGAGGCCTTTCGGATGACGAGGAAGAGGGCAGCGCGATTCCCGGACGCGGACGCGGACACCCGTCCGCGCGGCCGGAAGGGCCGTACGGATCACGGGCGGGGCGAACGAACTCGGATGAGCTGGTACGAGCCGAGGGGAACTCAGCTGTGCGTCACGGGCATACGGTGACGGCCGCGCGGCCGGCACCGCACGCTCCGAGACACCGGGATCACGTCGTACCGGGACCGGGGAGCGAAAGCGGCGGTGCGGTGAACGCACATGGCTCGGCTCCCCCTTCTCTTCACTCGGCATGAGGCGCGCGATGCCCTGTCGGCAGCGCGTGAGGCGAGTGTAGTGAGCGAACTCGCCGCGGGGCACGTCATTTTGGTGGGGGGTCAGGCGTCCGCCGTGAAATCGGGCAGGACCAGGGAACCGTCCTCGGCCAGGGTGAAGCCGGGGTTGTGGGCGACCTCCCAGGCGTGGCCGTCGGGGTCGGTGAAGACGCCCGAGTAGAAGCCGATGGCGTTGACGGCGGCGGGGCGGGTGACGGTGCCGCCGGCCTTCGCGGCGGCGTCGAGGAGGGCGTCGACCTCGGCGTCCGTGCGTACGTTGTGCGCGAGGGCGATGCCACCGAACCCGGTGGGCGCGGGGGATTCCGGCAGCCCGCAGTCCGCGGCCAGTTTCCGCCGGTCCCACAGGACCAGGGCCAGACCGCCCGCCTGGTGGAAGACCGTCTCCTCGACCTCGGTGCCGCGCCATCCGAGCGCCGCGTAGAACGCCTTGGCACGGGCGAGGTCGGTGATGCCCAGGGTCACGAGGCTGATCCGCTGTTCCATCCCCTCACCGTATCCGCCGGACACGGGCCGGGCCGGGAAGTCGGGCGCCGCGAAGGGTGTGAGCGGACCCGACGAGGGCAGACCCGGAGTACGGGGCGCGAGCGAAGGAGCCGCGCCCCGGCCACGGTTCGGCCCGGGCTACGGGTCGCCGCCCGGGCTACGGGGCACGGTTGGTCTATGGGCCGCGCCCGGCCGTGGGTCTCCGCCCGAGCCGTGGGCCGCCGCCGCGGCCGTGGGGCCGCCGCCCGGCTACGGGCTACTGTCCCGCCCGCCCGGCCGCGTACGCGCTCTGGGCCACTGCCCTGGGCAGGGCCACCGCCGGGGCTACGAGCCGCTACCCCGGGCACGGGCCACCGCCGGGGCCGGCCCCGAACCCCGGGCGATTCCAGCCCCTCCGGCGTTTGAGGAGCGGGGTCTGGGGCGGAGCCCCGAGAAACCCGGCCGCGGGCCACCACGCCAATGGGTTGTGGGCCGAGCCTGCCACGGGTCGTCGCCCGGGCTATGACACCCGGGCGCGGGCCCCCGCCGGGGCCACGGGCCACGGGCCGCGCGCCCGGATCAGGATCCCCCGTCGGTGCCCTCCGCTTCGGCCGTGGCTTCCATCGCGGCGATGCGGCGCTTGACCACGACCGTCGCGGCGGCCGCGCTGAGGGCGAACGCCACCGCGATGAATGCCGGACGGTCGAGTCTGTGCCCGCTGACGTGGTCGAGCGAGATGCGCCCCGGGCCGGTGACGCCGAGGCAGGCGGCGACGGAGCCGAGGAAGGCCGGGTACTCGAAACCACCACCCTGCGCGAAGAAGCCGGCGGGGGCGTGGACGGAGACGGCCCCGGCCATGGCGCCCGCCGCCGCGGCCCCGGCCGCGGGGGTGGCCAGCCCCAGCACCAGCAGCGCACCCCCGCCCGCCTCGCCGAGCCCGGCCGCGATGGCGCTCTCCCTGCCCGGAGTGAAGCCCATGTGCTCCATCGCCCGGGCCGTACCGTCGATGCCGCCCCCGCCGAACCAGCCGAAGAGCTTCTGTGTACCGTGCGCGATCAGAACGCCGCCCGCCGCGAGGCGCAGGCCGAGCAGCCCGAGGTCCTTACGAAGCGCGAAGTGCATGGGGCGACCTTTCGACGGGCGTGCATGGGCGAGTGGCGGAACGGCGGGATCTGTTCCCGCACCCCACCCACCGCCACACCGCACCCCCGCCGAATGGCGCAGGGCGCAGAGCGGCACCAACGGGCGGCACGAACGGACGGCAGCGAAGGGCCGCGGCGAAGGGCCGCGGCCTCAGCGCTCATCGGCCGCGCGCTCCGGATGCGGGCGGACCTGCTCCTCCCTTCCTGTGCCGGTCCGCTGCCGCTTGGCCGTGTGGCCCCCGGCTCCGGCGTCATCCGCGCCGGTGGGTTCCGGACGGCCCGCCGCGTCCGCGGCCGCTGCCCGGCGGGCCACTTCGCCTCTCCTCGCGTCCTGCTCGCTCATGGGGTGCTCCATACGGTCAATCAGGCGGCTCCGGGACGGCCGGACGCTCGCTGGGAGACGGTTCGGCGGGTGGGTGCGCGGGCCCGGGCGGGGGCTCGTCGGGGTCCGGGGTGCCGGGATCGCGCGGAACCGGGTCCGGGCTCTGTCGTCCGTTCCATGCGACTCTCGCCTCCTGTTCCCGTTCCTATTCCTGTTCGTCGATCCCGATGGCGTCCTCCAACTCACGGTGGGCCGAGCTCCAGGCGCCTTCCCGCTGCTCCAACAGGGCGTGGGCGATCGCGTCCAGCTTGCGCTGGATCGCATGCTCGGCCCGGCGCTCGGAGTTCTTCAGCAGGGCCAGCAGCAGCAGGGACACCGCGCCCATGGCGTCACCGGCGAGGTGCTGCCATTCCATCGGCAGGTGGAACAGGTGCACGGTGGCGAACCCCGCCACCAGCAGGAGGCACAGGCACGAGAAGAGGGCGGAACTCGTGAAGTTCGAGGCGAGTTCGGCCAGCCTCTCGAAGCGGCCGAGCCGCCCCGGGCGGCCCTTCTTCGCCGGGTGCGTGAACGTCATGCCCGGCGCCTGCCCCCATGAGGGCCGCCGAACCACATTCCGGGCGGGGACACGTACCGCGGTCGACGGCCACGCAGCGCACATGAGGACGCCCCCGGGCCCGGCGGGGGCGTCCTTTCCGCGGCGTCAGGTCCGCAGCAGCCGGCCGAAGAGCCCGCTTCCCCGTACGCGGACTCCTCCGCGTCCGTGAGGTCGGCCTCCTGCCGCAGTTCGCCGCGGTCCGCCTCGCGGGTGTCGTCGGCGGTCGCCTCACCCGGGTGCAGCGGGCGCTCCCCGTCGTCTCCGGACCGGGCGAACTGCTCGGTGGTCAGGCCCTGTTCCTCCGTGCGCCGTTCTTCGTCCTCATGCATGTCCGGCGCCGGCTTCGTCCACGGCCTCCGCCAGCAGGTAGCTGCCGAGGAAGGGACAGATCTCCAGCGGGCCGTTCATGCGGGACGACGACACCGGCCACCGACCGTGGCCGGTGCGGCCGAGGTGGGTCAGCCCCGCAGGAGGCGGTCCTTCTGGACGGCGAACTCCGTGTCCGTGAGCACGCCCTGCTCGTGCAGCTTGCCCAGGCGTTCCAGCGCGTCGAGCGTCTCGTCGGTCATCCCGCCCGCTGCCGCGGCCGGCGCGGGTGCGTACTCGGGCTGCTCGACGACCTGCTGCGCGGCGGCCTTCTCGGCCTGGTGCCGGGCGACTCGGCCGGACACGGCCGTCGCGGTGCCCGCGACCACGGCGGTGCGCGCGGCGACACCGACGATCCCCGGTCGTCCTCCTCGCGCGAGGCGACGTCCTAGCATGGTCCTCACCCTTCTCTCATGTCCCTCAAGCGGCGTTCTCGTACGCCTGCTCGACCACGGCCGCCGGGATGCGCTCGTGTGCCACGAGTTCACCGCCGGCCCTGCGAATGGCACTCGTGATGCCGGCCGCCCAGGTGTTCTCCCAGACCAGCAACGCCGCCGCGGAGTTCGGTACGAGGTCCTCGGCGATCAGTTCGAGGTCCTCGTGGCTGAACAGGCCGCCGATCTCGCCTTCGACGTCTTCGAACACCACGGCTTCGTCGGGCTCCAGCGCGTCGAGTTCGACGTAGGTGACCGCTCCGTCCGCGTCCTTCTTGACGAAGGTGAGGTCGAGGATCCGTACCGTGCCGCTCGCCACGAGCGCCTTCAGCTCCGGGACGATCTCACCGCTGAACCGGTTGCCCGGGAAGGCGATGACCACGTACTCGACAGGTCCCACTTCCATGTCCGATGTCCTTCCTCACGTGATCGAGCGTACTGCTCCGTGCGTCCCCGGAGACGGCCCTCAGCTCGCGAGGACCTTCGCCTTGGCCTGCTCGTACTCGGCGGCGGTGATGTCGCCGCGGTTCTTGAGGTCGGCGAGCTTGGACAGCTCCTCGGCATGGCTGGTCGGGGTCCCGGCGCTCTCGCGCACGTAGGAGCGGAAGGCCGCTTCGTGCTGCTGGGCCCGTTGCATCTCGCGCATGCCCATGCCGCGCCCGCGGGCGATCAGGTAGACGAACACGCCGAGGAAGGGCAGGAAGACGACGAACACGGTCCATCCGGTCTTGCCCCAGCCGCCCAGGTCATCGTCGCGGAAGATGTCCCCGATGATCCGGAAGAGCAGCATGAACCACAGGATCCAGATGAAGATGATCAGGGTGCTCCAGAACACGCCCAGCACCGGATAGTCGTAGGCCAGGTACAGCGTCGCGCCGTTCATGCGGTTCTCCCGTCGATCGTGGTGCCCGCACCGGGGCTGCTCCAAGAATGTGGCGCCGGGCGGGGCCGCCGCCTCACCCCACGGGGGTGAAGCCCGGGGCGTCCGGCGGGCGGGGCCGGGACACCGCTGCCGAGGGCGCCGCGGGCCTCGCATCACCCCAGCCAGGTGACCCGACTGGTGATCACCACCGATCCCGGCTTCAGTGGAGGGCGTGGGACGATCACAGGCCGTACCTCCGGTTCCAGGGATCCCGGCGACGACCGGTGACCCCATGCTCACGGTCAGGTTCACCGTGCCGGCCGTGCCGAAGCACCTCGTCCACCGGAGCGGACTGCTCAAGCGCCTGACGGCCGGGGTGGAGGGGCCCCTCACCCTCGTCAACGGCCCGGCCGGCTCCGGCAAGACCGTCCTCGCCGCACACTGGGTCGCCGAGGGCACGGCCCCCGGCCCCACCGCATGGCTGACCGTGGAGCCGGGCGACGCTCCCGGCGCCTTCTGGGCGTACGTCCTGGAGGCCCTCGACCACAGCGGGGCCGTGCTGCCCGCCGAAGTCGGCCGGCCCACCCGCGCCGAGGGGGTCACCCGCTCGTTCCTGGTACGCCTGGCGGAGGCGCTGGCCGGGTCCGACCGGCCCGCCGTCCTCGTCCTCGACCAGTTCGACACGGCCGAGGCACCCGACGTCACCGAGGGCCTGGACTTCGTACTGCGGCACGCCGCCGAAGGCCTGCGCATCGTCCTCACCAGCCGGACCGACCCCCTGCTGCCCCTGCACCGCTACCGCGCGGCGGGCGAGATAGCGGAGATACGGTACGAGGACCTCAGGTTCACCGACGAGGACGCCGAGGCCCTGCTGCGCGAACACGGGCTGGCGGTCTCGGACGCCGGGATCGGGCTGCTGATGGAACGGACCGAGGGCTGGGCGGCGGGAGTGCGCCTGTGCGCGCTCGCGATGCAGAACAGCGCCGACCCCGAGGCGTTCCTGCGCCAGTTCGCCGCGGACCGCACCACCATCGCCGACTACCTCCTGCGCGAGGTGCTCGACGCCCAGCCGGGGCCCGCACAGGACCTGTTGCTGCGCGCCTGCGTCACGGACCGCATCCACCCCGACCTCGCGGACACGCTGACCGGCCGGGACGACGCCGCCCGGACCCTCGCCGGACTGGCCCGCGACAACGCCTTCCTGCAACAGACCGAGACCTCCGCCTGGTACCGGCTGCACCCCCTGTTCGCCGAGGTCCTCCGCGCTCACCTGAGGGAACGCCGGCCGGGCCTCGAACCCCGGCTGCGCGGGCGGGCGGCGCGCTGGTTCGCCCGGACCGGGCGCCTCCCGGAGGCCGTGGCCCAGGCCGCGGCCTGCGGGGACTGGCAGTTCGCGTCGGGGCAGCTCGTCGACAACCTGGCGATCGGACGGCTCTTCACCGGTCTGGAGGCCGACCAGCTGGGCCGGGCCTTCGCCGAGATGCCGGCCGGTACGCCGGGCGCGGCGCCCGCACTGGTCGCGGCGGCCTGCCGCCTCCCCGACCAGGACCTCTCCGGGTGCGAGGCGGGGCTGCGGCGCGCTGACGACTACCTCACCGACGAGTCGGGCCCGGAGGCCAGGCTCACCCGGGCCTTCGTCGGGGTGCTCGCGGGACGGCTCGCCGACGACGTGGCGGCCACCGAACGGGCGGCGGCCGACGCCGACCGGCTGCTCGGCGAGCTGCCCGGGCCACTGCTCGCCGAGCGCCCCGAGATCCGCGCCCTGATGCTGGCGGGCCTGGGCGCGGCCGAGCTCGGGGCGGGGCGCCTCGACCGCGCCGAGACCGTCCTCACCGCGGCCGTCGATGCCTGCGGGGCACCGGGGACGGAGTACCCGCTCTGCGACGCGCTCGGTTCGCTGGCCCTGGCCGAGCTGAGGGGCGGCCGGCTGCGGCAGGCGGCCGAGCACGCGCACGCCGCGCTCGCCGTCGCCGAGCAGTCCGCGCTGCCGCCCGAGCGGCGGACCGGCGTCGCCCACCTCGTCCTGGCGGGCGTCGCCACCGAGCACGACGACCTGGCGGCCGCCCGCGACCACCTGGACCTGGCGACGGCCGCGGCCGGCCCCAGGCCGGAGCGCGTGGCCGCGGTCGAGGCCGCCGTCATCGGGGCCCGGCTCGCGGCCTCCGAGGGCGACGGGCGCGCCGCCATCGGGGTCCTGCACGCGGCGGGCACGGCCGGGGCCCCGCCGCGACCGCAGGTGTGGGCGCTCGCGGAGCTGGCCGCGGCCGAGTCGGCCGTCCACCTGGCCCACGGCGACGCCGCCGCCGCACTCGCCGCCCTGGACGGCGTCGACGCCGCGGCCGCCGGCCGGCCCGAACACGCGGTGGCCCGCGCCCGGGCGCTGCTCGCGGCCGGACGGGCCGACCAGGCCGCGGAGGCGCTGGCGGAGCTCCCGGCGGACGACGGCCTCAGCGCCCCGGTACGGGCCCGGGCCTGCCTGCTCCGCGCGGAGGCCGCCGCCGCGGACGGGGTGGACCAGGAGGCGCGACGGCGGCTGGCCGAGGCGCTGGGGCTCGCCCGGCCCGAGGAACTGCGTCGGATCTTCGCCGAGAGCGGCCCCTGGGTGCGCCGCGCCCTGCGCCAGGACCCGGAGCCGGCACGGGTCCACGGCTGGCTGCTCTCGCGGAGCCCGGCGCCCGCGGGCGCGTCCCCGGCCGCAGGACAGCCGCTCCTGCTGGAGCCGCTGAGCCCGCGGGAGACCGAGGTGCTGCGGCAGGCCGCCCGGATGCTGTCGACGGCGGAGATCGCGGCCGAGCTGTTCGTGTCGGCCAACACCGTCAAGACCCACCTCAAGAGCGTCTACCGCAAGCTCTCCGTCACCCGCCGCAGCGAGGCCGTCCACCGCGCCCAGGACCTCGGCCTGCTCTGAGGCTTCTCGCCCGCACCGGGGGATGCCGGGCCGCTCCGCGCAGGCACAGGATGGCAGGTGAGGCCGCTGGAGCCGGGTGTCAGCCGTTCGAGAGAAGTGGGTGTGCCCCATGCGCTACGAATTCCGCATCTCGGGCGTGGTGCCGGAGACACTCGCCGCGAACTTCCCCGAGCTCGACAGGATCCCCGTCCGGGAACAGACGCTGTTCCTCGGCACCGTCTCGGACGAGGCCCACCTGTACGGGCTCCTCACCCGCTTCCGGTCACTGGGTCTGCGGGTGCTCGAAATGCGCCAGCTGCCCGTCTGAGCCGAAGACCACCCGCTTCGGGTGATCACCCGGAGCGGTCCGTCGGGCGACCGTTGACAGCAGAAGAACGGTCCGGCGCACTACCGCCAACTGTGAGGTGAGTTCCATGGGTCAGCCGACTCCGACCGGGGGGAACTGGAACACCGGCCCTGCGCCGGGCAGCACGCCGCTGTACAGCGGAGATCCGGGCGACGGCGCCGGGAGGGGAGGCACGGTATTCGCCGCGGTCCTCCTCCTGGTGACCGGCTGCCTCGGGATCCTGCAAGGCATCGGGGCCATCGCCAATGACGACGTGTACGCGCGCATCGGCAACTACGTCTTCGAATTCGACCTGACGGCATGGGGATGGATCCACCTGATCATCGGAATCCTCCTCGTCCTCACCGGACTGGGCCTGTTCGCGGGATCGAACGTCGCCCGCGGCGCGGGCATCGGCCTCGCGGGCCTGAGCGTCATCGCCAACTTCATGTGGCTCCCGTACCAGCCCTGGTGGTCGATCATCCTCATCGCGATCGACGTGTTCATCATCTGGGCCCTGTGCACGAGCTGGACGCACGAGACCGAGTGACGATCCGTCCGCGGCGCGTCGGCGGTCCGGCCCACAGGGGTCGGACCGCCGAAGCGTCGCGTCCCGGTGCTCAGCGCGTGTCGAGTACGTCGGCGACCGCGCGCCGCGGCGTCACCGGGCCCTCCGGGCCGTAACCGAGCCGGATCACCATCTGGACGTGGCTCATCCCCGCCAGCGGGTCGCGCACCGTCGGACGGAGTTCGGGCCACTCCAACGGCTGCGAGGTCATGGAGGTGACCAGACCGTCCGAGGTGGCCTGGAGCAGCACCCGCTGCATCGCCTGACCCGCCAGCAGCCAGTCCGCGGGCGTGTCGCCCGCCGTGCCCAGCAGCGCGATGTGCGGCCGGCGCTCGAAGACCGCCCACCCCCGGTGGGGCAGGGGGCGCGAGCGGCCGAAGTCGCGGACGCCGGCTCCCGGCCCGGACCGCACGGGACCGAACGCCTCGGCCGGGATCCCGTCCGGCCGGGCCTCGTCGCCCGGCGCACCCGTACGCGTCCACGCCGTGGTCTCCGCGCTCAGCGCGGGATCCGTGTCCTCGCGGTGCTCGGCATCGTGGACCAGGCCCAGCAGCGTCTCGGTGTGCCAGGCGTCCGGCACGGCCAGGCGGCACCCCTCCAGGAGCGCGGCGCCCCGCAGGGCGTCGAGCAGCGGCTCCGCGACGTCCTCCTCGGTGAAGGGGAAGCGGCTGGTGTGCCGACGCCGCAGAGCGGGGTGCAGCGGGGCGAGGTCGGCGTCCGCGGACGTCGGCGACCGCAGGGCCACGGAGGCGAGGAACCACGGATCCCCGCTGTCCGGCAGCAGCTCCACCACGGGGCCCCAGCCCGCGTGGACGGCGGACACGCGCAGGTTGAACAGTGCGGCGGCGCAGCTCAGGTGGAGGGCCCTGTGGTCCGGGTCGGCCTGCGGCATGGTCCGTTCCGGATCCCCGTACAGCTCGATGACGCCGGTGTCCGGCCGGAAGACGAACCTCCAGGGCTGGGCGTTGTGCATGGACGGCGCCGTGATCGCGTCCTCGACGAGGGCGACGGCGGCCGGGGCGTCCAGGAGCGGAGCGGTCATGGGATTCACCTTTCACCTGCGTGCGCGATGCCCTCGGCGACTTCACCACTTCTCGTGCCAATTGTCTCAGGCGGGGACCATTCGGCCGGGACGACCGGCCCGCGTCGTGGCATGCCGGGGCGCTCCGGGACACGCCGCCGCCCGTCGTTGCCCGAGGGGCCGGACCGGTGTGCCGTACGGTGACCGGGCCCGGCTCGCCCGGAGCCGGCCTGGAGGCGAGGCATGGCCATGGGACGGACCGAGGGCTCCGGGCCGACGGCTCCCGCGCACCGCGCGGGCCCGGCCCGCCGGCAGGTGCTCGGGCTCGCGGCCGGCCTCGTCGTATCGGCACCACTGACCGCGGCCGCCGCGCCGGCGCCCGTAGCGGAGGCCGTGCCCCCGCCTTTCGACGTGGCGGCCGAGAACGGGCGCCCCGGCGACCCGGACTGGAGGATCACCCACGTCGGCAAGGCCCGCGCGATCGAGGGCTACGCCGACCGCACCTCCGTCCTCCCGGGCGAGCCCCTCGGCCTGAGGGTGTCGACGAAGGCGCCCTCCTACACCGTCTCCGCCTACCGCATGGGCTGGTACGGCGGTGCCCGCGCCCGCCTGGTGTGGCGCTCGCCCACGCTGCCCGGGGTGCTCCAGCCCGCCGGGCGGGTCGATCCGGCCACGAGGAGCGCCCGAGCCGAATGGCGGCGGACCACCTGGGCCGACACCACCGGCTGGCCGGAGGGGAACTACCTGCTGCGACTGGACACCGCCGACGGCGAGCGGGCGCAGCGCTACGTCCCCGTCACCGTGCGCTCCGCCTCGGCCGCCGGCCGGATGCTCTTCGTCAATGCCGTCGGCACCTGGCAGGCGTACAACCGCTGGGGCGGCGCCGACCTGTACACGGGCGCCACCGGCACGTCGGGCTCGCGCTCCCTCGCGGTCACCTTCGACCGGCCCTACACGAACGCCCGGGGCGCGGGCCAGTTCCTCACCTACGAGGCACCGCTGCTCGCCCTGGCGGAGCGGATCGGGATGCCGCTCGCCTACGCCACCGGGATCGACGTGGCCCGGGACCGGGCACTGCTGCGGGGGGCCGTGGCCCTCGTCTCGCCCGGCCACGACGAGTACTGGAGCCCCGAGCAGCGCGCGAACGTGACCGAGGCCCGGGACGCGGGCACGAACCTGGCCGTGTTCGGGGCGAACTGCTGCTACCGGCGCGTCCGCCTCCAGGAATCCGTCGTGGGAGCCGACCGGACCGTCGTCTGCTACAAGGACGACTACGCCCTGGACCCCGGGTACCGGCGCGGCCTGCCGCCCACGAACGACTACCGGCGCCGGCCGTCCCCCGAGCCCGAGAGCAGCCTGCTGGGCGTCATCTACGACGGCTATCCGGTCGACGCGCCCCTCGTGGTGACCCGGCCCGAGCACTGGCTGTTCGCGGGCACCGGGGCGGCCGCGGGGGAGTCCTTCCGCCACCTCGTCGGCGTCGAGTTCGACCGGATCGACCTGAGGTACCCCACGCCCCGGCCCGTCGAGATCCTGGCCCACTCGCCGGTCGTCCACAAAGGGCGGAACACGTACGCGGACACCGTCTACGCCTCGCTGCCCTCCGGCGCGGGCCTCTTCGCGACGGGCACGATGCGCTGGGTGGAATCCCTGGAGGCGGGTCAGGCCGGCGCCACGGTGAAGCACGGACTGGACGCCGGCACCGGAAGGTTCACGCGCGCCGTCACCGAGAACGTCCTGCGCGCCTTCGCCGCCGGCCCCGCGGGGAGCGGGCGACCCGCGCTGGACAACGTGTCCCTCCACTACGGTCCGGACGGTACCCCGACAAGACCAGCCTCCGGCGTGTAACCGGAACACCCTGCTCCGCAGTCGCTAGCGTCGGCCTCCGACCATCCGACCATCCGACCGGCGACACGTCGACGCGTCGGACCCGGCTTCCCTGGAGTGTCCGATGCTCCGTCTCGCCACCGCCCTGACCCTCCTCACCACGCTGGTCTCCGGTGCCGCCTGGGCCGGCCCGCCCGCCGCCGGTTCCGCCGCCGGCCGGGGGACGAACGTCCTCGTCGTCGGCATCGACAGCCGGGAAGGGCTGTCCAAAGCGGAGAAGGACCGGCTGCACGTGGGCGGCGCCGGGTGCAACTGCACCGACGTCATGATGCTGGTGCACCTGTCGCAGGACGGCCGCCGGGCGAGCGTGGTGTCCATCCCGCGCGACTCGTACGTCGAGTACGCCGACGGGACCGGTGTCCGCGGCAAGATCAACGGCGCGTTCAAACGGGGCGGCGGGCCCCTGACGGTCAAGACCGTCGAGAAGGTCACCGGCCTGCACGTCGACCACTACCTCGAAACCGGCTTCGCCGGCTTCGAGCAGGCGGTCAACGGCCTGGGCGGAGCGACCCTCTGCACCGACAAGCACCTCCGGGACGAGAACTCCGGACTCGACCTGACCCCCGGCATCCACAACGCCAGCGGCCGGATCGCGCTGCGCTACGTCCGCGCCCGGCACGTCGAACGCCCCGGCGATCTCGGCCGGGTCCGGCGCCAACAGCGCACGGTTTCGGACCTGCTGAGCCGCCTCACCGTCGAGGGCGCCCTCGCCGACCCGGTGGCGACCGCCGACACCGTACGGACCCTGCTCCGGTCCGTGCGCACCGACGAGGGCACGAGCGTCGCCGACCTGGTCCGCCTCGGCATGGCGGCGGGCAGGCTGAGTCCGGAACGGACCGAGTTCGCCACCGTCCCGATCAGGCTGTTCGACAACCGGGTGCCCGGTGTGGGATCCACCCTCGTCTGGGACGAGGAGCGCTCCCGCGCCCTGTGGGAGGCGCTGGCGCAGGACCGGCGGATCACGGGCGACACCCGGATCCAGCCCGTACCCGAGACCCCGGCGCGCACCAACCCCGCCGGCGTCAAGGTCCGTGTGGACGACGCCGGCGTGGCCACGGCCCTGCGGGCCGCCGGATTCGCCGTCACCGACACCTCGGCGTCGGCCCCCGCCCGACGCCCGGCGGGCCCCCCGGTGATCCGCTACGCCCCCGGGCTGGAGGACGACGCGGCGACGCTGGCCGCGGCACTGCCCGGGGCCCGGCGGCAGGTCGTCCCGGGCCACGACGCGTACTTCGACGTCGCCGTCGGCACCCGGTCCGTCGGCGTCAAGACCGTGACGTACGACCGGAACACCCTCGACGGCGCCCCGACCACCGGCGACCGGCTCGGTTGCCTGGGCTCCCGCGCCCGGCGGGCCGGGACGGGCCCGGTCGACGACTGAGCCGGCGCACCATCCGAGCCGGCGCGCCATCCGAGCCCGGCGCACCGTCGATTCCCGGCCTGATACACCCGATCGGACGCCATACTCCGGCCGGTCCTCGCGTTCCCCGCCGCCGGGCGGACAGCATGGGAGCGGCGGATCGGCGGCGCGGGACGGGACGAAGGAGCGGGCATGCGGGGCGGAACGGTGGCAGTGGTCGGCGGGTCCATCGCGGGCTGCGCGTTCGCCTCGGCGGCCGCGCGGGCCGGCGCGGAGCGCGTGGTGGTCTTCGAACGCACCGGCGGGCGGATGGCCGACCGCGGGGTGGGCCTGTGCGTCCACGACGAACGGGCCTCCGAACTCGCCGCGATGGGCACACTGCCCGCCGGGATCCCCACCCACCGGCTGACCCGCCGCCGGTGGGTGGTGCGGGACGGCTCGGGGTCGCCCGCCGGGAAGCTGTTCTGGGAACAGCCGTTCCCCTTCCACTCCTACCACTGGGGCCTGTTGTGGCGCGGGCTGCGCGAGGCGACGCCCGCCTCCGTCGTCTACCGGCAGGGCGTCACGGTGACCTCCGTCGCCCGGGACGGTGCCGGTGCCGGCGGGCGGGCCGAGTTGGTGCTCTCGGGCCCCGCCGACGCCACGGGAGACCTTGAACGGCACGACCTCGTCGTCGGCGCCGACGGGTACCGTTCGGTGGTCCGTGACGCGGTCTGCCCCGGCTCCCGGCCGCACTACGCCGGATACGTCTGCTGGCGCGGGAACTTCGACGCCCGACTGCTGGACGGACTCGGCGACGCCGACGTCTGGCCCTCAGACGCCGTGACCACCGTGTGCTTCCCCGGCGGCAGTTGCGTCGTCTACCGCATCCCCGGCCCGGACGGCACCCGCGTGAACTGGGTGCTCTACGCCGTGCCGCCGCGGTCCGGGAACCTGCGCCTCGACGACCCGACGAGCTTCCCCCCGGGCCGGCTGACCACCGAACTCGCGGACGGCCTCGCCGAGTTGCTCGCCCGGGAGTTCCCTCCGTACTGGGCCCGGCTGCTCGCGCTGACCCCGCCGGAGGACACCTTCGTCCAGCCGATCTACGACCTGGAGACCGCCCGGACCACCGCCGGACGCCTCCTCCTCGCCGGCGACGCCGCCACCGTCGTGCGGCCGCACAACACCAGCGGGGCGGCCAAGGCGCTGCAGGACGCGGCCGCCTTCGCATCCGCCTGGAGCGCCGCCGCCTCGTGGGACGAGCTGCTGCACGCCTACCAGGAGGCGCGGGGCGCGGCCGGGCGCGAACTGGTGGCGCTGGCCCGCCGCCTGGGCCGCGCCCAGGTCGAGCGGACCCCCGACTGGGCCGCGATGGGCCGCGGCGAGGCCGAAGCCTGGTGGCAGGGGCAGCTCGGGGGCGCCGCGGGGATCGGCGGCCAGGCCATGGCGCCGGCCCCCTGAGCGGTCAGTGCCGGGGGAGGTGGGTCTTGGCGTCCTCGTACGTGCCGTGGCCGGCCCCGGCCGTCGGGGAGTAGAACAGGTTCAGGACACCCGTCCGGAACGCCTCGCACGAGAGCAGCGTCATCGGGACGGTGGCCTCGCCCTCCTCGAAGAGCCGCAGGCCCTTGCGGACGGCGATCGGGTGCACCAGCAGGTTCAGTACGTCCAGCAGTCCCGCGGCCATCAGTTGACGGACCACGGAGACCGAGCCGCTGATCCAGACGCGATCGGTGCCCGGCTCGTTCTTCAGGGCCGTGACCGCCCCGGCCAGATCGCCCTCGACGCGCTCGGAGTTGCGCCAGCCCGGGTCGAGCGGCCGGTTCGACACGACGATCTTCCTCGCGTCGCCGAGGACCTTGGCGAAGGGGGCGTCCTCACCACCCGCGGCCTCCCGACCGGGCCAGGCCCCCGCGAAGCTCTCATAGGTCTTGCGGCCGAGGAGCAGCGTGTCGGCCGAGCCGAGGGTGGCGTCCACGGCCGCCCCCATCTCCTCGTTGAAGTACGGGAAGTGCCACTGGTCGGGCGCCTCCACGACGCCGTCGAGCGAGATGAAGAGCTGTGCCGCGATCTTCCGCATGCCGGCCGTCCTCCACAGGTGCCGTCGTGTTGTCGCCTGACGCCCCCAGTAGACGCTGCCGCCGATCGGACCGGACGGCGGCGCGCCCGGTCAGCCGATCGGCTGACGGGCCTCCGCGCGTACCTGAAGGGTGGTATCGGCCAGCTTGGCGAGGTCGACGGACTTGGGGGCCGGTTGCGGACCCTCCGGCCTGACGATGGCGACCACGGCCTGGGTGTTGCCGTCAGCCCAGGCGCACATGGGCATGGTGACCGTGGCACCGTCCTGCTTCGAAGTCAGGACCTGGCAGGACACGGTGATGCCCGAACCGGCGGGAGTGATGTCCCGGGCGGGGACCGCCAGGGTCGCGCCGTCGGCGTTCGCGGCGCCGTGCAGCATCTTCCTGCGGCTTGCCGCGGGGTCCTTCGACTGGCCGTACATTCCCGAAACGGCGAGGACCGTCAGCCCTTGCGGAGAGTCGGACGTGTACCGGCCGACAACGGCGTGGGGGTCGCGGAGCGTGGACGAATACGTGTCCTTCAGCCCTTCCTCGCCCTTCTGCGACAGGTCCTGGGCCAGTTCGAACTTGCCCCCCAACAGGGTCTTCGGCAGCGTGAGCCGGTATTCGGCCTTGGGGAAACCGGATCCGCTCGCCGTCGAGACCCGGTTCAACGCGAACCCGAGGACGCCGAGCACGACCAGCGAGCCGATGACGATCCCGACCACCAGGCCGGCGCGGTTCTTGCGCGGCGGCGGCCCCATCGGCGGCTGCCCCCAGGGGCCTTGGCCGGGGTAGGGCTGCTGCGGGAACGGCTGCGGCGGATAGGGCTGCGGCGGGTACTGCTGCGGGAACGGCTGCTGCGGGTACTGCCCTCCGCCGTACGGACTCGGGGGCTGCGGGGGCCCGTACGGGCCGGGGGGCTGTTGGGACGGCGGGGGCGTGCTCATGACCGAACGCTACTTCAGCCGGCAGCACACCCACCGCCCCGGCCGGCGGGCCCGCCGCCCCTTCGGGGCCCGCCGCCCCTTCGGGTCCGTCGTCCCGACGCCGCCGCCTCGGGTCCGCCGTCCCGGTTCCTCCGCCTCGGGGCTGCGGCCCGGGTCCGCCGACCCGGTTCCGCAGCCCCGTGAGCCTCAGCGGCCGGACAGGACCACGTTGCCCGTGATCGCGCCGTCCGTGCCGGACACCGTGACGGCGTGCCGGACGCCGTCCGGACCGACCACCACGGCCCGCCACGCGCTGCCGCCGCCCTCCTGGCCGACCACCCGGATGCCCTCGACCTTGCCGCCGGTCACGGCCGCCGCGGCCTTCTCCACCGCCTCGCCGATCGCAAGCGACGGCAGCGGCAGCGGCGCGGGAGCCGCCTTCTTCGGGCCCCCGGCACCGTGCTCCCCGGGCCCGCCGGGCAGCCATTCGCCGCGCTTGCCCATGCCCTCGTGCCGGCCGCCCTTGCCCATCCCCTCGGGACCGACCGCGTGCGGGCCCTGCGGACCGCCCTCGCGGACCTCGAACCGGACCGGGTGGCCGTCGCGGTGGTGGCCGGACACGGCCAGCGCCGTCAGCGCGGCCGTCCCGCCGCCCACGAGCACCACGGCCGCGCCGATCGCCGCCCAGCGGGCGCCCTTGCCGCGCGGAACGAGGCGTCCGGCACCGGCGGACTTCGCGGGTTCCGCGGCCGGCTGCTCGAACTGCGCCGTCTGCTCGGGCTCCGGGTGCGGCTGCTGCTCCGGCGGCGTGGGGAAAGACTCAGACATACGGGTGCTCCTCATGACCCCGGGCACTCCGCCCGGCTGCTCGCCCAGAGCATGCGCAAGGAAACCTGAAGCCCACCTGAAGCCTCCTGAAGACCCCTTCAGCCTGGCGCCCGCGCGGCCTGAGACCCTGGGCGCCATGCGCGTACTGGTGGTGGAAGACGAACGGCGGCTCGCCGTGGCCCTGCAGCGGGGGCTGCAAGCCGAGGGATTCACGGTGGACCTGGCCCACGACGGCCCGCAAGGGCTGTGGATGGCCACCGAGCACGATTACGACGTCGTCGTGCTCGACATCATGCTGCCCGGTCTCAACGGCTACCGGGTCTGCGCCCGGCTGCGCGCAGCCGGCGTCGAATCGGGCATCCTCATGCTCACCGCCAAGGACGGCGAGTACGACGAGGCGGAGGCCCTCGACACGGGCGCCGACGACTTCCTCTCGAAGCCGTTCTCCTACCTCGTCCTCGTCGCCCGCCTCCGGGCGCTCGGCCGGCGCACCGGCCGCCGCGGCCCGCAGACCATGCGCTTCGGGGACCTGCTCCTCGACCCCGCCCGTCACCTGTGCTCCCGCGGTGACACCCTGATCCGCCTGACGGCGCGCGAGTTCGCCGTGCTCGAATACCTCGCCCGGCGCCCCGGCGAGGTGATCCCGAAGCGGGAGATACTCGAACAGGTCTGGGACAGCGCCTTCGACGGCGACCCCAACGTCGTCGAGGTCCACATCAGCGCCGTGCGCCGCAAGATCGACGCTCCGTTCGGGCGGGCCGCGCTGGAGACCGTGCGCGGCGCCGGCTACCGGCTGGCGGCCGACGGTGGCTGAGCCCGCGGCCCCGCGCCGCCGCCTCCGCGGCCTCCACCGCCTGCGTCGGCTGCCCGGGCTGCGCCGCCTGTGGCCCGCGACCGTCCGCGCCCGGGCCACCGCGGGCGCCGTCGCCGTGGTCGCCCTGGCCCTGACGCTGGCCTCGTACGTCCTGCTCGGGCTGCTGGAGGCCAACCTGGTCCGCGGCGCCGAGGAGGACGCGCTCCGGCAGGCCCAGAGCGTGGCCCGGCTCGCGGCCGCCGGCAACCTCGACCGGGTGCGGCCGCTCGGCCACGGAGTCGACTTCGTCCAGGTCGTCGGAGCCGACGGCCGCGTCGTGCTGGCCACCCCCAACCTGGCCGGGGTACCGCCGATCGGCCCCGGCGAACCCCCGGTCCCCGGCAGGCGCGTGCGCGCCTGGAAGGGCCGCCCGCTCGGCGTCGAACACCGCCAGCAGGTCGTCCAGGTCACCACCGACACCGCCGACGGGATCATCACCGTCTACGCGGGCGCCTCCCTGCGCGACGTCGACGCCGCCGACGACACCACCACGGCCGCGCTCGCCTTCGGCGTGCCGCTGCTCCTGCTCACCGTCGGGCTCGTCACCTGGCGGGTCACCGGCCGCGCCCTCCGCCCGGTCGAGGCCATCCGCGCCGAGGTGGCCGCCATCACCGACCGGGACCTGCACCGCCGGGTCCCCGTACCGGACACCCGCGACGAGGTCGCCCGGCTCGCGCAGACCATGAACACCACCCTGGACCGGCTGGAGGCCTCGGGCGTCCGCCAGCGCCAGTTCATCGCCGACGCCTCGCACGAACTGCGCAGCCCCATCACCGTGCTGCGCACCCAGTTGGAAGTGGCCCTCGCGGTCCGGGACCCGGAGCTGTGGCCCGAGCTGATCGGCGGCGCGCTGGAGGACACCGAGCGCCTCCAGCAACTCGCCGCCGACCTGCTCCTGCTCGCCCGCATCGACGCGGCCCAGCCCGTGGCGGCCGTCCCGCTCGACCTGACCGCACTGGTCGGGGCCGCCGTCGACGCGCGCCTGGGGGACCGCGTCCCCGTACGGTCGGAGCCGGCGCCGCCGCTGATGGTGAGCGGCAGCGAACTGTGGCTCACCCGGGTGGTGACGAACCTGCTCGACAACGCCCAGCGCTTCGCGGACCGCGAGGTCCGGCTCGTCCTGCACGGCGGGGTGCACGGCGCCGTGCTGGAGGTCACCGACGACGGTCCCGGCATCCCGCCGGAGGACCGGGAACGGGTCTTCGAACGGTTCACCCGCCTCGACGACGCCCGCAGCCGCGACCACGGCGGCGCCGGCCTGGGCCTCGCCATCGCCCGCGACCTGACCGCGCATCACGGCGGCACGCTCACCGCCGAGGACTCCCCGCGCGGGGCCCGGTTCGTCGTCCGCCTGCCGCCGGCACCCACCCCGACCCCGACCCCGTCACCGGCATCGTCGGCGATCAGCGCTGGGACAGCTCCGAAGGGGCCTCCTGCACGATCCAGCCGTTCCCGTCCGGATCCGCGAACGTGAGGAACGAGTTCCAGGTGTCGCCCTTCCCGTCCTCCCACCCGGCGTCACCGATGTGCCGGACGGGCGACACGTCCACGCCCCGGGCCACCAGCTCGTCGCGGGCCGCCTCGATGTCCGTGACGCAGAGCTGGAGGCCGCGCAGGGTCCCCGGCTCCATCGGCTCCGTTCCGGGCATCGGCGGCATGCCCCGTTCCATCGTGATGGAGCACCGGGAGCCGGGCGGGGTCAGCTGGAGGATGCGCACCCCGGGCGCGACCTCGGCGTCCAGGTCGACCGTGAAGCCCACCTTGTCGGCGTAGAACTCCTTCGCCCGGTCCAGGTCGGTGACGGGCACCAGGACCACTTCGAGTGTCCAGTTCACGCAGAGCCTCCTCAGCTGCGCCGGCGGGTCCGGCCGGTCCCACCGTCGCCCACGAGGCCGCCCCGGCGCACGCCGAAAACGCGACTCCGCCCTAACGGACGACGAACTCCGCGCCCGGCGCGGCGTACTCCACGGGCCCCCGGTACCGCGCGGCGGCGCGCGACACCGCCCGCTCCGGAGTGAGGGAGGGCCCGACGTGCGTGACGACCAGCCGTCCGGCCCGGGCCGCGCGCGCCGTGTCGCCGGCGTCCTCGGGCGTGTGGTGCACCCGCTCGCCGACGGCCGGCGGCTCCGCGCTGTCGGCCTCGCACAGCAGTACGTCGCACCCCCGGGCCAGCTCGGTCAGCGCGGCGCAGGGGGCGGTGTCCCCCGAGTACACCAGGGACCCGTCCCCGGAGCCCCCGTCGCCGCCCTCGATCCGTACGGCGAAGGCGGGCATGCCGTGCTCCACGGACCGGCTGGTCAGCGTGAGCGCACCGACCCGTGCCCGGTGGCCGTCGTACAGCTCGTGGAAGGCGAACGCCGACTCGACGGGGCTGCGGGTCGCGGTGTTGGTGAGGAAGTCCGCCAGCCGGTCGGCGATGCCCGGCGGCCCGTACAGCGGGATCGGCGCGGGAAGCCGTACGTCCGCGTAGAGCGCGCCGTAGTAGGCGGTGAGGAGGTCGGCGGTGTGGTCCGCGTGCAGGTGCGAGATCCATATCGCGTCCAGCTCGTCGAGGCCCACGTACCGCCGCAGCCGCGCCAGGGTGCCGGTGCCCGCGTCCACCCACACCCGCGTGCCGCCCCCGGACACCAGGTAGCCGGAGCAGGGGTTGTCCACGTCGGGACAGGGCGTCGCGGATCCGAGAACCGTCACACGGAGAAGATCACTGGTCATCGGGGGAGTCTAGGAGTGCCCGGTCCGGGCGGGACGCGCGCGGAGGGCCGTCCGGAAATACGATGAGGGGCGGGCTGTTCGTAGATCGGAAGCAGAGGCGAATGGATTCACCTGCACCTCGGAGGGCTCCATGAGCCCGCGGCGGACACCGCGGGCGACCAGCGCCGAGCTGCTGAGCACCCTGCGGCGGCTCGCGGCGCAGACCCGGGAAGGGGTGGAGCACCAGCAGGCCCGCGTGGAGCTGGCCGAGGCGTTGCAGCGCGAGCTGCTGCCGTCCTCGCTGCCCGTCGTACCGGGACTGCGTGCCGCGGCCCGGTACGCGCCCGCCCGGCACGGCCTGGACATAGGCGGCGACTGGTACGACGGCTTCCGGCTGTCCGAGGGCGCCCTCGCCTTCTCCATCGGCGACGTGCAGGGCCACGACGTGGAGGCGGCGGCCTTCATGGGGCAGGTCCGCATCGGCCTGCGCGCCGTGGCCTCCGTGGTCGACGACCCCGGCGAAGTGTTGACCAGGGCGAACGAGGTGCTGCTCGCCATGGACCGGGAGCTGTTCGCCACCTGCACCCTGCTCCGCTTCGACCCGGAGACGTGGGAGATCGAAAGCGCCAGGGCCGGTCACGTGCCCGCGGTCTGGGCCACGGTCGACGGCCGGTGCGGGATCGCCGAGGACGCCGGAGGACCGCCGCTGGGCATGCTGCCGGGCGGCGGGTACGCGGTCACCCGCCGCCGGATCGCCGCCGCCGGGTCGATCGTCCTGCTCACCGACGGAGTGGTCGAAGGCCCGGCGTTCCCCCTCGACGAGGGGCTGGAGCGCGTGGTGCGCGTGGTCAGGGAAGGGGCGGGCACCGACCCCGAGGAGCTGGCGGCCGAGGTGATGAAGGTGGCCGATTCCACCGGGCACGCCGACGACGCCGCGGTGCTGGTCCTCAGCCATGACGGGCCGGAGCGGGCCGGGACCGCCGACCGGCCATGACGGGGCCCTGACCCCCGATCGCGCGTGTCACGGTCCGCCCGGGCCCGGCGACTGTTGTCTGATGCTGTGGTGCGCATCGAGCCATGGCGACGTTTCCCCGCGGTCATCCTGCCGATCCTCGCCGTAGCCGTCGTCTACTACGCGAGCGCCCGCCTCGGCCTGCGGCATCGCGTGGTCGTCGAGGGAGCGATCGTCACGCCCCTGTGGCCCCCCACCGGGGTCGCCGTCGCCTGCCTGCTGTGGCTGGGCGTCCGGATCTGGCCGGGGATCGCGCTCGGCACGTTCCTCGCGATCCAGCAGATCACCGCTTTCGACGCGCCCGGCCTGGGCATCGTCGCCGGGAACACCCTCGCCCCGTTGTGCGCGTACCTGCTGCTCCGCCGGGTCGGCTTCCGCACCGAGCTGGACCGGCTGCGCGACGGGCTGGCACTGGTCTTCCTGGGCGGCCTCGTCCCCATGCTGATCAGCGCGAGCGCCGGGACCGGGACGCTGTTGGTGACCGGGGACCTGCCGGCCGCCGACTTCTGGCCGACGTGGTGGGCCTGGTGGGCGGGGGACGCCATGGGGGTGCTCATCGTCACCCCGGTGCTGCTCGTCCTGCCCACGCTCAGGTGGCCCGCCGACGTCCTGCGCGTCGCGGAGGCGGTGACGCTGCTGGCGGCGGCGGTCGGCGTCACCCTCCTGGTCACCCAGACCACGCTGTCCCTGCTGTTCCTGGTGTTCCCGCTGCTCATCTGGGCGGCGGTACGTTTCCAGCTGGCCGGGAGCGCGCCGTGCGCCCTGATCATCTCGGTCGTGGCGATCTCGGCCGCCATCGACCGGGAGGGGCCGTTCGCCGGCCGCACCCTCTTCGAGATCATGGTCAACCTCCAGGCCCTCAACGGGGCCGCGGCCCTGACGGGCCTGCTGCTGTCGGCGCTCGTCGCCGAGCAGAACAACGTCCGCCTGAAGATCGAACAGGTCTGTGAGGACCTCGCCGAACTCGTGGACCAGCTCAGTCGTGGGAAACCCGATCGGTGACGGGCGCGCTCGTGAAGACCCCCGCGCGGGCCGCCGCGACGGCGGCCCGCGCCGCCCGTTCCGCCGTGGCCTCGTCCAACGGTGCTCCGGAGGTCAGGAAGCAGTAGTAGAGGGGGGCCGACACCGCGCGGACGACCTCGGCGGCGTCGGTGCCCTCCGGGAGCTCGCCCCGCTCGACGGCCTCCCGTACGCACGGCGCCCACTCGGCGACGCGGACCTCGTAGAAGCGGTGCAGCGCCTCCGCGGTCTTCGCGTCGCTCGTGGCGGCGGCGATCACGGCCTTGAACAGCGCCCCCTGGCGGGGGTCGGTGAGCGTGCGTCGCACGAGGGCGGCGTTCGCGCGCAGGTCCTCCAGCAGCGAGCCGGTCTCGGCGCGCGGCAGGGACTGTTCGGCCATGTCCGCCAGCAGGTCCGCGACCAGGCCGGTGACCGTTCCCCAGCGGCGGTACACGGTGGTCTTGCCCACCTCGGCGCGGCGGGCGATCTCCGCCAGGTCCAGTCCGTGGAAGCCCTGCTCGGCGAGGGTGTCCCCGGCCGCCTCCAGTACCGCGGCCCGGACCCGGGCCGTACGGCCCCCGGGGCGCACGCTGCCCGGCTCGGCTTCCCCACTGGCTGTCATAACGGGTCTCCGGTTCCATTAGTGTCGATCTCCTGCTACGTTGAGATCACCTTAACGGGTCCAAGGTTCCATTACCGCTCGCTGGAGGGATCCACCATGGAATACAGGCAGCTCGGTACGTCCGGCCTCGAAGTCCCCGCCCTCAGCTTCGGCGCCGGCACCTTCGGCGGCCGCGGGCCGCTGTTCGGCGCCTGGGGCACCACGGACGCGCGGGAGGCGCGCCGGCTCGTGGACATCTGCCTGGAGGCGGGCATCACCATGTTCGACACCGCCGACGTGTACTCGGCGGGCGCCTCGGAGGAGGTCCTGGGGCAGGCGATCAAGGGCCGCCGGGACCAGGTGCTGCTGTCCACCAAGGCGGGCCTGCCGACGGGCGACGGACCGGACGACGCCGGCACCTCCGGCCCCCGCCTGATCAGGGCGACGGAGGACGCCCTGCGCCGGCTCGGCACCGACCGCATCGACCTCTTCCAACTGCACGCCTTCGACGCCGCCACCCCCGTCGAGGAGGTCCTGTCCACGCTGGACGGCCTCGTCCGGTCCGGGAAGATCCGTCACGTCGGCGTCTCCAACTTCGCGGGCTGGCAGCTGATGAAGTCCCTGGCCGCCGCCGAGGAGCACGGCTTCCCGCGCTACGCGGCCCACCAGGTCTACTACTCCCTCATCGGCCGCGACTACGAATGGGAGCTGATGCCCCTCGGCCGCGACCAGGGGGTCGGCGCCCTGGTCTGGAGTCCCCTCGGCTGGGGCCGCCTGACGGGCAAGGTGCGCCGGGGCAGGCCGCTGCCCGCGGGGAGCCGCCTGCACGAGACGGCCGACTACGGCCCGCCCGTCGAGGACGGCCACCTCCACGACGTGGTCGACGCCCTCGACGAGGTCGCGCGGGAGACGGGTCGGAGCATCCCCCAGGTGGCCATCAACTGGCTGCTGGGACGCCCCACGGTGGCCTCCGTCATCATCGGCGCCCGCGACGAGGCCCAGCTGCGCCAGAACATCGGCGCGACCGGCTGGACCCTGTCACCCGAGCAGACTGCCCGCCTCGACGCCGCGAGCCACCGGCCGGCCCCGTACCCGTACTTCCCGTACGAACGCCAGGAGGCCTTCGCCCGCCTCAACCCCCCGCTGATCCCGCGGGCGGCGGAGGCGTCGTAGCCCTCGGGGCGGGTTACCGCGACCCGTCCAGGGCGTACGTGAACGTGTACGCGACGGACTGCTCGCCGTGGCGGTGGTCGAAGCCGCCCGAGCCCGACAGGCCCGTCAGGGCGCCGGTGCCCGAGCCCGGGACCACCTCGAAGCGGCAGCGGGTGCCCGAGGAGTCGAAATCGCCCCGCTCCTCCAGGAGGAACGTCCCCGCGCGGCCGTCGACCGTGCCCGACAGGAGCTCCATGCCGGTGTAGGTGCCGGACGTCTCCCCGGTGTACGCGATCGTGTACGAGCAGCTGGTCCCGGGCGCCTCGATCGCGCCGGAGAAGGAGTTGGTCACCGTGGCGCGGGCGAGCCGCGGCGCGGTGGCGGACTCGTCCCCGACGGGCTGTTCCTCCCAATCGGCGAAGGTGAAGCGGCCGCCGGTCTGCGTGGGCGTGGGTGCGGTCATGGTGGTCCTCCTGGCACGGTGCGTCCTCGGCCGGAGGGCGGTCGGTGCCCCCGGCGTGGGAACAGCCTGTCCGGGGTACCTGACACCTTCTGTCAGGTACCCCGGACAATGGCACGCATGCGCGCAGACCGGCTCCTCTCCCTGCTCCTGCTCCTCCAGAACCGCGGCCGGATGACCGCCCCCGAACTCGCCGCCGAACTGGAGGTGTCGGTCCGTACCGTCTACCGGGACATCGACGCCCTCGGCGCCTCCGGCGTCCCCGTGCACGCCGACCGGGGCCCGGCCGGCGGGTACCGGCTGATGGACGGCTACCGCACCCGGCTCACCGGCCTCACCGACGCCCAGGCCGGCTCCCTCTTCCTCGCCGGCGTGCCCGGCCCCGCCCGGGAACTCGGCCTCGGCGCCGACCTGGCCGCCGCCCAGCTGAAGCTCCAGGCGTCCCTCCCCGCCGAACTGGCCTCCCGGGCCCGGCGGATCCAGGCCCGCTTCCACCTGGACGCCCCGGCCTGGTTCCGCGACGCCGACCCCGTGCCGCACCTCGCGCGGATCGCCCAGGCGGTGTGGGACCAGCGGATCCTGCGCACGCACTACCGCCGCTGGGGCGGCGAGGTCCACCGCGAGCTGAGCCCGCTCGGCCTCGTCGTGAAGGGCGGCATCTGGTACCTGGTGGCCCGGGCGGGCGAGGGGGCGGTGCGGACCTACCGCGTGGGCCGGTTCCTGGCCGTGGAGACCCTGGAGGC
Organism: Streptomyces sp. NPDC002467; assembly: GCF_042889825.1. Lineage (NCBI taxonomy): Bacteria > Bacillati > Actinomycetota > Actinomycetes > Kitasatosporales > Streptomycetaceae > Streptomyces > Streptomyces sp. NPDC002467. Next base: position 185,018 of record NZ_JBIARJ010000016.1, on the reverse strand, counting down.
CGGCTTCGAACGGCCCGCGGGCTTCGACCTCGCCGCGTACTGGCAGGAGAGCTCACGCCGCCTGGAGAGCTCGCTGCTGCGGCAGACCGCCGTCCTGCGCCTCTCCCCGCGCGCCCGGAAACTGCTGCCCATGCACTTCGGCTCGGCGGGCGTGCGCGCCCTCGCGGACGCGGAGGCGGCGGGCCCGGACGCCGTCGACGCTGAGGGCTGGCTCCACGTCCGACTCCCCGTGGAGACGCACGCCGTCGCGGTCGGGGACCTGCTGCGCCTCGGCCCCGAAGCCGAGGTCCTCGGCCCGCCCGAACTCCGCCACGCGGTCGCCGAGGCGGTGGCCGTCCTGGCCGGACGTTACGGCCGTGACGAAGCGTCCCCGGGTGCGTAGACGAATCCGTTCAAGGGCGAAAGGACCTTCCAGCCGAGCGTTTCGTACAGCGCCCGGCCCTGGACGGTCGCGCCCAGGATGCCGACGGACGCCCCGCTCCCGACGGCCGCGCCGGTGAGCGCGGCCATCACCACCGTCCCGAGGCCACGGCGCTGGTGGGCCGGTTCGGTGACGATCTGGTCGAAGACGCAGGCGCTGCCGGCCAGACCGGTCCGCCCGCACGCGGCGAGTTCCCCGTCCGCGCCGCTCAGGACGCGCACGTGGGTGACGCCCCCGACGGTCTCGACGGTGACCTCGTACCCCTCCGGGGCCCGCACGCGCGACGGTCGCAGATCGACGGCCATCAGGAAGCAGGGGTCGACCGGCTCCCACGCGGACGAGAACCACGGATCCATCTCGGCCGCCGGGAGGAACGCCTTGACGCACGTGGTGGGTTCGGTGATCGTGCCGATGAGCGCCCGGGCGGTGGCGGCATCGGCGTCGAGCAGGACGTGACGGACCGTCTCGGTCGGCCGTCCCGTCTCGACCCGCAGGCCCCAGGGCACGTCCACCGGCGCGGGCATCCCCCGGGCCACGGCCCAGCCCTCGACCCACCACCGTTCGGTCTCCAAAATCCAGCCCCCCTCGACTCGCGTGCGCCCTACTGTGGCGCGGTGACGACTCGGATGATCATTCTCAACGGTGGTTCCAGCTCCGGCAAGTCCGGCATCGTGCGCTGCCTCCAGGCCGAACTGCCCGATCCATGGCTGGCGTTCGGGTGCGACTCGTTCGTCGACGCGCTGCCCGCGCGGATGCGGGCGTCGGACGACGGGATCACCTTCGACGCGGACGGCGGGGTGAGCGTCGGCGGGGAGTTCCGGGCGCTGGAGGAGGCGTGGACGGAGGGCGTCGTCGCGATGGCCCGGGCCGGAGCCAGGATCGTCATCGACGACGTCTTCCTCGGCCGGGCGGCCTCCCAGGAGCGTTGGCGGAAGGCCCTCGGGGACCTGGAAGTGCTCTGGGTGGGCGTCAGGTGCGAGAGCGCCGTCGCAGAGGGCCGCGAGATCGCCCGGGGAGACCGGGTACGCGGGATGGCCGCGGCGCAGGCGGACCTGGTCCACGAGGGCGTCGCCTACGACGTGGAGGTGGACACGACGCACACCGAGTCGCTGCTCTGCGCCCGCGCCATCGCCGCCCACCTCCGCTGACCGGACGGTTCAGGAGATGGCGTACCACTGGCTGGCCCAGCCCGTGTTGATGGTGCTCGTGGACTGTTCCGCGAGGTTCACCGTGCGCGGCAGCGAGGTCTGGCCGGTCAGGACCGTGCTGTAGCGGAGCTGCGGGGGCGCCAGGCCCGCGTTGACCGAGATGCCCGCGCCCGTGGCCTTGAGGGTGAGCACGTTCGTGGCCCAATTGCCGTTGAGCAGCAAGGCGATGAAGTAGGTCCCGGGGGCGGCCGTGAACGGCTTGGAAAGGGCGAAGGGCTTGGCGATCGCGTCGGTCATCAGCTGCGGCGAGATGTCCTCGGTGGTCCCGACCAGTGTGCCGCCGGCGTCGTACACACCGAGGTGGCAGTTGGCGAGCTGGGCGTTCGGGTCGATGCCGGCCAGCCCGAGCCAGATGTTCGACCAGGTGATCTGCTCGCGCAGGACGATCCGTACCAGGGTGACCCGCCCGCCCACCCCCGCCGCCGACTGGGCGGTGACGTGCCCCGCGTCATTGGGGTCGCCCGTCCAGGCGAGGAGGTTCTGGTCCTGGGGCCGGGGCCCCTCGAAGGCGCCGCCCGGAGCGGGCGCGGGTGCGGGCGCGTGCGCGGAAGCGGAGGCCGGGGTGGTCGCCGCCCCGTTCCGGCCCCCGCCCGGAGCGGTGCACCCGCCCAGGATCAGCATCGTTGCGAGCGCGGCAACGAGGCCGGTCGTGGCGGTGGTGGTGCGGGTGCGCATGGTCCCCCCATGAGGTGCGGTTGTGCCGACGGGACATCGTCACACGGGCCGCCGGCGTGATCGTCGCCGGGCGGATCCCGAAGAACCCGTGCCGGCACCGATGAGTTCCGACGACGGCGCCGGTCTACCTCCTGACGGCCGACGACCGAACACCGAGGAGACGCAGATGACCGAGACCAAGACCCACACCCTGGACGCCGCGGGCGCCGAGATCACCTACGACGTCCGCGACGCCGTGGCCGGCGGCCCCGCCGGGGAGCCCGCGCTGCTGCTGGTCGGCTCGCCGATGGACGCCGCCGGGTTCGCCACCCTCGGCTCGTACTTCACCGACCGCACGGTGGTCACCTACGACCCCCGGGGAGTGGGCCGCAGCCCCCGCACCGACGGCGCGCCCGAGAACACCGTCGAGGAGCACGCCGACGACCTGCGGCGCGTGATCGAGGCCCTCGGCACGGGACCGGTGGACGTGTTCGCGAGCAGCGGCGGCGCCGTGAACGCGCTGGCCCTGGTGGCGGGGCACGGGTCCCTTGTGCGCACCCTCGTCGCGCACGAGCCGCCCTCGGCGCAGGTGCTTCCGGACCGCGAGGTGGCGCTGGCGGTCTGCGCGGACATCCACGCGACGTACCTGCGCGAGGGGACGGGGCCCGCGATGGTCAAGTTCTTCTCCGTGGTCTCCCGCAAGGGGCCCTTCCCGGCGGACTGGGCCGACGAGCCGCTCGCGTCCCCCGCCGAGTTCGGACTGCCGACCGAGGACGACGGCAAGCGGGACGACGCGCTCCTGGGGCTGAACATGCGGACCTGCACCGGTTACCTGCCCGACTTCGGCGCGCTGCGGGCCGCGCCGACCCGCGTCGTCATCGCGGCGGGCGAGGAGTCGGAGGGCGAGTTCCCGGCCCGCGCCGCGGCGGAGATCGCCGCCTTGCTCGGCACCGGGCTGAGCGTGTTCCCCAGCCACCACGGGGGCTTCCTGGGCGGCGAGTACGGCCGGGAGGGCGCCCCCGAGGAGTTCGCACGGGCGCTGCGCGAGGCACTCCGTACCGGCGAATGACGCACCCGCCCGGCACCCCGGCACCCGCCCGGCGGGTGCCGGGCGGGCATCGGGCGGAACCGATCAGGATCGGAGAAGCCCTGCTCACGGGGGCCCGGCTAGCGTGAAGCACATGGACAACACGGACATCACCGTTCACTGGACCTTCCTCCCGCACACCGACCCCGAGGCTTCCCTGGCCTTCTACCGCGACATCCTCGGCTTCGAGGTCCGCAGCGACGTGGGACAGGGCGCGATGCGCTGGATCACGGTCGGCCCCGCCGGCCGGCCCGGTACGTCGATCGTGCTGGAGCCGCCGGCCGCCGACCCCGGCATCACCGAGGACGAGCGCCGCACCGTCGCCGAGATGATGGCCAAGGGCACCTACGCCCGCATCGTCCTCGGCACCGACGACCTCGACGGCACCTTCGAGCGGTTGAAGGCCGGTGGAGCGGAGTACGTGCAGGAGCCCATCGAGCAGCCCTACGGGGTCCGCGACTGCGCGTTCCGCGATCCCGCCGGCAACTTGATCCGGATCAACGAGGTGCGCCCGGCCTGAAGGTGATTGGATCGAACAGACCCTGCACAGAGACGGAGACACGATGAGCAAGGCCACGAGGACGGACACGCCTCCGCCCGCGCCGCACGTTGCGGACAGCCACGGTTTGATCCGCGTGCACGGCGCGCGCGAGAACAACCTCAAGGACGTCAGCATCGAGATCCCGAAGCGGCGACTGACGGTGTTCACCGGGGTGTCCGGTTCGGGCAAGAGCTCGCTGGTCTTCGACACCATCGCCGCCGAGTCGCAGCGGCTGATCAACGAGACCTACAGTGCCTTCGTCCAGGGCTTCATGCCCACCCTGGCGCGGCCCGAGGTCGACGTCCTCGACGGGCTGACCACCGTCATCACCGTCGATCAGCAGCGGATGGGTGCCGACCCCCGCTCCACGGTCGGCACCGCCACCGACGCCAACGCGATGCTCCGCATCCTCTTCAGCCGGCTCGGTACGCCGCACATCGGCTCGCCGAAGGCGTTCTCCTTCAACGTCGCGTCGATCAGCGGAGCCGGCGCCGTCACCGTGGAGCGCGCCGGACAGAAGGTGAAGGAACGCCGCAGCTTCAGCATCACCGGCGGCATGTGTCCGCGCTGCGAGGGCCGGGGCACGGTCACCGACCTCGACCTGACCCAGCTCTACGACGACTCCAAGTCGCTCGCGGAGGGCGCGATCACGGCCCCCGGCTACACGGGCGGCGGCTGGAACTCCCGGCTCTACAGCGAATCCGGCTTCTTCGACCCGGACAAGCCGATCCGCAAGTTCACCAAGAAGGAACTGGCCGACTTCCTCTACCGCGAGCCGACCAGGATGAAGATCGCGGGCATCAACATGACCTATGAGGGTCTGGTCCCGCGCATCCAGAAGTCGATGCTCGCCAAGGACAAGGAGGGCATGCAGCCGCACATCCGGGCCTTCGTCGACCGGGCGGTCACCTTCACCACCTGCCCCGACTGCGACGGCACCCGGCTGAGCGAGGGCGCCCGCTCCTCGAAGATCAAGGGCATCAGCATCGCCGACGCGTGCGCGATGCAGATCAGCGACCTCGCCGAATGGGTCCGCGGAGTGGAGGACCCCTCGGTGGCGCCGCTGCTCGACGCGCTGCGGCACACCCTCGACTCGTTCACGGAGATCGGCCTGGGCTACCTCGCCCTCGACCGGCCGGCGGGCACGCTGTCGGGTGGCGAGGCGCAGCGCGTCAAGATGATCCGCCACCTCGGCTCCTCGCTCACCGACGTCACGTACGTGTTCGACGAGCCCACCACGGGCCTGCACCCGCACGACATCCAGAGGATGAACGACCTGCTGCTGCGCCTGCGCGACAAGGGCAACACCGTGCTCGTCGTGGAGCACAAGCCGCAGACCATCGCGATCGCCGACCACGTCGTCGACCTCGGCCCCGGCGCGGGACAGGCGGGCGGCACCGTCTGCTTCGAGGGCAGCGTGGAGGGGCTGCGCGCCGGCGACACCATCACCGGCCGCCACCTCGACGACCGGGCCGCCGTGAAGGAGAAGACCCGTACGGCCACCGGGACGCTGGAGATCCGCGGCGCGACGGCGCACAACCTGCGCGACGTCGACGTCGACGTGCCGCTCGGTGTGCTCTGCGTCGTCACCGGGGTCGCCGGCTCCGGCAAGAGCTCGCTCGTGCACGGGTCGCTGCCCCATCTGTCGGGGGCGGTGGGCGAAGGGGTGGTGTCGATCGACCAGGCCCCGATCCGCGGTTCGCGGCGCAGCAACCCGGCGACGTACACCGGACTGCTCGACCCGATCCGCAAGGCCTTCGCCAAGGCCAACGGCGTGAAGCCGGCCCTGTTCAGCGCCAACTCCGAGGGCGCCTGCCCCAATTGCAACGGTGCCGGGGTCATCTACACCGATCTCGCGATCATGGCGGGCGTCGCCACCACCTGCGAGGAGTGCGAGGGCAAGCGGTTCGACGCCTCGGTGTTGGAGTACAAGCTGGGCGGTCGCGACATCAGCGAGGTGCTCGCGATGCCGGTCACCGAGGCCGAGGCCTTCTTCGGTGACGGCGAGGCGCGCACACCGGCCGCGCACAAGATCCTGGAGCGGCTCGCCGACGTCGGGCTCGGCTACCTCAGTCTCGGTCAGCCGCTGACCACCCTGTCCGGCGGCGAGCGGCAGCGGCTCAAGCTGGCGACGCACATGGGCGACAAGGGCGGCGTCTACGTGCTGGACGAGCCGACCACCGGCCTCCACCTGGCCGATGTGGAGCAGTTGCTCGGCCTGCTCGACCGGCTGGTCGACTCCGGCAAGTCGGTGATCGTCGTGGAGCACCACCCGGCGGTCATGGCGCACGCCGACTGGATCATCGACCTCGGTCCCGGCGCCGGTCACGACGGCGGGCAGATCGTCTTCGAGGGCACCCCGGCCGACCTGGTCGCCGCCCGCTCCACCCTGACGGGCGAGCACCTGGCGGCGTACGTGGGCGGCTGAGACGGCCGGCCGCCGGCGCGGCTACCGACGCAGGTCGAGGACGAGGTGCGCGGAGAGCGCCCCGAGGAACTCGGCCGCGTCGAACGCCGCTCCGGCGGACAGGACCCCCGACGCCGCCGTGGTCCGGCCCGACAGGACGCGGTGTACCGCCTCCACCGCGAGCGGCGCGCTGACGGCGTAGATGTCCCGGCCGCTCGCGGTGGCGCGGCGCTCCTCGCCGCCGGAGCGCACGAGGACGTCGACGAGGAAGGACTGCGCGGACCTCCCGCGCCCGTCGACTGCGGTGGGCGCCGGGGTGTCCGGCGCCGCGAGCTCGCCCGCCGCCTCGACCGTCATGTAGGTGCGGACCTCGGGGACGTCCAGGTGACTGGGGACGGTGACGACGTCGGCCATGGTGAACTCGCCGATCACCTCACGCTCGCCCAGCGGCTCGGGGAAGGCCCACTTCAGGGTCGCCGGCGCGTCGTCGTGGTACTCCAGGCGCCCCCGGGCGTAGCGGACGCGCCGGCCGTCCCGGCGCTCCCCGGAGACCTTGCCGGCGGCGCGGGTGCCCGCGGTGGGGTGCCAACTGTCCAACGCGTACGCGACATGGACCTCGTCGGCCCGCGTCCGGTCACCCGCCGCCGCGGTGACCAGCAGGTCGCCGAGGCCGCCGAAGAATGCCATCGCGGGGATCACCAGGCTGCCGGCGGCCCGGGCGGCATCCGCGAACCGCCCGAAGGCGTCGGCGTTGGCCTCGATCTCGGCCGCCACGTCCACGTACGGGATCCCGGCGCGCAGGGCCGCCTCGATCACGGGGGCGCCGGTCGTGGCGAACGGTCCGGCGGTGTTGATCACGGCGGCCGCTCCCGCGAGTGCGCGGTCCAGGGACGCCGGGTCATCCACCGAGGCCGGTCGGACGTCGAGCCCGGGGTGGGAGGCCGCGAGCTCCCGCAGCTTGTCCGCGTCGCGTCCGGACGCGATCGGGACGAACCCGCGCTCCAGCAGTTCCGCCACCACGAAACGCCCCGTGTGCCCGTAGGCGCCGAACACCGCAACCTTGCGACCCGCACTCATCAGCTTCTCCCGCCGCTCTCGAACGTTGAACTGAGAACATCGTGCGGGTGGTTGGAGATCGGCACGAGTGTCCGGAACGACATGCCCCGTACAATTCCGGACATGAAATCCGTCGCGCTCGCCGTCACCGACGGGATGCTGCACTTCGAACTGTCCCTGGCCTGCGAGGTCTTCGGCGCCGACCTGTCCCACATCGTCGACCCCTGGTACGACTTCGCCCTCTGCGGGCCGGGCCCCGTGCGGGTCGGAAGGTTCCGGACGGAGCCCGACAGCGGCCTCGACGGCCTCGCCTCCGCCGACCTGGTCATCGTCCCCGGCTGGGCCGACATCGACGCGGCCCCGCCCGCCGAGCTCGTCGACGCGGTCCGTGCCGCCCACGAGGCGGGGGCACGGGTGGCCTCCCTGTGCACGGGCGCCTTCGTACTGGCCGCCGCCGGCCTGCTGGACGGTCGGCGCGCGACCACGCACTGGGCGCACACCCGCGCCCTGGCCGACCGCCATCCGCTGGTGGAGGTCGACCCGGACGTGCTCTACGTGGACAACGGCAGCGTGCTCACCTCCGCCGGCAAGGCCGCCGCCATGGACCTGTGCCTGCACCTGGTCCGCCTCGACCACGGCTCGGCGGTCGCCAACACCATCGCCCGCCGCCTCGTCGTGCCCCCGCACCGGGCGGGTGGCCAGGCCCAGTTCGTCTCCGCACCGGTGCCCGCCCGGGACGACCATCCCCTCGCCCCGCTGTTCCCCTGGGCGATCGAACGCCTCGACCGGGCGCTGAGCGTGGAGGACCTGGCCCGGCGGGCGAACATGAGCTCGCGCCACCTGGGCCGCCACTTCAGGGCGGTCACCGGCACCACCCCGCTGCAATGGCTGCTGACACAGCGGATCCGGCGCGCCCAGGAGCTCCTGGAGACCACCGGGGACAGCATCGACGCCATCGCGGAAGCCACCGGAATGGGCACCGCCGCGTCACTGCGCCGGCACTTCAACCGCACCGTCGGCGTCCCCCCGGACACCTACCGCCGCACGTTCCGCACCTCACGGGCCGGCGGCCGCTGACCGGGGTCCGACTGGCCGGCGAGCAGCGCGGCCAGGGCCAGGCCGAACCCGGCGAGCTGCCCGGGCGTGAAGGCCTCGCCGAGCATCAGCGCACCGATGACAGCGGCGACCAGCGGCGACACCAGCACGAGCATGCCGGTCGCCGTCACCGGAAGGCGCCCGATTCCGCGGAACCACAGCACGTGGGCGACGAAACCACCCACCGTGCCGAGCCGGCGGGCCACGCCCGGACCCGCCGGCTCCGGCGCCTCCTCGCGAAGCCGGCGCCGTGACCTCGGCCCGACCGGGGCCGCCGGTCGGGCGGAGGTGCTCAGACCTCGGCCTGCGCGGGCTCCGCGGGCCCGCTGGGTCCCGTGGGTCCTGTGGGTCCCACGGGTTCCGCGCCCCGTGCGGCAGGTTCGGGGCGCGCGGCTCGCGCGGGCACTTCGGTCCCCGCGCCATGGCCGGCCGGCGTGTCCTTCGCGGCGGGTGTCGTGGCGGCGACGCCGGCCCGACCCTCCAGCGCCGCCGCCATCGCCCGCTGTCGGCGGACGCGACGACCGCGTACGACGGCGTACAGGGCGGCGGTCATGATGCCGGCGGCGCACCAGGCGCCGACGACCACGGAGATCGTGGTGAGCACGGCCACGACGGCTCCTCGGGGTGTGAGACGGGTGAGGCAAGGGACGGGAACGGCGGTGTCGGCCGCCGTGCCTGGAGAACGAGCGGCAGGGCGTTCCCGGTTCGGTCGTGAACCCCCGCGGCAGGAGTGAACCCGGTATGTCGCACGCCGGGTTGCCGAGAAAGGCGCCCCACCCGCGCCGGGGAATGCCGTACGACCGCGTCAGGAATCACGACGAACCGCCTTCGGGCAACGACCGTGACCAGTACCGCCACTCAGGGCGATGTGGTGCTCGCTCAAGGTGACCGAGGTGTACCCCGGGGGCGCGGGCTTCACGCCCGGATCGGCCGCCGCGTCCCCCGACGGGTGTGTTCCGGCCCGTTTCCCCCGGAAGGGTGGCAGGGTGGAGACATGTGCGGTCGATATGCCTCTTCCCGGGCCCCGGAGGACCTCGCGGGCCTCTTCGACGCCGAGCGGGATCCCTCCGCCGCGGAACTCGGGCCCTCGTGGAACGTCGCCCCGACCGATGACGTGTGGGCGGTTCTGGAGCGTGCCGACCGCACCACCGGCGAAGTGGCCCGGCGGCTGCGGCCGGTGCGGTGGGGGCTGGTCCCCTCGTGGGCGAAGGACCCCGGCGTCGGCTCGCGGATGATCAACGCGCGGGTGGAGACCGTGCACGAGAAGCCCGCGTACCGGCGGGCGTTCACCAAGCGGCGGTGCCTGCTCCCCGCGGACGGCTTCTACGAATGGGTCGCCGTGCCCGCCACCGGCTCGGCCAAGGCCTACAAACAGCCGTACTTCATCCGCCCCGAGGACACGGGCGTGATGGCCATGGCGGGGCTGTACGAGTTCTGGCGCGACCCGGCCGTCAAGGACGACGACGACCCGTCGGCCTGGCTGACCACGGCCACCATCATCACCACCGAGGCCACCGACGCGGCCGGCCGCGTCCACCCCCGCATGCCGCTGGCCCTCGACCCCGGGGACTACGACATCTGGCTCGATCCCGCCCACCAGTCCACGGCGGACCTCCGCGCCCTCCTCCACACACCGGGCGGAGGCCGACTCGCGGTGACGGCGGTCTCGACCGCGGTCAACAGCGTGCGCAACAACGGCCCCGAGCTCCTGACCCCCGCCGACGCCTGAGCCGCCCCGTCGGCGGCCCCGCCGTCAGCCGACCCGCCGGGCCAGGACCTGCCCCGGCCAGGCCCCGTCGAGGAACGGATCGGTACGGGTGAAGCCGTTGCGCTCGTAGTACGCGACCAACTCGCCCCCGCCGCCCGCCCAGCAGTCGACCCGCAGCAGCGCCACGCCCGCCCGCCGGGTCTCCTCGGCGGCACGGGCGAGCAGCGTCGCCCCGACGCCCAGACCGGCGTACCGGCGGTCGGAGACCAGCAGCCGGACGTACCGCTCGGGTTCCCCGGCCGGCGCGATCGGCAGCCGCGGGCTCGGGCCGGTGTCCAGAACGAGGGCTCCGACCGGAATGCCGCCCAGCTCCGCGACGTACGGGCTGTTCTCGGTCGTGTACCGCTCGACCCGCGCCGCCGCGCCGGGCTGCTGCGAATACGGCGTCGTGCCCCACTGCTCCGTGTTGCCCCGGCCGTTCATCCAGGCGACCGCGGCGTCGAGCATGCCGAGGACGGCCGGTACGTCGGTCGGGCCGCCCTGTCGGATCCGTATGCGCTGGTCATGGCTGGTGTCGTGGTTCATGGCGAAAGCGTATGCAGCTGCCGGACCCCGCGGGCGTCGGGAGATGATGACGGGACGCACGAGGGGGAGGGGACGCGGCGGACGTGAACGACGACAGGCTGCGCGATGACGAGAGCCACGAGGCGCTTCTGGCCGGCATGGGGCTGGAGCCGCTGGGCACGTGGTGGCTTCCGGGCATACGGAAGGCCCCCACGGCGCGCCGGATGCTGGCTGCCGCGGACGCCGCGGGCGAACCGGCGGTGGGCCCCGACCGGGCGGCCGGGCTCGTGCTGGGCGGTGGCCGGGAGTTCTTGCTCGCGTTCGCCGGGCCCCACGCCCCGCGCGGTCGCATGGGCGGCGCGTGGCGGAGGGTCCGGATCCCCGCGGACGACCCGGTCCGGGCCCTCGCCGGGCTGCTCGACGGGGCGGACCCCGACCCGCGCGGGATGCTGCTGTCCGCCGTGGACGGCGAGACCTTCGCCGGTGTGGTGCCCGGCGCGGGAGGAGCCCCGCGGCTGCTCGCCCTGACCGGCGTCGGCGCACGGATCGACGAGGCGGCGCGGGCCGCGGCCCGCGAGAGCGCCGAAGAGAGCGCGGCGGTCTGGGACGCCTTCCTGGCCGCACCCGACCCGGCTCCGGCCGTCATCGAGGCCTGGACCGACGGCCTCGGCGCCAACCGGGGCACACCGGAGGGCATCCGTCTCGAACTGTTCCGCCGCTCCCCGAGTCAGCTGTGGCGGCTGCCGCCGGACGAGTTCATGGAGACGGTCCTCGGGTACTCCGACCCGAAGGCCAGACTCCGCGCGGTCGAGGGGAACCCGCACCTGACGCCCGCCGACTGGACCCGGCTGATCCGCCTGGCCGGCACCGACCGCGAACGCTGGTTCCTCGCCATGCTGGCCGCCGATCGGCGGACGGTGCTGGAGGAGGAGGCGTATGCGCTGCTGGCCACCGATCCGTCCGTCCGAATTCGGGCCGAGGCCGTCGCACTGACCGGCCTGCCGCCACGGCACGCCGTCGCGCTGACGGAGGACTCCAACGAGGGCGTCCGGGCGTCCGCCTGCTCTCCGGCCTGGCCCGCACTGCCGGCCGAGCGCCGCAAGGCCCTGCTCGACGACGAGGCTGCCGGAGTGCGGAAGCAGGCGCTGCTGCGGCACCACCAGGACGAGCCGCTCTCCCTGGAGGTCTACGTACGCGAGGAGCTGGGGGAGCACGCCGTGGAGCGCTGCCGTCTCGACCCGGACCTCGTCGAGCACCTCCTGGAGTCCGCGGACGCGCGCCTGCGCGGGGTACTCGCCGCCAACCCCCGCCTCGACGCGGGGACGGTGGCCCGCCTCGCCGCCGATCCCGACGACGAGGTCCGCCACGCGATCGCCATCCGAGGCGACATCACGGAGGAACAGCGGACGGCGATCTGCACGGAGATCGGTTCGGGGGACGGCTCGCGGACCCTGCCGTGGGTCGCGGAACTCCACGACAACCCGGAGGCCATGCGGCGCCTCGCCGCCTCCTCCCACCTGCGCGTACGCCGGAGCGTGGCACGGGCCCGGCGGCTGCCACCGGACGTGGTCCGGCGCCTCGCCTGGGACCCGGACCGCGTCGTGCAGCTGTTCCTCGCCGAGTCCTGCGACGACGCCCCCGCCGAGATGCTGCTTCGGGTGTGGACCTGGTGGACGGGGAGCCTGTCGAGCCCGGGACGCCCCCGCACGCACCCCAACTTCCCCCGCGAGGGCCTGCTGCGGTACGCGGACGACCCGCACGGCCGGATGCGACGGCTCGCCCTGGACGACCCGCTCGCACCCGCCGAACTCGTCGCCCGGTTCGCCCGGGACCGCGACCCGGAAGTGCGCGGGCGGGCCGCCGAGGACCCGCGCCTGCCCGCGGCCGACGCGGCCCGTATGACCGAGGACCCGGAGGACTCCGTACGCGGGACCGTCCTCCGGCTCCGGCACCTTCCGGCGAGCGTGCTCGCGGACCGGCTGCGCGACCCCGACACGGGCTGGGCCGCCGCCCACAACCCCGGCATCCCGCCGCACGTGCTCCGCGCCCTGGCGGAGCGGGCCCTGCGGGATCCGGAGGCGACGGTCTAGAGCTTCGGGAGGTCCTTGACGAACACGATCCCGTCGCCGCCCGCCAAGTGGGTCGGGTCGAAGGGGGCGTACCCGAACCACGGGGACACGCGGTGTGCGGGCCGCGTCTCCCCGAGGGCGGTGGCCAGCCGGCGGGCGTCCACGACGCACCGGTCCTGCGGGAGCGCGTACAGGAGCCCCTCGACCGTGTCCGGCGGCGGTGCGTCCACCCCCTGGTGCCGGATCGTGCCGAGGGCCGTGTGCACGAAGGCGTACTCGCCGCCGAGGTGCGCGCTCGCGATGGCCCCGGCGCTCCACCACTCCAGCGGAACGTCGCCCAGCCGCATGCTGCTCTTCTCCCGCTGGAGATGGGAGTTGTGGGCGTGGACGAGCACCGGGCCCCGGTCGGCGAGGGCGAGGAGGTTGCGGGCCATGATCTGGCCCCGAAGGCCCACGAGGCGGGTCAGCCGGGCCGGTGACGCGTCGGCCATCCAGTGGTGGTAGCGCAGCAGACCGGTCGCGGTGCGCCCGTACAGGCGGGCGCGGTCCCAGTCGTCCCGCGTCGTCGACGCGAGCAGGTGCGGCGTCCGCTCGTCGAACAGGGCCACCAGATCGTCGGCGACCAGCCGCAGCTCCGCCGCCTCGGGCGACTGTCCCGCGGAGCGGGCCGGGTCCATCATCGCCGCCGGCTCGGTCCACCGGTCGTCGGAGCCGAGCAGGCGGTCGAGGGTGTCCGCTGTGCAGGGGAGCAGACCCGGGTCGACGTGGGCGGCGAGGTAGCCGTGGAGCGCGGTGAGGGCCTGCCGGGGACTCGCGGCGCCCGTCATCTCCAGCGGGCCGTCGACCCCGGCGAAGCGGACCCGCTCGGACGCGGCCAGGCCCTCGTTGTGGGCACGCATCCAGCGCACCAGCTCGCGGTTGGCCGCGGAGGTCCCCCAACCGTGGCTGATCCCCCGCTCCATGACCTCGTCGAGGGTGCCCGTGCCCGAGGTGACGTAGTCGTCCACGACCAGGCCCATCATGCAGTCGCTCTCGATCGCGACGGTGCGGTAGCCCTCCTGCTCGACGAGCCGTCGGAAGAGGGTGTTGCGCAGTTCGAGGAGGCTGTCCTCGCCGTGGGTGGGCTCGCCCAGGGCGAGCACCCGGGGCGGGGCCTGCAGGAGCCCCATGACGGATTCGGCATCGAAGGGATGGACGGCGTCCTGGATGTCTTTGACCATGCCTTCAACGCTATCGTTGAACCTTCGGTTGAAACTTTTCGGCGATCCGGTCAGGTCTGGGATGCGAAACCCTCAAAACGGCGGACGGCTCAGGCCGATCGATCTGGCGCGCGGGCACGGTCTGTCCACGCAGGCCGTCAGGAACTACGAGGACGCAGGCATCCTTCCGGCCGCCGACCGCACACCGAGCGGCTACCGCACCTACACGCCGCTGCACGCTCGGGCCTTGGACGCCTTCCTCGCCCTGGTGCCGGCCCACGGCCACGGCACGGCGACGTCCGTCATGCGGGCCGTGAACCAGGGGGAGACCGACGAGGCCCTCCGACTCATCGACGAGAGCCACGCCCGGCTGCTCGACGACCGGCGGACCCTCCGGGCGGTGGAGCGCGCCCTGCGCGACCTGCCGCCCGCCATCGGGTCCGGGTCCGGACCCGGATCCGGACCCGGCACGGCGGTGGGCGGGCCCCGCGGCACGTTCGTCGGGGCGCTCGCGAAGGAGCTCGGGATCCGGCCCGCGACCCTGCGCAAATGGGAGCGCGCCGGGCTGGTGAACCCGCGCCGCGACCCGCTCACCGGGTACCGCGTGTACGACGAGGCCGACGTACGGGACGCCAGGCTGGCCCACCAACTGAGGCGCGGCGGCCACCTGCTGGAACAGATCGCCCCGCTGATCGCCCAGGTGCGTTCGGCGGGAGGGCTGGAGCCCCTCGAAGCCGTTCTGGGCGGCTGGCACGACCGGCTGTCCGCGCGCGGGCGGGCGATGCTGACCGGCGCCGCGGAACTGGAGGCGTACCTCCGCGAGCGGGGCTGAGAGCAGCAGAAAAAGAAAAGGACGAGGAGTCGCCTCTCCTCGCCACTATCAACCTATAGCGCACTGGGGGGCTTGTGGCAAGGCCCCCTTCCTGTCGCACAATCATCGGCCTCAGCCGGATACCTGCGGAAATGTGGTCTTGATGATTGACGTGATCGTTGTGGGCGCGGGCCCCACCGGCCTGATGCTCGCCGCCGAACTGCGGCTGCACGGCGTGCGGGTGGTCGTGCTGGAAAGGGACGCGGAGCCGACCCGGATCGTCCGCGCCCTCGGTCTGCACGCCCGCAGCATCGAGGTGATGGACCAGCGCGGCCTGCTGGACCGGTTCCTCGCGCTCGGCACCCAGTACCCGGTCGGAGGGTTCTTCGCCGGCATCGCCAAATCCGCGCCGGCCCACCTGGACACGGCGCATCCCTACACCCTCGGCATTCCGCAGCCCGTCACCGACCGCCTGCTGACCGAGCACGCCACCGGACTCGGCGCCGAGATCCGGCGCGGCAGCGAAATCGTCGCCGTGAGCCAGGACGAGCACGGAGTGACGGCGGAGCTGGCCGACGGCACTCGGCTGCGCTCGCGCTACCTCGTCGGATGCGACGGCGGCCGCAGCACGGTGCGCAAGCTGCTCGGCATCGGATTCCCCGGCGAGCCCAGCCGGGTCGACACGCTCCTGGGCGAGGTGGAGTTGACCGCATCACCGGAGGAACTCGCCGCCGTCATGGCCGAAGTCCGCAAGACCCAGCTGCGGTTCGGTGCCATGCCGCTGGGCGACGGGCTCTACCGCGTCGTCGCGCCGGCCGAAGGAGTGGCCGAGGACCGGACGGTCCCGCCGACCCTGGACGAGCTGAAGAAGCAGCTGCGGGCGACCTCGGGGACCGACTTCGGCGTGCACTCGCCGCGCTGGCTGTCCCGCTTCGGCGACGCCACCCGGCTGGCCGAGCGCTACCGGTCCGGCCGGGTGCTGCTCGCCGGGGACGCGGCGCACATCCACTCGCCGGCCGGCGGGCAGGGCCTCAACCTCGGTGTCCAGGACGCCTTCAACCTCGGATGGAAACTGGCCGCCGAGGTGGCCGGGTGGGCGCCGGACGGGCTGCTGGACAGCTACCAGGCCGAACGGCAGCCGGTGGCCGCGGCCGTCCTGGACAACACCCGCGCGCAGTGGGAGCTGATGTCCCTCGAACCGGGAGCGCAGGCCGTACGCCGACTGCTCACGGAACTCATGGAGTTCGAGGACGTGAACCGGTACCTGACCGAGAAGATCATCGCGATCGGCGTCCGCTACGACTTCGGCGAGGGCCATGAACTGCTCGGGCGCAGGATGAGGGACGTGGAGCTGAAGCAGGGACGTCTGTACGGCCTGATGCACGCAGGCCGAGGGCTGCTGCTCGACCGGACGGGGCGGCTCTCGGTGGAGGGCTGGTCCGACCGGGTGGACCACGTCGTCGACGGCAGCGAGGAACTCGACGTCCCCGCGGTGCTGTTGCGACCGGACGGGCACGTGGCATGGGTCGGTGACGACCGGCACGACCTGCTCGGCCACCTGCCGAAGTGGTTCGGATCCGCCGCACGTTCCTCCTCGGAGGCCGTCGCGGGATCCACCACGCCCTGAGTACGCACCCCGGACTCCCCACATCCGACGGTGCCCGGCTGTGGGGAGTCCCGCCATCGTGCACCCCGCCACACCTTCCTGGGCTCGCCGCAGTCCGATGCCGAGCAGGCGAAGGAAACGGAGTGGTGGATGAGTGTGGACAAGGTGGTCGGGGATTGCGCCGGAGCGGTCGCCGACATAGCGGAAGGCGCCTCCCCGGCGGTCGGGGGCTTCGGCCTCTGCGGGATTCCCGGGGTGCTGATCGAGGCCCTGCGCCGGCGCGGAGTCGGCGGTCCGAGGGTGGTCTCCAACAACTGCGGCGTGGACGACCGGGGTCTCGGACTCCTGCTGCGCGAGGGCGGGATCGCCCGGATGACCAGCTCGTACGTGGAGGAGAACAAGGAGTTCGCCCGCCGGTACCTCGGCGGCGAACCGGAGGTGGAGCTCGTCGCGCAGGGCACCCTCGCGGAACGGCTGCGGGCGGGCGGCTCCGGCATACCCGGCTTCTACACCCCAGCCGGTGCGGGCACCCGGGTCGCCGACGGCGGGCTGCCCTGGCGGTACGGCCAGGACGGCACGGTCGCCGTGGCCTCGCCACCGAAGGAGACGAGGACCTTCGGCGACCGTACGTACCTCCTGGAGGAGGGCATCTGGCGGCCGACCTGGCCGTCTGCGCCTGACCGGCCGCAGCCGACCGGCCCCTAGCAGGGCCGCAACGGCCGGTCAACGGGGCACGGACCACACCCATTTCGGCGGGCTGTGGTGTGCAGCACCGTTCTGGGCCGGGCTCCTCGGACCCTACGGTGACCCGCACCCCACCGGTCCGGCCGCCCCAGGCCGGTCAGCCGTACAGGAGCCGCCATGCCGCCCGGCGAAGCACCCCCACAGCCGTCCCCGTCCCCGTCCTCGTCCGCCCACCCGGCCCGTTCCACGCGTACGGGTTCACGCCTGCACCGTGTGCTCGGCCGGACGGCCGCGGTCCTGGCCCTGGTGGCGGGGGCGGCGCTGTTCTCGCCCGCCCCCGCCGCACGGGCCGCCGTCCCCCTCCAGACGATCGGCGACTTCGGCGCCAACCCGGGCGCGCTCAACATGTACGTGTACCGGCCCGCCGGGATGCCGGCCGGCCCGGCCGTGGTGGTCGCGCTGCACGGCTGCACCCAGAGCGCCCAGGTCTGCGCCGACGACTCGGGGCTGACGAAGTTCGCCGACCGGTACGGATTCCTGCTGGTCCTCCCCGAGACGACGTCCGCGAACAACAGCAGCCGACGGCACCTGCCCCTGACCCCAGCTGCCCCTGACCCCAGCTGCCCCTGACCTCACCGAACCGCCCTTCCCGTTCGCCCACCGCCCTTCCCCCGGAGGTATCCGTGCTCCTGCCCCGCATCACCACCCTGCGCAGGGCCCTCGCCGCCGCGGCGGCGCTCGTCACCCTCGCCGCCGTCCCCGCGGCCGCCGCCCAGGACCCCAACGGCGCCGGTGAGGCCGCGTCCTGCGCGCGGGTCCAGTGGCTGAGGGTGCCGGGAGCCGAACGTCAGGAGAAGGCCTGCCTCGCCGAGCTCACCACGGCCGGGACCGTCGCCTCCGGCCACACCGACCCGGCCGACTGGGCCGGGCTGACCCCCGCCGGGCTCTCCGTACCGAGCGGTGTCCCCGGCATCCAGATCGACGGATACTTCCCGGACACCTCGACGACCAACACCAACCACAACTGGCAGCACGACGCCCAGTTCGTGATCCGTCTGCCCGACCGGTGGAACGGCGGCCTGGTCGTCGCCGGTTCGCCGGGCGTCCGGGAGCAGTACGCCAACGACCGCGCCATCGGGGACTGGGTGCTGGCGCGCGGCTACGCGTTCGCCTCGACCGACAAGGGCAACGCCGGCGCCGCCTTCCACCGCGACGGCCGTACGCCGGGTGACGCGATCGCCGAATGGAACGCCAGGGTCACCCAACTCACCCGCGCCGCCCGGGCCGTCGTCACCCAACGCTATCTGCGGCCCCCCGCGCGGACGCTGGCCACCGGCATGTCCAACGGCGGGTATCTGGTGCGCTGGCAGTTGGAGAACCATCCCGAGCTCTACGACGGCGGTGTCGACTGGGAGGGCACCCTGTGGCGCGAGGAGGGCCCGAACCTGCTCACCTTCCTGCCGCCCGCCCTGGCCGCGTACCCCGTCTACGCGGCCGGCGGCGAGGGCGCCGAGCAGGCCCACCGGCGGATGACCGCGGCGGGCTTCCCCGCCGGCTCGGAGTTCCTGTGGCCCTTCCACCACCAGTACTACTGGGACCTGACGCAGCGGATCTACCGTGAGGAACTCGACCCGGACTTCGACGGCCCGCTGGAGGCCGGAAGGCCCTTCTGCGCCCCTGGAACCCCGGTCTGCGACGCCGACTACGACTACGCCTCGCGGCCCGACGCGGTACGGGAAGCGGTGTCGAGGATCGCGCTCACCGGCCGTATCGGCAAACCCCTCGTCACGGTGCACGGAACCCTCGACGTGCTCCTGCCCATCAGCCGGGACTCCGACGTCTACGCCCGCATGGTGGCCGACGCGGGCCGAGGCCGGCTCTTCCGCTACTACCGGGTCGACGGGGGCACCCACGTCGACTCGTTGTTCGACGCCTTCCCCGACCGGCTCCGACCCCTCCTCCCGTGCCACCGTGCAGCGTTCACGGCCCTGGAGGACTGGATCGGTCGCGGCGTGCAGCCGCCGCCGGGGCGCACCATCCCCCGCCCCGCCTCGGCCGGCCCCGAAGAACTGCTGACGAGCTGTCCGCTCGCCCCGTGAGACCCACTGGTGGGCTCCACCACCGCGCCGGTCGCGACTGTGGAGGGCAGACACATGGGAGCTGCGCCCACCCGTCGCGCATGATTCCGGGCATGACAAGCGGAATCACACCCCCGTCCGACGCGGCCGCGGGCGTCGACCTCAAGGGCCGTACCGCCATGGTGACGGGCGCCGGCAGCGGGATCGGCCGGGCCTGCGCCCGGGCGCTCGCCGCCGCCGGCGCGCTCGTCCACGTGGTCGACCTCGACGCCGGGGCGGCGGAATCGGTCGCCGATTCCATCGGGGGACACGCCCACGTCGTCGACCTCGCCGACGGCCGGCTCCTCGCGGGGCTCCCCACCGACGTCGACATCCTGGTCAACAACGCGGGACTCCAACACGTGGCACCCCTGGACGAGTTCCCCGTGGAGCGGTTCGAACTGCTCCAACGGGTCATGGTCCAGGCCCCGTTCCTCCTGATCCGCCGGACCCTGCCGCACATGTACGCACGCGGCTGGGGCCGCATCGTCAACGTCTCCAGCGTGCACGGCCTGCGCGCCAGCGCGTTCAAGGCCGGATACGTGACCGCCAAGCACGCGATCGAGGGGCTGAGCAAGGTCGCGGCCCTCGAAGGTGCCCCGCACGGGGTCACCAGCAACTGCGTCAATCCCGGATACGTCCGGACCCCCCTGGTGGAGCGGCAGATCACCGCCCAGGCCGAAGCCCACGGCATCGCCCCGGAACAGGTGGTCGGGGAGGTGATGCTCAGCCGTTCCTCGATCAAGCGGTTGATCGAACCGGAGGAGGTCGCCGACGTCGCCGTATGGCTCTGCGGCCCGCACACCGGTTACATCACCGGGGTGTCCATCCCCGTCGACGGGGGATGGAGCGCCGCCTGAGCATCCGTCAACGGCCGTTCGCGTCACCGCCCTCGCGGCGCCGGCGACGGCGTGCGCCGAGCGCCCCCGCCAGGCCGATCAAGCCGCCCGTGATGGCGCCGGACACCAGGATGCGCAGGAAGTTCTCCATCGGGCAGTTCCCCTCCGAGTCGGTTTCTCCGGGGACACTAGCGACGTGTGGGACGGCCTGGCTTGGACAAATCTGCCCTCGCCCTCACAGGGCGAGGGCGCCCTCCGCGAGGCGGGCGGCGGCCAGTCGTCCGGGGGTGGTGCCGGCCAGGGCGCGGAACTCCCGGTTGAGATGGGCCTGGTCGTAGAAGCCGCAGGCGGCGGTCACCTCGGTGGGGTTCGCGCCGCCGCGGGCGAGCAGCCCGACCGCCCGGTGGAAGCGCAGCACCCGCGCGGACGTCTTCGGCGTCAGACCCACCTGTTCGGTGAAACGACGCACCAAGTGCCCCTGGCTCCAGCCCACTTCGGCCGCGATCCGACCGACCGGGACCGCCCCGCCGGCATCGGACAACAGCTGCCAGGCGTGGCCGACCTCGGGCGCGGGCAGCGGACCCCGGGCGAGCCGGGCCGACAGGGCGGTGTCGAGCAGGTCGAACCGGGCCGACCAGTCGCTCGTGGCCGCCAACCGTTCCACCAGCAGCGCGGATTCGGGGCCGAGGACGTCGCCCAGCTCGACCACCCTGTTCGTCAGCTCGCCCATCGGCACGGCGAACAGCCGGTAGGCCCCCAGAGGGGTCAGTTCGATCCGGATGGCCTCCTGCCCGCCGGGATGGTCGCAGACCCGGAAGCCGTCCTCCAGCCCCGCGACCAGCGAGCCGGTCACCCGGCCGGACGGGCCCGCGTCCCCCGGCCGACTGATCCGGGTGAACGGCTCACCCAGGCTGATCACCACGACGGCGCGGCCCGTGGGCACGAGGCGCACCCGGTAGGGCGAGGCCGCCGCCTCCCAGTAGCCCGCGTAGCCGTGCAGCACCGGGCGCAGCCGGGGAGGCCAGGGGCGGGTGACCCGCCACCTGTTTCCCACGCGGGTCACTTCGAGGCCCCGACCGGCCACGCCCGTCCCCGCGGCCACCGGCATGTCCCTCTCCCTCCCTCCCGCACCCGGCCCCCGCGGCACGTCCCGTTCCTCAGCGCCAGGAGGGGTGGCCTTCGCCGGAGTTGAGGGTGGTGAGCATGCGCTCGCCGCTCCCGTCCGCGCGTACGGCCCAGATCACCGGCTTCTCGTACGGGCCCCGGACGAAGGCCACCCAGCTGCCGTCCAGGGACCAGGTGGGGTCCATCTCGTGGGCGCCGGTGGCCGCCAGCGCGCGGTCGCCGGTGCCGTCAGCGTTCACGAGGCGGATGTCGCCCTGCGTCCCGTTGCCGTAGGTTCCGGCGGTGTACGCGAACGTCTTGCCGTCCGGCGACCACACCGCGTCGAGCGCCGGATGGGGCAGCCGGGTCACCTGCTCCGGGGCGCGGTCCGGGGCGGCGGGGTCGACGAGGTGGATCTGCCAGTTCTCGGGTTCCGTCTGCAGGGAGACCGCGATGTGCTTGCCGTCCGGGGACCAGGCGGGGTCCTCGACCTGGCCCGTGCCGAAGGTGAGCTGCCGGGCCGTGCCGTCGGCCACGTCGACCGCGTACAGCTGCTGTACGCCGTCCTTCTTGCGCAGCACGGCGAGCCGGCTGCCGTCGGGCGACCAGGACGCCCTGCCGCCGGCGATCGTGGCGATCCGCCGGGCGTTCGACCCGTCGGCGTTGGCGGTCCAGACGGACGCACCCTCTGAGGTGGTGCGGGTGAACGCGAACGACTTGCGGTCGGGGGACCACTGGGGCAGTACGTCGCACGTGCTTCCCGTGACGAGCTGTACGGGTGCGTCCGTGGCGGGGGCGCGGCGGGAGATGACGCCGTGACAGGTGGCGGGCCAGCCCGCAGCGGTGTCCTGCCGGATGAGCAGGGCGTCGGTCGGGAGCGGGGCGGGGCCGGAGGTGGTGGGTGCGATGCCTCCGGACTTGCCGCCGTCACCGGCGGAACCGGGTCCGTCCCAGGGCTGCCACACGAACAGGCCGGCGGCCGCGAGGGAGACCACGAGCGCCGCCGCCACCAGCGCGAGGCGCCGTCGGGACCGGTTCGCGTCGTCCGGATCCGGGGTCTTGGCGGGCGCGGGGGAGAGCGGTGCCGTGGGGCCCGTCTCGGTGAGCGGCTGCTCCGTACGGGTCTTGGCGACAACGGCGGGGTCCGGTGCCGTGAGCTCCCGGGGCGCGGGGTCGGCGGCCGGGATGTTCAGGGGCGGCGTGCTCGCGTCCGCGGCGCCCGGCGCGGCCGAGGCGCCCGGGGCCGGTGTCCGCCGGATCCGGGGGTCCACGACCGGAGTGTCCGGGGCAGGGGTGTCCGGAGCCGGGGTCTTCCGGAGGTCCGGAACCAGGGCGTCGGGTGCGGTGGCCTGGGCGGTGGGCTTCAGAGCGGGTTCCGCGGACGGCTGTGCGGCCGGTTCATGCGGCGGGAGCAGCTGAGAGACGGCGTCCGGCAGCCAGCCGTCACCGGCCGGGTGGCGGACGGTCAGGCTGCCCAGGAAGTCGGTGGGCGTGGGCCGGTCGTCCGGGTCCTTGGACAGGCAGGCGCCGATGAGTCCGCGGAGTTCGCCGGGGACGGCGCTCAGGTCCGGCTCCTCGTGGACGACCATGTAGTGCCGGGCCGCGGACGGGCCGTTGCCGAAGGGGGAGCCGCCCGCCGCCTGGGTGAGCACCACCCCGAGCGCGAACATGTCGACGGCGGGGGTCACGGTGCCGCCGGTGAGCTGCTCGGGGGCCAGGAACCCCGGAGTGCCGATCTGCAGGCCCGTCTGCGTCAGGGCGGTTCCGTCCAGCGCCCGGGCGATGCCGAAGTCGATCACGCGCGGTCCGTCCTCCGCGACGATGATGTTCGCCGGCTTGAGGTCGCGGTGGATGACTCCCACCCGGTGGATCGCCTCCAGCGCCTCGGCCAGGCCGGCCGCCAGGACGGTGAGCGTGTCCAGCGGCAGCGATCCCACGCTCGCGAGCACCGCCTGGAGGGTGGGGCCGGGTACGAAGGCGGTCACCAGCCAGGCCGGATCGCCGTCCGGGTCGGCGTCGACGACCGGTGCGGTGTGGAAGCCGCCGACCCGCCGCGACGCCGCCACCTCGTCGGCGAACCGCCGCTTGAAGCCCGGCTCGTTGCACAGCTCCGGGCGTACGACCTTGACGGCGACCGCGCGGCCGGACTGGGACCGGCCCATGTAGACCACGCCCATGCCTCCCTGTCCGAGCCGTCCCAGCAGCCGGTAGCGGCCCTCGCCGACCGAGGTGGGATCGCCCGCTTCGAGCGGCTTCATGGGTTCCCCGTTTCACACGTTGTGCAATGAACAGCCTCTCCCTACCCGTCGCGCCGCATGACAGTCAAGCGGGGTCCACACCGTGACGTGGGCGATTGGTCCGGTTCGTTCCTGAGCCGATCCTGCGGGCTTCCTTAAGAGACCTTGAAGAAGGCCTCCTGGCGGCTCTTTTGGCTGGTCACAGCCCTAGGCTCGGTCGGACCCGTCCACCCCCTTCCCCCTGAGGTGCCACAGGCATGAGTCGCAGCCGAACTCCCGGAACATCGTCCCGCGCCGGGGCGCGACGGAAGAAGAAGGTGCGCACGCGCGTCGTGCTCTCCCTCACCGCGGCGGCCGCGGCGGTCGCGGTCGGGGTCGCGGTGGCCGATTCCGACGGCGGCGGGCGCGCGGACCGGCACGCCGACGCCGCCGGGAAGACGAACTCCGGATCGGCGGGCTCTGCCGACGGGGGCGCGACGGCGACCCCCTCCGCTCCGCTCCCCGACGGTTCGGCGTCCGCGACCGCCGCGACGCCGTCCGGGACTCCCGGCGCCGACGCCACGGGTTCCGCCACCCCCACGAAGTCCGAGGCGCAGCAGAGCCGCCCGGCGAGCTCGGCCCCGGCCGGCAAGCCCGCGCGACCGCCGGCCACGACCGGGGGCGGCGGCTCCGGGGGTTCGGGCGGTTCGGGTGGTTCCGGTGGTTCGGGCGGCTCCTCGGGGGCGTCCGATTCCGAGTCGGCCGTCCTCGCCCTCGTCAACAAGGAGCGGGCCGCGGCGGGGTGCGGACCCCTCAGTACGAACGCCAAGCTGAGCGCCGCGGCTCGGGCGTACAGCGACACCATGGCCCGCAGCGGTGTCATGTCCCACACCGGTCCCGACGGCTCCACGATGACCTCCCGCGTGGAGGACGCCGGATACGGCTGGTCCCGGTTGGGCGAGAACATAGCCCGCGGCCAGTCGGACGCCGACGCCGTGATGGACGCGTGGATGAACAGCCCCGGCCACAGGGCCAACATCCTCAACTGTGGCTTCAAGGAGATCGGCATAGGCGTCCACAAGGGCGACGGCGGTCCCTGGTGGACGCAGGACTTCGGCGCGCCGAAGTAGGCGCTGAGCAGGCGCCGAAGCAACAGTCCCCGCACCGGCCCCGCCTCCCCGTGGCCGGGCGGCGCCCGTCCCCCCGACCCGCACGCGGGTCGGGGGGACGTCGGCGTTCCCGTGCCCGGTCCGGGCCCGGCCGCGCCCGGACCGGGGGAGGAGGTGACGGGCTGCCCGGCGCGTCGGCCACTATGGGGCCGTGCCAAGAATTCCGCGCTACCTGCTCATATGGCTGTCCTGCACGGCCGCCAGCGTGACCGCCGTGCTCGGCACGGTCCGGTTCGTGGTCGGCTCGACCCGGCATTCGCCCCCGGTCGCGCAGTCCGCCCCCATGGTCTTCGATTCCCCGCCGGCGTGGCAGGCGGGCCGGGGCCAGTCTCCGGGCCCGCAGTCCCCGAGCGCGTCCGCCTCCGGTTCGCCCACCGAGACCGCGCGGCCCTCCTCCCCGGCTCCGGCGCCGACCCCCGTGAAGGCCTCGACCGGAACGCCCCGTACGACGGCGCCGAAGCCCCCCGTCGACTGCGACGGCGGCCCCGGGCTGCACACCGTGCCCGCCGAGGGCGGCAAGGCCACGGTGCGGTACGGGAGCCGAGGCGTGTGCCTGATCTCCGCGATCCCCGGCCCCGGATTCAAGGTCACGACGTCCCAGAGCGCGAACGACACCCTGACGGTCACCTTCACCGGCTCGGACCACCGCTCGGTCATCACGGCGACGATCGAGCCGATGGCGAAGGCCAGTGTCCGTGAGACGTCGTTCTGAACCCTCCGGGCCCGTTTCGGCGGTTTCACCCCTCCGTATGCGCTCATCTCCCGGGTCCCGGCGAAGCGGAAGCTGAGCTCTTCCTTAGGGGAATCTCAAGATCGCGCCCACACGGTTCCGGCGGCCCGGAGCGGTCCTATGCTCGCGTCAGCCGAGTGGCCCTCGGCGCCCGGGCGTGACGCCCCGGCGATGTGACGGGCCGCCGGTTTCACCGATCCGGGAGGCGCTCGGGCCTTCCCGCGATCCGAACCGTGCCTTGGGGTGTCTTCGCCATGAGTTCTCGCATACTCCGACCCGCTCTCGTCACCGCGGCCGTGCTCGCCGTCGGGCTGACCACGGCGTGCGGGCCGTCCACCCAGTCCGCGGGCGCCACCGCGCCGGCCGCGGCGGGCCAGTCGTCGGACGCCCTCGCCGCCGACGCCTCCGCCTCCGCCTCCGCCTCCGCCTCGGCCTCCCCGAGCACCTCGGCCTCCGCGTCGGCGTCGGCCAGTGCCGCGGCCGGCTCCTCGCCGAGCCCCTCCCGGGCCCAGACGCAGGCCGCCGCGCCCAAGCCCTCCCGTACCTCCGCCGCGCCCGCCCCGGCGAAGGTCCCCGGTCCCGGCTACGACAGTTCGGCCGACGCGCAGCAGCTCATCAACGCGGCCCTGAGCTCGGCCAAGGCCGACGGTCGGAACGTGCTGCTCGACTTCGGCGCCAATTGGTGCGGCAACTGCAAGGCGGCCGACAAGGTGTTCGGCCAGTCGCAGACCGCGGCGCTCCTCGGGGCCTCGTACCACCTGGTCAAGATCGACATCGGCGGCAACAGCTCCGCCAA
The DNA here is from genome assembly GCF_042889825.1 of Streptomyces sp. NPDC002467. NCBI lineage: Bacteria > Bacillati > Actinomycetota > Actinomycetes > Kitasatosporales > Streptomycetaceae > Streptomyces > Streptomyces sp. NPDC002467. The sequence continues at coordinate 158,937 of NZ_JBIARJ010000016.1, read as the reverse complement.
CTCCGCGCTCCTGCGCAAGTACAGCCCGTCGGGCGGCACGTACACGATGCCCGTCCTGGTCGTCGTCAGCCCGTCCGGGACGGTGAAGGTCGACACCCACGTCACCGGCAACCCCAGCCCCACCTCGGAGGGGCTCAACTCCTTCCTGCGCAAGTGGGCGTCATGAGAAGACCGGTTCTGCGGCCCGCCGCCCTGGCGGTCGGCGGGCTGGTGGTGGCAGCCGCCGGCTGCCTCTTCGCGGCCACCGGGAGCGGCGCCCACTCCGGCACGGCGGACGCGGGTCGTGCGGACGGCGGCGCGCTCCGCGCCGCCGCCGCGGCCGGGGTCGTCGACCCCGGCGCCCGACCGGCCGCCCCCGCCCTGGCGGGCCAGGACCTGGACGGAGAGCCCGTCAGCCTCGACGGGTTCCGCGGGCAGGTCGTCGTGCTCAACGTCTGGGGGTCCTGGTGCGGGCCCTGCCGGGCGGAGGCCGACGACCTGGCCCGGCTCGGCGAGTCGACCCGGGCCCAGGGGGTCCGGTTCCTCGGGATCAACACCCGCGACCGGGACCGCGCCGCCGCGCAGTCCTTCGTACGCGCCCACGGCATCGGATTCCCCAGCCTCCACGATCCCGACGGCGAGCTCCTGCTCCGCTTCCCGCCCGCGCTCCTGAACCCGCAGACCATCCCCTCGACCCTCGTGATCGACCGCCGCGGACGCATCGCCGTCAGCATCGGGGGAGCGGTCACCGACGAGGAACTGGGGCCGCTGGTCGCGCGCGTGGCGCAGGAGGCGTCATGACGGCCCTCACGGGCGTGGCCCTCGCCGCCGCGGACGCCCCGACCCTCCTGAACGGGACCCTGGCCGTCGCCGCCCCCGTGGCGTTCTTCGCGGGGCTCGTCTCCTTCCTCTCACCGTGCGTACTGCCGCTCGTGCCGGGCTACCTCAGCTACGTCACGAGCCTGTCGGTCTCCGACCTGGCGGACGCCCGGGGCGGGCAGCGCAGCCGCATGGCGGCCGGCGCGCTGCTGTTCGTCGCCGGCTTCACGGCCGTCCTCGTCTCCGGGGGCGCCCTGTTCGGGTACTTCGGCCGGGCCCTGCTCGCCCACCAGGCCGTGGTCACCCAGGTGCTCGGCATCTTCACCGTGCTGATGGGGCTGTCCTTCATGGGGCTCCTGCCCGGCTTCACCCAGCGGGAGTTCCGCAGCCACCGGCGGCCCGTGCTCGGACTGGCGGGCGCACCCCTCCTGGGCGCGGTGTTCGCGGTCGGGTGGACGCCCTGCATCGGCCCGACGCTGGCCGCCGTCCAGGCACTGGCCTGGAGCGAGGCGAGCGCGGCACGCGGCGCCCTGCTGATGGCGGCCTACTGCCTGGGGCTGGGCCTGCCCTTCGTGTTGGCCGCGCTGGCCTTCCGGCGGGCACTGGGCGCCTTCGGCCTGGTCAAACGCCACTACCAGTGGGTCCTGCGGCTCGGCGGCGGGATGCTCGTACTCGTCGGAGTGCTGCTGGCCACCGGAGTGTGGAACGACCTCGTCTACCGCCTGCAGTTGTGGAGCGCCGGCTTCACCGCGGCCTTCTGATTCCTCCCTTCCTGAAACGAACGCGCAGAGGCAGAGATCCACCGATGAGCATTTCCCAGTACGTCGGTCATTCCCGCAAGGCCCGCATCGCGGCCGCCCTGATCCCCCTGGCCGCCCTCGTGGCCTGCGGCGGGCAGCCCGCCAAGGCCGGCGCCGCCGCCGCGCCCACGACGCGCTTCACCGAGAACGGGGTCACCGTCACGCTCACGGTCTCCGACTGGCACGCCCCGCACGGCACCCTGACCGCGGTCTTCACCCCGGAGGGGAAGGGCTTCCACCTCTACAGCACCGACCTGCCGGCCGCCGGGATCGAGGGCGTGGGCCGACCGACCGCCGTGGACGTCAACGGAGTCCTGCGGGCGGACGGCAAGCTGACGGCCTCCGCGGACGTACGGACGATCAGCGTGCCCGGTGTCGAGGCCCCGGTCCCCGTCTACCCGGACGGACCCGTCACCACCACGCTGCCCATCCGCGCGGACGGCAACGGCGAGGCCACGGTCCTGCTCGGCTACGCGAGCTGCAGCTCGAAGGAGGGCTGCACCATCCCGGTATCCGACCGTCCCGTGCGCCTGAGCGTCGGCGACGGCGGCCCGACCTTCGGTGCCCGATAGGAACGACCGTTCACCTAAGGTGTGCGCATGCCGAGCGTCCTGGTCGTGGAAGACGACCCCAGCATCCGCCAGTCACTCATAGAGGTCCTGGCGGAACACGGGTATGCCGTGCGCAGCGTGGGCGACGGATTCGGAGCCCTGCGCGAGGTCACCCAGACGCCCGTCGACGCGGTCGTCCTCGACCTGGGGCTGCCCGATCTGGACGGAGGGGACGCACTGCGCATGATCCGGGGCATATCCTCCGTTCCCGTCATCGTGGCCACCGCCCGCGACGACGAGACGGAAATCATCCGGATCCTCAACGCGGGCGCCGACGACTACCTGGTCAAACCCTTCTCGGGGGGACAGCTCATCGCACGTCTCTCCGCCGTCCTGCGGCGCACCGGCCACGTCCCCTCCGGCCCTGCCGCGCCGCATGCGGGCCAGGGTTCCTGGCCCGCACCGGCGGCCGAACCGCTGCGCGCCACCGTCGTCGGGGAGTTGGCGGTCGACCCCGGGGCGCGCACCGCCCACCTCGCCGGCCGGGAGCTCCACCTCACCCGCCGCGAGTTCGACCTGCTGGCCTTCCTCTCCCACCACACCGGGCAGGTCGTCTCCAAACGGCGGCTGCTGACCGAGGTCTGGCGCGAGCCGTACGTGGACGACCAGACCGTCGACGTGCACCTTTCGTCCCTGCGGCGCAAGCTCGGCGAACGCGCGGCGGCCCCGCGCTACCTGCTGACCGTCCGCGGTGTCGGCATCAAGCTGGTGGAGCCGAGGTGAGACGTTCCCTGGCCGGAGTGGCGCTCGCCGTCACCTCCATGGTCGCCCTCTCCTTCCTCATACCGCTGGCGGCGCTGGTGATGTCGCTGGTCAAGGAGCAGAGCGTCACCGCGGCCGAGCAGCGGGCCGCCGCGCTGGCCCCCGTACTGACGCTGACGACGGACCCGGGCGCCCTGCGGGAGTCCGCCGCGAGCCTCGACGCGACCGAGCGGCTCGTCGTGCACCTGCCGGACGCCGCCGCCCTCGGCACCTCTCGGGCCCCCGCCGCCCTGCTCGAACGGGCCCAGCAGGGCCGCGAGTCCATCTCGCAGGCGATCCCCGGCGGGTGGATCTGCCTGCAGCCGGTGGTGCTGCCCGGCGACCGGGTCGCCGTCATCGAGAACTTCGTACCGGAGCAGGATCTGACCCGCGGGGTCAAGGCCTCGTGGGCGGTCATGCTCCTCCTCGCCGTGGGTCTGATCGGCGGTTCCGTGCTGGTCGCCGACCGGCTCGGCGCGAAGGTCGTCAGGTCCTCCAAGCGGCTCGCCCACGCCTCCCAGGCGCTGGGTCAGGGCCATCTGGACGCCCGAGTGGAGCCCATGGGCCCCAGGGAACTGCGGGACGCGGGCGTCGCCTTCAACGCGATGGCCCACCGGATGACCGAACTGCTCGCCGTCGAACGCGAACTGGTCGCCGACCTGTCCCACCGTCTGCGCACCCCCCTGACCGCCCTGCACCTGGCGTCGGAACGCATGGGCGCCTCACCGGAGTCGGCCAGGGTCGAGGCGGCCGTGTGCGAGCTGGAGACGGAACTCCAGGCCATCATCACCGCGGCGCGCACCCCGCTCGCCGTGGGCCCGATGGGCCAGGGCATGCTCGGCACGGAGCCGGGTACGGGCCACCCCGCCGCCGGCGCGGTACCGACCGGACCGCGCTGCGAGGCGGCCGACGTCGTCCGCCGCAGGACCGCCTTCTGGGCGGTCCTGGCCGAGCAGCAGGACCGGCCCTGCTCCCTCGACATCACCCAGGAGCCCACGCCCGTCGCCCTGTCCGACGACGACCTCGCCGCCGTGGTGGACGCGCTCATCGGCAACGTCTTCCGGCACACCCCGTCCGGGACCCCTTTCGGCGTCCGCGTCGTCCGTACCGCCCTGGCCGTGGAACTCGTCGTGGAGGACGCCGGTCCGGGCATCCCCGAACCGGACCGGGCCCTCTCCCGCGGGAGCAGCACGGGATCCTCGGGCCTCGGCCTCGACATCGCCCGCCGGGCGGCGGGCGTCACCGGCGGCTCGACGCAGATCACCCGCGGCCCCCTCGGGGGCGCGCACATCAGCGTGTCCTTCGAGCTCGCCTCCCCCGCTCCGTCCGGCCGCCGGCCGCGCACGTCCCGACGGCGTACGGGCCGGCCGCGGGGCCGGTCACGGGGTTAGGGCCTGCCTTTTGGGTCAGGCCCTGGCCGGACCGCCCGACAGGTCCACGCGCAGCCCGTCGGGTTCGACGCGTACGGACGTGGCCTTCAGCCCGAGCGGATACTCCTTCGGCGCTCCGGGCCCCGCACCGAGTGCGCCGTCGCCCGTCACCCCGAGACGGTCGGCGGGGACCGACCGGCCGAACAGGGTGAGCCCGTCGACGGCGAGGGTGACCCTGCCGTCCGCGAGTACGGGACGCAGCGTCAGCTGCCCGGCGCCGCCCGGGCCGACGGAGGCCAGGACGGTGCCCCGCGCCGGGTCGGTGGCGACCGCGCCCACCCGTACGGACGGTGCGGCGGCCCGGATCGCGGCCGCGATGGACTTTGTGGGAGCCGTCACCTGGGCACGGGAGGCGCCGACGGTGGGCTCGGAGCCGAGGCGCACGTCGTCGAGCCGCGCCCGGACCTTCAGGTGGTCGAGCCTTCCGGCGCGGGCGTCGTCGCTGCTGACGTCGAGCCGGGGGATGCGCCCCCGCAGCAGCTCCCACAGGACCCAGCCGCCGTCGGCGCCGACCGTCAGGTCGTCGCCGAGGGCGGGCGCCGCCTCGGAGATCCGGTCCCGGACCAGGGCGCGGGCGGTGAACTCGGCCGCTCCCGCGGCGAGGAGGGCCACCAGGACCACGGCGGCCGTCACGGTGCGGGCCCGCCGGTGGCGCAGCGCCGCCCGGATCCTCGTCGGGCGCCGCTTCACGGGCGGCCTCCCCGGGCGCGGGCCAGGACGGGGGCGGGTGCCGGCGGCGTCGGGGCGGCGGGCCCCTCCGGGTCCAGATGTGGGAGGAGACGGTCCAGCCACCCGGGGATCCACCAGTTGGCGCGTCCGAACAGGTACATGGACGCCGGTACCAGGAGCAGCCGGACCACCGTGGCGTCGATGACGACGCTGACGCCCAGGCCGAGCGCGAGCATCTTGACGGCGACGTTCGTGGAGAGCAGGAACGCCAGGAAGACGCTGGTCATGATCAGTGCCGCGCAGGTGATGACGCGCGCCGTGGCGGCGAGGCCGGTGGCGACGGCGAGGTGGTTGTCCCTCCGGTGCAGCCACGTCTCGCGGATCCGGGAGAGCAGGAACACCTCGTAGTCCATGGAGAGTCCGAAGACGATCGCGAACATCATCATCGGCACGTACGACTCGACGGGCACCTTCTCGGTGACGCCCAGCAGCGGACCGCCCCACCCCCATTGGAAGACCGCGACGACCACGCCGTACGCGGCGGCGATCGAGAACAGGTTGAGCACGGCGGCCTTGAGCGCGATGAGCGGGCTGCGGAAGACGGTGAGCAGCAGCAGGAACGCGGCGGCCACGACCACCCCGATGATCAGGGGCAGTTTGGCGGCGAGGGTGTCGGTGAAGGTCTGCCCGGCGGCAGCGGTGCCGGTGACGTAGCCGGTGGCACCGGTGCCCGCCAGGGTCCGCGGCAGGGTCTCGTCCTGCACGGTGTGGATCAGATCGCCCGTGGCCGCGTCCTGCGGGCCGGTGGCGGGGGTGACCGTGGTGATGAGCAGGACGTGGTCGGGGGAGGCGACCGGGGCCGTCACGGAGGCGACCCCGGGCCCGGCCTCCAGGTCGCCGCGCAGCGAGGCGGAGAGTTCCCGGCGCTTCGCCTCGTCGGCGACCTGCCGGCTGTCGAGTTGGGTGACCACGGTGAGCGGGCCGTTGGCGCCGGGGCCGAAGCCCTCGGTGATCAGGTCGTAGGCACGGCGGTCGGTACGGCTCGTGGACTGCGCCCCGGCGTCGACGTGCCCCAGCCGCATCGAGGCGAACGGCACCGCCAGGACGCCGAGCACCAGCATCCCGCAGGCGAGGAACAGCCAGGGGCGGCGGCTGACCAGGACGGCCCAGCGGTGCCACACGTCCGACTCGCCGGTCGGCTCGGTGACGGGGGTGCGCACGTGCCAGCGGTCGATCCGGTGCCCGAGCAGGCCCAGCAGCGCGGGAGTCAGCGTCACGGACGCCGCGGCGGCCACGACGACGCTGATCCCGGCCGCGACACCGAGGGAGCCGATGAAGCCCACGCCGGAGACGCAGAGCCCGGCGAGGGCCATGGCGACCGTGGCGGCGGCGACCAGTACGGCGCGCCCGCTGGTGGCGACCGTACGCCCGACCGCCTCGGCGGGGTCCGCTCCGGCGTGCAGGAGGGCCCGGTGGCGGGTGGCGAGGAACAGCGCGTAGTCGATGCCGACGCCCAGGCCCATCATCGAGGCCAGCGTCGGGGCCGCCTGCCCGAAGTCGAAGTGCCCGGCCAGCAGTCCGAGACCGGCCAGGCTGACGGCGAGGCCGAACACGGCCGTCACCAGCGGCAGCCCGGTGGCGGCGACGCTGCCGAAGCCGATCAGCAGCACGAGCACCGCGACGGCCAGGCCGATGGCCTCCGAGGTGCGGTCCGCGGACTTCGGCGTGGCCAACTGCCCGAGCGGCGCCCCGTACTCGACGGTGACGCCGTCGGCGCGCAGCGGCTCGACGGCCGAGTCCACCCCCGAGAGGTACGAGGAGCCGAAGGAGGCCGGATTGCCGTCGAAGCGGACGGTCAGCTGCGCGATGTCGCCCTTCGAGGACACCGCGCCGGGCGTGGCGAACGGGTCGGACACCGACAGGACGTCCGGCAGCCGGCCCAGGTCGCCGACGGCCGATTCGATCGCGGCCCGGTGCCCGGCGACGGACCCCTGGTCCGACCGGAGCACGATGGGGGCGGCGGTGCCCCCGGAACCGGTGGTGTGGGCCTGGAGCAGGTCGGCCCCGGTCTGGGTACGGGTCCCGGGCAGCGAGAAGCCGTCCGCGAAGGCGCCGCCCCACGCGCGGCTCGCCAGACCGAGGCCGACGAGGAGCAGCACCCACAGGGCGACGATCCGCCAGGCGTGCCGGGCGCACCAGTGCCCGCTGCGGTGGAGGAGGCCGGGCCGTACGGCCGATGGAGAGTTCATGGGCCCCACGGTGCGCGGCGCGGGTAAGGGGGACGTTGGCACATTGTTCGGGGAATGTACGGGCTCGCGGCCCGGCACGCGATCCCCTCACGCGTCCCCGGGCGCCGGCGGCAGGGCGACGGTGAAACAGGCCCCGCCCTCGGGGCCGTGCCCCTCGACGCCGAGGGTGCCGCCGAGGCGGCCGGTCAGGCGGCGGGCGATGACGAGCCCCAGGCCGCTGCCGACGGGCCGGCTGTCCCGGTAGCGCTCGTGCAGGGCCCCGGGGTCGAAGGCGACGCGCACGTCGTCCTCGGTGAGCCCGGGCCCGCCGTCGCGGACCTGTACCTCGGCCCCGCCGCCGGCCGCGGCGCGCACGGCGAGGACCAGGGGCGCGCCCTGCGGTGTGACCCGCAGGGCGTTCTGCACGAGGCCGTCGACCAGCTGGCGCACCCGGAAGGCGTCCGTGTCGACGACGACGGGCCCGTCGGGCCGCTCCAGGCGCAGCTCGACACCGCGGCGGGCGCACGGACCCTCCCAGAAGGCGGCGGCCTCGGCGAGGACCGCGCCGAGGTCGGCCGGGGCCACGTCGAGGCGGAACTCGTCCGCCTCCAGCCGGGCCAGGTCCAGCAGGTCCCCCAGGAAGCGGTCCAGGCGGCGGGTCTCGTCGGCGAGGATCCCGCCGACCTCGGACACCCGCTCCGGTTCGATCAGGCCGTCGGCGAGCGCCTCCGCGTACCCCTGCAACGCGGTCAGCGGGGTGCGCAGTTCGTGGGAGACGGACAGCAGGAACTCCCGCTGCCGGTTCTCGCTGCGCGCCAGCGCCCCGTCCAGGACGTTCAGGGCGCGCCCGATGTCCGCCGCCTCCCGGGGCCCGTCCACCGGTGCCGGCACGCCCCGCTCGCCGTCGGCGAGCCGGTGCGCGATCTGCGCGGCCGTCACCAGCGGGCGGGCGATGCGACGGGCCAGGAGCGCTCCGGCCAGCGCCGCGCCGAGCATGCCGGCGAGCAGCGGCGCCACCACGTTGCGGCGGATCTGGTTCGTGTTGTCGGTGACGACCGTGTACGGCTCGGTCAGCACCACCGCGCCGCCGCGCACCCCCGGCTGCCCCACCAGCAGGACGTCGCGGCCGCCCAGGATGCCAGTCGTGGAGACCGGTTTCCCGGCCAACAGCGCCGATTTCGACGTCCGGTCGACGGCCGGGGTGGCGGATCCGCTCACCGTGCCGTCCGGGGCGACCACCGCGAGCTGTACCTCGTTCGGCCCGCCGAGCACCTGGGCGCCGCGGAACAGCGCCTCGGACAGGGCCGGCAGCCGGCTCAGCACGGTCGCCTGACGCGTCAGCCGGTCCCGTTCGCGCTGCTCCGCACCGTGCGCCGCCGTCTGCCAGGCGATCAGCCCGGTCAGCGCCACCGCGAGCGCCGCCACCGCCGTGGTCAGCGCCACGATGTTGCGCGCCAGGGAGCCGCGACGCCGGCTGTCGGGGCGGCGGTCGTCGGGGCGGGGGCCGCCGGGGCCGTTCACGCGCCGGGAGCCGTCGCGCTGTACCCGACGCCCCGCACGGTACGGATCGGACTCGCGTCGCCGAGCTTGGAGCGCAGCTGCGAGACGAACACGTCGACCATCCGGGTGTCGCGGTAGCCCGGGTAGCCCCACACCTGGGCGAGCAGCTGTTCACGGGTGAAGACCTGCCCCACGTGCCGCAGCAGGTGTTCGAGCAGGTTGAACTCCGTGGCGGTGAGCTCGACCGGCTCGCCGTCGCACCGCACGGTACGGCTGACCGGGTCCAGGCTGAGCCGCCCCACCGGCTCGGGCGACCGGCCCGGCGGGCCCGCCGCCCGGCGCAGTACGGTCTTGACCCGGGCGACCAGCTCGCGCGGCGAGAACGGTTTCGTCAGGTAGTCGTCCGCGCCCAGTTCGAGGCCGAGGATCCGGTCGGCCTCCTCGCCGCGCGCGGTGACCAGCAGCACCGGCGTCCAGTCGCCCGCGTCGCGCAGCGCACGGCAGAAGGCGATGCCGTCCATGCCCGGCAGACCGATGTCCAGCACGATCGCCACCGGCCGCATCCGGCGCGCGGCCGCCAGCCCGGTGGCCCCGTCCGCCTCGACGTGGACACCGAAGCCCTCACGTGAGAGGTACAGCCGCTGCACGTCGGAGATGTGGCGCTCGTCCTCGACGATCAGCACGAGGCCCTTGGACTGCGTCATCACTGCCTCTCAGGTGCGGCACACCCTGCCGATGACCGATGCTAGCCGCACCGACCCGGCCACCCCGTGGGCGCGCCGCCGCCCGTACGTTCCCCGAACAAACGGCCCGCCGCCCCGGGTCACACCGCCGGGAAGACCGGGGGGATCCCGAGCGCCGGGGCGATCGTCCGCCAGATCGTCGACTGGGCCGTGTCGAGGTCGACCCGCGGGTCCTCCAGCATCACGCGGATGCCGAGGCCGTCGCACAGGGCCAACACCAGGGTGGCGAGCGCGGCGACGTCGCAGTCGGTGAACTCCCCGGAGGCGACGCCCCGTTCCACGACCCCGCCGACCCACGCGTGCAGCTGGTCGTACAGGTCGACGGCGAGGTGCCTGGCCGTCGCGTCGCGTTGGGAGCGCACCCACAGCTCCTGCCACAGCTTCCAGTCCTGGTGGAGCTCCGTGTCCGTGGGCAGCATGCTCCGTACGATCCGGGCCAGGACCACGGCGGCGGGGAGCGAGTCGTCCTCGCTGCCGGTGTCCGTGCCAGTCTTCGCGAAGGAGTGCGTCATCGCCTCGGCGAAGAGCTTCTCGCGGGTGTCGAAGTGGTAGTGCAACAGGGCCTTCGAGACGGCCGCGTGCTCGGCGACCTTGCGCATGCTGACGTGCTCGAAACCGATCTCGGCGATCACTTCGCACGCCGCCGTGAGGATCCGCTCACGTGTCTCCAGTGCGCGCTCGGCCTTGGTCACGTCGGCTGCTCCCCGTGTAGGCGCCCGTCGGCGGGTGAGTGGGTGGAAGGCGCCGGTACGGCGGTCCGGCCCGCCGCGCCCGAGCCACCCGTACCCCCATCCTTGCCCATGGCGTCCCCCGTGCTCCGGTAGACGTGGAAACCGCGGCCCGTCTTGCGGCCGAGCAGGCCCGCCTCCACCATCCGGGACAGCAACGGAGGCGGGGCGTACAGCGGCTCCGGGTGCTCCGCGTACATCGACCGCGCGATGGACCGCACGGTGTCCAGCCCGATGAGGTCGGCCAGCGCGAGCGGCCCCAGCGGATGGGCGCAGCCCAGGGCCATGCCCCGGTCAACGTCCTCGGCCGACGCCGCCCCCGCCTCGACCATCCGCACCGCGGCCAGCAGGTACGGCACCAGCAGGGCGTTGACGATGAACCCGGCCCGGTCGCGGGCGCGGACCACCTGCTTGCCCAGGACCCCGGCGGCGAAGGCCTCGGCCCGGCGCACGGTCCCCTCGGCGGTGAGCAGGGAGGGCACGAGCTCCACCAGGGGGAGCACCGGGACCGGGTTGAAGAAGTGCAGGCCGATCACCCGCTCCGGCCGCGAGGTGGCGGCCGCCAGTCGGACGACGGGGAGGGAGGAGGTGTTCGTCGCCAGTACGGCGTCGGGGCGTTCCACGACCGAGTCGAGCCGGGCGAGGACGTCCAGCTTGGCCCGCTCGTCCTCGGCCACCGCCTCGATCACCAGGTCCCGGTCCGCCATGCGCCCCAGGTCGGTGGTCACGGTGATCCGGGCGGCCGCGTCCGCCGCCTCGGCGGCGGTGAGTTTGCCGGCCGCCGAGGCGCGGGCCAGCGAGCGGGTGATCCGCTCCAGGCCCGCGTCCGCGGCCGCCCGGCCGGTCTCCGCGACCACGACGTCGAGTCCGGCGCGGGCGCAGACCTCGGCGATGCCGGACCCCATCAGTCCGCATCCCACGACCCCGACCCGGTCCGTCCCGGGGAGTTCCTCGGCCGCCCGACCGGCGGCGGCGGTCACCCGTCCGCCGCCGGTGGACAGTACGTCGTCGGTCACCGGGCGCCCGCGCCCTCGTCGGCCGGCATCCGCAGAACGCCCGTGCCCCGCTTGACGAGTTCACCCGCGATGATCAGGCGCTGGATCTCGGAGGTGCCCTCCCAGATCCGGTCGACGCGCAGTTCGCGGTAGAGGCGTTCGACCGGGTACGAGCGGTCGTAGCCGCGGCCGCCGAAGATCTGCAGGCACCGGTCGACGACCCGGCCCGACGCCTCGCTCGCCGCCAACTTCGCGATGGCCGCCTTGGCGTGCAGGGTCTTGCGGTCGACGAGGCCCTCGTCGACCTCCCAGGCGACCTGGTGGGTATAGGCGCGGTTGACGGCGATGTCGACGGCGCAGTCGGCGAGCATGCCCTGGATGAGCTGGAAGTCGGCGATGGGGGAGCCGAACTGGCGCCGCTCCACCGCCCAGTCGCGGGCCAGCTCCAGGGCCCGCTCGGCGGCCCCGATCGTGCGCGCGGCGATCATCAGGCGCTCCTCGGTGAACCAGGAGCGGGTGATGTCGTAGCCGTCGCCGACCTCGCCGAGCACGGCGTCCTGCGGCACGTGCACGTCGGTGAAGGTGAACTCGGGGTGCTCGTAGACGAAGGTGTGCATCCAACGAGGCACCCGGGTCATCTCCACGCCCGGGGTGTCCTTGTCGACGAGGAACAGGGTCGGTGCCCCCTCCTCCCCGGCCGCGGCGAGCACGATCATGAAGTCGGCGTGGTCCCCGACCGTGACGAACCACTTCTCGCCATTGAGCACCCAGCCGTCGGCGGTGCGCGTCGCCGTGGTCCGGATGCTCTGCGGGTCCGAGCCGGCCTCGGGCTCGCTCACCGCGTAGCAGTCGCGGCGCCGGCCCCGGATCACCGGCACCAGGTAGCGCTCGCGCTGCTCGGGGGTGCAGTGCGACAGGGCGTTGGCGGGCCGCCACACCATGTCCCAGAGCGCGCCGGTGAGCCGGCCGAGCTCCGCCTGCACGACGACCTGCTCCAGGATGGTCAGGCCGGCGCCGCCCCATTCGGGGGGCATGTTGACGGCCTGAAGGCCGCTGTCGAGGACCGCGTCGCGGATCTCGGTGTGGGCCCGCGGGGGCAGGCCGTTGTTCTCCTCGCAGTCGACCTCGTACTTCATGATGAACTCGGTGAGTTCGCGGGCCGCGCCCTGGAGCTCCTGCTGGCGTGCGGTGAGTCGGAAGTCCATGGGGTCCTCTGGGTCCTTTCGGCGGTTCACGGGACGTGTTGCGCGTGTGGCAGGTGTGGCGGGTGTGGTCGTTCGGGCGGGGCGGTGTCAGCGCGGGAGGGACAGGACCCGGGTGCCGCGCTTGACGAGCTCGTTGGCGATGATCAGGCGCTGGATCTCGGAGGTGCCCTCCCAGATCCGGTCGACGCGCAGCTCGCGGTACATGCGTTCGACGGGGTAGGTGCGGTCGTAGCCGCGGCCGCCGAAGATCTGCAGGCACCGGTCGACGACCCGCCCCGCGGCCTCGCTCGCCGCGAGCTTCGCCGTCGACGCCTTGGCGTGCAGGGTCTTGGGGTCGGTGCCGGGCTGATCGGCCTCCCAGGCGACCTGGTGGGTGTAGGCGCGATTGACGGCGATGTCGACGGCGCAGTCGGCGAGCATGCCCTGGATCAGCTGGAAGTCGGCGATGGGGGAGCCGAACTGGCGCCGCTCCACCGCCCACTCCCGGGCCAGCTCCAGGGCCCGCTCGGCGGCCCCGACGGTCCGGGCGGCGATCATCAGCCGCTCGTCCGTGAACCACTCCTTGGTCAGCTCGTAGCCGTTGCCGACCCCGCCCAGAACGTCCTCGTCGGGAACGAAGACGTCGGTGAAGGTGAACTCGGGGTGCCCGTTCACCGCGGAGTGCATGAACCGGGGCACCCGCGTCATCTCGACGCCGGGCGCCTGCTTGTCGACGAAGAAGAGCGTCGCCGCCCGCTCGGGACCCGCGTCGGCCTGCACCAGCAGGAAGTCCGCGATGTCACCGCAGGTCACGAACCACTTCTCGCCGTTCAGCAGCCAGCCGCCGTCGGTCCGGGTGGCGGTGCTCGTGCCCGAGCCGGGGTCGGAGCCCGCACCCGGCTCGGTCACCGCGAACGCGTCGAACCGCTCGCCGCGGATGACGGGCAGCAGGTACTTCTCCCGCTGCGCCTCCGTGCCGTACGCCAGGACGTTCGCGGGCCGCCAGGGGATGTCCCACAGGCAGTTGGTGACCTTGCCGAACTCCTCCTCGACGATGACCTGGTCGAGGAGGGAGAGCCCGGCGCCGCCCCATTCGGCGGGCATGTTGATCGCGTAGACGCCGGCGTCGATCGCGGCGCGGGTCAGCTCGCGGACCGTCTCGGCGGGCAGCGGGCCGCCCGCCTCCTCGGACCGGTCCTCGTAGGTCATCAGCAGCTGCGTGTAGGCGGCGGCGCGGGTCTTGAGCTCGGTCTGCTCGGGCGTGTAGCGGAAGTCCATGGTCCTCTTGCTCTCCTTCGTGAAGGGGGATCTCAGGGGGCGGTGGGCCTCAGCCCAGGACGGCCCGGGCGTCCAGGGCCAGTGCGCCGTCCGGGCGCACCAGCAGCGGGTTCACCTCCAGTTCGGCGATCTCCGGATGGGCGGCGGCGACCTCGGTGATCCGCTCGATCACGGCGGCCGCGGCGGCCACGTCCACCGCGGGCCGGCCGCGTACGCCGTCCAGCAGCGCGCCGGTCCGCAGGCTCCGGAGCAGCTGCTCGGCCCGCGCGGCCGGTACCGGTGCCAGGGCGAACGCCACGTCGCGCAGGGTCTCCGTGAGCACGCCGCCCAGTCCGACCATGGCCACCGGCCCGAACCGGGGGTCCCGGTTGACCCCGACGATCAGCTCGACGCCGTCGGAGAGGTCGGCCATCGCCTCCACCGAGTGGGCGGCGGCGCCGAGCCGGGCGTGCATCTCCCGGTAGGCGGCCAGCAGCGCGTCCCGGTCGGGCAGGCTCAGGGCCACCCCGCCCGCGTCGGACTTGTGCAACAGGTGCAGCGCCTTGAGCACGTACGGGCCCTCGAAGTCTTCGGCCGCCGCCAGTAGTTCGGTCTCGTCGATGACCTCGCGGGCCGCCGGGAACGGCACGCCCGCGGCGGCCAGCAGCGCCCGCACCCCGTGGTAGCCGGGGTCCGCCGGCTCCACCGCCGGGGCGGGCAGCGGGACGATCCCGGGCACGGGCGCGGTCGCCCGCCCGGTGATCGCCGCCAGCGCACGGGCGGCGTCCTCGGTGGCGGAGAACACCGGGACCCCGGCCTCGGCCAGCACCCGGCAGCTCGGCGACTGCGGGTACATCGACTGCACGACGAGGGGTTTCGCCGCCGTCGCCAGGTGCCGGGCGATCTCCTTCGCGGCCCTGGTCTCGCCGTCGGCGAGTACGGAGCCACCGGCCGGGCCGCCGCCCAGACCGCCCTCGGAGGCGGCGTACCCGCCGAAGTAGCCGGTCATCAGCACCGCGTCGACCTCGTCGGCGGCGAGGAGTTCCCCGACGGTGTCCGCGTAGGAGAGGGGCCGCTGCTCGCCCATCCCGGCCAGGTCCACGGGATTGGCGACGGAGGACTGCTCCCACAGCACGGCCCGCAGCCGGTCCTGCGTCGCCCCGCCGAGTTCCGGTACGTCGAGCCCGGCGTCCTCGGCCGCGTCCGCGGCGACCGCGCCGTGGCCGCCGCCATCGGTGAACACCGCGGTGCGCCGGCCGGCCGTGCGGGTCCCCGAGCTCAGCGCCGCCAGGACGACGGTCATCTCCCGCGGGGTGCGGACGAGTTCGACCCCGGCGTCGCGGCAGGCGGCCGCGACCACGTCCGCCGAGGTCGTGAGCGCCCCGGTGTGGGACTGGGCGCTGCGCGCGGAGGCCGTGCCGCGCCCGGCGGTGAGCAGGACCACCGGCTTGCCCGCCGCGGCGGCGGCCCGGGCGAAGGCCCGGCCGTCGCCGAAGTCCTCGGCGTACACGGCGATCGCTGAGGTGGCTTCGTGCCGGGCGCAGTCCTCGACGAGGTCGACGAGGGTGACGTCGGCCTGGTTGCCCAGCGAGACGAACCGGGAGAAGCCGAGGCCGTGCGGGGCGCCGCGGAGCTGGAGTTCGAGGGCGAGGTTGCCGCTCTGGCTCAGCAGGGCGAGCCCGCCGGGCGCGAACCGGTCCGAGGCGAGGTAGAGCTCTGTCGTGTTGTCGGCGATGCCCAGGCAGTTGGGTCCGACGAGGACGGCCCCGGCCTCCCGGACGCGGGCGACGACCGCGCGCTGCCGGGCCAGTCCCGCAGGACCGGCCTCCGCGAATCCCGCGGTGATGGCGACGATGGCCTTCGCCCCGCAGGCCAGGGCGTCCTCGACGGCGGCCTCGAAGCCGCTGCCGGGGACGGAGACCACCACCAGGTCGACCTGCTCGCCGATCGCGGCGAGAGAGGGCGCCGCAGCCTGGCCGAGGACGGTGCCGCCGCGCCGGTTCACCAGGTGCACCGGGCGGCGCCCGTCGGCGCGCAACGCCTGGGAGGCGACGGCGTGTCCGTACTTCGCGGGGTCGTCGCTTGCGCCGACGACGGCGACGGAGCGGGGGTCGAAGAGCGCGGTCAGATCGCGTCTCATGTCACTTCTCCACTCGGAGGGCGGAATTGGGGCAGCTCGCGGCGCAGGCGCGGGCCGCTTCCTCACCGCCGGGCGGGACCGCGAGGGCGATGACCTTCGCATAGCCCCATTCGTCGAGTTCGATCAGCTCGGGCGCGGGTTCCTGGCACAGCCCGTAGCCCTGGCAGCGGGTGGAGTCCAGCAGGAGTTTCATGACGTCCCTTTCAGTACGGGCGACGGCCGAGGGAGAGGGGAGCGCGGGACGGGGGCGCGTCTGCGACCTCCGGTACGGGCACGGCCAGGCGGCGCCCCGGACCGTCGCCGGCCGGGCCGGCGGCGCAGTCGGGGCACGGCCCGCGCAGATGGGACCGGACCCGTTCGGGGAAGGCGCGCAGGAGGCTGCCGGCGGTGGCCGCGGCGGCGTCGAGCAGGCCGCACGCGCCGCGCCCGGGCAGGGTCTGCGACCACCGCTCCAGCCGGGCGGTGGCGTCCGGGCCGGCCGTGCCCGCGGCGAGGGCGTGCACGGTGTCGCGGATCGCGGCGGTGCCGGAGACGCACACCCCGCACTGCCGTGCGCTCTCGGCGGCGAGGTGGCCGACGGCGTCGGCGGCGGTGGCGACCGGGCAGGCACCGGCGGCGAGGAAGCGGATCGCTCCGCAGCCCAGCGCGGTGCCCGCCGCGGCGAGTGCGCCGGGTTCGAGGGGCAGGTCGAGGGCCCGGGCGTCGACGAGCCCGCCGAACAGCCCGCCCATCAGGGCCCCGCCCGGGGCGGGGGTGCCGTGCCAGGCAGCCAGGGTGCGCAGCGGGACGCCGTAGGGGGCCTCGGCGAGCACGGGCTCCGAGTGCCCGCCGGACAGCGTCACCAGGGTGGAGCGGGCGATCACACGGCGCAGCCCGGGGTGGGCGGCGGTGAGGGCGATGCGGGCGAGGGTCTCGACGTTGGAGACCAGGGTGGGCGCGCCCCCGACGCCCCGCTCGAACGGCCGGGGCGGTTTCGAGGTGGGCAGAGCGGGCCCGCCGTCGATCCGGCGGACGACCGCGCTCTCCTCGCCCGCCACATAGGTGTGGTCGGTCTCGACGACCTCCACGGGCAGGTGCGGCGCGCGTTCGGCGAGGGCCCGGCGGACGGACGCGCCCGCTTCCGGGTCGGAGAGGTAGACGTAGCCGCGTACGGCGCCGGTGATCGCGGCGGCGTGGGCCAGACCGTCGAGGACCAGATGGGGCCTGGCCCGCAGCAGCCAGCGGTCCTTGACCGAGCCGGGCTCGCCCTCCTCTCCGTTGGCCACCACCACCGGGACGCCGCCCCGGTCGCGGACGGCGCGCAGCTTGACGGCCGCGGGGAAGCCGGCCCCGCCGCGGCCGCGCAGACCGGACGCGTCGAGGTGGCGCAGCAGTGCGTCCGGGTCGGTGGCGCCGGCATGGCCGCCGGTGCCGCGGTAGGCCTCGGCGCTCTCCGTCACACCCGGTGCCGCTCCGAGTACGGAGCCCGGGGACCGTGTGGTGGGGAGTCGGATGGAGGTCATCGGCGGTTTCCTGTCCGGGGGTCGGTGCGCAGGTGCAGTACGGCGCGCTCGAGCGCGGTGCGGTCCTGGGCGGTGCGGTCGTATCCCGGTCCCGGGAGGCCGATGAGCATGCGGTGGTGGTCGAGGACCACCTCGGCGGCGTGCAGGGCGGCCGCGCGGTCGGCACGCACGCCGCCGGCGGCCGCGGTGGTCACCAGCTCGGTGACCTCGGCCAGGTAGCGGAGCCAGCCGTGCCGGCTGCCGTGCAGTACGAGGCGTTCCACGCGGCGCCGCTCGACGGCGGTCAGCTCGTCGCGCTCCGTACGCGCCGAAGCGCGCAGGGCGGCGACCGCCGCGGGGAGCTCCCGCTCGGGTTCGGGGGTGAGCCCGAGCCAGTCCAGACGCCGACGACCGCTCATGGGTGCCTCCGCGAGGAGTGGGGTGGGTGGGGCACGCGGTGCCGAGGGGTGGCACGCGGTGCGGGTGAGGAAGGGCGGTGCGGGTGGGGAAGGCGGTGCGGTTGATGCGGGCCCGGATGAAGACCGGGGCGGGGCCGGCCGGCGGTTCCAACGGGACGAACACCCGCGAAAGCCGGAGAGGCGACAGACAACACGCTCACTGACCGATCGGTCAGCCACGAATGACGCTAGCTGACCGATCGGTCAGCACACAAGTCTTGACCCGGCGGAAACGAGCCAGCAATCTGGCTGTCCAATCGGTCAGCGAGATTCCGGCGTCCGTCCGGACCGCCATGCCGCAGGCCGCCTCCATCGGCACCGGTCGGCCTCGACATCGCGGACACCGATCGCCGCACGGCAGGCACGGAGGAGTCATCCGATGCAGTCCAGAGCCCCCGAAACCCAGCTCGGCCCGCCCGGCCAGGACGTTCCCGGCCCCGCGTTGCCGGCCCGCTACTACACCGACCCCGATACCGCTGCCGCGGAGACGGAGCACGTCTTCGCCCGGTCCTGGCAGCTCGTCTGCCACGAATCGGACCTGCCGGCCACCGGAGCCCGGCTCGCCGCCACCGTCGCGGGCCGGGAGGTCCTGGTGGTCCGCACCGAGGACGGCTCCCTGGCCGCCCACCTCAACGTGTGCCGCCACCGCGGAACGCGCCTGGTCACCGCCCCCGAACCGGACGGCAAGGCGATCCGCTGCCCCTACCACGGCTGGACGTACCGCCTGGACGGCAGCCTGGTCGGCGCCCCGGAGGCCCGCCAGATCCCCTGCCTCGACAAGCCCCGGCTCGGCCTGTTCCCGGCACGCGTCGAATCCTTCCTCGGCTTCGTCTTCGTCAACCTCGACATGGACGCCGTACCGCTCGCCAAGAGCTGCGCCGGACTCGCCGAGGCCGTCGGCCACTACGCCGACGCCGACCTGGTGCCGGTCGGCCGCGACCGGATCCACGACATGGCCCGCGCCGAGGTCCAGGAAGCCAACTGGAAGGTCGCGGTCGACAACTACCTGGAGGGTTACCACGTCCCGGTGGCCCACCCCGGCCTGATGCGCCTGCTCGACTACCAGGGCTACAGCTGCGAACTGGACGAGTCCTACGCCCTGTTCGCATCACCCCTGCGGGACAAGCCGTCCTCGAACTGGGCCGAACGCCTCTACCAGCGCGTCGCCGCGCCCATGCCGGGCCTCGCCGAGGCCGACCGCAGGGTCTGGCGCTACGCCGTCATCTATCCGAACACCCTCATCGACTTCTACCCCGACCACGTGCTGGCCTGGACCGCGATCCCGACGGCCGTGGACCGCGTCGCGGTACCCGGAGCGTTCTACACGCGCCGCGGCACGGGCCTGCGCACCCGGCTGGCACGCCGCCTGAACATCCACATCGGCTGGATCACCAACGACGAGGACGCCGAGCTGGTCGCCCGCGTGCAGAAGGGGCTCACCACCCCCGGGTTCGAACCCGGGCCCCTCTCCCGCCGAGAGTCGGCCGTCGGCTGGTTCGCGGCCCGCATCCGGGCCGACCTCGCCCGCGCCGACGCAGCCGGCACCCCCGACGGCCCCTGACCCCGATCAGCGCACGGCAGCAACCCCCCACGCCCCGTGAAGCACCGTTCGAGCCCCCGCCGTTCCCCCCCCCGCCGTTCCCCACGGCCCCCTACGGAGAGGACCCCGATGTCCCCCGAGGCACGCTCCCTGACCAGACGCTCCTTCCTCCGGGCCGGCACCGCCGCCGCCGTCGGACTCACCGCTGCCGGATGCGGGTTCGCATCAGGTGACGACCCGGCGGCCAAGGCGGCCGAGGAGGCCCCGATCGACGTCAAGGTCGACGGCGACCTGGTCTATTTCAACTGGGCCGACTTCGTCGACCCCGCCGTCTTCGAAGGCTTCGAGAAGGAGTACGGCGTCAAGGTCGTCCAGTCGAACTACGACTCGATGGAAGGCATGGCCGCCAAGCTCAACGCCGGCAACCGCTACGACATCGTCTTCCCCACGGCCAAGTGGTCACAGCGCCTGGCCGCCGGAGGCAAGCTCCGCACGATCGACCACTCCCGGCTGAAGAACGCGGAAGGCGTGTTCGGCGGCTACGACTACTTCGCGAACCCCTGGTACGACCCCGGCTCCCGGCACACCGTGCCCTTCACCATGTACAAGACCGGCATCGGCTGGCGCCGCGACCGGCTCGGGGACCTCACCGGATCCTGGGCCGACCTGTGGAACGAGCAGGCGAAGAACAAGGTCTTCGTGCTCGACGACCGCGACGAGGTGCTCGGCATGGGCGCGCTCAAGGCCGGCGTCGGCCTCAGCACCGAAGACCCGGCCGAGCTCGCACGGGTCACCGAGACCCTCCACTCGCTCCGCCCCCGCCTGCGCGGCTTCTCCAGCGACAGCTACAACAACCTGCTCAACGGCAACGCCGACATCACTCAGGCGTGGAGCGGGGACATGGCCGCCATGCTCGCCCAGGCCGAGGACCCCGCCGTCTTCGGCTTCGAGATCGCCAAGGAGGGGGCCCCCGTCAACTCCGACTGCTACGCCATTCCCGCCAATGCGCAGCACCCCGGCACCGCGATGCTCTTCATCGACTACATGCTCCGCCCGGAGAACGTGAAGAAGAACATCGCGTACATCGGCTACCCGATGCCGGTGCGCGGGACCGAGGACACCTACTCCGCGCTCGTGGAACCGTTCCCCCAGTGCCTGGTGACGGCCGACGACCTCAAGGACGACCACTACTTCCGCAACGCCACGGTGAAGGGCGAACAACGTCGCGACGCCGCCTGGACCGACGTGAAGGCCGGCTGACATGCCCCTACGCAATCGATCCGGAGGAACCGGGAGTTCCGGGAGTTCCGGGAGTTCCGGGAGTTCCGGGAGTTCCGGGAGTTCCGGAGCCGCCCGCCCGCCGCGCGGCGGCCCGGCGGCCTCGGAGGCGAGACTGTGGAGCGGGCTCATGCTCCCCGGCACCCTCTGGATGAGCGGGTTCCTCGTCGCCTCCCTCCTCCTGGTGGCGACCCTCGCCTTCGGCACCACCGACCCGCTCGGAAACCCGCGCTTCGGGCTGAACTTCGAGAACTTCGCCGCACTGGCCGACCCGGCCTACCGCACCGTCCTGCTGCGCTCCCTCGGCTACGCGCTGGTCACCTGCCTGATCTGCCTGGCCGTGGCCTACCCGGTCACCTACGCCATCGCGCTGCGCGGCGGACGGTTCAAGAACCTGCTGATCGCCGCGATCGTCGTACCGTTCTTCGCCAACTACCTGGTGCGCATGTACGGCTGGTCCGTCGTCCTCTCCGACGACGGGCCGCTGTTGAAGGCCCTGCGCTCGATCGGCCTCGCCGACGACGGCACCAAGATCCTCCAGACCGGCCCGGGCGTCATCGCCGGACTCGTCTACGGCTTCGTCGTCTTCATGATCATCCCGCTGTACGCGGCCATGGAACGCATGGACACCTCCCTCATCGAGGCCGGACGCGACCTCTACGGCGGCCCCCTGCGGACCTTCTTCTTCGTCACCGTGCCCGCCACCCGGCAGGGCGCCGCCGCCGGCTGCGTCCTCGTCTTCCTGCCCGCCATGGGCGACTTCGTCAGCGCACAGCTCATGGGAGGCCCCGACCAGATCATGATCGGCAACCTGATCCAGGACAAGTTCTTCCAGGGCCAGAACTGGCCCCTCGGCTCGGCCCTGACCATGCTGCTCATGGCGGTCCTGCTGCTCGGCATGCTGGGATACCTGCGCCGCGCCCGCAAGGACGAAGCGGAGGCCGCCCGATGAAGCTCCGCCGGAGCAGCGGCCGCCGCCGCGGAGCCGATCGCCGGCCCCGCTTCGCCATCGCCGTCACCGTGCTCTTCTTCGCGCTGCTCTACCTCCCCGTCGGCGTCGTCACCCTGTTCTCCTTCAACGCGCAGAAGTCCCTCACCGTCCTCGACGGGTTCAGCCTCCGCTGGTACCGGGAGTTCTTCCACGACGACGTACTGATCGGCTCGCTCGGCATGAGCCTCCAGGTGTCCCTCGTCGCCATGGCCGGCTCGCTCGTCCTCGGCGTGACCCTGGCCCTCGGCCTGGTCCGCGCCCGCTCCCGGCTCGGCTCCCTCGCGGGCCTGGTCATGCTCGTCCCGCTGATCACCCCGGAGATCGTCACCGGCGTCGCGGCGATGATGCTCTTCAAGGGCCTCGGCATCACCCTGTCCACCACCACCGTGATGCTCGCCGAGATCACCTTCTCCATCTCCTACGTGACGGTCATCCTGCGCTCCCGCATCGCCGCCCTGAACCCGGAGGTCGAAGAGGCCGCGATGGACCTCGGCGCCACCCGCCGACAGGCCCTCTTCCTCGTGACCCTGCCCGCGCTGCTCCCCAGCATCCTGGCCTCCGCGGTGCTGATCTTCGCCCTGGTCTTCGACGACTTCGTCCTCGCCTACTTCACCACCGGAGTCGACCCGCAGCCGCTGTCCGTCCGCATCTACTCGGCCATCAGGTTCGGCGTCCAACCCACCATCAACGCCGTGGGCACGCTCATGCTGGCCGGATCCGTAGCCCTGATCGTCCTCGCGCTCGCCATTCCGCGCCTGATGGGGCGCCGCGGCGGCCTCGACCTGCTCTCCGGGAAGTGATCCGCATGTATCCGACACCCGTGCACCCGACCCCCGCCGTACGCCTCGACCGCGTGAGCAAGCAGTACCCCGGAGCTGCCGGCACCTACGCCGTGCGCGAGGTCGAACTCGACATATCCCAGGGTGAGTTCTTCTCCCTCCTCGGCCCCTCGGGCTGTGGGAAGACCACCCTGCTGCGGATGACCGGCGGTTTCGCCGACCCCACGGAAGGCAGCGTCCTGCTCGACGGCGAGGACGTCACCGGCCTCCCGCCCAACAAGCGCAACGTCAACACCGTCTTCCAGAGCTACGCCCTCTTCGACCACCTCTCGCTCGCCGACAACGTGGCCTTCGGCCTCAAGCGCAAGGGCGTCGCCCGTGCCGAGATCCGCCAGAGGGTCGCCGACATGCTCGACCTCGTACAGCTCGGCGGACTGGCCGGCCGCAAGCCGCCCACCCTCTCCGGCGGCCAGCGCCAGCGCGTCGCCCTGGCCCGCGCCCTGGTCAACCGGCCCCAGGTCCTGCTGTTGGACGAGCCGCTGGCCGCCCTCGACCTGGGGCTCCGCCGCCAGATGCAGATCGAGCTCAAGCAGATCCAGCGCGAGGTCGGCATCACCTTCGTCTTCGTCACCCACGACCAGGACGAGGCCCTGACCATGTCGGACCGCCTCGCCGTCATGAACGAGGGCCGCATCGAGCAGTGCGGAACCCCCGAGGACGTGTACGAGCGCCCGACGAGCCGCTTCGTGGCCTCCTTCATGGGCACCTCCAATCTGGTCCCCGGCACCTACCGGGCCGGCCGCGTCGTCCTCGACGAGGGCCCCGCCCTGCCCGTCGGCACCCGGCCCGGCGTACCCGACGGGAGCCGCGTCAGCCTGTCGATCCGCCCCGAGAAGATCTGGCTCTCCGACTTCGAACCGGGCATGGCCACCGTCGGCGGGGTCGTCCGCGAGACCGTCTACTCCGGCCCCACCACCACCTACCTCATCGAACTCGCCCCCGGAGTCACGGTGTCCGTGCTGGAACAGAACACCGTCCGCTCCCGCATGGAGGACCGCTGGAGCGGCGGCGAGCAGGTCGAGATCGCCTGGAAGCCCGAACACTGCCTGGTCCTCGACCACGCCGACGCCTGACCGGAGGCACCCCTCATGAACCACGACGTCATCGTGCTCGGCGCCGGACTCGCCGGCCTCACCGCGGCACGCGACCTCGCCGCCGGCGGAGCCGACGTCCTCGTCCTGGAGGCCCGCGACCGGGTCGGCGGACGCGTCGAACAGACCGAACTCCCCGACGGCAGGCTCGTCCAGCTCGGCGGCGAGGTCGTCGGCCGCGCCCACACCGGCTACACGGCCCTCGCCGCGGAACTGGGCCTCACCCTCGTCCCCAGCTACGTCGCCGAGCCCGGCGCCCTCGCCCGCGCCACCCCCGAGGGGATCTCGGCCGGGGACCCGCCCCACTGGTTCCGGCCAGGAGACGACGCCCGCCACCGGAAGGTCACCGCCGCCTTCACCGAGCTCGCCCGGACCGTCGACCCCGACGACCCGTGGTCCCACCCCGACGCCACCGCCCTCGACCGGCTCTCCGTCGCCGACTGGCTGCGCTCCCAGGGAGCCGGCCCGGCCGTCGTACGCCTGTGGGAGATCGGCCGGCTCGCCCTCGCCGACGGCTCGTACGAACGCACCTCGCTGCTCGCCGCCCTCCGCAAGAACGCCGCCGTACCCGGCCCCGGCCACTACGACTACGAGGCCTGGGAAGGACTGCGGGTCGCCGAGGGCTCGGCCACCGTCGCCCTGCGCATGGCCGAGGGCCTCGGCGCCCGCGTCCGCACCGGCGCGCCCGTCGAAGCGGTCGCGGTACGCCGGCCGAGGGGGTGCGCCGTACGGATCGCGGGCGGCGAGACCCTCACCGCGGCCGCTGTCGTGAGCGCCCTGCCCGCGGGCCCGCTGCGTTCGGTCGCCGTCAGCGGGGTCTCCGAAGCCCGCCTCGCCTCGCTCCACCGCCAGCGCCACGCCCTCGCCGCCAAGTTCACCGCCGCCTACGAGACCCCGTTCTGGCGGGAGCTGGGCCTGAGCGGACTCTCCGAATGCGAAGGCGTCCTCGGCAGCACCTGGCCGCAGAGCGACGGCATCCTCTCCGCCCTGATCCCGCCCGAACGCTACGGCGTACTGCTCGGCATCCCCGGCCCGCTGCGCACCCCCGAGCTGCTGGCCGACATGGCCCGCCTCTACGGGGAGGAGGCCCACCGGCCGCTCACCACCCATCTGAGGCTGTGGGGCACCGACCCGTGGACCCAGGGCTACGTCACCCAGTGGACCCCCGGGGACGTGATGGCCGTCGGCCCCCTGCACGGCACCCACGAACCGCCCTTCTACGTCTGCGGCTCCGACCAGTGGGTGGCCGGGTACATGGAGGGCGCCGTACGCACAGGACGCGACGCCGCCCGGGAGGTGCTGAGCCGTGGCTGACGCCCTCCGCAACCACATCGGCGGCGCCGACCTCCCCGCCGCCTCCGGCGCGACCATGGAACTGACCGACCCCGCCACCGGCGAGGTCCACGGCCGCGCCCCCCGCTCCGGCCGCGCCGACACCGACGCCGCCTGCGCGGCGGCGGCAGCGGCCCTCCCCGGCTGGTCCGCGACCACCCCGGCCGGGCGCCAGCGCGCCCTGCTCGCCGTCGCCGACGCGATCGAGGCGTACGCGGACGAGCTGACGGCCGCCGAGACGGCGGACACCGGGAAGCCCGCCGAGCGGTTCCGGACCGACGAACTGCCCGCGATCGCCGACACCGTACGGTTCTTCGCGGGCGCCGCACGCAGCCTGCCGGGCGCCGCCGCGGCCGAGTACACCGAGGGCCGCACCTCGCTGCTGCGCCGCGAACCGGTCGGCGTCTGCGCCCAGATCACCCCCTGGAACTACCCGCTGATGATGGCGGCCTGGAAGATCGCACCGGCCCTCGCCGCCGGGAACACGACCGTCCTCAAACCCGCGGACACGACCCCCTCCTCGGCCGTCCTGCTGGCCAGGATCGCGGCCGCCCACCTCCCGCCCGGCGTGCTCAACGTCGTGTGCGGGGACCGCGACACCGGTCGGGCGCTCACCGCCCACCCCGAGGTCGCCCTGATCGCCGTCACCGGCAGCGTACGGGCCGGACGCGAGATCGCGGCCGCCGCGGCGGCCGATCTCAAGCGGGTCCACCTGGAGCTCGGCGGCAACGCCCCCGTCATCGTCCACGAGGACGCGGACATCGAGGCGGCCGCCGTGGCACTGGCCGAGGTCGCCTACTACAACGCGGGCCAGGACTGCACCGCGCCCACCCGGCTCCTCGTCCACCATCGGGTGCACGACGCGTTCCTCGCGGCCTTCACCGAGGCCGCAGGCACCCCGTCGAACCGCGACGCGGCCTTCGGCCCCCTCAACAGCGCCGCCCAGCTGGCCTCGATCCGCGGTCTGCTGGAGCGGCTGCCCGCCCACGCCGAGATCGTCACCGGCGGTGCGCGGCTCCCGCGCCCCGGCTTCTTCCACGCGCCCACCGTCGTCGCGGGGGCCCGCCAGGACGACGAGATCGTGCAGGAGGAGATCTTCGGCCCCGTCGTGACCGCCCAGCCCTTCACGGACGAGGAAGAGGCCCTGCGCCTCGCCAACGGCGTCCGCCTCGGTCTGGCCGCGAGCGTCTGGACGAAGGACCACGACCGTGCGATGCGTGCCACCCGGGCCCTGCACACCGGCATCGTCTGGGTGAACACGCACGGCACCACCGTCTCCGAGATGCCCCACGGCGGGGTCAAGCACTCCGGCTACGGCAGCGACCTCTCCCTGACCGGCCTCCTGGAATACACGCAGGCCAAGCACGTCATGCTGTGACCCCGGCCGAGGCCGCGGGTTTCGTGGGTCCGGAGCCGGGCAGCCGCCCCGCGGGGGTCCGGAACGGGAGGAGGCCCACGATGGACGAGCAGGGTGGAGCAGGCGGGGTGCCGCTGCACGACGACAGCGAGCAGGCCCGGCACCGCAAGCCGCACGCCGACCGCCGGGACGACCGGCGCACGGCGGCCGCGGACACGGACGAGGCCAGCCGCCTCGACCGCCCGCAGCAGCCCGAGAACGAGAGCGGGAAGGGGACGCGCTGGGTGAGCCCTAAGCACGGCTGAACCGGCGGACCGCGCACCACCGGTCCCGGCCCCGGGCCCTACGTCCGGGGCCGGGGCAGGGTCGGTCCGGCCGCCGTACGTAACCGGGAAGGCGCGGTGATCACCTGTACCGCGCAGCCGGAGCCGTGCCTGCGGCGGCGTGAGCGCATGCGGGGTTAGGCTCGAAGCCGGCCACGAAAGAGGTGATGCGCATGTGTCGCTGGCTGGCCTTCTACGGCTCGCCTGTGCTCCTCGACACGCTGCTGTACCGCCCGGAGCACTCGTTGATCAACCAGAGCCTGCGCGCCCGGATGGGCGTGGAATCCACGAACGGCGACGGCTTCGGAATCGGCTGGTACACCGCGGACGGAGACAGGACACCGGCGATCTTCCGGGACGTGGGCCCCGCCTGGAACAACCGCAACCTGCAGGAACTCGCGGCCCATGTGCGCTCGCCCCTCTTCTTCGCCCACGTGCGCGCCTCGACGGGCTCGGCCATCCAGCAGACCAACTGCCATCC
Organism: Streptomyces sp. NPDC002467; assembly: GCF_042889825.1. Taxonomy (NCBI): domain Bacteria; kingdom Bacillati; phylum Actinomycetota; class Actinomycetes; order Kitasatosporales; family Streptomycetaceae; genus Streptomyces; species Streptomyces sp. NPDC002467. Next base: position 131,942 of record NZ_JBIARJ010000016.1, on the reverse strand, counting down.
GTTCCGCCACGGCCGGTGGCTGTGGATGCACAACGGTGCCATCTCGGAGTTCGAGCGGCTGCAGCGCGACCTGTACATGGCGGTCGACCCGGCCCTGTTCCCGTCCATCGAGGGCTCCACCGACTCGGAGGTGATGTTCTACCTCGCGGTGACCTTCGGGCTGGACCAGGACGTGCCGGGCTCGGTGGCCAGGATGGCGGGTCTCGTGGAGCGGCTCGGCGCCCAGCACGGCGTCGCCGACCCCCTGCAGATGACGGTGGCGGTCAGCGACGGCAGCCGCGTGTGGGCCTTCCGGTACTCCAGCCAGGGCAAGACGCGGTCCTTGTTCTACAGCAGCAAGGCCGAGACCGTACGGCGTCTGTACCCGGAACTGGACTACCTGAACAACGTGTCGGACTCCTCCCGCATCGTCGTCTCCGAGCCGCTGGGAGACCTGCCCGGTGTCTGGAACGAGCTCCCGGAAGCCAGCTACGCGGTCATCCCGTCGGACTCCGGGGACGACTACTTCCCCTTCGTCCCCGAGGTTTCCTGAACCGCCGGGACCGCCGCGCGATCACGAGGGAGGAAGGCCATGATCGTCGATTGCGCACACTACCGGGACGGGCGGCGCCAGCACGAAGGCGCGATGCCGCTGGAGGAGGCGGCCGCGCGCTGCACGACGGGCGGGTTCGTCTGGCTGGGCGTCTTCGAGCCGGGCCCCGAGGAGCTGGCCCGCATCCGGGAGATCTTCGGGCTCCACGAACTCGCGGTCGAGGACGCCACCGCCTACCACCTGCGGCCCAAGGCCGAGCAGTACGAGGACGGCACCGAGCTGATCATCCTGCGCACGGCCCGCTACGACGACGAACGCGAGGAGATCGACACCGGCGAGATCAGCGTCTTCCTCGCCGAACACTTCGTGATCACCGTGCGCCAGGGCATCGCGAGCGAGTTGCACGGTGCCCGGAGCCGGCTCGAAAGCCGCCCCGAACTGCTGAAGAACGGCAGCGCCGCGACGCTGTGGGCGATCCTGGACCAGGTCGTCGACAGTTACGCACCGGTCGTAGGAGAGCTCGAACGCGACATCGAGCAGATCGAGGCCACGGTGTTCTCCGGGGCGGTCGCGCCGACCGAGCGGATCTACTCCCTGCGCCGCGAGGCCACCGATTTCTACCGGGCCGTGCACCCGCTGCTCGCCGTGCTCGGGCGGCGTCTCCAGCCGGGCAAGTCACCGTCGGCGCTGCTGCCCTACTTCCGCGACGTGCACGACCACCTGCTGCTGGTCAACGAGGAGGTCGCCGCGCAGCGCGACCTCCTGACCACCGTGCTGGAGGCCAACATCGCGGTGATCTCCGTCGAACAGAACAAGATCAACCTCAGGCAGAGCGCCACGATGGAGCGGCTCACCGTCCTCGCGTCGGTGTTCCTGCCGCTGTCCTTCGTCGTCGGGTTCTTCGGGCAGAACTTCGGGTGGATGGTCGCCCACATCAGCAGCTTCACGGCGTTCCTCGCCTTCACCCTCGCCGGGCTGCTGCTGCCCTGCCTGCTGCTGTACGTCTGGCTGCGCCGGCGGCGCAGCCACCCGGGACAGCTGATGCCCGAGCCCTCGGGCCCGCCCCGGAGCCGGGCGGGTGCCTACGGCCCTTCGTCGTAGGTCCCCGCCTCGATCTCCAGGGCGAGTTCCTGGAGCACCTCGATCGCCGAGACGTCCGTCCGCCCGTCGTCGTGCGCGATGGCGAGGCTGGTGAACGCCAGGCTGAATCCGGAGACCATCGTGTGCAGCGCCGGCCCGAGGGCCTCGGCCACCAGGGTCGCCACCTGCTGCGGAGACGCGTCGGCGGGCACGCTGATCGACGGCAGCATTTCGTTCAGCAGCGTCGTGGCCACCCCGGCCGTCGCCGCCAGGTCGCCTTCGTGTCCGTCGACGTCCCCACCGTCCTCACCGGCCTCGGCGGCCCGGCGGATCTCCTGGGCCTCGGTGAGGATGCCGATCACTCGCTTGAGTACCTCTGCGCGTTCCATCCTGTGGAGCGTAGCCCCGGATCAGGGCAGATGGGGCCGCGTCGCACACGAAGTCCTGCCGGGCCGCGGCCGGTTACCGGGCGACGGCGCCGTTCGCGAGGGGCCACTCCCGGTTCAGGGAGCCGAGCGGGATGCGGCGTTCGAAGACCGGCGTACCGAACAGGGACAGCTGGAGGTGGAGCTGCCCGCTCAGGTCGAAGCCGCCGTACAGGGCCCACGCGCCGGACACCGATGCCTTGCCGTCGGTGGAGGCGTTCGCCTTGGCATCGGCCTCGCCGCGCAGGTAGGGCGCGAAGTCGGCGCTGACGCCGACCGCTCCGTACAGGCCGACGGAGGCTTCCGCGCCGAGGGCGCCCTTGACCCGCCCGGTGGCGGTGACGCCCGCCTTGACCGGCGAGCTCTTCACGGCGGAGGTGCTGACCGGGGCCCAGCCCTTGCCCGCCGTGTAACCGCCGCCGACCCGGAAGTCGCCCTTGACGTCCTGCTGCACGTCGAGGGTCACCCGGCCGTCGGCCTCCACCTGGACGTAGCAGGTCAGGCTGAGGTTGACGACGACGGGCACGGGGCCGACCTGGATCACCGGAGCGCTGCGGAGCGTGGCGAACGGGATCCGCTTGGGCGCCCCGGTGCTCGCGGCGGCGCGGCCCTTCAGCTCCCACCGCGAGGACCAGTCGCCGCTCATCCCGAGGAAGGCGGAGTGCGGGCCCGCGCCGCCGCCCGGCGTGCCGTCGTACGCGAACTCCACCTTGGGGGCGAGCTGTACGAAGCCCGAGACCGAGGCGCCGGCCGAGACGGGAGCACCCTCGGCGGTGTCCACCGCGGCGTTCACGTCGAGGCGCAGGCTGCCGAGGGGCAGCTCCGCCCCCTTGGGCCCGAACCGGGCGTCCTGGCCCTTGGCCCAGGAGAAGGTGACGCCCTTCATCAGCGGCTCGACGGTGACCGAAGCCGGGTCGACGGGGACCTTGCCGTCGGCCTTGTCCTCCTTGAGGACGGAGGCCAGCGTGGTGGGAGCGGTCTTCACCTCGATGCCGCGGTCGGTCTTCCCGACGACCTCGGTGACCTTCGCGAGGAGACCGTCGGGGGCGCCGGGCGCCGGAGCGCTGGCGATGACGTCGTCCACCGCGACGGGGTTCGGCGAGGCGGTGTGCTCCTGGGGGGTGGCCGATATGACGGCGCGGCCGCTCGCCTTGTCGTAGGAGGCGACCTTCAGGGAGGACTTCTCGGGCCGGCCCTGGCCGGCGCGGGCGCGGGCCACGGCCGTCGGCGCGGCGGATCCCTCGGGGGCGGAGGCGACGTCGAGCCGGCCGTCGCCTGCGCTGGTCGACGCGGAGGCGGTCGGGTTCTTCGGCTGGTCGGCGGAACCGGTGTGGGTGGGGGAGGAACAGGCGGTGGCGGTGAGCGCCAGTGTCGTCAGGCAGGGGAGGAGGAGGCGTCGGGCGAGCGTGCGCACGTCGGAGTGACCTTCGGATCGTGGGGGAGGAGGAGCCGTTACTCGTAGGTAACGTCCGAATGATCATGCCATGTGCGCACAACGGTGGTCACCTCGGGATCCGGCCAACTCACGCCCGATTCATATACGTTGAAGATTCATCCATGCGGAAGCGGATCCGGGCGCAGGGGCACTCGCGCGGGCGGTGACGTGCGCGCCGGGCACGGTGCGCTCAGGATGGGGGGACCGGTGACAAGGAGCGGAGCATGAGCAGTCCGGCCGAGCGGTCCCGAAGCGGGCGGGCCGTCCGCAAGATCCTCAGCCGTGCCTCGCACGGTCAGTGGACCGTGTCGCCCGAGCGCCCCGATCCCGTCGAGGTCCTGCGGCGGCAGGCGGTCGGCCGGGTCCCGGAGCTCCTGCCGATCCGCTACGGCCGGATGGCGGCCTCGCCGTTCGCGTTCCTGCGCGGGGCGGCCGCGGTCATGGCGGCGGACCTGGCGGCCCGACCGGACACGGGACTGACCGTCCAGCTGTGCGGGGACGCGCACCTGCTGAACTTCGGAGTCTTCGCCTCACCCGAACGCGCCCTGCTCTTCGACCTCAACGACTTCGACGAGACCCTGCCCGGCCCCTTCGAGTGGGACGTCAAGCGGCTCGTCGCGAGCGTCGCGGTGGCGGCGCGTCAGAACGGCCACGGCGACGACTGGGCCCGGGAATCGGCCCTCGCGGCGGCCCGGGCCTACCGGGAGACCATGAGGGAGCTCGCCGGGCAGGGCGAGCTGGACGTCTGGTACCACCGGATCGACACCGCCGATCTGCTGCCCCTCATCCGCAAGCCCAAGCTGCGCGGCCGGTTCGAGGCCGGACTCGCGCGAGCCCGCACCCGTACGAGCCTGCGCGCCCTGGAGAAGCTGACCGAGGTCCGCGACGGCGGCCGGCGCATCATCCACGACCCGCCCCTGCTGGAACCGCTCGGCCGGGCCGATTCGCAGCAGGTCGGCGAGATCTTCGACGAGTACCGCGGCACGCTCCCCGAGGAGCGCCGCCTGCTCCTGGACCGCTACCGGCGGGTCGACGTGGCACGGAAGGTCGTCGGGGTCGGGAGCGTGGGCACCCGCTGCCACATCGTGCTGCTCACCGGCCGGGACGACGACGACCCGCTCTTCCTGCAGATCAAGGAGGCCGGACCGTCCGTCCTGGAGGGCCACCTCCCGGCCGGCGGCCACGACCACCACGGTCACCGGGTCGTGGCCGGCCAGCGGCTGCTCCAGGCCACCGGCGACATCTTCCTCGGCTGGATGACCGGCCCCGAGGGACGCCACTTCTACGGCCGACAGCTGCGCGACATGAAGGGATCGGCCGATGTCGCGAGCATGTCCCGGGCCGTCCTCGGTCAGTACGCCGGGCTGTGCGGCCGGGCGCTGGCGCGCGCCCACGCCCGCTCCGGCGACCGCATCGCCATCGCGGGGTACCTGGGCAACGCCGACACCTTCGACCGGGCGGTCGCCGACTTCGCGCTGGGCTACGCCGACCGGACCGCCGCGGATCACGCCCTGCTGACCGCCGCGGTCGCCGACGGCTCCGTCACCGCCATCACCGGCGTCTGAACCGACGTGAAAGCGGCGCCGTCCAAGGTCCAGTGCGGGTCGGGGGTGATGCCGAGCGCGGTGTAGACGTGGGCGGCGACGTCGGCGTGGCGGAGGGACGACGGCGCCGTGGCGGGGGAGAGGCCCGGCCCGCACGCGGCGATCCAGGCCGTGCGCTCCAGCGGGCTGCGTCCCCCGTGGCCCCCTTCGTCGCGGTGGCCGTGGTCCGTCACCACGATGACCGTCCACCGCTCGCCCGGGTGGCCGGGGCGAGCGCGTACGGCGGCCAGGAGCCGGCCGAGGCGCCGGTCCGCCGCCTCGATCGCACGGCGGTACGCGGGACCGCAGCCGAGGAAGTGGGCGGTCTCGTCGACCGCGCCCAGGTAGACGAAGCCGGCGTGCAGTTCCTCGTCCAGCCCGAGGAGGTGTTCCGCGTCGGCGGTCACCCGCTCGTCCGCCTCCTCCCACGCCCCGGGGGTGTCCTCGCGGGGCGCGACGTAGCCGAGCCGGGTGGGGGCGGCGAAGAGGGGGCCGCCCTGCCGGGCGAGGAACAGCGGCTCCCAGCCCCCGACGGCGAAGGTGCGCCGTCCGCAGTCGGCGGCGAGGCGGGTGGTGAAGTCGGGGAACACGTCGAGGCGGTGGCCGTCGAAACGGTTGCCCCACACCCCGTGCTTGGCGACGCCGACCCCGGTGACGACCGTGGCCCAGCACGGGCCCGACATCGTGGGGGTGTCGGCGTCCACCTCGACGGGTGCCAGGAAGCCCGTACGGGCGATCCCGTCGAGGTGGGGCGTGTCGACTTCGGGCAGCAGGTCGAGGCGCACCCCGTCGATGCCGACCACCAGTACGCGGGCGGTGTTCGGGTCGTTGTCGTCCATGGGCCGGTCCAGGGGTGTCGTGGGCGGGTGGGGGCGTCGGGGTGGGGCGGGGCGTGGCGTTCGGGCGGCGCGCGTGAGCGTCATGCGGTGTCAGGGGGCGACCCGGCGGAGCCGGATGAGGCTGCTGGCGTGGTCGCCCGCCGGCAGCCGCGGATCGATGCCCTGGCGGACCAGCACGGCGCCGCTGTGCACCCGGCCCAGGTCCTCGTCCACGTACCGCGCCCCCGGGTCGAGGGCGGGCAGCCGGACGGGGGCGGGCGGATGGCCGAAGCGGGCCGTGGGACGCCATACGAGGACCACGTGTGCGGAGTCGTCGGGCGCCGCGTAGTGCACCGCGGTCACGGGGCCGGTCGGCGGGGCGACGCGGTACTGGTGTCCCCGCTGGACGAGCGGGCGGATCCGCTTGTACAGGTCCACGAGTCCGGCGGCTTCGGCGAGTTCCTCCTCGCTCCAGGAGGCGAGGTCCCCGCCGAGGCCCAGGGCCCCGGCCATCGCGACGTGGAAGCGGAACCGCAGCGGGGTGAGCCGGCCGGTGACCCCGTTCGGGCTGTCGGTGACCCACGCGGCCATGGCCTGGGCGGGGAAGAGCTGCCCGAAGCCGTGCTGGATGCCGATCCGGTCCACCGGGTCGGTGTTGTCCGAGGTCCAGGCCTGGTCGGTACGGGCGAGGACGCCGAGGTCGACGCGCCCGCCGCCGCCCGCGCACGCCTCGATGCGCAGACCGGGGTGGGCGGAACGGAGCCGGTCCATGATCCGGTGGACGGCCCGGGTGTGGTCGATCCACAGCCGGTCCGGGTCGGGGTGGCCGTGCCGGCCCGCTTCGGTGAAGGCGCGGTTGGCGTCCCACTTGAGCCAGTCGACGTCGTGGTCGCGCACGAGCCGGTCGAGCGTCTCCTGGGCCCAGGCCTCGACCTCGGGCCGCCCGAAGTCGAGCACCAGCTGGTTGCGGAGCTCGGTCGCGTCGAGCCGCGGCGAGTGGACGACCCACTCGGGGTGGGCCCGGTACAACTCACTGTCCCGATTGACCATTTCGGGCTCCACCCACAGTCCGAACGCCATCCCGAGTCGGTGCACCTCGTCGGCGAGCGGCCGCAGTCCGCGGGGGAAGGCCTCGGGCCGCGGAGTCCAGTCGCCGAGTCCGGAACGGTCGTCGCGGCGGGTGCCGAACCAGCCGTCGTCCAGGACGAAGAGCTCCGCGCCGGCGCGGGCGGCCAGCCCGGCCAACCGCATCTGGCCGGCCTCGTGGACGTCGAACCCGGTGGCCTCCCACGAGTTGTAGAGGACCGGCCGGTCCCGGTCGGGCTGCGGCAGCACGTGCCGGCGTACGTGGTCGTGCCAGGCACGGCTCGCCGCACCGAAGCCCTGCGGCGTGTACAGGCCCGCGTACACGGGAGTGCGCAGGCTCTCCCCCGGACGCAGGGTCCAGTCGATCCCCTCGTGCCCGAAACCGCCGGTCCAGGTGGTGCGGCCGACCGGGTCGCGGTGGACCGTGACGCGCCAACTCCCGCTCCAGGCAAGGGCAGTGCTCCACACCTCGCCCGATTCCTCCGTCGCGGTGCCGTCGTCGACGGCCAGCCAGGGCGAGGCGTGGTGTCCGGTGAGGCCCCTACGGCTCGTCAGCACGGTCTCGGCGACGGGCAGTCGATCGCGCCGGAGCTGGAACTCGCTGTTCCAGCCGCCCACCAGATGGCTGAGCCGGTAGTCGGCCAGCGGGGGAGCGGTCCAGGCGGCCGAGTCGAGCCGGCCGACCGAGACGGGTTCGTCCGTGGTCCCGGTGTGGGTCAGTTCCGTCCAGCGCTCGATGACGTCGGTTCCGGGTCGGACGCGGTAGCACAGTTCGGTGCGCAGCGGGCGGTGCCGGTCGTCGAGGAGGAGCCGCAGCTCACCGCCCTCGACGCGGTGGCCGGCGAAGCGCCACTGGACGCCCCGGGTGCCGTCGGAGAAGCGGACCTGGAGACCGGCGGGCCCGAAGCGCGCCCCGGTCTGCGGGGCGAGTTCGTCGGCGGCCGCGTCGGCCTCGAAGCTGCTCGCGGCGGGGGAGACCGCCTCCGGCAGCTCGGACAGCAGGCCGGTGTCGAGCGGCGCACCCCAGTACACGTGCCGGGGACTGCCGTCCGCGCCGACACGGAGGGCGTACACGCTGTTTGGCGTGCGCAGCACCGCGAGGCCCGGGTCGGGATCGAAGGTGACGAGCGGGAGCGTGGCGAGCACGGATGGATCCCCTGACGTGCGGATATGAACGCGGTTGTCTGCAGGCGGAGTTGGGCCCCGAGCGTAGGGCCGGCCCAACTCCCGAATCAATACTGGAAGAAGTTATTTATTTGCTCTACGTTTCACCCGTGTTCCGACATCAAGCCCAGCCTCTGGTCAGCGCACCCGCCGAGACCGCGGTCCTCGCCCTGCTCCTCGCGGAGGGCCCGCTCAGCAGAGTCGAACTGGCCCGCCGCACCGGGCTCTCCTCGACGGCCGTCACCAAGGCGGCCAGACCGCTCATCGACGACGGCTACCTGTACGAACTCCCCCCGGAGCGCACGGCGCCCGGAGCCGGCAGGCCGGTGAACCCGCTCGCGGTCGCGCCCGACCGGGAGTACTTCATCGGCCTGAAGATCAGCTCCGACCAGGTCTTCGGCGCCGTATGCGATCTGCGGGCCGGCATCAGGACCACCGCCGTCCGGCACCTCGACGTGTGCGCCCCCGAGGTCGTCGCCGCCCTCGTCGCCGAACTGGTCGACGAACTCCTGGACTCCGAACCGGCGTTCCGTGATCGCACCCGCCACCTCGGCGTCGCCGTGAACGGGGACGTGGACCGCGACAGCGGCCGGCTGCGCCATTCCGGCCTGCTCGGCTGGCGCGAGGTCCCGCTCGCCGAACTGCTCGCCGCCTCCACGGGCCTCGCGGTCACCGTCGAGAACGACGTCAGGGCCCTGACCGTCGCCGAGCACTGGTTCGGCGAGGGCATCGGCACCGGCTACTTCGCGCTGGTCACCATCGGCGCGGGCATCGGCTCCGCGCTCGTCGTCAACGGGCACCTCCTCAGAGGCGCGCACGGAGTCGCGGGCGAGGTCGGACACATCTGCGTCGACCCGTCCGGTCCGCGCTGCCGGTGCGGCGCGCGCGGCTGCGTCGAGGCCATCGCCTCGACCGGAGCGATCGTCGAAGCGGTCCGCCGGTCCACCGCGAACCCCGCTCTCACCTTCGACGAAGCCGTCGCCATGGCGCGCGATGGCCTCCCCGCGGCACGCGAGGCCTTCGCCCGCGCCGGAGAGGCCATCGGGGTCGGCATCGCCGCACTGGTCAATCTCGTCGGCCCGGAGCGGGTCGTCGTCAGCGGCGAAGGAGTCGACACCTACGACCTGTTCGGCAGCCACATCCAGGACGCCTACGCCGCACACGCCTTCGGCGCCGCGTCCCGGTGCTCCCTGTCGCTGCGCCCGCTGCCGTGGGAGGAGTGGGCCCGCGGCGGCGCCGCCGTCGCCATCCAGGCCCTGTTCCCACAGCCGGCCGCCCCCTCCACGCTCGGCGCCGGCTGACGGGGACGGCGGACACCCGCCCCCACAGCCGTCGCGTGCGCCCCTCCGACCCCCGATCGCCGCCCGCCCCTTTCCCCCGCGCGCACCGGCGGGGGCGGGCGGCCGGGAAGCACAGCACGTCCGCACCGCGCCCCCTCAGTCCCCTCAGCACCCCTCACAGAAGGAAATGCGACATGAGCGCACGCAGACCAGAGCTCAGCCGACGCGGATTCCTCACCGGATCGCTGCTCGTCGCCGCCGGAACGGTCCTGACCACCGCCTGCAGCACCGACCCCACCGGTGGCTCCTCCTCCGGAGCGAAGACCACCCTCAACGTCTGGTACCACGCCTACGGCGAGGCCGGCACCCAGCAGGCCGTGCTCCGCTACGCGACCGCCTTCACCAAGGCCAACCCGGACATAGCCGTCAAGGTGACCTGGGTGCCCGGCGACTACACGGCCAAGCTCAACGCGACCCTGCTGACCGAATCGGCGCCCGACGTCTTCGAGATCGGCGACTTCAGCGAGGCCCTCGCCCGCCGCGGCCAGATCGCCGCGCTCGACGACGTGTACGGCAGCGCCAAGAGCGACTTCAACACCAACGCCGTCGAGTCGGTCGCCGTCGACGGCAAGCTCTACGGCGTCAAGATGATCGACGACGTCATGATGCTCTACTACCGCAAGAGCGCCCTGTCGAAGGCCGGGATCACCCCGCCCGCCACCTTCGACGACCTCGTCGCCGCCGCGAAGGCCCTGACCACCGACAAGAACAAGGGCCTGTTCGTCGGCAACGACGGCATCGGCGACTCCCCGAGCATCGCCGCCTTCGCCAACGGCAGCGACCTCGTGACCCCCGACGGCAAGGTGGCCTTCGGATCCGACCGGGCGCTCGAAGCACTGACCGGGCTGAAGCGCCTGCACGACGACAAGTCCCTGCTCCTCGGGTTCACCACGGACTGGTGGGACCCCGCCGCCTTCACCCAGGGCGTCGTACCGATGCAGTGGGGCGGGCTGTGGTCGATGCCCGCCGTCTCCACGGCGCTCGGCGACGACTACGGCGTGCTGCCGTGGCCCGCCTTCAAGGCCGGCGCCGCTCCCGTCGTCCGCGTCGGCGGCTGGACGAGCTGCGTCAACGCCAAGGGCAAGCACGTGGACGCCGCGAAGAAGTTCGTCCAGTGGCTCTGGGTCGGCCAGTCCGACCTGCAGAAGGACTTCGCCGAGAGCTACGGGTTCCACGTCCCGCCGCGCACCTCCGTGGCGGCCTCCGCGCAGAAGCTCTCGGCGGGCGCGGCCAAGGAGACCGTGGAGCTGGCGGCCAAGTACGGCAAGCACTACCCGGGGACCTGGGACACCGCCGTGAGCAGCACGTTCAACGCCGCCGCGGCGAAGATAACCGGAGGGCAGGGAGATCCGTCCGCCCTCCTGGCCGACGCGGTGAAGAAGGCGCAGAGCGAGATCGACAAGCAGCTCGGCCGGTGAAACCGATGAATGCGGTGAACGCGGTGAAGCCGGTGAAGGCGGTGAACGCGGTGCACGCGGTGAAGCCGGTGAACCGGGCGACCGGCGCCGGCCGCTCCGGCCGGCTTGCCTTCGTGCTGCTGACCGCGCCCGTGCTGATCGGGCTCGGCGTCTTCAAGTACGTGGCGATCGGCTGGAGTTTCCTGCTCAGCCTCAGCGACGCCCGCGGCACCATCGCCCTCGGCCACTGGGTCGGACTCGACAACTACCGCACCCTCCTGTCCGACCCGGCGTTCCGCGGCTCGCTGGTCCAGATCCTGCTGTTCACCGCCTTCATCGTGCCGGTCACCTTCGCCGCCTCCCTCGGACTGGCCCTGCTGGTCCACCGGATCCGGCACGGCCGGGCCCTGCTGCGCACCACGTTCCTCATACCGGCGGCCGTCTCGTACGTCGCCGCGTCCCTGCTGTGGAAGATGTGCCTGTTCAACGGCCTGCCGGCGGGCGTCGCCAACACGATCGCCGGATGGTTCGGAGCGGAGCCCGTCGCCTGGCTGCAGGGCGGCTCGCCGCCGCTGTACTGGATCGTCCTCGTCAGCCTGCGCCTCTGGCTCCAGGTCGGCTTCTACATGGTGCTCTTCCTCGCGGGGCTCCAGGCCATCCCCAGGGAGGTCCACGAGGCCGCCGCGCTCGACGGGGCCACCGGCCGGCGGCTCCTGACCCGGATCACCCTGCCGATGCTGCGCAACACCTCCGTCGCCGTCCTCATGCTGCTGTTCATCGCCGCCTTCCAGGCCTTCGACGAGTTCTACAACCTCTTCAACAGCGGGCTCTCGGGCACCGGAACGGCCCCGGTGCAGACCCCGCTGGTCCACCTCTACAACATCGCCATGGGCAGCCAGAACTACGGTCTCGGCTCGGCGGGCGCCTTCGTGCTGACCGCCCTCATCGTCGGAGTGACCCTGGTGCAGGGCCGGTTCACCGGTTTCGGCAGGAGCGGAGAGTGAGAAGCGCGTGATCACCCTGCCCGGACTCTCCCGGACCGCACGCCTGTTGGCCCGCGGTCTGCTCGTCGGCCTGCTCACCACGGCCTTCCTGGCGCCCTTCTACCTGATGCTCCGCAACTCCCTCATGGACTCCCGGAGCCTGACGTCCCCGGAGTGGACGTGGTGGCCCCGGGCGGCGCACTTCGAGAACTTCACCGCCCTGTTCTCGGACCCCACCGTCTCCATGGGCCGCGCCCTCGGCAATTCGCTGCTGATCGCCGCCGTGACCGCGCCGCTCTCCACGCTCCTGGCCTCCGCCGCCGGCTACGCCCTCGCCCGGATCCCCGTCCGGGGACGCGGGGTGCTGCTCGCCCTGGTGGTGGGCACGCTGATGATCCCCGGCTCGGTCACCTTCGTACCGACCTTCGTCGTCGTCGGATCGATGGGGGGAGTCAACACGCTGTGGGGCATCATCGCGCCCGGGCTCTTCAACCCCTTCGCGGTGCTGCTGTTCCGCAACTTCTACCTCCAGTTCCCGAGTGAGATCGAGGAGGCCGGACGACTCGACGGCCTCGGCTGGCTCGGGCTGTACGGCCGGATCGCCCTGCCCAGCTCCGGCGCGATGCTGGCGTCGCTGGGCGCGCTGTCCTTCATCGAGAGCTGGAACTCCTTCCTGTGGCCCCTGGTCGTCGGCCAGGACCCGTCCGCCTGGACCGCGCAGATCGCGCTGTCCACCTTCCTCACCTCGCAGACCATCAACCTGCCCGGCCTCTTCGCCGGCGCCGTCGTCACCATCACGCCCCTGGTCGTGATGTTCCTCGTCGCCCAGCGCTACATCGTCGAGGGCATCGCCACGAGCGGTCTCAAGGGCTGACCCGAACCGGGCCCGGCCTCCCCGATCCCCCCCGGAGCTCCCGTCCGGGGTCCGCACCGCCGCACCGCATCTCCACCGCACCACCCCGCTCCCTCACCCCACTCCATCCGGAGGGAAACCCCCATGAGATCCGCAAGGTCACCGAGGTCCGTGACACGAGGCCTGCGCACGCTGTTCGCGACCGCGGCGCTGATCGCCGCCGCCGTGGCCGTTCCCGGGGCGCAGGCCGTCGCCGCGGCCCCGGCGTCGGCCACCGCGTCCGCCCCCGTCGCCCTGACGGGCGAACAGCTCGCCGCCTCCTGGCGCGGCCCGCTCTCCACCCGCGGCCGGTACGTCGTCGACGCCGACGGAAACCGCTTCAAGCTGAAGTCCGGCAACTGGGCCGGCGCCCAGGGCACCTGGCAGGGCAGCGGCGACGTCGGCGACGTGGCCAACCACCAGGCGCGGCAGAACTCCCACAACCTCCCGCTCGGCCTGGACCGCACGCCGATCGACCGGATCCTGGCCGACTTCCACGCCATGGGCCTCAACAGCGTCCGACTGCCGTTCGCCAACGCGCTGCTCCATGACACGAGCGTCGTCCCGGACTCGGCCGTGGCCGCCAACCCGCAGCTGAAGGGCAAGACACCGCTCCAGGTGTTCGACGCGGTCGTCGCGGCCCTGACCGCCGACGGCTTCGCCGTCATCCTCAACAACCACACCACCAGCTACCGCTTCTGCTGCGGCCTGGACGGCAACGAGCGCTGGAACAGCGGCCAGTCCACGCAGGCGTGGATCGACGACTGGGTGTTCCTCGTCAAGCGCTACCAGGCCGACAAGCGGGTCGTCGGCGCGGACCTGCGCAACGAGGTCCGCCGCGACACCTGGAACGACCCCAACTGGGGCTGGGGCAACGACCACGACCTCAACAAGGCCCTGGAAGACGCCGGCAACAGGATCCTCCAGGCCGACCCGGACATGCTGGTCGTCATGGAGGGCATCAACTGGCAGGGCATCCCGACGGACGTCACCCCCCACGGTCGTCCGACGCTCACCCCGGTCGCCACCCTCTCCAACACCCTCGTCCGCTCCGACAAGCTCGTCTACGCGGCCCACTTCTACGGCTACACGGGCCCGAACCACACCGGCGCCACCGGCACGGGCGAGACCCACGACCCGCGCTACGAGGAGTTCACCCCCCAGCAGCTGGCCCAGGTCGTCGACGACCAGGCGCTGTTCGTCACCCGGTCCGGGCAGCACTTCACCGCACCCGTGTGGATCAGCGAGTTCGGCGCCGCCGGCCGCGGGGACGTCGACGCCCGCGAACGCGCCTGGTTCACCAACTTCACCGACATCATGGTGCGGAACGACACCGACTTCGCCATCTGGCCGCTGGTCGGCTGGAGCGACGCGAACGGCACGCCGAACGACAACTGGGCCATGGTCAACTACCGCGCGGACGGCACGCGGCTCGGCGTCATGGACGCCGGTGACTGGCGCGCCACCGACTGGAACAAGCTCGTGGGCGCCCCCGGCAAGACCGGCCAGGTCGACCCGACCCCGCGCTGGAACATGCTCAACCTCGACTACGGCGACTACGACGTCTCCGCCACCATGCTCGCGAAGCCCGATTGGTCGCCCGGCAACCGCAAGGGCAACTGCCCCGACACCCAGCGCGTCGTCGGCCTCGGCCGCAGCGACAGCCGGGGCCTGTGCACCGACGTCAACCAGCCCGCGAAGGGCGCCGGCGCCTGGACCGTCGTCACCGACGAGCGGTACGTCACCGGGGGCGACTGGGCGGGCGGATACAACAAGCTCCAGTGCCCGGACCGCACCTTCGCGGTCGGCTACGGCGTGAACGGCAACGCCATGTCCGCGCTGCTCTGCGCGCCCGCGGCGACCGCCCTGCCCACCTCCGGGCGCGTGCTCTGGTTCGACCACGGCGACAACCGGCCCGCCACCGGTGGTTCGAACGCCAGCGACTGGGCACCCGGCCACTACAAGGGTCAGTGCGCCGACAACGAGTACCTCGCCGGCGTGGCCTTCACCTGGAAGTGGCTGCACTACGGCGTCCCGGACGCCCTGCTCTGCCGCCCCCTCGCCTAGGCCGTCTCTTCCGGATCGTGCCTGGCCCTCCCCCAGCCCCAGGGGGCTGGGAGGTGCCCCCTGCCGCCCGGCACCGCACCTCGCCGCCCTGGCGGGGCACCCCAGTACGTCCAGTACAAGGGCGCCCCGCCCAACGCGCCGATGCACGGCACCGGACGACGCGGGCTTGACCGGCAAGATCCGAAAGAGACGACCTGACCCCTTCCTCCGCACCCGCACGCACAGCTAGGAGCACCCGGCATGCCCCGACTGGAGATCGCCGAGGACGGATTCCGCCTCGATGACCGACCGTTCCGCATCCTCTCGGGCGGACTGCACTACTTCCGCGTCCACCCGCAGCAGTGGGCCGATCGGCTCCGCAAGGCACGCCTGCTGGGACTCAACACGGTCGAGACCTACGTCCCCTGGAACCTCCACGCCCCCCGGCGCGGCGAGTTCCGGCTGGACGGAGGTCTCGACCTGCCCCGCTTCCTCGACCTCGCCGCCGCCGAGGGCCTGCACGTCCTCCTTCGGCCCGGCCCGTACATCTGCGCCGAATGGGAGGGCGGAGGCCTGCCCTCGTGGCTGCTGACCGAGGAGGACATCGCCCTGCGCAGCCGCGACCCCCGCTTCCTCGCCGCCGTCGACGGCTACCTCGCCGCCCTGCTCCCGCCGCTGAAGCCGTACCTGTCCACCGCCGGCGGGCCGGTCGTCGCGGTACAACTGGAGAACGAGTACGGCGCCTTCGGCGAGGACACCGGCTACCTCGCCGACCTCGCCGGCCTGCTGCGCACCCACGGAGTCGACGTCCCGCTGTTCACCTGCGACCAGCCCGGCGACCTCGCCCGCGGCGGCCTGGACGGCGTGCTCCGCACCGTGAACTTCGGCAGCCGGGTCGAGGCCGGCCTCGACGCGCTGCGGCGGCACCAGCCGACCGGGCCGCTGATGTGCTCGGAGTTCTGGATCGGCTGGTTCGACCGCTGGGGTGCCGCACACACCACCCGTGACGCCGCCGACGCGGCCGCGGACCTGGACCGGCTGCTGTCCGCCGGGGCCTCCGTCAACATCTACATGCTGCACGGCGGCACCAACTTCGGCCTCACCAACGGCGCCAACGACAAGGGCACCTACCGTCCCACCGTCACCTCGTACGACTACGACGCGCTGCTCGACGAGGCCGGCGACCCCACCCCCAAGTACGAGGCCTTCCGCGAGGTCATCGCCCGCCACGCTCCGGTTCCCGACGCGACCGTTCCCACCAGGGCGCGGAAACTCGCCCCGGTCACCGTCGAACTCGACCACTGCGCGGGCCTGTTCCAGCAGGAGCGGCTGTTCGGCGAGGCCGTCCTCGGTGACCGTCCGCTGACCATGGAACAGCTCGGTCAGTCCTTCGGGTTCGTGCTGTACGAGGCGTCCCTGCCGGCCGCCGGGCCGACCGTGCTGCGGATCGGCGAGGTCCGCGACCGCGCCCAGGTCTTCGTCGACGGGCAGCCCGTCGGCGTACTGGAGCGGGAGCACCACGAGCACGCCCTCGCCTTCACCAGCCCCGGGCCCGGGGCGCGCCTGGTGGTCCTGGTGGAGAACCAGGGCCGGGTGAACTACGGACCCGGTGTCCACGACCGCAAGGGCCTGCTCGGCACGATCACCGTCAATGGCGCGCCGCTCGCCGAGTGGAGCAGCCGGCCGCTGCCGCTGGACTCCCCGGACGGGATCGCCTTCGCCCCGGCCGCACCGCTGGTGGGCCCTGCCTTCCACCGGGGTTCCTTCGAGGTCGACCGGCCCGCCGACGGCCACCTCGCCCTGGCCGGCTGGACCAAGGGCCAGGCCTGGATCAACGGCTTCGCGCTCGGGCGCTACTGGTCCCGGGGCCCGCAGGCGACCCTGTACGTACCCGCGCCGGCGCTCCGTGCCGGGCGCAACGAGATCACCGTCCTGGAACTCCACGCGACCGCGGTCCGCACCGTGGAACTGCGGGACCGACCCGACCGGGGTCCCGCCCAGGACTGAGCCCGGCGATCACCCCGGACCATCCGGTAGCCCTCCCCGCACACCGCGTTCACGGCACGGCGTGCGGGGATCCGCCGAGGATCGGGTGCGCCGGGGTCACTCAGGTCGACGAATTTGACTGAAGTTTCAGTCAGTGCGAGGGTGAGGTCAGGGCTGGAGCCCTGGCCGGCCGGTGCCCCCACGCCCGCGATGGCGGCACCGACCCGGCGATGGTCGACTTGATCTGGAGATGCCATGACCGAACACCGCGACGAGCGCTCGCTCGGCGACCACCTGCTCGGCTTCCTGCCCTCCCGCCGACGCCTGCTGGGAGCGGCCGGCATCGGCGCGGCCGGCCTCGCCCTCGGCGCCGGGGCGCTGACGGGGTCCTCCGCCTCGGCCGCGCCGCGTCCGGGCGGAGCGCGCCCCTGGGTGCCCGCCGATGACGTCCCCCACGCCAGGACCTGGATGTCCTGGCCGTCCCGGAAGTCGGTGTGGGGGCGGCAGCTGGCCGGCGTACAGGAGGACATCGCGCTGATCGCGCGCACCATCGCCGAATTCGAGCCCGTCGTGATGTGCGTCCCCGACGACTACAGCGCCCGCGAGGCGCGGAGCATGTGCGGCCCGCAGGTCGAGGTGACCACCGCGATCCCCACCGACGACCTGTGGATGCGCGACATCGCCCCGGTCTTCCGCCGCGACGGCTACGGGGCCCTGGACGCGGTCTGCCTCAACTTCAACGGCTGGGGCAACAAGCAGATCCACACCGACGACGCCCGGGTCGCCGAGCGCGTAGCCCGCCGCCGGAGCCTGCGGCTCACCTACGCCGACCTGGTCGGCGAGGGCGGGGCCGTGGAGACGGACGGCGACGGCACGGTGATGGCGACCGAGAGCAGCCTGGTCAACAAGAACCGCAACCGGGGCATGAGCCGCGCCGAGATCGAGGACGCCGTCCTCGACGCCTACGGCGCGGACAAGATGATCTGGCTGCCCGGAATCAAGGGCAAGGACATCACGGACGACCACGTCGACGTCACCTCGCGGTTCGTCCGCCCCGGCGTGGTGATGGTCCAACTGCCGCCCGCCGACCGCGACGACGTGTGGGCGCGCGACGCCCGCGAGCAGTTCGCGATCCTCTCCGCGGCGACCGACGCGCGTGGCCGCAAGCTCCAGGTGATCCGGGTGGACGGCCCCGACACCGTCCGCTCGAAGAGCTCGACCTTCGTCGACTCCTACCTGAACTTCGTCCTCGTCAACGGCGGCGTGATCACCGCACAGTTCGGCGACCGGGCCAAGGACGAGGCCGCCCGGCGGACCCTGGCCGCGGCCTTCCCCGGCCGCGAGGTCGTCCAGCTCGACGTCGACCGCCTGATGGGCGGCGGCGGTGGCATCCACTGCTCGACCATGCACGAGCCGATGCCCTGACCCCTGACCCCTGACCCCTGGCCACCGCCGGCGCACCGCTCCGCCGGCCCGGCCGGGTGCGCGTCCCGGCCGCCCCTCCCTTCCCCTCTCCCCTCACCCTCCGGAGGACCCCTTGTCGAATCCCGCCCTGTCACGCCGCGCCATGATGCGCACCATCGCGGGCGCGAGCGTGCTCGCCCTCGGTCTGACCGCCTGCTCCGAGCTCGACGACCCGGAGCAGGACGGCGGCCAGGCCACCGGCCCCGGAGGGGCGAACGGCCGACGGTTCGGCGCCGAGTGGGAGAAGCACACCCGTACGTTCATGTCCTGGCCCGCGTCGGAGGACGTCTGGGGCGACCAGCTGGACGACGTGCGCAAGGACATCGCCGGACTCGCCGCCGCCATCGGCGCCCGCGAACCGGTGGTGCTCATGGCCCGCCCCGACCAGGAGGAGGCGGCCCAGCAGGCCTGCGGGAACGACGTCGAGGTCATCCCGCTCGCGGTCGACGACCTGTGGGCCCGGGACACGGCGCCGGTCTTCGTCGAGGAGGGCGGCAAGGTCAAGGGCGTCGACTTCAACTTCAGCGGCTGGGGCAACAAGCAGGAGCACGCCAACGACGCCAAGGTCTCCCGCGCGCTGCTGGCGAAGTACGGCCTCGACCGCGTCGAGACCCCGATCGTCGCCGAGGGCGGCTCCTTCGAGACCGACGGCCAAGGCACCCTGGTGCTCACCGAGAGCTCCGTGGTCAACGCCAACCGCAACCCCGGCATGAGCCGCGACCAGGTCGAGCAGGAGCTGAAGAAGGCCCTCGGCGTGACCAAGGTGATCTGGCTGGCCGGCGTGAAGGGCAAGGACGTCACCGACGCGCACGTCGACTGCCTGATGCGCTTCGTCGCACCCGGCGTCGTACTGCTGGACAAGGCCTTCCCGGGCACCCCGGCCGACGTGTGGTCGCGCTCGGCGGACCAGGCGAAGTCCGTCCTCAAGGACGCCACGGACGCGCGCGGCAAGAAGATCGAGGTCATCGAACTCTCCCAGCCCGACCCCGACCGGATCACCGGCCGCGGCGACGCCTTCGTCTCCTCCTACATGAACTTCTACATCGGCGCCAAGGGCGTCTATCTGCCCCGGTTCGGCGACGCGAAGGCCGACGACCGGGCCAAGCAGATCATGAAGGACCACTTCCCCGACCGCGAGATCGTCCAGGTGAAGATCGACGCGATCGCCTCCGGCGGCGGCGGCATCCACTGCGCCACCCACGACCAGCCCGCGATCGGCTGATCGACCCCCTTCCGACCGCAGCCCGGCCCCACGTCGCACGACGTGGGGCCGGGCTGCGGTCATTCTCGTTCCGGACGCCGACGACTGTGCACTTTCGTTGCACCCGCCGGGCCGATCGCCACTACTGCGCGCCGTTCCCGCTCGCCAAAGCTGGTCCCGTGAACGACCTTCATGTGAATGACCTTCGTACGGACGAAGCAGGGAAGGCCGCCGCGGACCGCACACCGCGCGGCGAACACCGGGGCGACCGGGGGAAGACGCCCGTGCTCCTCAAGGTGCTGGCCGCCGTCGCCGCGCTGGGCGTACTGCTGCTCGGCGTCCTCGGCTCACCCGACCGGAACCTCGGCCACTCGCCCGATGTGATCGGCGAACGGGAGATGGTGCGGGTCAGCGGACCGAACGGCAAGACGCTCGAAGTGCTCGCCATGGTGGACACCGGCGCGTCGGCGTCCTCGATGGACACCAAGCTGGCCAAGGAACTCGGCTTCGACCTCAAGGCGGCCCCCAAGGTCACCGTCGCCTCCGCGCTCGGCCGCGAACAGCGGCCCGTCGTCGACTCCACGGTGCGCCTCGCCGGCCGGTCGTTCGTCGCCAAGACCACCGTCAACAACCGCTCGAAGCGGGAGACGCCGGTCCTGCTCGGCCGGCAGGACGTCCAGGGCCTCCAAGTGGTCGTCGGCAAGCGGCTGCTGACCCAGCCCGACGCCGCCAAGGCCCCGTCCGCCCTGCGCATCCTGTTCGCCAAGGCCCCCGCGATCGACCCCGTGTCCATGATGGCCCTGCTGCCGCTGGCCGCCCTGGTCATCGTCCTGCTGCGGGTGGTCGTCGGCCTGAACGCCCTCGGCACCTTCAGCCCCGTCCTGCTGGCCCTGGCCTACGCGCAGTCGGGACTGCTCCTCGGAGTGCCCCTGACCCTCGTGCTGTTCGCGCTCGGATTCGTCATCCAACCGCTGCTGCGCCGCCTGCACCTGCCGCGCGTCGCCCGCCTCGGCGTCCTGATCGGCGTGGTCACCTCCGGCCTGATCGCGGCCCAGCTCTCCCTCGGCGGCCTCGGCCTGTCCGACTCCTGGGGCATGACCCTGCCCGTCGTCGTCACCTCGATCATCACCGAACGCCTGTGGGAGCAGTGGGACCTCGACGGCGCCCGCTCGGCCCTCGTCGGGGCCGCGGTGACCATGGGCACGGCCGTCCTGGTGGCGCTGCTGCTCCTCACTCCGTTCGTACGCCACCTCGCGGAGGTCGTACCGCTGCAACTGGCGGGCGTCTGCGCGCTGTGGGCCGTGCTGGTAGGGACCTACCGCGGCCTGCGGCTGAGCGAGCTGTTCAGGTTCGCCCCCGCCGCCAAGGCGCAGGGAGGCGCCGCGTGATCCGGCTCCGCGGCTGGGACCCGGTCCTCGGCATGAACCTGCGCAACGCCCGGATCTCCGAACAGAACCCCTCGTCCGCGATCCGCCTGGTCAACGACAAGTACGCGACCAAGCAGGCCCTGGCAGCAGTCGGCGCACCGACCTCGCCGACCGTGGGCCTGCTGCGCTCCCGGCGGGAGATCGCCTCCCTCGACTGGGCCGGCCTGCCCGACGCGTGGGCACTGAAACCGAACCAGAGCCTCGGTGGGAACGGCATCCTGCTGTCGTTCGGCCGACGCCGCAACACCTGGTACTCCTCCTCCGGCAAACGGATCGCGCGGGAGACCGTCACCGACCATCTGCGGCGCATCCTGGACGGGGAGTTCTCCCCGCGACCCAACGACTGGGCGATGTTCGAGCCGCTGATCCGGGCCCACCCGGAACTCGAAAGGCTCTCCCACCAGGGCCTGCCGGACATCAGGGTGATCTGCCGCGGCGACCGGCCGCAGCTGGCGATGCTGCGGCTGCCGACCCGGTTCAGCGGCGGCCGGGCCAACCTCCACCAGAAGGCCATCGGCGCCGCCGTCGACCTCGCCACCGGCCGCATCACCCACGCCCTGGTCGGCAAGGAACCCACCGACCACCACCCCGACTCCGGGGAACCCCTGATCGGCGCGAGCGTCCCGCACTGGCCCGAGGTGCTCGACGCGGCCCGCCGCTGCGCGAAGGCGACCGGGCTGCGCTACCTGGGCGCCGACATCGTCGTCGACGCCGGCCGGGGCCCCTTGATCCTCGAGGTCAACGCCCGGCCCGGGCTCCAGATCCAGAACGTCACGGGACGCGGTCTGGCGCCCGCGTCTTCCGACCAGCACAGGAGGCACTGATGCGAGGGCTCGCCCTGGCTTCCAAGATCGTCGTCGCCGGAGTCGCCGGTGCCTTCCTCACGATGAGCGCCGTACGCGCGGAGCCGCCCCGGCCCGCGTCCGACCACGACGCCTACCGGGACGCCCCGGCCGGCGGGCAGTCCGCACCGGCGTCGGTGACGCCGTCGGTGACGCCGTCCACGAAGGCGTCCGCGTCGCCGTCCGCGGTGCCGTCGGGGCGGCCGTCCGCATCGCCGACCGTGCCCCCGGCACCGTCCCCCAGCGCGTCGAAGCGGCCCTGACGGTCCCGGTCCCGGTCCGGTGGGTCGGTCACCGGTCGGGGCGGAGCCGGGCGTCGCGGGCGAGGAGGGCCGCCTGGACCCGGTTGGCACAGCTCAGCTTGGTCAGCATCCGGCTCACGTACGCCTTGATCGTGCCCTCGCCGAGGTGCAGCCGCCTTCCGATCTCCGCGTTCGAGGCACCCGTACCGACCATGGCGAGCACCTCCAGCTCCCGCCCGGTGAGGGCCGCTATCCGGTCGAGCCGCGGATCCGCCTGCTCCTCGTCCGATTCGAGGTACCGGTCGATGAGGTGCCGGGTGATCCGCGGCGACACCATGGGGGTACCGCCCGCGACCGTACGGACGGCCTGGATGAGCTCCTGCGGGGTGCTGTCCTTCAGCATGAACCCCATCGCGCCCGCCCGCAGCGCCCGGGCCACGTACTCCTCCTCCCCGAAGGTGGTCAGCATGACCACCCGGACGGACGGGGCCCGGGCGGCGATCAGTTCGGCCGCGTCGAGCCCGTCGGAGCCCGGCATCTGGATGTCGAGCATGGCGACGTCCACCAGGTGCCGGACGGCGAGCTCCGCCGCCTCGTGGCCGGAGGAGGCCTCCGCCACCACCTCGATGTCCTCGGCATGCCCGAGGACGAGCCGGATCCCGGCACGCACCAGGTCCTGGTCGTCGGCGAGGAGAACACGGATCACGGCAGGCCTCACGGTGTGTGGAAGGAGATCGGGACGAGGGGCTCGACGGGGTCGAGGGGGTCGTGGCGGGCGTCGTCCTCCACGGAGACCCCGGGCCGCTCGAAGTCCTCCGGTCCCCCTTCCGCCGGGAAGGGGACGAAGGAGAGCGTCAGGAACTGCAGGGCGACCGCGCCCACCACGCCGAGCAGCATGACCGCGCTCGCCGCGGCCCGGCTCGGCCACGCCTGCGCTCCGACCAGTACGCCGAGCCCCATTGCCGGGTCGGCTGCCGTGCGCGGGGCGGCCGGGCCGCCGTCCAGCGGGATGCGGGCGTCGACGCTGAAACCGCCCTCGCCGGTGCGGGCCGCCCTCAGCGAACCGCCGAGCAGGCGCACCCGCTCGTGCAGACCGGCCAGCCCGAGCCCGTTGCCGCCCGCGGGCCGAGCGTGGCGGCCCGCCGGCCGAGGCCCGTTGTGCACGTCGACCCGTACCTCGCCGGTGTCGCAGTGGACGGTCACCCGCACCGGGGCCCCGCCGGCGTGCTTGTGGACGTTGGTCAGGGCCTCCCGGACCACCCGGTGGACCGCGCGCCGGGCGGTCGGGGCGGCGTCGACCAGGTCCCCGCCGGTCCAGCGCAGGTCCACCGGGATGCCGGCGGCGGCGGACTCGCCGACCAGGGCGGTCACGTCCGCGTGGGTGCCCGTCGCGGGGGTCAGCGGGTCCGGAGCCCCGGTCGCGGCGTCGCCCGCCCGGAGCACGCCCAGCACGCCCCGGAGCTCGTCCATCGCCTCCCGAACCGTGCTGTGCACCAGCACGGCGGCCCGCTGGATCTCCGGGGAACCCGCCCGGCCCGCCAGCTCCAGCCCGCCCGAGTGCAGCGCCGCCAGGCTCAGCCGATGGCCGAGCAGGTCGTGCATCTCGCCGGCGATCCGGGCCCGCTCACACGCCCTGGCCTGCTCCTCCGCCGAGTGCTGAGCCCGCTCCAGGACGGCGTTGCGCTCCCACAGCGCGCTCAGTAGCCGCTCGCGCTGACCGACGAGCGCGCCCACGAGACCCGGCAGCGCGCCGCACACGATCCCGGTGACGAGCACGACCATGGCCTGGTACTCGCGGACCGGCCCGCCCGCGCCGGCCGTGATCGCCGCGGTGACCACCACGGGCCCCGTCACGCTCACCGCCGCGAGGACGGACCGGTGACGCAGGTCCGACCAGCGGGACCCCGCCGCATGGGCCGCGGCGACCAACGCCCCGCCGGTCAGCGGTTCGACGGCGACCATCGCCGCGGCGGTCGCGAGCGCGACGGAGGGCCACCGCCGCCGGAACAGCACCGCCACCGCCGCACAGACGGTGGCCGCGTAGTACGCCACGGGACCGATCAGCCCCCGGACGCCCCAGCTGTCGGTCCACCGGAAGAGGACCGTCACGGTCAGTGTCACGGCGGCGATCAGCAGCAGATCGCCGAGCAGGCGGAGCAGGGCGGGCGGCAGCCGCCGAGGCGGGTCGGCGGCCCGTGCGCCGGGGCGTTCGGCGGACATGCGGTGGCTCTTTCGGCGGTGCGGGGGAGGGGGACGTCGACCAGGGGCCTGTCCGCATCCTCTCCTCGACTGAAGATTCAGTCAATATTGGCCCTGGCACCCCTCTCGGCCCTCGCACCCCTTGCCCAGCGGGTCACGGCCGGTCCTCGGCCGGTCCGGGTGCGCGAGGGGGCGCGTTGACGACTCCGAACGGCACGTGGACGCTCGGGGTGGCCGGCGCCGTGCCGTTCAGGTGCGCGACCTGGTCGTCGAAGAAGATGTGCGGATCGAGCGCGCGCATCACGGCGGCCTTGTCGACGCCGCCGAGGAAGAAGGCGTCGTCGACGCGCAGTCCCCACTGCTTGAGGCTCCGCACGGCACGTTCGTGTGCGGGGGCGTCACGGGCGGTGACCAGGGACACCCGCAGGCGGGGGCGGTAGTCGGAATTCCTGCGGCGCTCCTCGTCCTCGCGGCGCTGGATGCGGTTGATGCCCGCGAGGAAGTCCTTCAAGGGGCCGGGGTCGTGGGCGGTGGTCACGTTGAGGACTTCGTGCGCGCGGAACTCGGCGATGCCGGCGTCCTGGTAGATCCGCTCGGAGGAGTCGTCCGCGACCACGCCGTCGAAGTCGAAGGCGATGCGGAGTTCCCGGTCGGTGTCGTCGTCGACCCGTTCCGTCGCGAGCACGTGCCCCGCCGGCATCCCTTCGGCCACCGCTTCACGGACGTCGGAGCCGTTGGCCGAGAGGAACAAGGACATGTTCAGGGCGGGCATGAACCGGTGCGACGGCCGGCCCTGGCGGAAGACGGCCCGACTGATGCGCAAGCCGTGCGCCGCGATCGAGCGCATGACGCGGAGCCCGGTGTCCGGGTCGTTGCGCGAAAGGACGATGACCTCGACCAGTGGATCGACGGGATCCGCGAGGTCGTTCAGCGACAGCAGGCGCCGGACGAAGGGGAAGGCGACCCCGGCGGCCAGGACGTCGTCGACATGGTCCTCTTGGTGGGTCCGGTACGCGTCCTCGCCCTGCTCCCGGAACACCGTGTCGCCGTCGGTGAGGTCGAACAGGGCGCTGGAGGCGATCCCGATGACGAGGCGGTCGGACAGGTCGTACTTCATCACACCCCCCTGCCGGCGCACGTGCGGTATCGAGAGGGTTATCACCGGCTCGAATGCGCCGAAACGCGTACGGCACCGGGCGGCGTCCTGCCCGCCCGGGAGCCGTGCCGTCGCCGTCAGGCCGTCGGGTCGGTGAGCGTGAGTGCCCCGTAGAGCTCGGGGCGGCGGGTGCGCATGAGGCCGAATTCGAGCCAGTCGCGCCGCTGGTCGAGGTCCAGGTCGGCGACGAGGACGGCGGGGGTGTTGCGCGGGGCGCGGAGCATGACCCGGCCGTAGGGGTCGGAGATGAACGAGGAGCCGTAGAAGGTGGAGCCGCCCTCGGTCCCGACGCGGTTCGGCACGATGGCGAACAGGGCGTTGGCGAGACCGTTCGCACTGATCGCGTGCTCCCACATGGGGCGGGTGTCGAAGTCGGGCAGGTCCGGCTCGGAGCCGATGGCGGTGGGGTGGACCAGGATGTCCGCCCCGGCCAGCGAGTAGGCGCGGGCGAGCTCGGGGAACCACTCGTCCCAGCAGGTCGGGAAGCCGAAGCGGGCGCCTTCGTGGGCGATGACGGGGAAGCCGCTGTCGCCGGGGCGGAAGCACAGGTCCTCGCGGTAGCCGGGGAACGCGGGGATGTGGTTCTTGCGGGTCCGGGCGATGAGCCTGCCGTCGGAGTCCACGCAGACGGCGGTGTTGTAGCCGAGGCCGCCGTCCGCGGCCCGCTCGTACAGGGAGGCGTGGACGGTGATGCCGAGTTCGGTGGCCAGCCGGCCGATCAGCCGGACCGTGGGGCCGGTCTCCACGTCCTCCAGCCAGCGTTCCGCGCCGTCGGCCATCGGGTCGTCGGTGTTGCAGAAGTACGGGCTCCGTGTGAGCTCCGGCAGGCACACCACCTTCGCGCCCTGCGCGGCGGCCAGGGCGACGCCCTCGCTCAGGTGGGCGTCGTGTTCGGCCGGATCGGCGTGCCAGCGCATCTGGACGAGGCCGACGCGCAGCGGTTCGCGTTCGGCGGGCTTGGTGCGGCCGGGGGAGCCGAGGGGGGAGCCGTAGGAGGTGAGGACGGAGTACGAGGTCACGGGCGGACTGCCTTCGAGGGTGTCGGGTCTTCGCGGGGCTTCGCGGGCTTCGCGGAACGATGCGCCGATCCGTACTGACTGAAAGTTTCGTCAGCCGGGATGGCATGTGTAACGGCGGATCGGTCGCGGCAGGGGGGCGGCGGCTTGCCACTCCCCTGCCGGAACGTTCCGGCACGAGCAAATGTAGACGTGCCGGAACGTTCCGGCAAGGTCGGTCGATGACCGCCTAGAATGCGGAAACGTGACCGCCCGTACCGTGACCCTGATCGATGTGGCCCGTGCGGCGGGCGTCTCCAAGAGCACCGCCTCCGATGCGCTCCACGGCTCCGGCCGGGTCGCCGAGGCCACCCGCGACCGCGTGCGGGAGGTCGCGGACCGGCTCGGCTACCGGCCCAACAGCGCCGCCCGGCGACTGCGCCGGGCCAGTACGGGGGCGATCGGCCTGTACCTGCCGCAGACGGCCACCCGGCTCGAGTACTACATGAACCTCGCCTTCGGTGCCGTGGAACGGGCCCAGGAGGAAGGTCTGGACGTGGTCCTCCTCGGGTCGGCCGCCGGGGCGCACGGCCCCCTCGGCTCACGGGTCGACGGGCTGCTCGTCGTCGACCCCGAGATCGGCGACCCCGCCGTGCCGGCACTCCTCGACGCCGGTGTCCCGGTCGTCACCTGCGAGCGCTACCCGGGTCCCACGGCCACCCCCACCGCGGCGGTCGTCTGCGACAACGCGGCCTCCCTCACCGCGCTCCTCGACCACGTCCACGAACGCGGGGCCGTGGCGCCCGCCCTGCTGGCACCCGAAGCCACCTCCTCCTGGGCCCAGGCGCTCCGAACGGCGGCCGAGACCTGGAGCGCGGAGCGCGGGGTGTCCGTCATCGTCCACACGGTCCCCTTCGCCGCGACCCCGGCCGAAGCGGCCGAGCACACCCGCCGTCTGCTGGCCGACCGGCCGGCCGTGGACGCGGTCATCTGCGCCCCCGACGGAGCCGCCGCCGGGGTGCTGCGGGCCGCCGCCGAGTCGGGCCGAACGGTCGGCCGCGACTTCCAACTCGCCTCCTGCGTCGACGGCATCGCCGTACGCAGCTGCGACCCGCCCCTGACGGCGATCGACCTCCGGCCCGCCGAGTACGGCAGGACCTGCGCGGCCCTCCTCTGCGAGGTCCTCGCCGGCCGGGCTCGGCCCGACACGGTCCGCCTCCATGATTGGGCACTGGTGGTCCGCCCGTCCGACCGCGCCCCCGACCGCTCGTCCGTCTGACGGGGCGGGGGTCACCGCGCCGCCGCGGTGATCCGCCGACCCGTGTCCCCTCCCGACGTCGGGAGCGCCGTCTCGAAGTGGACGGTTCCGAACCCGCCGTGCTCGCCGGTGGGGCGGGCGTCGAAGACCTCGGTGGCCATGCCGCGCCAGAAGCCCTCCGTGCCGGGGATGTCGACATTGGTGTGCAGGTAGACGCGCTCGTACCCGGGTACGGCGGCCGCGAACGCGCACGCGGTGCGCACCATCGCGCGGGCCAGGCAGTGCCGCCGGTGCTCGGGGCGCACGTACACCCGCAGCAACTGCGCGGTCCGGCCCGAGGGGTGGCGCTCGACGAGGCTTCGCGGATGTGGCGGGTGGGCGGGGCCGCGTGAGGTGAGCGCGGTGGTGCCGACGACTTCGCCCCCGTCGCGCGCGGCGACGACGAGGGCGTGCCGCGGATGTTCCAGGTACGTGCCTTCGAGGTCGACGACGTCCGGGTGCCAGTCCGGCACGTACCCGTAGCCGAACTCCCGGTAGAAGGTGTCCAACGTGACGCTCCGGGCGCCCGGCACGTCCTCGCTCCTCGCGTGCCGCACCGTGTACGGGCCGATCCGCCGACCTCGCGTCAGTCCTCGCGTCGGTCCTCGCGTCAGTCCTCGCGTCGGTTCTGTCACCACACTCGCCTCTCCGTCCCGGGGAGACCGCACGCTACCGGAAAGCAGCCCTATTGGAAATGAAAACGATTTCCTATAAGGTCTGCGTCGCACGGAACCGACGGCGGTCTGGGAGGAAGTCCGGTGGGACATCTGCTGGTGATCGAAAGCTGGGTGGGGTCGATGAGCAGGCTGCTGCCCAGAGCGATCCGCGAGGAGGGGCACGAGTTCACGTTCGTCACCCGCGACCTGCACCACTACCTGCGTTCGGCCCCGGAGGGCGAGGGCCCGCACCCGCTGCTCACGGCCCGCAACGTCATCACGGCGGACACGAACGACACGGCCGCCCTCCTCGCCCGGATCGAGGGCCTGCACGGCGTGCTCGGCTTCGACGGGGTGGTCTCCTCGTGCGACTACTACCTGCCGGCCGTCGCGCAGACCGCCCGCCGGTTGGGCCTGCCCGGGCCCGCGCCGGAGGCCGTCGAGGCCGCGTGCCGCAAGGACCTGACACGTCGTGCGCTCGCCGCGGCCGACGTCCCCGGGCCCCGGTTCGCGATCTGCGAGGGCGCCGGGGAGGCGGCGGCCGCCGCTCGCGGGATCGGCTACCCGCTCGTGGTGAAGCCGGTGGACCTCTGCGCCGGCATGCTGGTCCGCGCGGTGTGCGACGAGCACGAGTTGGAACGCGCCTGCCAGGCCCTCGCCGAGTTCCCGGTCAACGCGCGCGGCCAGGACAGGGCGCCCGTCATCCTGATCGAAGAGCTCCTGGGCGGGCCCGAAGTCAGTGTCGAGACCGTCTCCTTCGGCGGGTCCACCCACGTCGTGGGCGTCACCGACAAGAGCATCGGCGGCGCTCCCGCCTTCATCGAGACCGGCCACATGTTCCCGGCCGGGATCGACGGGGCCCTGGCGTCGGAGGCCGCGGAGACCGCACTGCGGGCGGTCGAGGCGCTGGGCCTGGACCAGGTGGTCTGCCACACCGAGCTCAAACTGACGCCCGACGGGCCCCGGTTGGTCGAGGTCAACCCGCGACCGGCGGGCAACCGCATCACCGAACTGGTCCGCCACGTCTCGGGTGTCGACCTGGCAGCCGCCTGCGTCGACGTGGCACTCGGCCGCACGCCCGACCTCGCACCGCGGACGACCGGCGTGCGCAGCGCCGCCGTCGCCTTCCTGCTGCCGGACACCACGGGCACCCTCACCGGCATCGACGGGGCGCAGGCGCTCCGGGCCCGGCCCGAGGTGCTGGAGCTCACCCTCGCCGAACCCGGCCGCACGGTGCGGGCCGCCACCAGCAACAACGAGTACCTCGGTCACGTCATGACCGCCGACACCGAGGGCGGAGGCGCCCGCGCGGCCGCCGAAGCGCTGCTCTCGGGCCTGCACCCCCGCTACGAGCCCGCCCCGGTGGTGCCCGCGTGACCGTACGGGCCCCTCACACACCTGGAATCGAAGCCCCCGCGACACGCGGTCGCGCGCACGACGACCCCGCCGTCCGAACCGTCGACGGACTGTTCGACCTGGTCCGCGCGGGGGAGTACGGACCCGACCCCGCCCACGAGCGGATCTCGCTCGCCTTCACCACCGCCCAGGCCGTCCGCCACGAGGGCCGCGCCGCCGGCTACCGCAACGAGGTGCTCAGCCTGCGGCTCGACGCGGCCGTCGGATCCTGCGCCGTGGAGCCAGGCTCACTGCCGGGGGGCGCCCTCGACGACTGCGTGGGCACCACCGTTTCCGACCTCCTCGGCCACCCGCTGCTGCCCGTGCGGATCGCGGCCCTCGACGCCTACCTGGCCCACGTACGCCCGCACACCCCGATCCACGGCGCCCGTCCGCATCCGCTGCCGGGCGGGAGCTCGCTGAGCCGCTCACGGGCGCGGGCCCGTGCCGTCGTCGACCTGCTGCCCGCTCCCGCCGCCGGCCCGTCCGGCGTCGAGCACCGTCCGGTCCTGGTGGTCGGAGTGGTCAACTCGCTCCTCGAACAGCTGCGTTCGCGCGGACTGGAGTACCTGCCGTGCGACCTCAAGGGCGGCGCCACCGAGTGGGGCGAGCCCGTCCTGACCGACACGGCCGCGCAACTGGAGCGGTGCGGCGCCGTCCTCGCCTCCGGCATGACCCTCGGCAACGGCACCTTCCAGGGGCTGCTCGACCACGCCGCCGCGACCGGCAAGCCCCTCGTGATGTTCGCCCAGACCGGCAGCGCCGTCCTGCCCCGCTTCCTCGGAGCCGGAGTGAGCGCCGTGTCCGCCGAGCCGTACCCGTTCTTCTGGCTCGACGGCGGCCCGGGAACCATCCACCGCTACGGAGACCACGCATGACTCTCGCTCCGCCCGAGCGCAGGGCGCCCGCCGGCGCCAACCCCGATCTCCTGCCCCTGCTGGGGCGCACCCCCCTCGCCCGCATCACCGCCGACCTGCCCCACGGGCATCCCGGGTTCTGGGCCAAGCTCGAATGCCTCGCCGCCGGCGGGATGAAGGCCCGCGCCGCGACGTCCATGCTCACCGGAGCCCGCCGACGCGGTGAACTGCGCCCCGGCGCCCCCGTCGTGGAGTCCACCTCCGGCACCATGGGCATCGGGCTCGCCTTCGCCGGGCAGGCCCTCGGCCACCCCGTCGTCCTCGTCGGCGACACCGAACTCGAACCGTCCATGAGGCAGTTGCTGCGCGCCTACGGAGCCCGGCTGGAGCTCGTCGACACCCCGGCCCGCCACGGCGGCTGGCAGGCCGCCCGCATCACCCGGCTGCGCGAGATCCTGGCCCGAACCGAGCACGCGTACTGGCCGGACCAGTACAACAACCCGGACAACCCGTCGGGCTACCGGTCGATGGCCGCCGAACTGATCGGCCAACTCGACCACCTGGACGTGCTGGTGTGCAGCGTCGGCACCGGCGGACACAGCGCCGGACTGGTCGGCCCGCTGCGCCGCCGCTGGCCCCGGCTGAAGGTCATCGGCGTCGACTCCGTCGGCTCCGCCATCTTCGGCCGGCCCACCCGGCCGCGCCTGATGCGCGGACTCGGCAGCAGCATCCACCCCGGCAACGTCCGCCACGGCATCTTCGACGAGGTGCACTGGGTGGGCCCCGTCGAAGCCGTCGACGCCTGCCGCCGGCTCGCCCGCGGCAGCTTCGTCAGCGGAGGCTGGAGCACCGGCGCCGTCGCCCTGGTCTCCGCATGGGCGGCCCGGGCCGAGCCCGGCGCGGTCGTGGCCACCGTCTTCCCCGACGGCCCCCACCGATACCTCGGCACCGTCTACGACGACGCCTTCTGCCACGCCCACGGACTGACCGACACCGCCCCGGCCACCCGCCCCCTGGAGATCCCGCACCCCCGTGCGGCGGAGGCCCACGGCTGGACCCGCTGCCGCAGCGTCCTCTCCCCCCTCCCGGAGCGCGCCGGCGCGTCCCCCGCCGTCCCCGTCCCGGCCCCCGGAGGTGCCGCATGAGACTCACCTGGCACACCGCCCGGCTGGAACTGGCGGAGCCGCTGCGCATCTCCCGCTCCGTGATGGCCGGCCGCGACGCCGTCTGGGTCGCCCTCGAACACGGCGGAACGAGCGGCTGGGGCGAGGCCGTCAGCAGCCGGTACCTCGGGCTTCCCACGGAGCGGATCCTGCGCCGGCTGAACGCCCTGCGCCCCGCCGTCGAGCGACTGCCGGACCCGGAGACCGCCTGGCACGAACTGGCCCCCGAGGGTCCCCTCGGCGCCGACCTGCCCGCGGGCGTCCTCGCCGCGGTCGAGGCCGCCGTACTGGACCTG
The DNA here is from genome assembly GCF_042889825.1 of Streptomyces sp. NPDC002467. Taxonomy (NCBI): domain Bacteria; kingdom Bacillati; phylum Actinomycetota; class Actinomycetes; order Kitasatosporales; family Streptomycetaceae; genus Streptomyces; species Streptomyces sp. NPDC002467. The sequence continues at coordinate 99,985 of NZ_JBIARJ010000016.1, read as the reverse complement.
ATCTGCAAACGAGCCGGTCTGCCCGCCCACGCGTTCCTCGGCAGCCCGATGCCACCGTCCGCGCCGACGGCCCGCACCATCGGCATCGTCGCGCCCGTCACGGCCGCCGCCCAGGCGGCCCGGTTCGCCGCGGCCGGCTTCGGAGTCCTGAAGATCAAGGCGGGATCCCCCGATCCGGGCGAGGACCTCGCCCGCGTCCACGCCGTCCGCGAAGAGGCCCCGGCGGCGCAGTTGCTGCTCGACCCCAACGGAGCCTGGACCGAGGACCAGGCCCACGCACTGCTGCCGCGCTTCGCGGCCCTCGGCGTCACCGCCGTGGAACAACCCGTCGCGGCAGGCCGGCCCGACACCCTGGCCCGGGTCGCCGCACGCTCCCCGATCCCGGTGATCGCCGACGAGGACGCCGTCTCCCACGAGGACGCGGTGGCCCTCGCCGGACGGGTCCACGGGGTCAACGTCAAACTCGCCAAGTGCGGAGGCGTACGCGCCGCGCTGCGCATCCGCGCCGCGCTCGACGGCAGCGGAACCGACCTCATGCTCGGCTGCCTCACCGCCAGTTCGCTGGGTATCGCACCCGCCGTCCACCTGGTCGACCGGGCCCGCTGGGTCGACCTCGACGGGCATCTGCTCCTCGCCGAGGACCCGTGGACCGGAATCGGCGGCACCGACGGAACCGTACGGGCCGCGCCGCGCGACGGCCTGGGAGTGCGGCCCCGTGCCGCCATACCCGCGGGGGCCGCACCGTGAGGGCCCTCGCCGCCGTGCGCGGCCTCCCACCCGCCGTACGGCTCCTCCTCGTCGACCAGTTCGGCGTCAACACCGGCTTCTACCTGCTCGTGCCGTACCTCGCCGGCCACCTCACCGACGACCTCGGACGGTCGGCGGCCGCGGTCGGCCTCGTCCTCGGCCTGCGCAACCTCAGCCGGCAGGGGCTGTTCCTCATCGGGGGCTCGGCGGCCGACCGCCTCGGGGCCCGCGGCGTGATCATCACCGGCTGCGGGCTGCGCACCCTCGGCTTCTCGCTGTTCGCCCTCGGCGACGCACTGCCCGTCCTGATCGCCGCCTCCCTGCTCAGCGGGTTGGCCGGTGCCCTGTTCAACCCGGCCGTGCGCACCTACGTCGCCCAGGAGGCGGGGCACCGCAAGGCCGAGGCGTTCGCCCTGTTCAACGTGTTCGCCACGGCCGGGGCGCTGACCGGTCCGCTGCTGTTCGGCGGCTTCCGGGCGGCGGCGCTGACCGCGGCCGGGGTGTTCGCGCTGCTCACCGTCGCCCAGGCCGCCGTACTGCCCGCCCGAGCGGTGCCGCGCCCGGCCGGCTCCGTCCTGGGCGACTGGCGGGAGGCCGCCGGCAACCGTCGGTTCGTCGCCTTCGCCCTGGCCATGGTCGGCATGTACGGCATGGAGAGCCAGCTCTACCTGCTGCTCCCGCACGCCGCTCGGCAGGCCACCGGACTGACCGGGGCCGTCGGACTGGTCTTCGTCGTCGGGACCCTCGCCGCCCTCACGGTCCAACTGCGGCTCACCCGCCGGCTGGCCGCGCGGGGCGGCGGCCGCGGCCGGTGGATCGGCGCCGGGCTCGCCCTCGGAGGCCTCGGGTTCGTACCGCTGATGGCGGTCGCCGGGGCGGCCGGGACGGACGTGGCCCGGCTCCTGCCCGTCCTCGCCGGCGTACTGCTGCTGTACCTCGGGCTGATGACCGCCCAGCCGTTCGTCATGGAACTCATCCCCGCGTTCGGGCGGGCGGAGCTCACCGGCACCTTCCACGGGCTGTTCCACGCCGTGTCCGGAGTGGCCGCGGCGGGCACCGGCGCGGGGGTCGGATGGGCCATGGACACCGCCACGAGCGGCGGTCCGGCCTGGCTCCCGTACGCCTGCTGCACGGCGCTCGGCCTGACGTCGGCGGCGGCCGTCACGCAGCTGCACCGGCGCCGGTACCTGCCCGACCCGGCCGCGCTCCCCGCCGTCGTTCTCGTACGTGCTCTCGGGGCCTGCCGTCACGACCAGAGCCGGAAGCGGCCCCAGCCGTCCGCCGTCCGTTCGTAGCGCAGCCGGGTGTGAACGCGGCTCGCCGCCGCCTGCCAGAACTCGACGACCGTCGGCGCGAGGGTGTACAGCGTCCAGGCGGAGTCGACGAGCGAGGGCTCCCTGCCGATCAGGGCCAGGGACTTCTCCAAGGCGTGGTCCCGTTCGGCGGGGTCCGCAAGGTACTGGCTCTGGCGGCCCAACAGGGCCTCGGCGCGCGCCGAGGCCGCCCGGGACAGGAAGTCCTCGGCGTTGTCCCGGGCCGAGCCGGATGCGACCTGCCCGCGCAGGCGCACCTGCCGACCGTGCTCCGGCCAGTAGAAGGTCAGTGCCGCCCGCGGATGGGCGGCCAGTTGGTTGCCCTTGGGGCTGAACGAGTGCCCGGCGAACTGCCACCCGGATGCGTCGATGCCCTTGAGGATCAGCACGCGGGCGTCCGGGTCGCCGACCTCGTCGACCGTCGACAGGGTCATGGCGTGCGGGTCGCGCAGGCCGTCCGCGACGGCGTCGGACAGCCAGGAGAGGAACAGTCGGACCGGGTCGTCCGGGGCCCGCTCGGGTACGAACTCCGGCAACGGGCCCGCGAAGACCTCGATGCCCCGGAGCCACCCACGGACGTTGCCGCTCTGCTTTCCACCGTTCACCTGCCATCTCCTCCGCAGCACACTTCGAAGCCTCATCTTGCATTTGCGTCGAAAATGCAACAACAACCTGGCAAATGCTTGTGCTGATGCTCAATGGTCGCCGCATTTGAGTAGCTGGATTTGGAGGAACTCACGGCCGACGGGGAGTCCTGCACTTCCCGCGGAGGCGAAGGCGCCAGCGGACCGCCGGGGTCACGCGCCGCCGGGCGGCGAGGGGAACACCACGCCCCATCGCGCCCGGGAGTCGTGCCACCCGGACCGGACCCGCGGTCCGGCCCGTCGGTCGGTCAGGTGCCGACCGCCGCCAGGCTGATCTGGTCGTTGAACACCACCCACTCCTGGCCCTTGTCCGCGCCGTCGCACGGCTTCGTGCCGACGTTCGGGGTGTTCCACTCGTTGGCGAAGCAGTAGGCCAGGGCGAAGTCCAGGGCGATCTGCCGGCCCGCGACGTTCCAGTACTGCCCCTGGTCGGTCGGGTCGCAGGGCTTGGTGGAGACGCTCTGGGTGCCCCAGGCGTTGGTCAGGCAGTAGTTGCGGTCGTTGGTGAGGGCGATCTGGTGGCCCGAGACGGTCCAGTGCTGGCCCCGGTCCGCCGGGTCGCAGGGCTTCGTGGAGATGTTGGCGGTCCCCCAGGTGTTCGCCAGGCAGTACCGGCCGGGCACCGCTGCCCGGGCGGCGCTCGCCGCTCCCGCCTCACCGGCCGGCAGGAGTGAGGCGGTGAGGGCCAGTGCGGCGAGGGCGACGTTCTTGCGGAATGCGATTCCCATGGTGCGGATTCCGTTCACGATGCAGGCCGAGGCATTGGGTGCACGGCCAAAGCGAAGGGGGTTATTCGGCGCGGATCCGGGCGTAGGGAAATAGATATCAGCGATCGCGGGTCAACCGAAATAATCTCCCCTCCGTTCACCCGGAAAACGCAGTACCCTGATCGTCCGATGATGAACGGACGCCGCTCCCACCTGGCCGGAACCTTGCGAGAAGCCCCTCTGTGTCGACTTGTGGGCGCACCCGCGTTGACGCCCATCGTCCAGCCGATTTCATCCTGCGGAAACGTTCCGAATTTTCGGTTCTCCGGATTTCTGCAAGGGGGTGTGAGCGGTATCGCGCCGATTATTCGGGGAATGAACGGTTCGGCACCACAGGCCGTGGCCGAAAAGAAACCGGCATCATGTCGGACCCGGGGCGACCGAGGGGACGAGGTCACCCGACACCGGACGACGGGCCCTGTGCCTGGCCGAGGTGCTCGACTTCGCCCCGGACGGACCACCGCCTGCCCGGCACCCCGAACGGACCACCGCCTGCCCGCAGCCGAAGCCGGGTCCGGCCAGGGCACTCGCCGCCGGGGTCCTCGCCGGGCTGATCGGCACGGGCACGACAGCCGCCGCCCGCGGCGCCCGGTCGGGGGGCAGCTCGTGAGAGGTGATCACGCCGGGGGCCGCGCGACCGCGCCCTCGGCGGGGTCGACCTTCGCGAAGTCGACACCGGAGGCGCCCATTTCCTCGGCCAGGACCAGCCGATCGGCCTCCTTGTCCACCACGAACACCCGCGCCGCGCCGCGCAGCGGGCCAACTCGGTGGCGTGGTAGCCCGTCGGGAAGATGTCGGACAGCATCGCGAAGTCCCGTTCGTAATCGCTGCCGGCCGGGAGCCTGAGCAGATTGAAGTCGGCCCACGGCACACGGAGGTAATCCGCTTGGCCGCCGCGGTAGGGGCCCATCTGCGGATAGCCGTAGCCTGCGGTGGGCTTGCCGCTCGGGTTCGCCCGCATGCGGGCGTTCGTCCAACCGTCGTTGCAGTTGCGGCAGGTGCCGCAGGAGACGTTGAACGGTACGGACACCCGGTCGCCGACGGAGATGCGCTCCACGCCCTGCCCGGTTTTGACGACGACGCCCATGTTCTCGTGGCCGAGGACCATTCCCTCGTCCAGAGGGGCCCGGCCTTCATAGGGATGGAGGTCGGACCCGCAGATGTTCGCCGTGGTGACGCGGATGATCGCGTCCGGTGGTCCGTCGATGCGCGGGTCCGGGACGTCCTGTACGGCGACGTCGAACGGGCCCTGGAAGAAGACGGCCTTCACGATGACTCCCTTTTACTGTGCGCGGGTGTCACATGTACGGCGTGACCTGCTCCCGGAGCGGCGTGACCCGCTCCCTGAGCAGCCCAAAGCCCGCGCGGCCGAACACCCCGGCGATTTGGCCTCGATCCGATCGACACGGCCCTCGACGACTCCGGAGTTCCACGGCTGCGAGAGCCCGGCGGTCGACCCCGGTCCCCACGGTCACGCGCACCACCGCCGGTCCGTGGCGCGGGGCAGCGGATCGGTGTCAGGTCCGGTCACGGGTTTCGTCCACGATCGGCAGCGCGCCCGCACGCCGCCGCCTCGCGACGCTCGCGTACACACCGAGCCCGAGCAGGCCGGCGCCCATCATGATCAGGCCGACCACGTCGAGGTTCACGCCGTCCATGTGCCAGTCGCTGGCGAAGGTGAGCGTGGCTCCCACCACGATCAAGGCGATACAACCGCCTATGCCGCCCATACGAGTTGCCTCCTCACGAGAGGATCGGTTGGTCGTCCGCGCGGCTACCCGCCCCGCCCCGGTCGAAACAGGGCCGAGCCAAGCGCATCCCGGCGACTACGGTGTCGCGCGTGAGGTTCCGTCGCCGGACTCCTGGTCCGCGCCGTCAACGGCGAGGGCCGGGGTAGCCGTCCCTGGGGCGGCGAGGTAGGCCAGCAGGCCGGCGATCTCCAGGCCGGCCTCCGCCGGATGGCGGAAGCGCGCGCCGGAGGCGATGACGTACCGGTTGCGCCGGCCGTCCCTGGTTCGGGTGAGGTACCCGTCCGCCTCCAGGTCCGTGACGATCGTCTGCACGGTGCGCTCGGTGAGCCCGCAGCCCGTGGCGATGTCGCGCAGGCGGACGCCCGGGTCTCGCGCGATGGCGATCAGGACCCGGGCGTGGTTCGTCAGGAACGTCCAGCGGTTCCTGCGGGGACTCGTGTGCTCGCTCTCCACGCCGCCCATTCTTGAGGGAGGACTCACGAAAAGCCAATCCGGAACTGTATTTCAGGTATTGCTTGACGTGCGTCCGTGGGCCGGGCAGGGTTCTGTGGAGCCGAACGGGGCCCACCCGCACGGCCCAGCGATCGCCCACCGCACCGCAAGCCCCGCGCCCAAGGAGCGAAAACGATGACTTCCACGGCCGCAGCCGAGGCCCGGACCTGTACGACCTCCGCCGCTTCTCCCGGTGGCGTTGCAGGCACCCTCCGACCGAGCGGTCTGCCGGACGTGCCCTGCCCCTCCGAACTGCCGACCGGCGAGGCCCGAGAGCTGACCCGCGTGTTCTTCGAACGCCTGCGGAGCCTCGAAGAGGGGACCCGCGAGTACCAGTACGTCCGCAACACGCTGATCGAAATGAACATCTCACTGGTGCACTTCGCCTCCCGCCCGTTCCGTGACCGCCCCGGCGGTCCGGAGAACGAGGACATCGTCCAGGTCGGCGTCATCGGCCTGATCAAGGCCATCGACCGGTACGACGTCGACCGCAACACGCAGTTCAGCACGCTCGCCCTGCCGTACATCAGGGGTGAGATCAAACGTCACTTCCGGGACACCACGTGGGCCGTACGTGTCCCGCGCCGCTGCCAGGAGCTGCGCTCTCAGCTGGCCAAGGCCACGGAGGAGCTGACCTCCGTACTGGGCCACGCTCCCGCTCCGGCGGAACTCGCCGACCACCTGGACCTCACCGAGGACGAGGTCCGTGAAGGTCTCGTCGCGGCCAACGGTTACTCCGCCCACTCCCTCGACGCGCCCCGGGACTCCGCGGGCGGCGCCGGTCGGGAGCCCGACGGACGGCACCCGCGCATCCTCGCCGAGACGTTGGGTGGCCCCGACCCCGCGATGGAAATGGTCGAGAACCGGCACGTCCTGGCGCCCCTGCTCGCCGACCTGGACGAACGCAGCATCCGGATCCTGGAGTTGCGCTTCGGTCAGGAGATGACCCAGGCGCAGATAGGGGCGGAGACAGGGCTCTCCCAGATGCACGTCTCCAGACTTCTGGCCCGCACCCTGAACACCCTGAACAGGCGATTCCACGGCCGCTGAAGGGCCCGCGCGGTCCGCATGGCGCCGGCCGGAGCGGGCATGCGCGGCGTATGAGACCTTCAGGAGGGTGACTCATGGCGGCGTCCACCGACGGAGTCCGGGCCCGCGGCACGCGCGAGGCAGTGGCCGTTGCCGCCCGTCTAGGCCTGGCCACGCGCGGGTTGCTGTACGTACTGGTGGGCCTGCTGGCCCTGCGGATCGCGTTCGGTGACACGGGCAAGGTGGCCGACCGTTCGGGCGCGCTCGGCGAGCTGGCCGGCCACCCCTACGGGCGGGTGCTCGTGTGGGCCATCGGCCTGGGCCTCGTGGCGATGATGCTCTGGCGCCTCTCGGAGGCCGTCTTCGGTGCGGCCGGACCGAAGGGACGCAAGCTCACCAAGCGCGGCGCCTCTGCCGCGCGAGCCGTCTTCTACGCGGTGGCGGCCTTCTCGGTCCTGGCCTTCGCCGCCGGCCGGGGTGGAGGGCGCTCCAGCGACGAGCAGTCGCGGGACGTCACGGCCAAGGCGCTGGACGCCCCTGCGGGCCAATGGCTCGTGGCGCTGGTGGGCGTCGGTATCGCCGTCGGCGGCATCGTCGTCATCGTGGGCGCGGCGCGCCTCACCTTCCGCGAGGAGATGGAGCTGGGCCGCCTGCCCGAGCGCGTACGTCAGGGCGTGGAGGCGCTCGGCGTCGTCGGCGGCATCGCCCGCGGCGCGGTGTTCGCGGCCGCCGGCGCGGTCCTCGTCCATGCGGCCGTGTCCTATGACCCGGCGAAGGCCAAGGGCATGGACGACACGCTCCGCTCCTTCGCCCAGACCCCCGTGGGCCCGTGGTTGATGGTCGTCGTGGCGGCCGGCCTACTGCTGTTCGGGGTGTTCTCGTGGGCGATGGCTGTCTGGCCCGGGTGTGAGAGGGCGCCTCGCCTCGCCGAGCGAAGTCTCCGGTTTATGCCTAGTTTGTACCCGTCGAAGTTCCGATACCAAGGAGGTCGTCATGGCTGACAAGGGAAAGATGGATCAGGCCAAGGGCAAGGCCAAGGAGGCCGTCGGCAAGGTCACCGGCAACGACCGGATGAAGGCCGAGGGCAAGATGGACGAGGCCAAGGGCAAGGCCAAGGAAGCGATGAGCGAAACCGAGGATCGCGCCCGCGACATGAAGGACTCCCTCCGCCGCAAGGGCGACAGGACCTGATCCGCCCCGACGGGTCCGCCTTCCGGACTCCCCGCTGACAGGACGCGGCTCCGGGTGCCACGGCACCGCGCGGCCGCGTCCTGCGTGCCCGGGGCGGGCGGATCACCTTTTCCAGGTCTGTAGCGATGCACGACACGAAAGGGGCGGCAGCCCATGGACAGCCGGAACGACGAGAACCCCGCGGCCGAAGTGGTGGTTGCGGTCGGCGACTGCGCACCGGAGGACGCCCGCACCGTTCTCGACCTCCTCGAGCACTCCTTTCCCGCGGAAGCCGTGGCGAGCGGCCCGGCGGAAGGCGCGGCCGCGACCGTGTGGAGCGCGACCCTCGACGCCGCCAAGCCGGCGGAGCGGCGGGAAGCCCCCGTTCGGCTGAAGGGTGAGGTCAGCGTCACCCTTCAGGGAGGACCTCGCGCCGTGGAACGGGTGCATGCCGCGCTCGCCGGACAATTCGCCGTCGAGGACACCGGAACCGTCTCGGGCGACCAGGAAAAGGAGATCGGGCTGCGCCTGCTCCCCTGATCTGCCGTTCCTACCGGTGCCGGGCCAGGGATCGGACGAGGACGACGAGGGCGAAGGCGATGACGACCAGGTGGAGCCAGGCGGGGCCGGGCGCGGCGGTCAGGCCCAGAGCGATGGACGGATTCGAAGTCATGGCGCTCGCCTGCCCCCGTTCACCGGAATGAAGCACCCCGCGGATGTGCGTGCGCCGATCGGAATCACCCGGTCGGCGGAATCGACCGGCCCGACCGACACGTGGGGCGGGCCGGATCGGGGTCATCGGCCCGTGGAGCTGCCCGAGACCAGCCGGGGCGCCTCGATCTCCGCCCAGACGGCTTTTCCGTGCGCATGGACGTGAGTGCCCCAGCGGTCGGAGGCGCGCTCCACGATGTAGAGGCCGTGCCCGCCCGGCAGGCCCCTCTGCGGGGACGGGTTGCGGCGAGGCGGCTCCGTCGTGCCGTCGAACACCTCGATCCGCAGGACCTCGCCGGCCGTGAGCGCGAGCTCGACGCAGCCACCCGCGTGCAGCGATGCGTTCGTGAGAAGTTCGGACACCAGGAGCAGGACGTCCTCGGCGGTCTCGGTCCCGTCCCAACCCCAGTCCAGCAGGGCCTGACGGACGAAGTCGCGGCCTTTGGCCACGTGGCCGCGGACGCCGGACAGTGCCAGCCGACGGCGTTGCCCCGCGCCGGAAAGCCCGGTGGGCACCGGATCGTCGGCCGCCGGCCCGATGGCTCGCACTGTGCTCTCAACCCCCGTCGTGGTGCCGATGCCGCTCACGGGAACCGTGACGGCCCGGCCGAGCAGGTCCAGGGCAGTGTAGGCGACCGACGTTCACACAGCGCCGCCATGCGCAGCCGCAGAGTGAGGCCGTCCGCCGAGGCGCGGCGGCGCCCCGCCGGCGGATCGGACAGGCGGACGCCGATGCGAGCGTGGAGGACTCGACCTCGCGCTCGGGGTCGTAGCGGTCGATGGCCTTGATCAGGCCGATGGTCCCCACCTGGACGAGGTGGGGCTCACGGCGGTGGCCGAGTGGGACATGGTGGCCGTTCCCTCCCGGTCGACTGACGGCTGCCCGGGCGCGCCTGCCCGTTCCCCTCGGCCCTACACGCCTTTCGCCGAACATCGTGTGCCGCGTCAGGTCGAGGGCATGCGCGGGGGACGAGGCCCGAAGGGAAGGCACCCCGTGTTCATCGCCGCGCTGCTGCTCCTGCCCGCTCTGCTCTGCGCCGTTCTCGCTCTCGGACGGTACGAGGAGTTCATGCTCGGGCCCCACACCGCGGCACGGACCGGCCGTCACAGGGCGCGGAGGCGGGCCCGTCACCGGCATGCCGGAGGCTCGACCACGGCTCGGCCCGGCAGGGGCACGAGTGACGGCCGGGACAGTCACAGGGTATGAAACGCATCGTGCAGTCCGGCGGCGAACCGGAACGAGAACGCTCGCGGACCGGCCCTCCTCGTCGTGAGCATGATCGCGCTCCTTACCCGGCCGCGCCCAACGCATAGGGCCGTGGTTTCGCACGGGTCACTCCGGGCAGCTTCCCGGCGATCCTCCTCGGGTTCGAGCGCGACGCGGAGATGCCCCGTCAACGCGTGGTCGCGGGTGGGCTGCCCGAGGGCGAGGAGCCTTGCGCGGGGCACTGGGGAGACGACCAGGGCATGGAGTGATGAGGACCGTCGTCGAGTGGAGTGACCCTCGGGCCCCTTGCCCAGGCGCGCCACTGATTCAATTCGCGCGGGAGTAATGGACCGTGTCGGTCCAGATGCGTTCGAGGCGCACGCGGGTGCCGGGTTTGGGGGCGTGCCAGATCTTGTCGTTCCCCGCGTAGATGCCGACGTGGCCCATGGTGCTTCCCCTGGGGAAGAAGACCAGGTCACCCGGCGTGCGTTGGGCGCGCGAGATGTGGAGGGTGTCCTCGTACTGCGCGTCCGCGGTACGGGGAAGGGGCCGGCCGGCCTTCCGGAAGGCGTAGAGGGTGAGGCCCGAACAGTCGAATTCCCTGGGCCCGGTGGCGCCGTAGACGTAAGGGGCGCCCTTTTTCGAGGCTGCGACGGCGACAGCCTTTATTCCGTAAGAGGAAGCGGCCTGGGCCGGCGCCGCGGGCGCGAACGCGACTGTCAGTGAAATCGCGAGGACCAGGACGGGACGGCAATGCTTGACGGGGCTCTTTTTTATTTTCGGCAATCGCGATACCTCCGCATTCAGATAAGGAACAGGCCGGCCCTTGACGGTGGCTGTTCTCGGTGACTGCGTTATGGCTCCCGACGACCGCCTATTTTTGCCCGAAAGGTTCGCGTTCACGGGCGTGGGACACGGCGGGTAATGTCTCATTTCGGCAAAGTGGTCCGAGAAGATATTCCTGATGATCGTCCGATGATCTCCGCACACCCTCCCTGCGGCGCGTCTGCGTGCCCGGCTGCGGGGCATGCGCGGGAGCAGTCGGGCCGGGTGCCTGCTGCGAGACGATCTTCGGGAGACACCATGACGAATGAGCCTTCCCGCGCGAACTCGGACATCGGCGCCGGCCCCCTGCCGGGCGCGCCCGGACCGGTGTCCCCGCCCGCGGACGAACCCGAGCGACTCACGGAGCCGCTGCCGCCGAAGCCGGATCAGGACGGGCCGGAGACGGTGAGCCCCACCGGTCAGGCGACCGGCACGGACCAGGCCCGGGTGGCGCAGGGCGGGCCGTACCTGACGACCGCACAGGGCGCCAGGCCGTACGACAGCGACCACTCCCTGAAGGCCGGACCGCGCGGGCCCGTGCTGCTCCAGGACCCCCATCTCCGCGAGAAGATCACCCACTTCGACCACGAGCGCATCCCCGAGCGGGTGGTGCACGCCCGCGGCGCCGCCGCGCACGGCGTCTTCCTGGGCTACGGGGCCGCGGGCGAGGTGAGCCGGGCCGCTTTCCTGGCCAAGGACGTGGAGACACCGGTGTTCGTCCGGTTCTCCACCGCGCTCGGCTCGCGCGGCTCCGCCGACACCGTGCGGGACACCCGCGGGTTCGCGACGAAGTTCTACACCGACGAGGGCACCTTCGACCTGGTCGGGAACGTCGTCGCGCAGAAGGCGGCGACGATCCAGATCCTTCCGGGGGCCGGTTCCGGTTGGGGCTGGGCTCGGGGGAGAACCTCAACGAGCACATCGTCGGAGCCGGCTGGCCCGCCGCCCACGTACGGCTGGACATGCCGGAAGACGCCGTCGACGTCATCCGGCGCATGCTCGACGGCGAGAACGTCAGCCACCACGGCGCCCACTTCGACGTCGAGAACGCCCGCCTCTGGGACGTCCCCGATCGGCCGCCCCCGATCGGCATCGCCGTCTGCGGCCCCCGTTCCCGCGAACTCGCGGGCACCCGCGGCGACCTGGTGATCGCCACCGAGCCGAAGCGGGAACTCCTGGAGGCGTTCGACGAGCACGGCGGCGCGGGCAAGCCCCGCATCGGCCAGGTGCCCCTCTGCTACGACACCGACCGCGAGGCCGCGGTCGCCCGTGCGCACGACCAGTTCCGGTGGGCCCTCGGCGGGTGGCGGGCCAACGGCGAACTCCCCGGCCCCGACGGCTTCGAGCAGGCCGCCCGGTACGTGAGGCCCGAGGACGTGACCGAGTCCATCGCCCGTGGCGACGATGTCGACGAGTTCGTCGACGCCGTACGGCCCTACGCGGAGGCGGGGTTCACCGAGGTCGCCCTCGTCCAGATCGGAGGCGATCACCAGCAACCCTTCCTGGAATGGGCCGAAGCGAAACCGCTCCCCGCACTGCGCGCCCTGTGAAGGCCGTGATTCCGCCCACCCCTCGTGTCAGCTCCCCGGCTCGGGGCAGGGGCATGGAAGTCCCTGTCCCGTACACCTGCTGAGGAGCCATGAACAGCGTCATTCGCCTGCTGTCCGTCCTGGGGGGTTCGCTCCTGCTCACCTTCGCGGCCGACTGGGCCGCTGACCGGCTGCTGTGCCGGGCCGACGCACGGCACCCCGAAACACCCCTGTGGAACCTGTTGCGCCGGTGCCGGCCGGCCCTGAGGATCGTGCTGCTCGCCGCGTTGCTCAGGGGTGCCTACGCGCAGGCCGCCTGGCGGCCGCTGCAGGACGAAGCGGACACCGTCGGCAGGATCCTCTCGCTCGTCCTGATCGGCGCCGGCGCCTGGCTCATCGTGGGAGTGGTCTCCGCAGTCGTCGAATCCGGCTACGCCCGCTACGCGACCGGCACCCGCGACCCGGCCCGGGTCCGCCGGGTGCGTACGCAGGTGACCCTGATCATGCGGGTCGTGACCGCCGTCGTCGGCGTCGTCGCGGTCGCGGCGATGCTGCTCACCTTCCCGAGTTTCCGCGCGCTCGGCACCTCGATGCTGGCCTCCGCCGGGATCATCGGGATCGTGGCCGGCGTCGCGGCCCAGTCCACCCTCGGGAACCTCTTCGCAGGTTTCCAGATCGCGTTCGGCGACATGGTGCGCCTCGGCGACACGGTCGTCGTCGCGGGGGAGTGGGGGGTCGTGGAGGACATCACCCTCACCTTCCTCGCCGTGCGAACGTGGGACGAACGCAGGATCACCATGCCCGTCTCGTACTTCACGACCCGCCCCTTCGAGAACTGGTCGCGAGGCGGCGTCCAGATGACCGGCACCGTCTTCCTCCACTGCGACCACGGCGCCCCGATCGACCTCATGCGCGACAAGGTCCAGGAGGTCCTGCACGCCTGCCCGGAGTGGGACGGCCGAGGCTGGGGCCTCGCCGTCACCGACACGACTCCCTCCACCATCGTGGTCCGGGCCATCGTCACGGCCAAGGACGCCGACGACCTGTGGACCGTGCGCTGCGCGGTACGGGAGCAGCTGGTCGCCTGGCTCGCGCAGAAGCACCCGGAGGCCCTGCCGCGCGTCACCGTGGGCCCGCAGCGGGGTGGCAGCGAGGACGAACGGCGTGCCGCGCAGCAGCCACCGTCGGGCGAGCCCAACGGCCAGGCCTCCGTCCGGGCGCGTATGGATCTCCGCTGAGGGGGCAGGCGCAGCCTCGCAGCGCCGGTTCGACCACCCGTACTACCGGCTGGACGAGGGGCCGAGCCCGGCCCGCAGGGCGAGGAGCGGGCGCCCGTCCGCGCCTGCGGTGGCCCGGAAGGCCCCGGCCACGCCTGTGCGGACGGAACGGAAGGAGAGCAGGACCCCTGGGGCCCACCGGCCGCCGCTCCCGGCTTGTGGACGCCCTCCGCTCGGTGCTGCTCTCCTGCGACGGGCTCGACGCGCGGGCCGCCCTCGACCGCGTCATGGCCGCCTACACGCCCGAGGACCACGAGGACGACACGTGCACGGTGGCCCTCCGGCTCGCCCGAGAACGATTGATCATGGCGCGACGGGGAAGCCGCAGAGTGTGATCACCGTAGGCGTCGAGGAAGAGTACTTGCTGGTGGACCCGGCCGACGGGCTGCCCGCCCCGTTCGTCGAGGGCGTACGCCGCACGGCGGGCCTGAGCCCGCTGGCAGAGCGCGACGAGGTCCAGGCCGAGCTGTTGCAGGCCCAGATCGAGGTGGCCACACCGGTGTGCACCGAGCTGGAGGAGGTGGGCGGGCACCTGCTGCGCCTGCGTCACGCGGTCGGCTCGGCGGCGGAGGAGAACGGCTGCAGGATCGCGGCCACGGGCGCCGCCCCCTTGCGAGGCGACCGGCCGGTTCCCGTGACCCCCTCGTCGCGCTACCTGCGGATGGAGGGCAGGGCCCGCCGGCTGGTCGACGAGCAGTTGATCAACGGGATGCACGTCCACGTGGCCGTTCCCGACACCGGAACGCGGGTCGCGGTGCTGAACCGCATCCGCGTATGGCTGCCGGTCCTGCTGGCCATGTCCGCCAACTCACCTGTGTGGGACGGGCAGGACACCGGGTTCGCCAGCTGGCGCACGATCGTCTTCGGCCGGTGGCCCGTCAGCGGACCGCCTCCGCATTTCGACGGATCCGTCGACTACGAACGGCGACTGGACGCGCTCGTGGCCTCGGGAGTGATCGCCGACCGGGGGCAGGTGTACTGGCAGGCACGACTCTCCGAGCGCTACCCCACGGTCGAGGTGCGGTGCCTGGACGTGCAGCTGCAGGCCGAGGACGCGGTCATGCTCGCGGGCATCGTCCGGGCGCTGGTCGCCACGGCGATGGCCGACGAGAAGGCGGGTCTGCCCGTGCCCCACCCGGCGCCGGAGCTGCTCCAGGTGGGAAACTGGCACGCGGCCCGGCACGGCCTGAACTCCGTCCTGGTGGATCCAGAGGGTCGGCCGCGCAGCAGCGGTGACGTCCTGTGCTCCCTCCTCCAGTACATCACCCCGGCCCTGGAAGAGGCCGGTGACCTCAGACAGGTCGGCTCCCTGGTGCACCGGCTGCTCCAGGAGGGCACCCCCGCGGACCGCCAGCGCCGGGCTCTCGCCGAAGGCGGACTACCCGGACTCCTCGGACTGATCACGGGCGCGACCGCGTGCGCCTGAGGGCGGCTCCGGGCCGGCCCGCTCCGCACAGGAAGACCCCGGGGCGGCGAGTGACCGACAGATCCCCTCACCCCGGAGGTCTTCACCGTGGTCAAGGCCCGCTCAGCCCGTGACCTCGCCGCGCCAGCCGCCCGTCTCGACCCCGCGCCCCTCGATGAACAGTTTGAACCGCTTCAGATCCCCGGCGACCTGACGCCTCACGAATCCGAGCTTGTCCGCGGCGTTCTCGGCGATTCCCTCGGGAACCCAGTTCATCCGCAGGACGACCTTGGTGGTGTACGCGTCGACGGGCTGGAAGGTGACCAGCCCGGCCTGGCGCGTCTCTCCGTCCACCGTCATCCACGCCACGCGCTGGTCCGGGAGCTGCTCGGTGATCCGCGCATCGAACTCACGCCGCGCACCGTTCACGTTCGTCACCCAATGGGTGAGCGTGTCCGTGCGCTGGTCGATCCGTTCGACCCCTTCCATGAAGGCGGGGAAGTCCTCGAACTGCGTCCACTGGTTGTAGGCCGTGCGTACGGGAACGTTGACCTCGACGCATTCCTCGACGTGCGACATGCGCAGCCCTTCCGTGTCGGCGTCGACGGCGGTCGCCGCACCCGGTGGATACCGCTGCCGCCGCCTTCAGAGACCCTTTCGAGGCCCGGCTACCCGCTCCATGAGGCGGCATGCGCGCCATGGAGCGGGGCATGGAGGCCGGGAAGTCGACCCGGGAAGGTCTGCGCCCTCTCCTGGAGTCGGCCGACCTGCCGGCGGCCCGCGCCGCCGACCGGGACCGCCGATTACGGCTCGCCCGACGTGCGGCGGACGCACGTCCGCCGGTACCGGATGCTCCACGTCACCGCCGCAGCCACCTCCCACGGATGACCCCAGGACGGTCCGCACCCTGCGCGCCTACACGGCCGACCGCACCGAGGACCACTACGCTTACCGCGTCAGGCACGACGGGATGCCCCTGGCCGAGAGGGAAGGCGCCTTCCTGCTCCGTGGGCTCGCCGTGGCACTGGCCGAACACCAACAGGGGCGCCGGCAGGAGGCGCTGCGCTGGTTCGAACGGAACCGGGCCGCCTGCGGACCGCCGGGCTGTTCACGCAGCGCCGCCTGAGCGGGAACCTCCCGCAGGCGTTCGTCCACGCCCTGATGCCGGAGACCGCCACCGGACCGGCAGGGCCGGAAGCAGGGCAGACCGCGCGACGGAATGGTCGACGGCGGGCAGGGAAGACGCCGGACATCTGACGGCCGGATCGAGGGGCGGCGGCATGCGAAGCGTAGGAGTGGAAGAAGAGCTGCTGCTCGTGGACCCGCACAGTGGCGCTCCGCTCGCCGTCGCGGGGGCCGTCCTCGCTTCCGCGAACCGCCTGGCCTGGGACCGTCCCGGCGTCGACGGCAGTCCGAGGCACGAATTCGAGAAGGAACTGCAGAAGGAACAGCTGGAGTTCGCCACCAAACCGGTCACGGACATGGGTGAGCTCCAGGCGGAGATCGTCCGCATACGTGGCGAGGCGGCACGGCACGCGGCCACTGCCGGCGCCGTCGTGGCGGCGGTCGCGACATCACCGCTGCCCGTACGGCCTTCGCTGAGCGCCGGCCGACGCTATCGCTGGATGGGCGAACACTTCGGACTGACGGCGCAGGAACAGCTGACCTGCGGATGTCACGTCCACGTATCCGTCGCCTCGGACGAAGAGGGCGTCGCCGTCCTGGACCGCATCAGGCCGTGGCTGGCCGTCCTGACGGCGATGAGCGCGAACTCGCCCTTCTGGCAGGGCGGCGACAGCGGCTACGCCAGCTACCGCAGCCGGGTGTGGAACCGGTGGCCCTCCGCCGGTCCGGTCGGGATCTTCGGATCCGCCGACCGCTACCACGAACAGGTCGCCAAGATGATCGACACCGGGGTGCTGCGCGACGAGGGCATGGTCTACTTCGACGCGCGCCTGTCCGCCACCTACCCCACCGTGGAGGTCCGGGTCGCGGACGTCTGCCTGGACGCCTCCACGCCCGTCCTGCTCGCCGCCCTCGTCCGCGGCCTGGTCGAGACGGCGTCCCGCGCCTGGGAGGACGGGCATCCCCCGGCCAGGATCGAGACGAGTCTGCTGCGCCTGGCCTCCTGGCAGGCAGGCCGTTCAGGCCTGGACGGATCCTTGCTGCATCCGGAAAGCATGCGGGAGACGAGCGCCGAACACGCCGTCGACGCCCTGTACCAGCACGTGCGCGAGGCCCTCAAGGACCACGGTGACGACGACTACGTGCGGGAGGCCCTCGCCCGGCTGCACGAACGGGGCAACGGCGCCCGCACGCAGCGTCGTCTGCACGCCGACGGACGGCCCCTCGGGTCGGTCGTCACCGACTGCGCCAAACTGACGATCGCACCGTGAAGCGCCGAATCGGCTCGGGCGGGCGGTCGTCCGAGCCGATTCAGGGCAGGCCGAGCCGGAGCGCCGGATCCGGCGGGCCGTCGTAGTCCACGGCGTCAGGGCCGGGCGACGCGAAGACGTGCACCGTGACGGTGGGCCCGGCATCACGAACCGCGTGCATCCGGTGGTAGAAGGTCTCGTCGAAGCGGAATCCGCGGCCCGCGCCGACCTCGTCGGTGTGCGGAGCGCTGCCGAGCCGGGCCCTGGCGTGGGTGAGAGCGCCCCTGGCGACGAATACCGCGCCCCGGATCCGTTCGTGGTCGAGGTACGCCGTCCTGGGCGGCAGGCTGTGCCGTCCGAGTGCCCACACCCCGAGGCCGTCGGCGCGGAACAGCCGGACCCAGCTCCGTTCGCCGTCCCGCTCCGCGAGCCGCCACTGCCGGCGCAGGTAGTCACGGCCGGCGTCGACGGCGATTTCGAGCAGCTCCTCGGGCTCTATGAGACGGCCGCCCGGCAGGGCAGTCACTCGTGCGTTCATCCGTACACACCGCCTCGCCACGCCTCCCGCGGCCCCCGCCCGCCTGACCGGAAGCCTTTGCGCACGTCGGTCGGCCGATCCCGCAGCGCCCGTCCGACCGGCGGGGGGCTGCGCCGCAGGGTCCGCTTTCGGTCATTTCGCGCCCACAGCACGAAGAGCTGTGCGAGCGCGGATTTCGGGGGCAGGCGAAGTGCGTTCGCATCCGTACGCCGTTTCCGGCGCGCTCGGCCCGACGGCCGACCGGGCGGCGTTCTGTTCGAGGAGGTTCTGCGATGCTGATCATCGTGACACGCAGCGGCGGGTTCGCGGGCGGGGAGCTGACCGCTGCCCTGGACACGGACTGCCGCGCCGACGGCGCCGAGCTGGAACGGCTCGCCGAGAGCGCGCTCACCAGTGAGGGCCCCGCCGGTCGGGAGCCCGTGCCGGACGGATTCGGCTATGTCGTCCGGGTCGACGGCAAACTGGTCGAGTTACGGGATCCCCACCTCACCGAGGAGCAGCGGAAGCTGATCGACGCCGTCCTGGCGGAAGCGGTCTGAGCGACCCGCACCCTGCGTCGGGACCGGGGGAACCGCACCGGCGGGCGGAGCAGGGTCACCCCTCGTCCGGTTCCTGCTCGACCACGTGCATGGCCGCTTCCTCCGCGGAAGCGGCTCCACCGTCGATCCCGGCGTCGCGGGCCACCACGGAGATGTGTCGCACCGGCGGCCCCTCGTAGGTCGGGGCCATCCGACCAGCCCGCTCTCGGCCCGCCGTGGTCGCGTCGTCGCTCGGATCGCCGGTCATGTCCTCGCTGCCGGGGGCCGGGTCCCCGGCAGCGTTCCCCCAGGGAATGACGTGCGCGTCGTCGGCCATGGCCTCCTCTTCCGGCTCCTCCTGGGCGAGGCGTTCGTCGAGGGTCTCGCCGGCCTGCTGTTCCCGGCCCGTAGTGCCGTGCCGGGTGACGGCGACAGGGCGGTCGGGCGGTGAGTACCCCGTGTCCAGGGTCTCGTCGAGATCCGGTTCGCCGAGGGCGTTCTCCATGTCCGGCTGTGACTCGCCGGGCTCCGCCTCCGCCTGGGGCTGGTGGACGTCGTCCCCTCGGGCGTCGCTTCCGATCACGGCCCTCGCCTCCTTCTTCCGCCTCCGCGCCGCGCGGCCCGGGTCCGGCTCACGGCTGTCACCGCTCACACGTCCGGTCGGGGTTCGCCATCGGCGTCGAGCCCTTCCCCTTGTCCGACGGGGCGGTCCACTCCGAAAAGACCGACCATCCGGTCCATCAGGTCGTCGAAATCCCGCCACGGGGTCTCGGGTGCCACGCCGGTGCGGGGGACGGCCCTGTGCGGCCGGCTGCCGTTTGCCGATGTCATGACGGCCTCCCTGCCGATCGTCGTAGCGCAGATCCTGGGACGCGTGCGCCTTCCCCGGATCGGCACGTTCATGCCACCGAGCCCTGCCGGACACGCCCTAGCGGCGGCCCACGCGTCGCAGCGCGCGGCGGATCCGGCCGCTGTCCTCATTGCGCAGCCGGGAATGCCGGTCCAGTTCCTCCATGAGCCGCTGGGACCGCTTGTCCACGTCGAGCTCGTCCAGCACGCGGTCCACATCCGCGAGCAGGGCCCCGTACAACTGCCACTGAGCGGGGGAGGTGCGCAACTGCTCCAGGAGGAGGCGGGCCATGAGATCACGGCTCTCGCGTGCCATCCCCAACTCGCGCGTGAGCCGGTCTTCCTGCTCCTCGGCGTTGGTGCTGACCTGGGCGGTGATCAGCCGGGAGAAGCTGTGCACCGCGAGCGCCATGTGTCCGAACAGGTCCCGCAGGACGCCGCCCACCTCGGGAGCGAACAGCGGCTCGTCCGCCCGTGCCTTCGCCAGGTCGGTGAGCGCCCGTGCCGAGACCCGCAGCACGACCGCGCAGATCTCCAGCGTGTCCAGCCCCGTGCGCAGCACCAGCCGAAACATCAGCGCCTCCCGTACTCGGGGGTTCATGCGCAGGCTGTCCTCCGCCTGGCGCAGGGCCGAGTCGACGCCGGCGATGTCGTTGTCGAGTCGGCGGGCCTCGTGCAGTCGGGACGCGGCATCGGCGACGGTGGTGCGCCCGGTCAGCTCGTTCGCCATGCCGGTCATCAGGGCCGCCATGCGGGCGGCGAGGCCGTCGATGGCCCGGCCGGCGGGCTCCACCCAGACGGGCGGGGCGAACAGCAGGTTGAACCCCAGGCCGACCACCGCGCCGATCAGCGTCTCCAGCACCCTGTCCCAGGCGGTGTCCGCCACCTGGGTCACACCGAGGACCAGCATCGCGCTGATCGCGACCTCCGGGACGAACTCGTCCACCCGGACCAGGTGCCCGACCACGAGGGAGGCCAGGATGACCAGGCCGAGGCTCCACCAGGTCAGGCCGACGAGCGCGCTGAAGCCGATGGCGATCAGCACCCCGGCCACGACGGAGTTCACGCGGCGTACGCCGGTGGTGAGCGTGGAGTACAGGGTGACCTGGACCACGAGCAGGGCGGTGAGTGGGGCCGTCAGCGGTGCCGGCTCGCTGCTGAGCCGGAGCGCGACGACGTAGGACACCACGGCGGCCCCGGTGGCACGGACGCTCTGCACCACCACGGGGTCGCGTCGCCTGCTCAACAGCCGCGGCAGGAGGTGGTGACCGGTGGGCGGGGGAGGTGCGTCGTGGGGCATACCCCTGCCCCTTCCCCCCAGGTCGCCGCGATCACGCGCGGGACCTTCGTGGTGGCGGTCCGAGACCCGTTCGGCGGGCGCGGGCGGCCGGCAGGTCCGCGAGGCGCCGCAGTGCCGGTACGAGGTCTCCGCCGTGGTGCCCCTGCCCGTACAGGCCCACCGTGTGAACGGCGGCCTCCGCCCGACGACGAGCCCGGTCCGGCTCGGCCGGCGCCGCCGCAGGTCCGGGGCTTGGAGGGCGGCAGGTGCGGGCAGGCGCCCCACGTGCCGACCGCCCGACCGGCGGTGTCACCCGGCACCGAGCGGTCCCGGCGGTCCGGAACCTGGCCGGACCGGCCGCGTGAGGGTGAGGCGCCCCACAGGACCCACGTCACATCCGAACCGGGCTAGTAGACCCGGAACGTCCGGTAGAGCCGTCCTCCTCGGCGCTCCACCGCGTGGTCGTCGTGCCCGTCCTGCGAGGTCGGTTAGTAATCGGGGTCGTTGCCAGGGTCCTGGGGCGTCGGTAGAACTGGATGAGTCGCCGGGCGGCACGGGTGTTTCACCCGCCGCCCACCGATCCCCTCTGCTTCGCGTGAGTGGCTCACGCATGCCTGTGGCGTGCGGCGACCGCCCTTGTTCCCTTCGGAAGGTTGCTCCGTGTCCAACGCCGTCATCCGCCGCATCGCCGCTTCGAAGAAGACCCTCGCGGGTACCGTCCTCGCCCTGGGTGTCGCCGGCTCCATGCTGGCCACCGTCCCGGCGCAGGCCGCCCCGATGAGCGCCAAGGCGATCGCGCAGCAGATGATCAAGGACCCGGCCCAGTTCGCCGCCTTCGACAAGATCATCTCGCACGAGAGCGGCTGGGACTACACGGCGACCAACGCCTCCTCCGGCGCCTACGGCCTGGCCCAGGCCCTTCCGGCGTCGAAGATGGCCTCCGCGGGCGCGGACTGGAAGACCAACCCGGCCACCCAGATCAAGTGGGGCCTGGACTACATGAACTCCCGCTACGGCAGCCCCGTCGAGGCCTGGAACTTCTGGTCCGCCAATCACTGGTACTAAGCCGACACAGGCATCAGTAGACGCACGAAGACGCTCGGCAGGGACTCCCCGCCGAGCGTCTTCTGCGTATGCCGTCCGGACACACCGGGGGGGTGTGGGCGGGCCACCCACGGGCAGGCGCACGGTATGGCCGTGATCGTCGGCACCTCCGGGTGGCAGTACCGGGACTGGTCTGGCGTCTTCTATCCCCCGGAGCGGCCCCAGCGGCTGTGGCTGGAAGAGTATGCGCGGCATTTCCGGACCGTGGAGAGCAACAACGCCTTCTACCGCTTGCCGTCACCGGAGACCTTCGCCCAATGGCGCGAACGGACCCCGCCGGGCTTCCTGATGGCCGTGAAGGCGAGCCGCTTCCTCACCCACATCAAGCGCCTGCGTGACCCGGCCGAGCCCGTCCACCGACTCGTGGGGCACGCCGCCTCCCTCGCTGACCGGCTCGGTCCGGTACTGCTCCAGCTCCCGCCCACGCTGCGAGCGGACCCGGAGGCGCTCGACCGCTGCCTCGCCTGCTTCCCCGCCGGGGTCCGCGTCGCCGTCGAGCCCCGCCACGAGTCGTGGTGGAGTGCGGAGGTGCGTTCGGTGCTGACCGAACGCGGTGCGGCCCTGTGCTGGGCGGACCGGGGATCCCGGCCCGTGACACCGCTGTGGCGCACCGCCGACTGGGGCTACGTCCGCTTTCACGAGGGCCGCGCCCACCCCTGGCCGAAGTACGGACGGACCGCTCTGCGGAGTTGGGCGGAACGGATCGCCGAGACCTGGCCCCGCGACGCGGACGTCTTCGCCTACTTCAACAACGATCCGGGCGGAGCGGCCGTGGCCGACGCGCGGGCGTTCATCCGGCTGGTGGCGGCATCCGAGCCGATTCGCCGGCCCTGCGTGAGACAGCCCCCACACGCCTGACCGGTACTCGACAACGCTGCGGACCGGGGCCGCTCAGGAGGGGGAGGGGAGCGGAAGGTCGGCCCAGACCGTCTTGCCGCCCCCCTCCCTCCGGGTTCCCCGGTTCAGGGTGAGGCGGTCGACGATGAAGAGGCCGTGCCCCCCGATGGCATCGGGCCGGTGTTCACCCATGCGTGGTGGCTCAGGGCTGGGATCGGTGACGGCGATCTGCAGCAGCGTGCCACGGCGTTCGAGGGAGAGCCGCAGGATTCCGCCGGCGTGTTCGGCGGCGTTGGCGAGCAGCTCCGCGGCGACCAGGACGGCGTCGCCGCCGTCGGCCGCCACGTTCCAGCCGTCCAGTGTCCGGCGTACCCAGGCGATGCCGGCGCCACATGCCGCCACCGTCCCGGAATCGAAGACGAGTTCCCGATGGGGGAATGTGGGAGGGGATGGCGGTGGGCCCATGATCGATCCCTGAGCAGTGGGCGGGTGTGCCTCGTAGCTCGCCCCTGCCCGCGCTCGTGCGGCGTACGCGTCGGCCGAGTCCCAGGATCACGGGGTGTGCCGGGCGGTGGCCTCCGCGACGGTCGGATGGACGTCGAACGAGCCCGTCGTGCCGGTCACCTCCAGCACGTGCCGGACAGCCTCACTGGGGGAGACGAGGGCCGGCGGCACGCCTCGCGCACGGGCGGCGTCGCGTATTCCAGACCCCGAGTCCCGCAAGACGCCTCGCCCCAACCCAGGGGTGCAACCCGGCGAGACGCCGCCCGGTGAGTCGAGCACCGGCACCGGTGCAGGTCCCTACCGGCCGCTCACACGCGGCTGGGCCAAGGGTCCCCTCCTGGTGATCTGCCCGGTGGCCCTGGCGCGTGCCCTCTTCTTCCTGGCCTACGCCATCATGCTGAACCTCTGAGCGGGACCGGAAGGGCGATCGGAGCGCCGGAGCAGGGGGAATCGGCATCCGCTGATCGGCGTTGTCGAGGCATGGACGATGCGTCACGACACGGTCGAGAAGAGTCCGACCCGTCCGCCTCCGCTTCCGCCTCCGCCTTCTCCACCGTCCGAGGCCGCCTCGCGGCCGACCGCGCGGACACCGTCGCGCGTCTGGCCGCGCTGGGCCGCGACTTCGACGGGATCGTCGCGGCGAACGCCCTGGTGGCCGTCGACGACGAGCACGATCCCGAAGGGGGCACGACCGCATTCGAACGGGCCCACGTGGCCGCACTCATGGCGCAGGCCCGCGAGCACCTGGAAGAACTGGACCGGGCCTTGGAACGACTCGAACGAGGCCGGTACGGACGCTGTGAAAGGTGCGGCGGGCTGATCCCGTCCGAACGCCTGGAGATCCGTCCGGCGGCGACCACCTGTGTCCGCTGCGCCGAGTCCGCCCCCGGCCCGACGCCGTCCCCGGCTTGAGTCGTGGTGGGAGCCTCGCCGACCGCCCCCCGGCATCGGGAGAGGAGGATGCCGAGGGGCGTGGCAGGCAGGTGCGAACCGGCCGGCCCCGTGTGCCACGGCGCGTCACCCGGTGTGGGTTCGCGGCCGTGGTCTTCGTCCGCTCGGTCGCGCAGGGGCGGCACAGTCAGTCGGCGTCTGTCCACTCGTGTCGGTCTCAAACTCGGCGGGGATCAGGCCCCGGTGAGGAGCGCGTCGAGCCCGGACGAGTCGTTGACGGGCAGGTACCGGCTGCCGGTCCGCCGCTGTCGGCTCAGCCCGCGGCGGGCAGACGCACCTGAAGGTTGCCGTGGCCGTCGGTCCGGGTGGCGAACACCGGCTGTGGGGCGGTGGCCGGGCCGCCCACGTTCCAGCCGTCGGAGAGGCGGAAGACGCAGCCGTGCCAGGGGCACGTCACGTGGCCGTCGGCTACCTCACCCTGCGAGAGGGGGCCGGAGAAGTGGCTGCACCGGTCCGCCAGGACGTGGAAGACGTCATCGGCTTCCCGGACCACCAGCACCGGCACCTCGCCGACCATCCGGCGCACCCCCCGGCCGTCGGGGAACTCCTCCGCGGGCCCGAGCGTGTGCCAACCGGGCGCCACCAGGCGGAGGACGGACTCGGTCTTGTTCGCGCCGGCCGCCTGCCGGTAGGCGAGGTGGCCGCCGAGAGCGGCGCCGGTGCCGACCGTCGCCAGCCCCGCGAAGCCGAGCACCCGACCCAGCCCGTGACGGCCGCGCGAACGCGCGGCCCACGACACTCCGTACAGTCCCACCGCGGCGGCGATCGACGCGGCGTGCAGCAGGCCGGTGCGCATCTGCTGCTCGTGCTGCTCGGCCCAGTCGACCCAACCCGTCCACGCCGCCGGGGCCGCGGTGACGACGCCGACCGCGACGAGTCGGCGCGCGGCGCGCTCGGAGCCGGGCACGAGGTCGAGTACACCCGCGGAGATCCACGCTCCGACCGGAATCTGGACCAGGGCGGGGTGGAGCGGGTGGCCGAGGGGTCGGCCGTGCAGCACTCCGCGCAGCCGCCCCAGCGGCAGGGCCCGGATAGCGCGCTTCAGCGGCTCGGTGACCGAGTCGAGTTCCTCGGCGTCGGCCACGGCGGCGAGCACCTTCAGAGTCCGGACGCCGATGTCGTCGCTGTGGTCGCCGTCCGCCCGGGCGGCGGCGGTGAGACGTGTGACGAATGTTCCCATGGTGCTCACGCTGCCCCCTTTCTTCCACCGGTGCGGTACGGGCTGAGCCGGACGGAGCAGCGGGCGTCGGACCGGTGACCTCGCCGCGGTGGCCGCGACGTTCGGTGACGACGGGCGCCGCCTGCGCGTCCACGCCCGCCGACCCGGTTGCTGCGCAACCTCGGCGGCTCCCGGCACTGGATCGTCAAGAACGCCGTCATCGGTTTCGCAGTCCTGCCCATGCTCGGTGCCGCCTGGCAGATGACCTCCCGCTCGCCACCCACTTCCTCCTCGTACGGGCGTCCACCCCTGCGGCCTGGTGCGCGGAGGCGGCCACCGCGGGCCTGTGTTGGACCACCGCCGGGCGCGTCCTGCGCCGGCGCGGCCCGCCCACGACCACCGCACCTATCGCCTGTTCGCGTACTGGTACGCCCTGGTCCTCCCCGCCGCCGTCATTTCGGTGAACGCGCAGTGGACGGCGTGGCGGACGACTTGGCGCCGATCGCGGCGCCCGGGCCGGTGGCTTCGCCCGCTCGGTAAAAGTTGAGGATTGTTCACTTTCCATTGACAGGGCGGGCCCCGGGGCCGGAAAGTTCCGTCAGCAGCACGCCCGGCAGCGCCTTCCCGCACCCGTGCCGGGGATCCGCGCTCCTCGACCGAAGCGAGTCCGCATGACAGAGCCCGTACCCCAGTTCCCGGCCGGATTCCTCTGGGGAGTCTCCGCCTCCGCCTTCCAGATCGAGGGCTCGCCCACGGCCGACGGTCGGGGCCCCTCCTCCTGGGACGCCTTCACCAAGGAGCAGGGACGAGTCAAGGACGGCTCGAACGCGGAGGTGGCCACCGATCACTACCGCCGCTACCGCGAGGACGTCGCGCTGATGGCCGAACTCGGCGTGGACGCCTACCGGTTCTCGATCTCCTGGTCCCGCGTCCTGCCCGACGGGCACGGCCCGGTCAACCGCGCCGGGTTGGACTTCTACGACCGGCTCGTCGACGAACTGTGCGCCGCTGGGATCGCCCCGGCCCCCACCCTCTTCCACTGGGACACCCCGCTCGCCCTGGAGGAGCGGGGCGGCTGGCTGGAGCGCGACACCGCCGAGCGGTTCGCCGCGTACGCCTCGGTGGTCGCGGAGCGCCTCGCCGACCGTGTTCCCATGTGGATCACCATCAACGAGCCCGCCGAGGTCACCCTCCTCGGCTACGGCCTGGGCGAACACGCCCCCGGCCGGCAGCTCGTCTTCGACGCCCTGCCCGCCGCCCACCACCAGCTCCTGGCCCACGGGTTGGGCGTACAGGCCCTGCGCGCGGCGGGTGCCCGCCGGATCGGCATAGCCGCCTCGCACAGCCCCGTCTGGGCCGCCGGCGAGAGCGACGAGGACCGCGCCGCCGCCGAGTTGTACGACACGCTCACCAACCGCCTCTTCGCGGACCCGATCCTGACCGGCGCCTACCCGGAGGGGCTGGATTCCCTCCTGCCGGGCCCGGTGGCGGAGGACCTCAAGACGATCTCGGCCCCGCTGGACTGGTACGGGGTCAACTACTACAACCCGATGCTCGTCGGCGCTCCGACCCCGGCCGCCGCCTCCGCCTTCGGCGGCATCGAGATCCCCTCCGGACTCCCCTTCGCCATCCGCGACATCGAGGGGTACGAACGCACCGACTTCGACTGGCCGGTGGTTCCGGACGGGCTGCGCGAGCTGCTCACCACCCTGCGCGAGCGCTACGGCGACCGGCTGCCGCCCCTGTACATCACCGAGAACGGCTGCTCGTACGGCGACGCACCGGACCCGGACACCGGCAGGGTCGAGGACGCGCGCCGGATCGCCTACCACGACGGCCACCTGCGCGCCCTGCACCGGGCGATGGCCGAAGGGGTCGACGTACGCGGCTACTTCATCTGGTCGATCCTCGACAACTTCGAGTGGGCGGAGGGCTACCGGCAGCGGTTCGGGCTCGTCCACGTCGACTACGAGACGCAGGAGCGGACGCCCAAGGAGTCGTACGCCTGGTACCGCGACCTGATCAAGAGCGGCAGATGACCGCCGAGCCGAAGGCCGCGGAACCAACGGAACCCGCGGAAGCGGGCACCGCGCCCGGCGGCCGGTGGGTGGGCGCGCTGTCCCTCGCCAACATCGGGGTGTGGGTCGGCTGGTTCGGTCCGCTGCAACTGCTCCTGGCGCGCCAGGCCGAGCAACTCGCCCCCGAACACAAGGCATCCACCCTCGCCCTGGTGACGGGATTGGGGGCGGCCGTCTCGATGGTCGCCAACCCGGTCTTCGGAGCGCTGTCCGACCGTACGACCGCACGCGTGGGCCGCCGGATCCCCTGGGTGGTCGCCGGGGTGGTGGGCGGCGCCGCCGGCCTGGTGCTCCTCTCCCTGGCGACGAGCGTCACGGCCGTGATCGCGGGCTGGTGCCTGGTCCAGCTGGCCCTCAACGCGGCGTTCGCCGCGCTCACCGCCGCCGTCCCCGACCAGGTCCCGCCCCGGCAGCGCGGTCTGGTCGGCGGCTGGCTCGGCGTCTCCCAGGTCGTCGGCATCCTGGTCGGCACGGCGCTGGCCACGGTCGCGGGCGGAATCACCGCCGGCTACCTGGCCTGCGCGGGCTTCTCGGTGCTCGCGGCCGTGCCGTACGTGGTCATGCGGCGCGACTCGACGCTCGCCCCCGAGGCCCGGCCGGCCTTCCGGTGGCGGACCTTCCTCACCGGCTTCTGGATCGACCCCCGCCGCCATCCCGACTTCGGCTGGGCCTGGCTCACCCGGTTCCTGATGAACCTGTCGTACTCCATCAGCACGATGTACCTGCTCTACTACCTGACCGACGCGGTGCGTTACAGGGGAGACGCCGACACGGGCGTACTGATCCTCACGGCGCTCAACGCGCTCACCCTGCTCTCCACCGTGGTGATCAGCGGCATCCGCTCGGACCGCAGCGGCCGCCGGAAGTCCTACGTCATCCGGTCGGGGCTGGTCATCGCCGCGGCAACCCTGCTGCTCGGCGTCTGGCAGACCTGGACCGGCGCGGTCGTCGCCTCGCTCGTCCTCGGCCTCGGCTTCGGCGTGTACACGGCGGTGGACTTCGCCCTGCTCACGGACGTGCTGCCGAACGCGGAGGACCGGGGCAAGGACCTGGGCGTGATCAACATCGCCAACGCGCTGCCCCAGGTCCTGGCGCCGGTCATCGCGGCCCCGGTCGTCACCCACCTCGGCGGGTACGCGGCCCTCTACGCCCTCGCGGGCGGCCTGGCCCTCGCGGGTTCGGTGCTGGTGCGCCGTATCCGCTCGGTGCCCTGACCTGCTGCCGGCTGCCGGGAGACGACCAGAGCCCTGCCGTTCCGGGAATCCGGAACGGCAGGGCTCTGACGGCGGCTTCGGCGCGCGGATCAGCCGAGGGCCGGGGCAGGCCGGGGCGCGGCCGCCTCCGTACCGGCGGGGTCGGTTCGGTGGGCCAGGAGCCGCTGGGCGAGGACGCCGAAGACGATTCCGAACACGGCCCACATCACGACCTGGACGCTCACCGACGCGACCCGGAACTCCCACAGCAGGGCCGCGGGGAACTCGGGCTTGACGGCGTCGGTGTTGTCCGGGAGGACGAGGAAGGCCAGGGCGGTGGCGACGACGAAGCCGGCGCCGGCCGTCAGGGTGGCG
The DNA here is from genome assembly GCF_042889825.1 of Streptomyces sp. NPDC002467. NCBI lineage: Bacteria > Bacillati > Actinomycetota > Actinomycetes > Kitasatosporales > Streptomycetaceae > Streptomyces > Streptomyces sp. NPDC002467. The sequence goes on along the minus strand of NZ_JBIARJ010000016.1, from coordinate 71,358 downwards.
TTCCAGTTGCCCAGGCGCGGTACCAGACGCCGTCCCAGGATGATCGCGCCGACGCCGAGCAGGACGCTGAGCAGGATCATCAGGAAGAACAACGTCGTGCGCTGCCCGATGGTGTCGGGATTGCCGACGGCCGGCGGGGTGGCCGGGTACTTCAGGAACGGCACGAGGTAGACCGTGGCGAAGGCACCGGCGGCCGTGAGCGCCGCCGTGGCCCGGGGGCTGAACCCGCCGACGCGGCCGAGGGCGAAGGAGAACGCGAGGGAGGCGATGCCGCCCAGCGCCACCCCGTAGACCAGCACACCGGTCGCGAGACCGACGGTGGACTGGACGGGGCGGCTGACCAGTTCTTCCTCTTCCTCGGCGGCGGAGGCGGCGGCGCCGTGACCGGAGTGAGCGGCGTCGTGGCCGGCGTCCTGACCGACCGCGGGGGCGGCTTCCTTGGCGGCCGTGGCCTCCTCGACGGCGATGGAGCCCCGGACCGGGGGCTCACCGACCACGTAGGCGACGGCGAAGGCGAACAGACCGGCGATCAGGCCCGCGAGCATGCCGCGGACCAGGAGACCTCTGACAGTGGAGGCGTACACGGTGCGCGCGCCTCTCAGTGGCAGGGGAAGCCGAGCAGGTGACGGCCGTCGTGCACCCACTCGTGGACGGCCTCACCGGAGAACACGGCGGTGGCACCCTGCTCGGCGCCGACGAAGTACAGGGCCACGAGCATCAGGAGACCGACGAACAGCGCCCAGGGCAGGACCGCCTTCACCGGCAGCGGAGCCGACGGGGAGACGGCGGGGGTGGGTATGGCAGCGGGGGCGAGGGCCTCGGCCATGGTGGAACCTCCTCGGGGAACGACGCGTCCCATGTGGTGGTGCGGAACGACGGTCCGAGGGTCTGACTCGCCGCGGCCGCCACCCCTGGAGGTGTCGTCGCAGCACACAGTGGCGCGACCATGCCGGATTCACACCGGACTTCCGTCTCGCCGTCGTCGCTATGTGCAGATGTCGGCGTGACGCTACAGCCAGGCGGGCCGTGGCACCAAGCGGATGAGTCCTTGATCACAGGCCGGCGCCGCTGTGGCTTCCTCCGCACCGGGCCCGCGGCGTCACCGCCCGTCCGGCTGCGCGCGCTGCCCACCACCGAGCCGGTCCCGGTCCCTGGCCACGGGATAGGGGATGAACGTGGAGCTGTTCTCGTCGACGGCCAGGGTGCGACCGAGGGGCGGGACCGCGCGTTGCGGGCAGTCCAGGCGTTCGCAGAGCCGGCAGCCCATGCCGATCGGGGTGGCCGCGCCCGCGTTGTCCAGGTCGAGGCCGTCCGAGTACACGAGCCGGGGCGCGTGCCGGATCTCGCAGCCCAGGCCGATGGCGAAGGTCTTGCCGGGTTCGCCCCAGCCGCCCCGGTGCCGGGTGACGGCCCGGGCGGTCCACAAGTACCGCTGCCCGTCGGGCATGGCCGCGACCTGGACGTGGATCCGGCCGGGCGCGGCGAAGGCCTCGTACACGTTCCACAGCGGGCAGGTGCCGCCGGCCCGGGAGAAGTGGAATCCGGTCGCGGACTGCCGCTTGGACATGTTGCCGGCCCTGTCGACCCGGACGAAGGAGAACGGGACCCCGCGCAGTCGGGGGCGTTGCAGGGTGCTCAGGCGGTGGCAGACGGTCTCGTAGCCGAGGCCGAAGTGGTCGGTGAGCCGTTCGATGTCGTAGCGGAACTCCTCGGCGGCCGTGTGGAAGGCGCCGTACGGGAGGACCAGCGCGGCGGCGAAGTAGTTGGCGATGCCGATGCGGGCCAGGCCGTGGGCGGGGGAGCCGGGCGCGAAGTCCTCGGTGGCGAGGCGGTCCAGCTCGTCGCCGTACTCGACCAGGGCGAGCTGGGTGGCCATGCGGAACGCCTGCTGGCCGGGGCGGAGGCGGCTGGACACGTGCAGGACGCGGGTCGCGCCGTCGAAGTGGTGGAGGCGGTCGGAGTCGGCCGCCAGCCGGATCCCGTGGTGCTCGGTGAGGCGCTGCGAGAGCACCCGGATGACCTCCCCGGGGCGGATGCCGATCTCCTGGGCGAGGGCCTCGGCGGCGAGGTCGGTGTCGTGGAGGTAGTTCTGGCGGCGGTAGAAGAACTCGCGGATCTCCTCGTGCGGTGAACGCGGCGCGGCCGGGCCGCCGTCGCGGCCGTCGGCGGTGTCCGCGAGCCGTTCGGCCAGTACTTGCCCGCGTCGGCCCAGGTCCAGCAGGACGGAGGCCACCGCGGGCATCCGCGTGGCCAGTTCGGCCAGGTCGGAGGCGGTGACGCGGGCCGCGGCGATCTCGCCCGCCAGGGCCTCGCGCAGGTCGGCGACGAGGCGGCTGGTGTCGCGTTCCGAGAAGAAGCCGGGGTCCACGCCGAACGCCTCGGTCAGCCGCAGCAGGACGGGCACGGTGAGGGGCCGGGAGTCGTGCTCCATCTGGTTGAGGTAGCTGGGGGAGATGGCCAGGACGCGCGCCAGCTCCGCCTGGCTCATCCGGCGCTCCTCGCGCAACCGCCGCAGCCGCGCACCCGCGTACGTCTTGCTCACCCGGTCTCCTCCGGCCTCGTCCGGCCTAGTCCGGCCCCGTCCGGCCCTGTCCGGCCCTGTCCGGCTTCAGATTACGCATGATCCCGTCGCTGTGAACCCTTCGCAAACTTGGCAAACGCGCGGCGGAAGATTCGCAGAAGTTGGCAGACGTACCTCGTTGATGGCACTGCGTGCCGCTGTCAAAGTCTGTTGTGCGGCCCGCCGGGCCCTGACGGTCAGGCAGGCGTGCTGGGCCCGACCGGCTCCCTGACGGCGGGAATCCGGCCAGTCCGATCAGGCCGACCTGCGGCATTGCTCAGTTCCTCCCTGGAGGGCTCGGCGGCCCGCAACCTCAGATGAAGGCACACAGTGCCAACCTTCCACCGCGAGAGTCGGGAGGTTGGCAGACCACGCGAACCCATGGAGACGGTGACGGTCATGGCAGACACCAACACGACGGCGGCGGCCGAGCAGCTCAGGCAGCGGTGGGCCGACGACCCGCGATGGGCGGGCATCGAGCGCACCTACACGGCCGAGGACGTCGTCCGGCTCTCCGGCAGCGTCCGCGAGGAGCACACCCTCGCCCGCCGCGGCGCCGAGCGGCTGTGGCGGCAGCTCCACGACCTCGACTACGTCCACGCCCTGGGCGCGCTGACCGGCGGTCAGGCCGTGCAGCAGGTGCGGGCCGGCCTCCAGGCGATCTACCTGTCCGGCTGGCAGGTGGCCGCCGACGCCAACCAGGCCGGCCACACCTATCCCGACCAGTCCCTGTACCCGGTCAACTCCGTTCCCCAGGTGGTCCGCCGGATCAACAACGCGCTGCTGCGCGCCGACCAGATCGCCACCGCCGAAGGCGGCTCCGACACGACCGACTGGCTGGCCCCGATCGTCGCGGACGCCGAGGCGGGCTTCGGCGGTCCGCTGAACGCCTTCGAGCTGACGAAGGCGATGATCGCGGCGGGCGCGGCCGGCATCCACTACGAGGACCAGCTTGCCTCCGAGAAGAAGTGCGGCCACCTCGGCGGCAAGGTCCTCGTCCCCACCGCCCAGCACGTCCGCACCCTGAACGCGGCCCGCCTGGCCGCCGACATCGCGGACACCCCGACCCTGGTCATCGCCCGCACCGACGCCCTCGCCGCGAACCTGCTGACGAGCGACGTCGACGAGCGCGACGCGCGGTTCTGCACCGGCGAGCGGACCGCGGAGGGGTTCCACCGCGTCCGGAACGGCATGGCACCCGTCATCGCCCGGGGTCTCGCCTACGCCCCGTACGCCGACCTCATCTGGGTCGAGACCGGCACCCCGGACCTCGCCCAGGCCCGCGAGTTCGCCGAGGCGATCCACGCGCGGTACCCGGATCAGATGCTCGCCTACAACTGCTCGCCGTCCTTCAACTGGAAGGCGGCCCTGGACGACGACCGGATCGCCACGTTCCAGAAGGAGCTGGGCGCCATGGGCTACACGTTCCAGTTCATCACGCTGGCCGGCTTCCACTCCCTCAACCACGGCATGTTCGACCTGGCCCGCGGCTACGCCGAGCACGGCATGACCGCCTACGTCGACCTCCAGGAACGCGAGTTCGCGGCGCAGCAGCACGGATTCACCGCCGTCAAGCACCAGCGCGAGGTCGGCACCGGCTACTTCGACCTGGTCTCCACCGCCGTCAATCCCGCTTCCTCCACCACCGCTCTCACCGGCTCCACCGAGGAAGAGCAGTTCCACTAGGCCGTCTCGTCCGGATCTTGACTCACCCTCCCCCAGCCCCAGGGGGCTGGGAGGTGCCCCCTGCCGCCCGGCACCGCACCTCGCCTCCTTGGCGGGACACCCGAGTACGTCCAGTACAAGGGCGCCCCGCCAAGGCGCCGATGCACGGCACCGGACGACACGGGCTTGACCGGCAAGATCCGAAAGAGACGGCCTGGACGCCCCGCCCCACCCTCGGCAGGAGACCGCATGACCACCACCGTCACCACGCACCGGGTCCGGGTCCTCGCGGCACCCGGCGACCGCCACGACGAGATCCTCACGGCGGAGGCGCTCGACTTCATCGGCCGACTCGACGCGGCCTTCGCCGACCGCCGCCCGGACATCCTCAAGGAGCGGATCCGGCGCAAGGACCGCCTCGTCTCGGGATCACCGCTCGACTTCTCCATCGCCACGGCAGCCGTCCGTGCCGACCCCCACTGGCGCGTGGCCCCGCCCGCTCCGGGCCTGGAGGACCGCCGGGTGGAGATCACCGGCCCGCCGGACCGCCGCATGACGGTCAACGCGCTCAACTCCGGTGCCCGGGTGTGGATGGCCGACTTCGAGGACGCCACCGCACCCACCTGGAACAACGTCATCGGCGGCCAGCTCAACCTGCTCGACGCGATCGAGCGCCGCATCGACTTCACCACGCCCGAGGGCAAGGAGTACCGCCTTGGGGAGGACCTCGCGACCATCGTCGTCAGGCCCCGCGGCTGGCACCTGCTCGAAGAGCACCTGGAGATCGACGGACGCCCCGTCCCCGCGGCCCTGGTCGACTTCGGGCTGTACTTCTTCCATTGCGCGCAGCGCCAGATCGACGCGGGGCACGGCCCGTACTTCTACCTCCCCAAGCTGGAGAACGCCGGCGAGGCCCGCCTGTGGAACGACGTCTTCGTCCTCGCCCAGGAACTCCTCGGCATCCCGCGCGGCACCGTCCGCGCCACCGTCCTCATCGAGACCGTCACCGCGGCCTTCGAGATGGAGGAGATCCTCCACGCCCTGCGCGAGCACAGCGCCGGCCTCAACGCCGGCCGCTGGGACTACCTGTTCAGCATCGTCAAGACCTTCGGCCACCGCACCGACTTCCAGCTCCCCGACCGGGCGCAGGTCACCATGACCGCACCCTTCATGCGGGCCTACGCCGAACTCCTCGTCCGCACCTGCCACAAGCGCGGCGCGCACGCCATCGGCGGCATGGCCGCCCACGTGCCGGCCAAGGACCCCGACGCGAACACGGCGGCCCTGGCCAAGGTCCGCCTGGACAAGGAACGAGAGGCCGAGGACGGCTTCGACGGCTCCTGGGTCGCCCACCCGGCGCTCGTCCCCGTCTGCCGCGAGGTCTTCGACGCCGTCCTCGACGAACGGCCCCACCAGCTCGACCGGACCCGCGAGGACGTACACGTCCGCGCCGCCGACCTGCTCTCCGTGCGCCGCATCAGCGCCCCGCCCACGGCAGCGGGAGTACGGGCCAACGTGGCGGTCTCGCTCCGGTACTTCGAGGCCTGGCTGCGCGGCCACGGAGCGGTCGCCCTCCACGGCCTCATGGAGGACGCGGCCACCGCCGAGATCGCCCGCGCCCAGCTCTGGCAATGGCTGCGCCACCGGAGGATCGACCGGGACGACCTCCTCGCCGTGCTCGACGAGGAATGCGCCGCGCTCACCGCGGAGCGGCCCTACGCCCTCGTCCCGGAGGCCAGGGCCGTATTGGAGAGCACCGCCCTGGCGCGGGACCTGCCCGCCTTCTTCACCCCCGACGCCTACAGCCGTCACCTGGTCCGCCGAAGGGAGGAGCGGTCATGAGCGCCGGTATCCGCCGGGTCGGCATCGTGGGCGGCGGTCGGATGGGCGCCGGCATCGCCGAGGTCTGCGCCCGCGCCGGACTCGACACGGTCGTCTGCGAGGCGGACGACACGGCCGCGCGTGCGGCGCGCGAACGGGTCGCCGTCTCCTTGGAGCGTGCCGTCCAGCGGGGCGGGCTCGACCGGATCTCGGCCGAGGACGCCCTCGCCCGCCTCGTCTTCACCGGTGGCCTCGACGCCCTCGCCGACCGGCAGCTCGTCATCGAAGCGGTGACCGAGAACGCGGACGTCAAGATCGAGACCTTTGCGACGCTGGACAAGATCGTCGAAGACCGCGGGGCGATCCTCGCGACGAACACCTCGTCGCTGCCCGTCATGCGGCTGGGCATGGCCACCGGGCGCGCGGACCGGGTCGTGGGCCTGCACTTCTTCAACCCCGTGCCCGTCCTCCCGCTGGTCGAGGTGGTCGCCTCGCTGCACACCTCCGGCGAGACCGCGGAGACGGTGGAGGCCTTCGCCCGGGAGAGCCTCGGCAAGACGGTGATCCGGTCCCGGGACCGGGCCGGCTTCGTCGTCAACGCCCTTCTCGTCCCGTACCTGTTGTCGGCGATCCGCATGGTCGAGTCCGGCTTCGCCACCGCGACAGACGTCGACGCGGGCATGGAACTCGGCTGCGCCCATCCCATGGGCCCGCTCAAGCTCGCCGACCTCATCGGCCTCGACACCGTCGCCGCCATCGCGGAGTCCCTTTACGACGAGTTCAAGGAACCCCTCTACGCTCCGCCGCCGCTGCTGATGCGGATGGTGCAGGCCGGGCTGCTGGGCCGCAAGACGGGCCGAGGGTTCCACCCCTACGGCCGGGACCGATGACGACCGCAAGGCCCGCTTGCAGGCCCCGGTCCGCTTCACGCGCTCGCCCGAGCGCACGGACGCGGCCGGGGCCTGACGCCGGAGCCGTCTACGCCTCCGACAGACCGGGGACCGCGCGCGGCCGGCCCTCGGCGTCGATCGCGACGAAGGTCAGGCGGGCGGTGGCCACCTCGGTGGCGGGGGTGGTGGTGGCGTTCCAGCGTTCCGCGGTGACGCGTACGGCCACCGTCATCGAGGTCCGGCCTGCGCGTTCGAGCACGGCGTGGACGGTGAGGAGGTCCCCGGCGCGGGCGGGGGCGATGAACGTCATGCGGTCCACGGAGACCGTCACGGCCGGTCCGTCGGCATGGCGGCCCGCCGACGCCGCGGCCGCGTCGTCGATGAGCTTCATGACGACGCCGCCGTGAATGGTGCCGTACAGGTTGGTGTCGTGCTCGCTCATGATGTGGGCGAGGGTCACACGGGAGTCGGCCGGCGCCTTGTGGGCGCGGGAGCCTGGGGTGATGTCCGTGGTCACGGAACTCTCCTTCGCGAGTCGTGGCTCGACCCGGTGGTGTGCCCGGGGGCGCGAAGGAGCGGCGGGACCGGTGGGGGTGCCCGCTGCCGCCGGCCCGCCCACGAGGCCCTCGGGTCTCCGTACGCGCTCGTCGCGCACGGGCAGCGGCAGGTCTTCGGACTCGCGGGCACGCCTGCCGGTCTCCCGGCGGGCACCTACCGGCCGTCGCTTCCCGGGACCGGTTCCGGTCCCAGTGCGTATGACGGCGGTCGTTCCCGCTCACCGCTGCGGGGCAGTCCCGGATTCCCACCGGGTTCCCTCTTACGACGCGTCCCGCCTGGCGGACGGGGGCGAACCGGCTGCGTGGCCCACCCTAGGTCACGGCCGCGAGCATCCCCGCCGGGAGGCCCCGGCTCCGTCACGGGCGGGGCAAAGACGCTCCGGCCGCTCCTGACGTCGCGCGGCCCGGGTCGAGCGCGGTGTGCTCGCGCACCGCGATCCGCGCCAGTTTCGTGAGCATCATGCCGTTGCGGACCGCGACGACGTAGTCCACGGGGAGGCCGTGCATCCGCGTGCCGGGGCCCCGGAGGGGGTGCCAATCGAGGGTGAAGAGGGTGTGCTCGCCCCACGGGATCAACTGCATGGCGATGCGAGCCGCGCCGAAGGATCCCGCCTTCGCTTCCAGTTGCAGGCGGTGCAGCGGTTCACAGATGCGGACGACGCAGGTGTCGTCGAGGGTGAGGGGGCCGAGGCCGACGCGGACCTTCAGCCGTGCGCCGACGGCCGGCCACTGCGGGTCCACGGCGAGGACCTGCTGGGTTCCCGTCACCCACTCCCCGTAGCGGTGGCCGTCGGACAGCAGGTCCCAGACTTCCGACGGTGAGCTGAGGATCAGACGGCGGTTCCGGGCCATAACCACGCTCCTGGAGAAGGGGCGGCGCGGCCCCCGACCGCTCCGCGGCTCGCCGGGCGTCTCTCCGGCCGTCCCATGGGCTTGGCTTCCAGCGTCGTGCCGAGCGCGGCGCCTGCACAGCCCGAGGACTCCAGACGGGTGACGAGCGCCGACTGCCGCGCGCACGGCGAAGGCGGCCCGCACCCGGATCCTGACCGCCATCGCCACCGCCTGGGGAATCCGGCCGGACCGGCCCCGCCGCTCACCGGTGGTCGGGACGCGGAGCCGGTCGTCCGGCGCGGCGGGACCGGACCCGGGCCGACCGGCCGAGTACCGAGGCGATGAGCCCCAGCACCACGGCCGAGGCGCCACCCACCACCCCGTTGCCGGTGCCGGGACCGCCGTCGGCGACGGACGGGTTCACCACGCCGACGACCAGGCCGAACAGCCCCGGCGCCCGGCGTCGGGCTGCTCGGCATGCGCGAACGCGTCACCGCCCTCGGCGGCCTGCTCCGCGCCGAACCGCGCGACGGGGGCGGCTTCAGCGTCCAGGCCGAACTCCCCGTGGAGCAGACGTCGTGATCCGCGTCCTGCTGGTCGACGACCAGCCCCTCATCCGCAGCGGATTCCGCGCGCTCCTGGACCTGGAGGACGACATCGAGGTGGTGGCCGAGGCCGCCGACGGCAAGGAGGGCCTGGAGCTCGCCAAGCTCCACCTGCCCGACATCGCGCTCATCGACATCCAGATGCCGGTGGTCGACGGCATCGAAGCGACCCGGCGCATCGCCGCGGACCCGGCCCTCGCCGGGGTACACGTCGTCATCCTGACCAACTACGGTCTCGACGCGTACGTCTTCGACGCGCTGCGCGCCGGCGCGGCCGGATTCCTCGTCAAGGACATCGTCCCGGACGACTTCCTGCACTCCGTGCGCGTGGCCGCACGCGGCGACGCCCTGCTCGCCCCCTCGATCACCCGCAAGCTGATCGACAGGTACGTCTCCCAGCCGCTCCACACCGGCGCCGGGACGGAGTTGGCAGAGCTGACCGGCCGCGAACGCGAGGCCGTCGCGCTCGTGGCGCGGGGCCTGTCCAACGACCGGATCGCCGAGCGCATGGTGATCAGCCCGATGACCGCGAAGACCCACATCAACCGGGCCATGGCCAAACTCCACGCCCGTGACCGCGCCCAACTCGTGGTCCTCGCCTACGAATCCGGCCTCGTCACTCCCCGTACCCCGAAATAGGCTGGCGTTCCGGGGAGGGCGGAGGCACCTTCCCCGGAAGGATTGCGGGCGGACGCCGGCCTCGCGACCCGTCGCCCGGGGCCGCTCACCACCGGCATGGCGCGCAACGACGTCCGGGGCGCCCCGGACGGAGGGCGGGTGCGTGCGCCGGTCGGCGCGCGGCGGGTGCGGCCGCCGAGTCCCCGGCGGGCGCGAGCCGGGCGGCCCCCGCCGGGGCGGGGGCTGGTCGGCCGGCGCGGAAGGATCGCAAGGGCGGGCTGTCGCCGGGACGGGGGATGGCATCGGCCGCGGCCCGCAGGTCACACCACGGGCGAGAGCGCGGTCGCCCGCCTCGATCGCGGCGTCGGCCCGCGCGAAGGGCGGCCGCGTTGCGCCGACCTCCGGTCCGGCCCGGCGAACCCCCCTGCCCGCTCATGGCGACACCCCGCGCCGCCGCACTCGATTTTCGGGTCGACGGCCTTCACGCCGTACGGATCAGCGCACGGACGAGTCGCTCGACCTGCGCCTGGGCCCCCGGAGCCGCATCCGCGGAGCCGGTCATCAGGAGGTGGTGGAGGGTGCCCACGAGTGCGAGCGCCACCGACTCCACGTCCATCGGTGCCGCGACCCTCCCGAGGTCCTGCTCCGCCCGCAGGTAGCCGCTGACCGCCTCCTGGATCGCCGCGAACCCCGGCGCCCCCGCCTGCCAGGCCTCCCGGACGCGCCGGGCCGCCACCGGCCGGGTCACCGCCAGTCCCACCAGCCCCGGGTCCAGGGACAGCACCGCCGAAGCCACATCCGCGAGGTTCGCGGCCGGCGATCCGGTGCCGGCCCTGGAGGGCAGGTCCTCCGACAGCGCGGCGGCCGCCCCGAACCGGTGCAGGACCAATGCGGCGACGAACTCGTCCAGCCCGGCGAAGTGCGTGTGCAGCACCCCCTTGGCGCACTCGGCCTCCTCGGTGACGGCCCTGCTGGTCAGCGCCGCGGCCCCGTCCCGGGCCAGGACGCGCTCCGCCGCCGCGAACAACCGCTCCCGCAGGCCTTCGATGGCTACTCCGCGAGGTGACATCAACTTCCTCCTGAGGCAGGGGCATTGCAGGTATGGGCGCCTGCCCATACTGTTTGGGCGTGTGCCCATTCTAGGGCTCCCGCTCCCCGACCGGAGGTCATTCCGCATGCAGCAGACCGCCAACACCGCCCAGGCGCAGGCATGGAACGGCTACGAGGGCGCCCACTGGGCCGCCCACCACGACCGCTGGAACGCCGTCAACGCCGGCTTCGACGAGCCGCTCCTGGCGGCCGCGTCGATCGGTCCCGGGGAGCGCGTCCTCGACATCGGCTGCGGCGCGGGCGCGACCACGCGCCTGGCCGCCCGGGCCGCGGAGCAGGGCCACGCCATGGGCCTCGACCTCTCCGGCCCCATGCTCGATCAGGCCCGGACCGTCGCCGCCGCGGAAGGCATCGCCAACATCTCGTTCACGCACGGCGACGCGCAGGTCCACGACCTGCCCCGAGCCGCCTTCGACGTCGCCATGAGCCGCTTCGGTGTCATGTTCTTCTCCGACCCAGCCGCCGCGTTCGCCAACATCGCTGCCGCCCTGCGTCCGGGCGGGCGCATCGCCTTCCTGAGCGCGGCGGGACCCGAAGGGAACGAATGGCTGACCGCGCTCACCGGGCTCAAGGACATCCTGCCGATCGGCGGCTTCGGAGCCGCCGGTGGACCGGGCATGTTCTCCCTGGCCGACCCCGACGCCGCGACCGGCCTGCTGCGTGCGGCGGGTCTGCGCGAGGTGCGCGCCGCACACGTCCAGGCGCACGGGAACTGGGGTCGAACCGCCGCGGAGGCCGCGGACTTCCTCCTCGACACGGGACCCGGCCGGCACCTCCTGAACTCGGTCGATCCCGCCACTCAGGCGCTCGCGCGCCGCCGCCTGACCGAAAACCTCGGCGCCCACGAGTCCGACGGCGCGGTCCGACTCCGCAGCACCGGCTGGCTCCTGACCGCCGAGGTCGGCGCCTGACCTGCGAGAAGCGCGCGTCCTCGATCGACTCCCGGCCCGGAAACCCGTTGGCGGTGATGGAATCCGACTGCGCGATGCCGGTCAACGCGTGCGTGGTGCCCGGGAGTCGAGCCACTCGGTGCCACATGGGGCACCAGCTCGACACGGACTCGTTCGGCTGAACCGGCGACGGTCCGAAGCCCGCCCGGACCTGCGAGGACGCCCGGCGACCGATCGCCGGCGGCCGTACCACAACCACATCATCGTGTAACCGGGCGTCCGACGCCTCGTTAGGGATTGACGCTGGGTTGATCCAGCGTCAGAACCGTTCCCTTTCGAAAGCTCAACAAATGGATACAGAGAACCCGTCCACCCGCCCCGGCCGCTTAAGGGCCGCCGTCATGAAGACGGTTGTCGCCCCACGGACGATCCGCGCCAAACTCATCCGCATCCTCGTCGTCGCCGTCGCCCTGCTCCTCACCCTGCTCGGCCTCTCGGTCGCCCAGCAGGTGGGCGACTACCGCAATGCGACCAAGACCACGTCGAACGCCGAACTCGCCATCGGAGTACAGGACTTCGTCCACGAACTCCAAAAGGAACGCGGCCTCACCGTCGGACGCGTCGCAGGCGTCGACCGCTTCCGCACCATGCTCCCGGCACAGCGTGCCGCCACCGATGACGCTCGGTCCCAGCTGTCGCGCCGCCTCACCGCCCGTGAACGCGACGGCGATGGCGACAGCGCCTCCGCCGCGGCCGTGCGCAAGGCGCTGAAGCGACTCGACGGCCTGGCGGGCATCCGCGCCTCGGCCGATCGGGGCGACTTCGACGTCAACGGGACCGTCGACTACTTCACCGAGGTCATCACCTCCCTCAACCAGCTCGGACTCGGCGTCCACGAGGTCCGCGACGACGAGCTCCGCTCCGCCTTCAACGCGCTGCAGATCCTCAGCCTGGCCAAGGAGTACACCGGCGAGGAGCGGGCCATCGTCCTCGGATCGGTGCCCACGGGCCGATTCCGCGGCGATTCGTACGCACGCTTCCTGGCCGCCCGCGCCGCCCGTCTGGACGAACTGCTCCTCTACCCCGAGTGGGCCACCCCCGGGGAGAGGCAACGCCTCGACGAAGCGCTGCGCACGCCGCAGGCGCTCCGCTTCCTCGCGCTGGAGAAGACCGCCGCCGACAGCGTCGGCCAGCTGCCCGCGGACAAGATCACGGCCGCTGAATGGTGGGACACCTCGACCGCCACCATCGACGGCATGCGCACCGTGCAGAGCACGCTCGGCGCCGACATCCAGGCCCGCGCCGACCGCACGGAACGGGACGCCACCCGCGCCCTCGCACTCTTCGCGCTGCTCGCCCTCGGCTCGATCGCCCTCCTCGGCGCCCTCGCCGTCGGCTGCGCCCGCGCGGTGTCCAGGCCGCTCGCCGGCCTCACCCGCCAGGCACGCGACATCGCCGAGAACAGCCTGCCCGCCGCCGTGGCACGCGTACAGGCCACCGCCGGACGCGAGCCGGAGCCGCTCGCCCCGCTGGATCTGCCGCCGAACACCGGCACCGAGATCGCCCTGGTTGCCGAGGCCTTCGAACAGTTGCAGCAGGCCGCTTACGACCTGGCCACCGAACAGGCCGTGCTGCGCCGCAACGCGACGGAGTCCCTGGTCAACCTCGGCCGCCGCAACCAGAACCTCGTACGACGCCAGATCAGCTTCATCAACAAGCTGGAGCACGAGGACGCCGACCCGGCCACACTGGGCAACCTCTTCGAACTCGACCAGCTCGCCACCCGGATGCGCCGCAACGCGGAGAGTCTGCTCATCCTCGCCGGCGAGGCCAGCCCCCGCCCGTTCTCCACGCCGCTGTCGGTCACCGACGTCATCCGCGCCGCGCTGTCCGAGGTCGAGGAGTACCGGCGGGTGACGCTGCGCCGGGTGGACCCCGTACACATCAGCGGCAGCGTGGTGGCCGAGGTCGCCCACCTGCTCGCCGAACTCGTCGAGAACGCGCTCAACTACTCGCCGCCGGTCACCGACGTCGAGATCGAGGGCCGCCGCACCAGCGCCGGCTACCTGGTGGCCATCGTCGACCACGGCACGGGGATGGAACCCCGGGCGATCGCCGAAGCCAACGTCCGGCTCTCCGGCTCCGCCACCTTCATGGCCGAACCGACCCGCTTCCTCGGCCACTTCGTCGTCGGCGCGCTCGCCCGCAAGTGCGGCATCGAGGTCCGCCTCGGCGAGGCGCCCGCCGCCGGGACCGTGGCCCGCGTGCTCCTGCCCCACACCCTGCTGACGGATCCGGCGTCGGCGCCCGCCCCCCAGCCGGACCCGCAGGAGAAGCGGAAGCGGGAGACGGCCGCGACCGCGTCGGACGGGCCGGCCCGAGCCGTGTCCCTGCCCGCACCCCGCTCCGCCCCCGACCCCGCACCGGCCCCCGGCCCGCTCGTGGCCGACTCCACGGACGACACCCCGGCGAAACCGGCACCATCGGGATCCGCCGCCTCCCCGCTCCGGGAGGCCAAGGCCGCCGACCCGGACACCGACCCCACCGGCGGCCCGCGCGCCGCGTGCGCCGCGCGCACCCGCAACGGCCTCGTCAAGCGGCCCAAACGCAGCGCCATCCCGTCCGCCGTCAGCGAGACGGCACAGCCGCGCTGGCAGCAGGAGTCCGAGCCGACCCCGGACCGCACTCCCGACCAGGTGTCCGGGATGCTCTCGACGCTCCGCAGCGCGCACATGCGGGGGGCGATCAGCGTCGAGAAGGAGAAGCAGACGGCGCGGAAGCCGCAGCAGCGCCCCGGGAAGGGTGATGAGAAGTGACCGTCGACCTGCACGACGACACGCAGACCTTCAATTGGCTGCTGGCGAACTTCGTCCGCAAGACGGACGGGGTCCGTGACGCCGTGGCGGTCTCGTCCGACGGCCTCCTCATCGCCGTCTCGGACGGCCTGGGCCGCACGGACGCCGACCATCTCGCCGCCGTCGTCTCGGGCCTGTCGAGCCTCGCGCGCAGCGCGTCCCGGCGCTACGACTTCGAGGGGTTCAAGCTCATCATGATCGAGATGGGACGGGGCTTCCTGCTCGTCTCGGCGATCCGCGACGGCAGCTGCCTGGGAGTGCTCGCCGACAGCAGCGGTGAACTCGGCCTCGTCGGCTACGAGATGGCCGTCCTCGCCGAACGGACCGGCGACCTGCTCAACCCCGCACTCATCGCCGACCTGCGCCAGGGCCTGCCGCGATGAGCCAGGAAGCCGACGAAGACGAGCTGTTCGTCAGGCCGTTCATCATGACCGGCGGCAGGGTGCAGCCGCTGCACGACGGGCTGCGGCTGGAGACGCTCGTCGTCGCCGCGCCCGGCGCGCAGACCGGGACGCTGGAGTTCGAGCGCCGGCGGATCGTGGCGCTGTGCGCCGAACCGGCGACCGTGGCCGAGGTGGCCGCCCGGATCGGCGTACCGCTCGGCGTGGCGAAGGTGCTGATCGCCGACCTGGTGGTCGGTGGGCTGCTGGTCTGCCAACAAACCAAGGAGCTACCGCTCCATGTCCTGGAGAGGATCAGGGACCATGTTCGGTCGCTCTGACAAGCCTGTGCCCCTCGCCGTGAAGATCGTGGTCAGCGGCGGACTCGGCGTCGGGAAGACCACGTTCATCGGCGCGATCTCGGAGATCGAGCCGCTGGACACCGAAGCCGCGATCACCCAGGTGTCCGTGGGCGTCGACTCCCTCGTCGGGGTCGAGAACAAGACCACGACGACCGTCGCCCTCGACTTCGGACGGATCACCCTCGACCCGTCGCTCGTGCTGTACCTCTTCGGCACACCGGGGCAGGACCGCTTCTCGTTCCTGTGGGACGACCTCGTCGAGGGCGCCCTGGGCACGATCGTCATCGCCGACACCCGCCGTATCGAGGACTCCTTCCCCGCGCTCGACTTCTTCGAGGAGCGCGGCACCCCGTTCGTACTGGCGGTCAACCATTTCGACGGCGCACTCCACTTCGACCTGGACGAGGTGCGCGAGGCCCTCGATCTGGGCGACGAGGTGCCGGTGATCGCCCTGGACGCCCGGAACCGCGACTCGGTCCGGGACATCCTGGCCGCACTCATGGACCTCGTCGTGCAGCGGCGTACGGGGGGCACCGCGCGCCGATCGTGGGAGCTCGCCCGCTGAGCGACGACACCGTCGGCGCGGTGACGCCGGCCCGGGAAGCCTCCCGGGCCGGCGCCACCGCTCTCCCGCCAGGACCGAATCACGGGCCGACCCGTGGCCGTGGTTCACGCCGCGCGAGGCGGCACCGGCCCCCTCGGCGTACGTTCCGACTCGCCCGGATGGTCCCGGTCGCGAAGCATGGAGGGAGGGACGGCCGGCGGAATGCCTCGGGAGGAGGCGATACGGGCAGTGACCGGTGATGGCTTTGCGTTCTGCGGCGCTGAGCTTGCCGCTGTCTACGTGGTCGCCGACCAGGGCAGGGAGCTGCATCTGGCCGAGCTGACCGGCAACCGCGGTGTCCTCTACGGACTGCCCGCGGTCCTCGCCGTGGCCGGTCACTCGCCCGCCGCCACGGCCTTCCGCTCCGGCCGCCCGCTGTGGCTGGCCCCCGAGGAGCTCGCCACGTTCGTCGAGAGCGACCCCCACCACGTCCCCACCCGGGTCCGGGACGGTGGCCCAGGCTCGCCCGCCAGGACCTCGCTGGGCGCGCTGCCACTGGGACACGGCGACCAGGAGCTCGGGTGCCTGATCGTGGCGGGGGAGGTCAGGGGCGGCTTCGGCGCCGACGACCGCAGCCTTCTGGAGCTCTACGCCGATCAGGTCGCCGCCGGACTCCAATCCGTCGCCGCCCGCTCCGCCGGCCCCGCAGCCCCGCGGGTGCATCTGGGACAGTCCCTGGTGCCGGATCGAGGCGGTGCGTTCATCCTGGAACTGAGCACCGGCCGCATGGAGGCACACGCACACGTGCTGGAACTGCTCGGTCTGCCGCCCGAGCGGTTCGACGGGCAGGTGGAGACGCTGCTCGCCTGTGCCGTCCCCGACGACATGCCCGCGTTGATGGCGATCGTGGAGCCGGACCGGCTGGCCGCGGAGGGGCAGCAGCTGGCGTTCCGGATCCGCCGCCCGAACGGTGAGCTGCGCTGGCTCGGTCTGCGTTGCCGCGTGGAGGTGGACTCCGGGGGCGCGCCGCGGCGAGTCCTGGGTGTCGTGGCAGATGCCGCCTATCTGAGGCCCAGTGCCGACGAGGTCTCCCTCGTGCAGCGGCTGTCGGCCGCGCTGGCGGGAGTGGCGACCATCCGGGACGTCAGCCGGGTGGTGGCCGCCGCCCTGCGCGAGCCGCTCGGCGCCTCCCGGGTCGCGGTCGGTGAGCTGGAGCCGGAGCGGCTCATCGTCACCGCCCTCGACCCGCCGGAACCCGATGCCTGGCCTGAGGTCTGGCGCTCGGAATGGCGGTCCGTGTGGCCCGACGTCCCGCTCGGCGACTTGCCCACGCTGCAGAACGCGCTGCGTGAGGGGCACATGAGCCTGTGGCCGCCCGGCGCGACACTCGAACCCGGTTTGCTGGGCGTGGGGCCCGGAGGACTCGCGGTGCTGCCGCTGCCCGCCGAGGGCAGGATGACAGGGGCCTGTCTGGTGGGGTGGGACGCGGAGCACCGGTTCGGACCGGAGGAGCGGTCGCTGCTGACCGTGACCGGGGGATTGGTCGGGCAGGCGTTGGTACGCGCCCACGCTCTGGACGCGGGCCACGAACTCGCCAGCATGCTCCAGCGCAGTCTGCTGCCCCGCAAGCTTCCGGAGTTGCCGGGCGGGGTCGCGGTCGCCCGCTATCTCCCCGCGACGGCGGGACTCGAGGTCGGCGGCGACTGGTACGACGTGATTCCGCTCCGTGACGGTCACGTGGCGTTCGTCATCGGGGACGTACAGGGGCACAGCGCGGCGGCGGCCACCATCATGGGACAGATGCGTACGGCGGTCAGGGCCTACGCGGTGGAGGGCCACCCGGCCGACGTGGTGGTCGCGCGGGCCAACCGGCTCCTCATGGGAATGGAGACCGATCTGTTCGCCACCTGCGGGTACGTGGACCTGGACATGGAGGAGGGCATCGCCAAGGTCGTCCGCGCGGGCCATCCGCCGCCGATCCTGCGCCATCCCGACGGCGTCACCGAGGAGTTGGCGATCGAAGGCGGCCCTCCACTGGGAGTCCTCGCGGAAGCCGAGTTCCCCATGACCGAGGCGGGGTTGCTTCCCGGAACCCTGCTCGTTCTGCTGACGGACGGTCTGGTCGAGTCCGCCAGGCTACCTCTGGACAAGGGCATGCGGCGGGTGCGCGACGTGCTCGCCGCGGCCAACCCGATGGACGTCGGAGGCGTCGCCGACGAGTTGGTCGTCACCGTGGGCCGTCGCGATGACGACGTCGCGTTGCTGCTGCTGCGCTACGACGGCACACGGGACCGGCCGATGCGGAGCCACTGGACGGTGTGGCGGCTGCCCGACGCGGTCATGCACGCGCGCCGCTTCACCGCGCGCACCCTGCGGTCCTGGGGAGTGGCGGAGGAACTCGACGCGGCTCTGCTGGTCGTGTCCGAGTTGGTCACCAACGCCATCGCGCACACCCAGGGCGCGGTGGGAATGGACCTGACCCTGTCGGCGGACCGGCTGCGGATCGCCGTGAACGACGCGTCGCCGCGCAGCCCCGCCAAACCGATGGCGGTGAGCTGGGAGGCGACCGGCGGCCGAGGCCTGCTCATCGTCGAGGCGATGACGATGGCCTGGGGCTCGGTGCCGCTCAGCGGAGGCAAGCAGGTATGGGCCGAAATCCCCTGGCACGGAGCGAGCAGCTGACGCACCGGGCCCCACCTCAAGGGTGGGGCCCGGCGTCTCGCCGAACGGCGTCCTGGCCCCCCGACAGTGCCTGGCGTTTGAGGTCTGTGTGACGGCCGGGTGTCACATCAGGTGCCGAGTGAAGAACCGGGCCGCCGCCTCCCCGGCGTGCTCGGGAACGCCGGTGTGCCCGCCCATGTTGGCGAGAAGCGTCTTCTCCTTGGAGCCGAAGGCGTCGAAGAGGTCCAGGGCCGCCTGTCGGTCGTTGCCTTCGTCGTCCCACTGCAGCAGGACATGCAGCGGGATGGCGACCCGGCGGGCCTCCTCGAACACGGCCCGGGGGACGAAACTCCCGGCGAACAGAACGGCGGCCGAGATGCGCGGCTCGACCACGGCCAGCCGGGTACCGATGGAGATCACTCCCCCCGAGTATCCGACCGAGCCACCGATCTCGGGCAGCGCGAGGAGGGCGTCCAGGGCGGCTTGCCATTCCGGGACCGCCTTGTCGACCAGCGGGAGGACGAGCGCGTCGATGATCTCGTCGGAGACCGGCTCGCCGGCGTCCATCGCCCGGCGCAGGTCGGCGCGGGCCTGCTCGGCGGCGGGCCAACGGGGCCGGTCACCGCTTCCGGGGAGTTCGATGGTCGCCGTGGCGAAGCCGTTCGCGGCGGAGTGCCGGGCTCGGGCCACCAGTCGCGGGTACGTCCTGCGCAGCCCGAGGGGAGGCGGGCTCTGCAGGATCAGCGGAAACGGCGCGGATGCGGATGCGGGCGTCCACAGGACGCCCGGGATCTCGCCGAGGGCGAATTCGCGTTCGAGGACGCCGTCGTCGAGGCGCTGCTCGGAGGTGAAGTGCACGGTCGTGCCTTTCGGGAGTGCGGCTGAGCGGCGCTCCCGGACGACCTATCGCCCGACCGTGACCCCGGAGGAGAGCACCCATGTCGATACTGCGTTCACGGGTACCACCTCCTCGTTCTCTCGCACGGCCTCCGGAAAGGTAGCAGTGGCCGCCGTGGTCCGCCAACGGATTTCCGGAGGCGCCCCAGCCGATTCCTTCCAACCCGTCCGTCCCGGCGCGGTGGGGGAGCCCCGACGCGGGGGCAGGGCCCGGACCCTGCGTCGTGGTCCGGGCCCTGCCCCCTGCGGTGCCGCTCCGCGGCGGCGGTGCGTCAGCCCTGCGCGGTGCCGTCGCTCGCCTGGTCGGCGGCCGCAGCCGCGGCCGCCTTCTCGCGCATCTTGCGCACCAGCTCCGCCTTCTTGTCGGCGGCGCCCTGGCGGTCGAGGTTGCGGTGCGGACCGTTGTTCTGCCGTTCGGCGCGGGACTGCCTCTTGCGCTGGCCGCCGCCCTGGCCCACGGGGTTGTTGATGTTCTTGCTGTCGGTCACGGGTTCTCCCGGTGGTGATGTGAAGTGATCTACGGATTCAACGGTGGGGGACGGGCGCGGCGACGTGGAGGGACGTCAGCGGGGGCCCGTCACGCTCTCACTCGTGAATCGGTGTTTGGAAGAACATGACAAAGACGGTACCCGGTTTCGTGGCCCCCGCGCGCCAAGCCCTCCCGGGTGGCCTTCGGGTGGTCCCCGACGGCGCGGGGCAGGCCGAGCCAGGCCCGGAAAGTCCGCATGGTGGGGGAGGAAGTTGCACAATCGAGAGTGAGGAGCGCCGCATCCGCGCTCCCACTGGAGGGCGGCCAGATGCCTGGGAACCGGTCTCGTTCGCGTTATGTCCCGGACAAGGGACTCACCACTCGCATGGTGACGACCATGTTCCTCATCGGGCTGCTCTACGTCGTCTTCGTCGGCACCCTGCTGGCCCTGTACCGGAACTCGTGGCCCGCCATTCTGGTGATGTCGGGGGGTCTGTTCGT
This sequence comes from Streptomyces sp. NPDC002467, assembly GCF_042889825.1. Taxonomy (NCBI): domain Bacteria; kingdom Bacillati; phylum Actinomycetota; class Actinomycetes; order Kitasatosporales; family Streptomycetaceae; genus Streptomyces; species Streptomyces sp. NPDC002467. Next base: position 51,142 of record NZ_JBIARJ010000016.1, on the reverse strand, counting down.
CGCGCAGTTCTGGTTCAGCGACCGGATCGCGGCCTCCGGCATGGGTGCCCGCGAGGTCACCCAGGAGCAGGCGCCCGAGCTGCACGGTGCCGTGGACCGCATCTGCGCCCTCGCCGACATGCCCAAGCCCCGGGTGGCGGTCGCCGACAGCGACGTGCCGAACGCCTTCGCCATCGGCCGGGGAGAGCGCACCGCACTGGTCTGCGTCACCACCGGGCTGCTGCGCCGCCTGGAGCCGGAGGAACTGGAGGGTGTCCTCGCGCACGAGCTGTCGCACGTCGCCCACCGCGACGTCGCGGTGATGACCGTCGCGTCCTTCCTCGGTGTCCTCGCGGGAATCATGACCCGCATCGCGGTCTACAGCGGACTCGGCCGCAACAGCCGCGACAGCAACGCCGCCATCGTGGCGATCCTGATACCCCTGGTCAGCGCCGTCGTCTACGTGATCAGCTTCCTGCTGACCCGGCTGCTGTCCCGCTACCGCGAGCTGTCCGCCGACCGTGCGGCCGCACTGCTGACCGGCCGGCCGTCCGCACTCGCCTCCGCGCTCACCAAGGTGACCGGTGAGATGGCGAGGATCCCCAGCCGGGATCTGCGCAAGGCGGAGCCGTTCAACGCGTTCTGGTTCGCGCCCGCGTTTTCGTCGAAGGAAAGCCTGAGCAGGCTGCTCTCCACCCACCCCACGCTGGAGGAGCGGTTGGACCGGCTGGGCAGGATCACGGAGCAGCTCGGCCGTCCCTGAACAGCCGGGCGCGTCACCGGCAACGGAGGTTCGTACCGTGGGACTCCTCGACACCATCCTCGGCCGCAGCAAGCCGGTACTTCCCGACCTCGACCGGCTCTTCGGCCTGCCCGCCGCCGCGATCACCCTTGAGGCGGGTGCCGGGTTCGCCCCGACCGGCGTCGGCTCGGTGTGCTTCGCCGGCGTCGAAGGCGGTGCCTTCGCCCGGATCCGGGAGGACGTACGGGAGCTGCTCGACGCCGATACCGGCAGCGGGGGCCGACCGGTCGAGTTCAGCCAGGACGCCTACGGCTACACCTGGCTCCTCGCCCGGCACCCTGCCGACGACACCGCCTCACTGGTCAACGACCTGCACGCCGTCAACACCCTCCTCCAGGACGCCGGCTTCGGTCCGCAGCTGCTCTGTTCCCTGATGGGTTTCCACGACGCGACGGCGGAGCGTGCTCTGGCCCTGATCTACCTGTACAAACGCGGCACTTTCTATCCGTTCGCCCCGCTTACCGCACAGACCGGGAACACCGGCAAGCGGGACAACGCCGCGGAACTGCAGATCAGGGCGCTGCTCGCGGACGACCTGCCCATGGAGCCGGACCTCGGCCGCTGGTTCCCGGTGTGGGGCGCTCCCGGTCTCGGCTGAGCCCGTGGCGCGCCGGCAGCCCGCCGATCGGGCACGGCACGAGGCACGTGGCAGCCACCCCGAAGAAGACCGGGAGGAAGAGCAGCACGGGGGTGGTGCCCAGCGGGCCCAGCCGGTCCGAGAGGGCACCGAAGCCCGCGGCGGCCGTGGCCGGGGTGGGCGTGATGGTGGCCAGGACCGTGATGTGCAGGGGATCCATGAGGGACGCCTGAGTCGGCACCCAACCAGCGCGGGAAGCGGAGTCGATCAATCCAGCGCCACCCCGACAGAACACCACCGCACTTCGGCAACCCCTGGACGGACACCGTCCCCGTCACGCTCTGTGCCCGGAAGGCACCGGCGGCGGCCCGGATTCCCTCCGGGCCGTCCGTGCGATCAGGCTCCGAGCGCCCGGTGCAGTCCGAGCCGGTCGGTGCCCAGTTTCGTGAAGACCGCGGACAACAGCTCCGACACCGCTTGGGTGTTGGTCTGCATCGCCGCGGCGATCGCCCTGTTGTCCATCCCCGCCGAGGCGTGGCGGGCAGCCGTGAGCTCGGCGGTGGTCAAGGTGTCCTGCTCGGAGGTGTGCAGACGGCGAGGCCGGAGACCTGCCGCGGCCAGCTGGGCCCTGGCCCGGCTCACGAGCCCGTCGGCGCCGCAGTCGGCGGCCAACTCCATGCCCCGGTAGGTCTGCTGCGCTGCCTGGTGCGGGTCGCCGATGGCGTGCAGGGCCATGCCGTGGTCGATGAGCGCGTGCGCGAGTTCGCAGGCGGCCGGTGACTGTTCGAGGTGCTCCACCGCCTCCTGCAGCAGGCCCGCCGCCTGGGACGGGTCCGTGGCCGCGGCCGCGACGCGCAGGGCGTGTCCGATCACGCTGGACGTCCCGAACGCGCGGGCCCGTGCCACCGCTTCGGCCGCCGTGGCCCGTGCCTGCTCGGGCGCGTGCGTTGCCTGCGCGAGTGCCAAGTCCAGCTGCCAGGGACTCCACGAGGGATTGCGCGTTCCGCGCAGGTCCAGGCGCCGGCCGGCTGCGGTGAGGTGGTGCTCCGCCTCCTCGATCCTGCCCTGGGCCAGGAGCAGCTTGCCCCACACGGCCTGCGGATCGGGATAGACCACGGCCTGGGGGAAGCCGTCCGCCAGCTTGTAGGCCTTGGCGATGAGCTGGGCCTCGGCGGTGTTCCCGCGGGCGAGCAGGGTCTCGATGAGGGTACCGATCGCGTACCACTGCGCCGGGGTCCCGGTGCCGACGCGGTCGGCGATCTGCAGGCCGTTGCGTACGAAGTCCTCGGCCTCGGCGAGCTGCCCGCGCCGGTAGCGGACGTAGCCGAGCAGGGTGTAGACGAACGACAGGTGCGCGCCGCGCCAGCCCTTCCCCTCGAACTCGATGATCGCCGTGTTGAAGAGGTCCTCGGCCCGGCCGGGCTGGTCGCAGTACATGAGCGTGACCGCGAGGACGGCGGGCACCTCGAAGCCGAAGTCCTGGTCGGTCCAGCTCATGCCCCCGTCGAGTGCCTGCTCCGCGTACTCCAGGGCGGTGGAGGCGGGCTCGCCGCGCATCGCGGCGTCCCAGGCCCGCAGACCGAGGATGTGCCGCTCGGCCAGACCACGACCGGTGAGCCGCTTGGCGAACTGGGCGAGGAGCCGGGAGCGGGCGGGCGAGTTCTCCTCGTCGAACCGGACGGCGTTCCATTTGAACTGCTCGGCCTGCATGCGCAGCCGCGTACGGGCGCTCGTGGCGCGCCGGGCCTCGTCCGCGAGGAGCTCTGACGCCAGACCCAGCTGACCCGTGTGGCCGAGCGCCTGGGCGAGCCGGTACGTGATCGCCTCGCGCAGGGCCTGGTCGGTCTTGGGCTCCTCCAGCGCGGCCCTGAGCTGGTTGATCGTCGTCGTGGGCTCGTGCAGGAGGTTGGCGGATCCGAGTTCGAACAGGACCTCGGCGCGGTCCTCCACCTCCGGGGGCTCACGCAGGGCACGTGCCAGGTAGCGGCGCGCGGCATCGGGAGCGCCCGCGGAGAAGCTCTCGCGCGCGGCCTGGCGCAGCTGCTGTACGACCCACGGGTCGCCCTCGGGGTGCATCTCCAGCAGGTGGCGGGCGGCGGCCGCGGAACCCTGCCCGTCGTCGATCACGGCTTGGGCGGCCATCCCGTGCATGGCCACGCGTACACCGGGCGGAATCGAGCGGTACACGGCGGTGGCGATGAGCGGGTGGAAGAACTCCACGACTTCCTTGCGCCGAACGCCCGTGAGGACGGTCAGGATGCGTGCGGCCCGCAGCTGGTCGATGGCTTCGGCGGCCTGCGCCTCACCGAGGGCGGCCACGCCACCGACGATGCCGAGGGGGACCGCGGTACCGAGCACGGCGGCCGCCCACGCGAGCCGGACGGTGGAAGGGCCGAGCTGTTCGAGACGGTCGATCAGGCCGCTGCCCTTGACCGCGGAAGCCAGGTCGCGCAGTTGGGGGATGTTGCCCTGGTACGGCTTCAACCCACGGTCGCGGCCCTTCATGACCAGCTCGACGACCTCGAAGGGGTTTCCGCCGGTGATCGTCCAGCATTCGCGGCAGAACACGTTGTCCGCGTTCTCGCCGAGTGCGTCGCGCACGATGCGCGCGACGGCGCTCGTGGTCAGGGGAGCCAGCTCGTGCGGGCGCGTCCCCTGGCGTCCCATGAGGGCGCGCAGCGCACCGGCGTCGGCTGGGATCTCGTCCGGCCGGCAGGCCACCATGATCAGCATGGCCAGTTCCTCCGCGCGCGCCGCGAAGGAGGTGAGCCAGCTCAGGGACTCCGCGTCCGCCCAGTGCGCGTCGTCGACGATCAGCACGACGGGGGCGTTGCGTACCGCTAAATGCGTGACCACCCAGTCGAGTCCGTCGCGCACGCCCTGCGGGTCGGGCCCCGCCGGACCCTGCGGGGCGGCCGTCAGCCCGAGCGCGGGGGCGATGATGCCGTACCAGTTGCCGAGCGCGTCGCGCCGTTCGTCCTCGCTCATGGCGGCGAGGGCCGGCTGGATGAGCTGGCGCATCACGTGGAACGGCACCTGCCGCTCCTGCTCGCCGCCGCGCGCGAAGAGCACGGTGCAGGAGCGGTCGGCGGCGTGCCGGCGGGCCTCGTTCAGCAGGGTGGTCTTGCCTATGCCGGCCGATCCGGCGAAGGTCAGGACACCGCCGCTGCGGTTGGCCGGGCCCTTGCCCGAGATGCCGCAGAGTACGTCCACCGCGCGTTGGATCGCGAGGACTTCCGCCTCCCGCTCGAGCAGGGGCTGAGTGTTCCAGCTTCTCGGTTCCGTGACCTGTGACATCCTTTGCCCCCTCCAGCCCGTGCGGCAGAGTGTACGGGTCGGAGCAGGAGTTGATGTTGTTTCAGCACACTATTGCGGCTTCTTCTCACTCGTATGAGAAGAGTGTTGTATATTCCGCGCCACGGGAATCATCGGCAGTTCGCTGGGCTGCGGGATCCCTGCGGGAACTTCGCGCACGGTGATGCCCGGGGCGGGCTTCAGGTGCCATCGCGAGGCGACGGTCGCCACCGCGGTCAGGATCTCCGCCACGGCGAAGGAATCGCCGATGCACTTGTGCTGGCCGGCCCCGAACGGGACGTAGCTGTGCGTACGGGAACGCTCCTTCGCCCCCTTCTGCCAGCGGTCCGGGTCGAAGACGCCGGGGTCGGGGAAGAGCACGGGGTCCCGGTGCAACGCGTACGGACTGTAGGCCACTTCCGCGCCGGCCGGGATCGAGGTTCCGCCGAGGGTGAGGGGGGCCAGGGCCCTGCGGGTGAAGAGCAGGGGGGAATGCAGGCGCAGGGCTTCCTGGAAGACGTCGTGCGTGTAGGTCAGCGCGGGTATGTCTTCCGGACGCACGGGCCGGGACCCCACCACCGAGTCGACTTCGGCGTGGACGCGCGCTTCCACCTCGGGGTGCCTGCCGATCTCGTGGAAGATCCAGGACAGGGTGGTCGCAGAGGTCTCGGTGCCGGCGAGCATGATGGCGATGACCTCGTCCCGCACCTGCCCGGCATCCATCGTCGACCCCGTCTCGGAGTCCACGCCCGCCAGCAGCATGGAGAGCAGGTCGTGGCGGTCGCCCCGCTCGGCCGACTCCTCGGCGCGGTACTGCTCGATCACCTCGTCGATGATCCGGCGCAGCCGGGCGGCCGCGCCGTCGAACCGCCGGTTGTACGGAATGGGCAGCCGATCCAGCGACTTGGGCATGACCGCCCGTACGAGCATGCCCTCCAGGACGATGGGCAGCGAGCGGTGCACCTCGTCGACGGCGGGCCGGCTCAGGTCCCCCGAGAAGATCATCTCGGCGACCGAGGACATCGCGTACCCGCGCGCCTCCGTGACCACGGAGATCTCGCGGCCGGCCGTCCACGACGCGGACATCATCTCCGCCTGCCGGCACATCACCTCGGCGTACTCGGCGATGTGGTTGCGGTGGAAGGCGGGTTGCATCATCCGGCGCTGCTTGCGGTGGAAGTCGCCGTCGGTGGTCACGATCCCGTTGCCGAACACCGGGCGGAGCCTGTCGAAGATCCTTCCCCGGCCGAACTGCTGCGCCTGCTGGACCAGTACGGAGTGGACGTGCTCCGGGCTCGTCAGCACGTGGACGGGCCAGGTGCCGATGTCGAGCCGTACGATGTCGCCGTGTTCCCGGAGCGACTCCAGGAACGCGATCGGCCGGCGCCACAGTTGCAGCGCGTGCCCCAGGAGCGGTAACCGTCCCGGGGCGACCGGAGCATGGACCTCGGGACCGGAATGCGCCTCAGATGCCATGAACTGACTTTCCGTCACGCCACGGAGACAAGATCCGGACGGGTGTACGCAGACTCCAGTCCGGCCGCGAACCGTTCGTCGCTGTACCGCGTGCACTCGTAACGCTGCCACAGATCGGCGCCGATCATCCAGTCCTCGTAACTGCGCACGCAGCGGGTGACCGCGTCGACCAGCGACGGTTCCGTCCCGGGGAGCGCGTTGACGGCCTGAATCAGACGTTCTTCTCCGGTCAGATACTGCTCGATGCGCTCCTGGATGCGCCCCTCGACCGCCTGGACGGCGTCGGGGAGGGAGCACCTCTCCCAGAAGGAGATGAGGGAGACGAGGTTGTTGGTGTCCCCGCAAGCGTGCTCCTTCGGCAGGGAGAACACGTCGTTGCCCCAGGAGATGACGTCGAGCACGCTCGCGGCGAGGTCTTGGAACTCGGGGAGGTCGTGGACGTTCTGCGGGAGGTCGATCCCGAGCCCGGCCTCCACCATGTCCATCATCGGAAGGATCTGGGAGCTGTGGCGGCGCATGAGGACGTACTCCTGGACCCCCGGACGGCTCGTGGCGGCGCGGTTGCCCGCCTCCTGGTCCAGGGAGTCGAGCATGAGGGGGACATGGGCGCGGTACCGGGCCGCGGTCCCCTCGGACATGCCGGCCAGGATCCGGTCGCACAGTTCCACGAATCCCGTCACCAACGGATTTCGGCCCGCTGTCGCCCCCTCGATCCGCCCCGTTCGCAGATAACCGGTGATCGCATCGGTGACGGGCCGCCAGGCCGAGACCTCTCCGGCCCTGATGAGGTGATCGTGCTGGTCGTCCAGGACGAACGACCAGGCCATCCACTCGGCGAGCAGGAGGACCCGCTCGTAGGGGACGTCACCGCTCACACGGCCGGCCAGGTGGCCCACGCCGATGCCCGAGAACTGCTCGGCCGCGGCGGTCACCAGCTCGTGTTGCAACACCCACGAGGTCGCCTCGGCGTTCGCCCGGGCGGCCCCGGGGTGCTTGGAGTTTCCGAACGGAAGGTGGAAATCGGGGATGGAAAAAGAACCGAGCTGGGCCATTGATCCCCCACGGAAGAATCGGATTCGTCAATACCCGCTCACTACGCGACCACGCCGTGCACCCGCGACCCCAACGCCTCTCTCCTGCGACATCGCCGCGGCCACCCCAGGTGACCGGTGGAACGAACCGGTCACGGAGTGGCCTGATCCGGCCTCCCTGCGACCACATCAGGCCACCTGTGAACTCATTTACCCCCAAGACGCAGCACGCTGTCAACGTTGGGAGAGTGAACGCAGGTAATCCATCCCGGAATTGCCGAAATCGCAGCCCTTTTGAATGTGCGATTGGCATAGTCGATTGCGTCCGGGGCGCCTGGGGCCAGGGGCGCCGGAGAGGAGGCGGCCGGGGCCGGCCGGGTGGCCGAAGAGCGCCGTCGAGGCACGGGCCCCTGCCTACACTGCGCAGGGCAACAGCCGTCAGGAGAAGGGCGGAAGCGTGACCGGGAATCATCCGCCGGACCCTGGAGAGCCTGGAACGCAGGTGGATCACGGCGGGTCGGGAGGCGGCCAGGAGGCCGACGTCCTCGGCTCCCATCTGGAGTTCTTGCGGGCGCGGTTGAGCGGGGAGCAGTTCGAGGCACTCGTCCGAGCCGTCCAGACCACGTGCACGCTCCTGGCCGAGGAACAGCAGGTCCTCCTGGGAGGGGCGCAGGAGGGCGAGCTCACCCCCGACCTCCGGGGAGAGTACCTGTCCCTCATGGCGGTGATGATCACTGGACACCTCGACCACCACCTGGTCGAGTTCAGGACCTTCGACGGCGCCAAGGGTTGGGCGGTCGTGGAGAACCCCGGCACCCGCAACCAACACCCCGGCACACCCCCGGCCGCTCGCGACGCGGCGCGACCCGCGTGGTCCGACGGCCGCCTCGACGGCATCGCCCGCGCGACCGACTCCCCGGCTCCCTGACGGGACCGCCGGAAGAGGAGGTGTCACCGCCCGGTCGCGGGCGGCGGGCATCCCTTCAGCGCCGGGCGGTCCTTCGTGCGGACGGCGGGGAGCCACGCGGTGGCGGGTGTGGAGCCGGGCGGGAGGCGGACGTGGAACCAGCGCGTGGACTGCAGGTCCGCCTCGTCGATGACGGCCCGGCCGTCGGGCAACTGGCAGTCGACGGCGAGGACGTCGTCGTGCCACACCCGGGACGGTACGACGTTGTCCGCGGTGTACTGGCGCATCGGGTCGATCGCCAGGCCCAGACTGCACTGCGGGTCCCGGTCGGCCCGGTCCTGACAGCCCTTCTCCGCGTTGAACACCCGGATCGTGCCGGCCGCCACGCCCTCCAGGCCGTCCGGTGCGGAGGAGCTCGCCCGTGCCGCGTCCGACCACAGGGTCGTACCGGCGATCCCGCAGAGCGCGGTGGTGAGGATCGCGGCGCGGGCCCGGCCCCACAGCCGTCCCGCGCCCCTCCCGCCCGCCTCCTGTTCGGCGGTGATGCGGGCGAGCAGGCTCTCCGCGGTGTGCCGGGCACGTGCCGCGTGGGTCGGGGCGAGGCAGTCGGCGGCCAGTGCGCGCCAGAACGGCGGTACGGCCTGGTCCATGCGCAGCGGCGCGCGCCCTTCTCCGTACTCCTGGACGGCAGCGCCCCGTGCCATGGGTGTGGCGCCGGAGAACGGGGAGGCGCCGGAGCCGAACACCTCGTGGATGATGACGCCCAGGGCCCAGATGTCGGCACTCGGCCGGACCTCCACGCCCAACTCCCCGAGGGGTGCGCGCCAGCGCTCGGGCGGAAGGTAGTCCAAGGTGCCCATGGGGGGCGCGTACCCGTGCGTTCCCGTCATCTGGGTGGCGAGCCCGAAGTCCGAGAGCTTCACGGAACGGCTGGCGTCCAGCAGGACGTTCTCCGGCTTGAGGTCGGCGTGGACCCAACCCGACCGGTGGAGGTGGGCGAGTCCCTCGCAGATGCCCGCGATCAGCCGGGCGCGGTCGGCCTCGGCCACTCCGGCGTCGAGGAGTTCCCGCAGACTGCCCGCGGCCCGCTCCATGACCAGCACGATCGCGCCGTCCAGGGCGGGGCGGTCCGGTGCCTCGAGGACGAAGGAGTCCAGGAGGCGGATCAGCCGTGCGTGCCCGGCCCGGCGTCCCAGTTCGACCTCGCGGCGGGCGGATTCCACGATCCTGCGCGTCTGGCGCGGAGCGTATCCGGCGGTCGGCATGATTTTCAGCGCGATCTCGGCCCGGGCCGCGGACGGGGGCGCGGGGGCGCGGCCCGTCCGGTCCGGGTCCCCGTCGGCGGGCTGTGCGGCGTAGACCGTGGACCAGCCTCCGGCCCCGATCAGGTGGGTGATGGTCCAGCCCCGCACCCGGTGGCCGGGCGGGAGCAGGTCCGTGCCCTCGGTGCCGTCGCTGCCGTCGTGTTCGGTGAGGTCGCGCAGGGAAGGGGGCGTCGTCATCGTGCGGTCTGCCGCTCCCGTCCGCCGGCCCCCGTCAGCGGCGGCAGGAGCGCCAGGTGCTCCTCGCGCACGAGCCCGAAGCGCAGGGCGAGCCCGACGATCTCCTCGCGCTTGCCGTTGCGGCGGTCGCCCTTGCCGGGTTCGCGCGGGTCCGAGGCGCCGATGCGCAGCTTCTCCTCGGCGAGGTAGTCGATGTGCGAGCTGACCGCGCGTGCGCTCAGGGTGGCGCAGGCGGTGTGGCCCCTGAGCCGTTCGACGATCTGGGGGGTCGTGGGGACCGCGACGCGGGACTGGTCGCGCAGGCGCGGTTCGCAGAGGGCGACGAGGACGAGGAAGTACGTGGCCGTTTCGTCCAGGGAGTACGCGGTGACCGTGAGACGGCCCCAGACGGCGCCCATGGCTTCCGGATCCAGGTAGACGTGGTCGGGGGCGAACACCTGGAAGGAGACGGGGACATCGCTGCGGGTGGGCAGCACGACGCGTGAGAACTCGAACGGGACGGGTGCCCCGACGCGGCGGGGCGGAACCCTCAAGTACTCGCCGGCTCCCTCCGGGTTCTCCACGAGGTAGCTGTGGGTGGTGCTGTGGTTCGTCAACTGCCAGTGGTCGTCGGTCACCCGGATCTCTCCGGCGAGCCGGGAGATCGCCGCGTCGGCGAGGCGGAGCTCCACGGGGGTCGTCGCGGAGCCGCGTCCGAAGCGGGCGACTTCGCCCGGTCCGAGGCGTAGCGTCACCGCGTCACCGTTCGGTTCGCCGCCGTCGGCGCCGCTGCACCCCTGCGGCAGATGGACGACCACACCGCTCACCGCACACCCCGTTCCACGCGTTGTGCCTGACGTGAGTGGAACAATACTCATCTTCAAGGGGAGTTCAGCGGCGCACTTCGGCCACTTCGATCGGGACGGTCCGCCGGGTCCGACCGTCAGGGCCCACCGCCCTCACAGGCCGTCCCGGGCGGCTCCCGAGGGCCCGGTCCGGGAGGCTCCCCGGCTCCCTCCGCGCGGTCGGCGCCGCTGTGTCCCGGGTCACCCCGGCTCCGTGTCGGGGGTGGCGGTTTGGGGTTGTTTTCGACTCTCTGCCGACCGGATCGGAGGAGGTGTTCGTGCCTCGGCGGGAGAGGACGGCATACCGTCGCCGTCCTCTCCCCGCGCGGGATCCGCCCCCCTGCCCCGGCCGTGGAGGTCGCGTCCGGGACCTGCCCGGGTGGGGAACGTCACCGTGCTTCGGGCGCGACGACGCCGCGGGAACCGGGCTTCAGCCGCTTTCACTTGGCGCGATCCGCACTCCCGTCTCAGAGTGCGGGACTGCCCGATACGACGGGTGCGACCGTCCGGTCGCCGAAGGCCGTCCACGGCCGCCAGCCGCCGCTCGGCCGGGCCTGGACGCGGGTGCGGATCCGGCCCTCGGTGGTGACGGCGAAGACGTGCGTGCGTCCGGTGGGGTCGAGCGCGGTCGCGGGCGGGGCGGCGAGCCTGAGGCCGGGCTCACCGAACTCCTCGCCGGCATCCCAGCCTCCGCCGGGGACGGTCTGCCGGCGGTGGTCGAGGCGGGCGCCACCGGGAGTCAGAGAGAAGGCCTCAAGCCGGCCGTCCGCGTGGGCGGTGAACGCCGGGGCGGCGGCACTCCAGCCGAACAACGGCAACCATTCGTCCCAGCCTCCGTTCGGAACGGACTGGCACCGGCGAAAGGTTCCCACGCCCGACGGTCCGATCGCGGCGACGGTGAGCCGGCCGCTGCCGTCCCTGGCCACCCGCGGTGCGGCGCCGGCGGCGGTGCCGAAGCGCTGCCAGGCGGCGGTCCAGGCGCCTCCCGGAGCCTCCTGCCACCGGTGGAAGATCCCGGCGCCTCCCGGCGAGAGGGCGAACACCTCCAGTCGGCCGTCGGCGTTCGCCGCGACCACCGGTGGCGCGCCCGCGGCCCCGCCGAAACCCGTCTCCCACGGATCCCAGGCCGGGGATCCCGGAGCCCCCTGCCGTCGCCGGGCGATGGAGGCGCCACCGGGGCTCAGGGCGAACACCTCCAGCCGGCCGTCGGCTCCGCGGGCGACGGCCGGGGCCGCGCCGGCCGGGCCGCCGAACTCCTCCCAGTCGTACCAGCCGCCGTCCGGACGCTGGGCCCGGTGGTGCAGGTTGGCGCCCTGCGGGGCGAGCGAGAACACCTCGAGCGCGCCGTCGGCGTTGCGGCCGAGCGTGGGGACCGCACCGGCCGGCCCGCCGAACTCCTCCCACTGCGACCAGGTGTCGGTGTCCGGGTCGAGCTGGACGCGCCGCAGCATCGAGCGGTCGGAGGCGTCGAGCGCGAAGACGACGAGGCGGCCGGTGGCGTCGAGGGCGGCCACGGGGTTGTCCGTGCTCTGCCACGGCGGTGGCGTGTCCCGCCATTGGAGGGGTGCCACGTGCAGCCCGCCACGGAACCAGCCCGCGGCGCTCGCGTACCAGGTGTCCCCGTCGGCGAACGCTTCCACGGCGTGACCGGCTACGTGGCCCGCGTAGCCGGAGAGGTCGAAGTGGAAGGGGTCCCGGGACGCCAGCACGTCCGTGCCCTCGTAGCCGCCCCGCGGCCCGATGAACAGGTAGTACCAGCCGTCGCGTTCCACGACGTACGGAGACTCGGTGACCGAGACGGTCGTGTCCGTGGTCGCGTCGGTGAACACGGTGCCCGGCTCGCTCCAGTGCACCAGGTCCGCGGACCGCCGGCAGGCCACGACATGGCGGCCGCCCGGGCCCGAGAGTTCCGTGTAGTACATGACCCACTCGCCGCCGACCCGCAGGACCATCGGGTCCCGCGCCACGAGCCCGCGGAACAGCGGGCCGGAGGGCTCGCGCGTCCAGGTGAACAGGTCGGACGAGGTGGCGAGGTTGATCGCGGCACCGCTCGCGCCGCCGGCCGCGTAGAACATCCAGAACCTGCCGCCCGCCTCCACGACATGGGGCGCCCACAGGTGCTCCTCGCCGAAGTAGGACGGGGCGACGGTGAGTGCGTCGGCGTGGGTGGTCCACGGCCCGTGCGGGCTCGGCGCGGAGGCGTGGGCGAGGGAGGTCTCCCTCGTGCTGTCGGGGGATTCACCGCGCGGCGCGCTGCGTCCGACGATGCTGAACAGGTGCCAGCGGCCCTGCGCCTTGATCAGCGTGTGGTCGTTGAGATAGCGCGGGCCGTCGAAGGTGGAGGGGTCGTAGACGTAATCGAAGGCTCCCGCTCCGACCCAGCGAGGGGGCGGTGCCGTGTCGGAGGCCAGGGCCTCGGCCCGGCCATCGCCCAGGAACGGGAGCGCGCCCGCCCCTGCGGCGCCCAGCAAGAGGTTCCGTCTGCTGATCGGAAGCATGAGTCTCTCCAGAGAGGCCCCCTGGTCGGCCGGGCCTTGCGGGCGCGGCCGACCAGGGGTCGGGTGGGGGCGGGCGGAGGGCGTCAGCCGACGGCGGGGCCGGCGGTGTTGTTGAGCCAGACCCAGTCGGACCAGCCGGAGAAGCCGGTCTGCCACCTGTGGTAAGTGCCGGCGTGGCTGGTCCCGAAGACCTCGATCCGTCCGTCGGCGTTGGCGGCCGCCGTGACCTCGGTGCCGCCACCGCCGAAGGCGGACCAGTCGCCGTAGGACGCGTTGACGGCCGTCTGCCAGGCGTGCACGGCCGTACTGCCGTTCATCGCGAAGACCTCGACCCGCCCGTCCGCTGTGCGCGCACTGGTGAGCTGCGCGTCGGCGGGACCACCTGTCGGCTCCCAGTTCGACCAACTTGTCGCATTGGTCTGGTACTTGTGGAACACGCCCTGCGGGCCGGAGGCGAAGACCTCCAGGCGGCCGTCGGCGTTGTGATCGACGGTGAGGTCGTGGCCGCCGCCTCCGAAGGCGTCCCAGTCCGACCAGCCGCCGTTGGGGGCCGTCTGGTACTTGTGCTGGAAGGCGCCGCTGCCCAGGGCGAACACCTCCAGCCGGCCGTCGGGCGACTTCTCCATCTCCAGCCGGCCGTTGGCGGGGCCTCCACCGGTGGGCTCCCAGTTCGACCAGCCGCCGTTGGGGGCGACCTGGTACCTGTGGAAGACGCCGGACGCGTTGGAGGCGTAGACCTCGATCCGTCCGTCGGCGTTCACACCGGCCGCCGTGTCACTCCCGCCGCCACCGAAGGTCGCCCAGTTCGACCAGCCGCCGGAGGGGGAGAGCTGCCAGCGGTGCTGGAAGGTGTCACCGGCCAGGGCGAACATCTCCAGGCGGCCGTCGGCATTGGGCGCGATGGCCAGTTCGGCGTTGCCCGGCCCGCCGAGCGGCTCCCAGGCCGACCAGTTGCCGTTCACTTCCTGCTGCCAGGCGTGCTGCACACCATCGGCGCCGGCTGCGAACACCTCCAGGCGTCCGTCCGCCGACCGCGCCGACACCACCCGGCCCGACTCCGCCGGATACTCCAAGGCCTTGGGCCGCGGACCGCTGCCCGGGGTGCACGGCAGTACGACGCCGCGTTCCGCGAGGTAGGCCTCGGGGTCGATGCCCCAGGAGGCGGACTGGTCCCCCCAGATCCGCAGGTGGAGGTGGGGGCCGTCGACGTTGGTGCCCTCCGCGCCCACCAGCGCGATCTGTTGGCCGGCTACGACGTGGTCGCCCTCGAAGACGTCCCGCCTGGACATGTGCCCGTACTCGGAGATCCTGCCGTCGGGGTGCAGGATGCGGATCCACTGGCCGTAGTCGCCGACGTATCCGGAGATGGTCACCACGCCGTCGCCCACCGCGTAGATCGGTGTCCCGACATCGGCCGCGATGTCGACGCCGTTGTGGCCGCTGTGGAAGTGCTGGGACACGGGTCCGGTGGTGGGACAGGCCGCGGTGAGATCGGCGGTCCCGGCCTCGGCCGGACCCGTGGAGGCCAGCGCCGACAGCGCCGAGAGGAGGAGGACGGCAGTCGCCGCGAAAGCACGGCTCAGGCGGCCGTTCACGCCTTGCGCAGCCGGTCGATGACGCCGTTGATGTCGTCTTCCAGCAGGTTCCGGCGGACCCAGTGGCCGCCCTCCACCTCGTGCTGCTCGTAGGGGATGCCCGCACGGTCGAGCTGCCACTTGAACTCCCGCTGGGTGGCGAGCACCAAGGTCTCGTTGGCGTAGCCCTGGATGTCCTGGGGGCTGGTGCCCGCGACCAGGAAGACCCGCTTGTTCCGGTAGCTCTCGACGCGCTCGCACGGGTTGTCCGCGCTGACCCGGGCCTGGTCCCAGAAGGGCATGCCGTAGACGCTGCCGCCGCCCAGTTCCACCGCGGCGGAGGAGGCGTTGGCCCAGTGGGTCACCAGATCACCATTGCCCCCGCGCAGGTTGGCGGGGCCGGAGTGGGCGCTGACCGAGGCGAAGTGGCCGTAGTACTTGGCCGCGTACTTCAGGGCGCCGAAGCCGCCCATGGAGAACCCGGAGACGGCGCGGCCGTCGTACTCGGCGTAGGTGCGGAAGTTCGCGTCGACCCAGGGGATCAGCTGCCCGATGTGGAAGTGCTCCCAGTTGCGGGCGCCGTAGTTGGAGCTCACCGCGTTGGAGTACCAGCCGGCGCGCCCGCCGTCGGGCATCACCACGATGATGTCCTTCCAGGCCGTCAGACCCCGGATGTCGTGGAACCGGTCGAAGGTGATGAAGTCCTCCAGGCCTCCGTGGAGCAGGTAGAGGACGGGGTAGCGGCGCCCGCTGGTGTGGTAGCCGTCGGGCAGCAGCACGTTGACGGCCGGGGTCCAGCCGCCGATGGCGGAGGTCTGGAACCGGTAGTACCACATCCGGGGATCCTGCTCGCCGCGTTCCGTGATGTGCAGGCCGGGGATGTCACCGACGGCGGAAGCGGTCGACGCGGCGGCGAGGACTCCCGCGCCGCCCATGGCCATCGCGGCCGTGAGGCCGCCGGCGGTCTTCAGGATGCTCCTACGGCTGGGCTGCTGCGCGCTCACTGTGTCCTCCTGATCGGGAACCTGACGATGCGTCTGGAAGGTAGCAACGGTGCCCGGGCCCGCAGACCCCGGAAGCTTCCGGACTGACAGGCGCGGGCACGTCGACTAGGGCGTCCCTCTCGGATCTTCCCGGTCGGGTAGTCGTGAGGGCGCCGCGGAATCCGGAACGATCCGGAGTGACACGGGCGATGGCGCCGGATGAACTCTGTGTGCCCGGACTCCTCCGGCCGGTGCCCGCCGCGCGTCGAGCAAGTGGGCGGCCGAAGGCCCCGCGGGCACAGCGCACTTCACTTCACGACAGAACAGAGGGGAACCATGGCCATATCCGGTTCGCGCCGCCCGGTCACCAGACTGGCCTTCGTGGCCGCCATATGGGCGCTGGTCATCGGCATGACGGCCTCGGTCGCCTCCGCCGCGTCGCCCAGGCCCGGTCCGGGCCCGGGCGGTGACCGCTCCGGTGTCTCGCGGTACTTCAGCGGCCCACAGGGCTTCGCCATTCCGACCGTGCCGTGCGATCCGGCCGGCCCGTCGGCCACCGACGGCATCATGGCCGACCAGCTCAACCCCCAGTTGCACGCGAAGATGGCCGGATACCTGGACGCCTACAAGGTGTCCTGTGCGCGGATGGTGACGCAGGCGGTGAAGGCCCGGGGCCTGAACCAGAGGGCCGCGGCCATCGCCATCGCCACGGTCATCGTGGAATCCAGCCTCAACAACTACGCCCAGGCCGTCGACTACACCAGCCTCGGGCTGTTCCAGCAGCAGGACTGGTGGGGCACCCGGGAGGAGCGGCTGGACCCGGTCCACGCCACCAACGCCTTCTTCGACGAAGTGGAACGGATGTATCCGGGCGGCTCGTGGAACAACGAGGCGATCGGAGACGTGTGCTGGCACGTTCAGCGCCCGAGGGAGGACCTGCGCGGCCTTTACGCCATCGAGGCGGGCGACGCGGCACTCATCGCCAACGCCCTGTGGGCCGGTACGGGCGCGAGCGGTCCCAAGCACCCGTACGCGTCGGGCCGGGTGACCACCGGGCGGTCCGCGGACGGCCGGCTCGAGGCCTTCGCCGCCGGCGCGGACGGCGTGTACCACGCGTGGCAGACCGCGGTGAACGGCGGCTGGTCGCAGTGGCGCTTCGAAGGGGGGCCGCGCAACGCGCAGTTGGCCGTGGCATCCAACACGGACGGCCGACTGGAGGTGTTCGCGCTGTCGGACAGCACCTTCGACCACATGTGGCAGACCGCGCCCGGCGGGAGTTGGTCGGCCTGGGCGAACTTCGGCGGAGGAGGGTACCGACTGGCCGCGGGCAACAACTCCGACGGCCGCATCGAGGTGTTCGCCTCCAACGCGACGGGCGTGTTCCACCGGTGGCAGACCGCGCCCAGTGGCGGCTGGGCCGGCTGGGAGGGCACCGCCGGCGGCCCGGCGAACTCCCGGCTCGCCATCGAGACCGCGCCCGACGGGCGCCTTGAGGTCTTCGCGCTCTCCGACTCGACCTTCGAGCACCTCTTCCAGACCGGAGTCAACGGCGGCTGGTCCGCCTGGGAGAACTTCGGCGGCGGCGGTCACGACCTGTCCGCCGGCTACAACCAGGACGGCAGGCTGGAGGTGTTCGCCTCCAATGGCAACGGCGTGTTCCACCGCTGGCAGACCAGCCCGACCTCGTGGTCGCAGTGGGAGGGCATGGGCGGTATCACCAATGCCGAGCTGACCGTCGCACGGACGGCCGACGGCAGGGTCGAGGTGTACGCGATCAATGCCAACGACGCGAGCCACGCCTGGCAGACCCGACCGAACGCCGCGTTCTCGCCGTGGGAGACGTTCGGTGGCGGCGGCACGGAGATCGTCGCGGGCAACAACGCCGACGGCCGCATCGAGGTCTTCGCCACCAGTCACGCCGGTGTCTACCACAAGTGGCAGACCGGCTTCGCCACGTGGTCGGAGTGGGCCTGGCTGAACAATGCCGGGCCGGCGATCGCCTAGCACTCGGGCAGGGACTCAAGTGCCCGACCTGCCGGTTTGGTTGGGCGTCCGGATGGTGGCGGGTGGTGGAGTGGTCAGGGGCGGTCCTCGCCGGGCCGCGTCCGCCCCTGCCCCCGCCCCTGCCCCGTCCGCGGCCGGGGCCCCGCAGGCACCAAACGTGGCGAACCCCGCTGTCACTCCGGATGGTTCCGGGTGCCGCGCCCCCTCCGCCGACTCCTAGTTTGTGGCCCAGCCAGTACCACCACGGACACGAAGGAGACGGATCACATGCGCGTCACAAGAACCCTTCTGCTCGGCGGAGCCCTTGCCCTCACCTCCCTCACCCCGGCGACCGGCGCCCTGGCCGCCACCTCCGGGCCCGCCGGCGAGGCGAGGACGTACGACGCCGTCCAGTCCTTCCGGAACCAGGCCACGGACCGGTGCATGGACGACACCGGCAACGGCTTCCGCACCTGGAGCTGCAACGGCTCGAACCCGCAGCAGTGGAGCGTGCACGTCTGGGGGGACGGGACGCGCCAGCTGACGAACGTCAACACCGGCCGCTGCATCGAGGACACCGACAGCGGCTTCCGTACCGCGGTCTGCAACTCCAGCCCGGAGCAGAGCTGGTGGATCAAGGTCTGGAACGACGGCACCGTCCGCTTCCAGAACCAGCACACCGCGCGCTGCATCGACGACAGCTCCCTGGGCTTCCGTACCTGGGCGTGCAACAGCCTTCCGTACCAGAGCTGGTCCTGAGCCCGACGACGGCGCACGGCGAAGCAACTCCCCTTCCGGCAGTGCCGGCAGTTCCGGCAGACGTTTCCCTCCACGAGGAGCAGGTTCGATGAAGCTGAAGTCGAAGTCGAAGTCGAAGTCGAAGTCGAGGTCGAGGTTGAAGCTGAGCCCGACCGCGATACGGTCCTCGCTCGTCCTCGGTGTGGCCGGTGCGCTCCTGGCAGTGCCCACGGCCGCACAGGCACAGGTCCAGGCGCAGGCCCCGGCGCAGGCCCCGACCCAGGCGACCGAGGACCACTCCGCCACGCTCGCGGCCCTGAACTCCCTCAAGGCGGGCGGCGGTCCCGGGGCGGGCGTGTACGCGGGGACCCGCGACGCCTCGTGGAACCTCTCCACCGGCACGGCCACGATCAACACGAACGATCCGATCGGCCCGGACGAGTACTACCGAGTCGGGAGCCAGTCGAAGACCTTCACCGCCGTCACCGTACTGAAGCTCGCGGAGGCGAACGGGATCGGCCTCGACGACCCCATCGAACGGCACCTGCCCGGTGTGGTCTCCGTGAACGGCTACGACGGCAACCGGATCACCGTCCGGCACCTCCTCCAGCAGACCAGCGGCATACCGGGGAACGGCCTCCCGCTCGCGCAGGCCGGCCCGGACGGCTCGTTCACGCTCGCGGCCCTGGTGAAGGACGGACTGCGCTTCGCCCCGGTCTCCCAGCCGGGCGCCGCCTTCCACTACTCGAACACCAACTACGAGATCCTCGGCATGCTGATCGAGAAGATCACCGGCCTGCCCGTGCACCAGGCCGTCACCCAGCAGGTGATCCAGCCGCTCGGCCTGGCCCACACGCGCTTCCCCGCCCCCACGGACCGCGCCGTTCCGGGCCCGGCGATCCACGGCTACCGGGGTACCCGGATCGGCGCCTTCTTCTTCTGGCTGGACGGGACGGCGTTCGAGCCGTCCACCTTCTACGCCTCCGGCGCCGTCATCTCCACGCTCCGGGACATGACAGCCTTCTACCAGGCGATCGTCGACGGCACGGCGCTCTCGGCCGCGAACCTCGCCGAGATGGAGAAGACCTTCGAGGTCGGCCTGCCCGGCTCGGGGTACGGCTACGGCCTCGGGATGGTGAAGATCCCCCTGCCGTGCGGCGGCACGGCCTGGGGACACGACGGCGCCGTACCCGGTTACTACTCGCAGACGCTCGTGACCGCGGACGGCCGGCACGCCTCCGTCCTGACCAACGCGCACCTCGCCACGAACATCCCGGCCGCGCAGATGCACAACACCCTGACCAGCGCCCTGTGCGAGACGCCGTCCTGACCCGGCCCGCCCCGCCACAGCACTCACAGAAGGGAGAACCACCGTGCGATCCCTGCTCACGGGCCCTGCCGGCTTCCGCGCCGCGCTACGGGCCACCGCGCTGACCGCCGCCGCCCTGGCGGCCGTCGCGGCGACCGCTCTCACCGGCTCCGCGGCCCACGCCGCCGCCGTCGCCGACACCCCCACGATCCCGGCCTTCACCGACGGGCAGGGTCTGACCCAGGTCCCCGAAGCCATCGAGGTGCGCTCCGAGACCGACTTCACCCTCACCGTCACCACGCCGCAGCTCTCCGGCCGGCACAAGGTACGCGTCTTCCTGCCGAGCGGCTACTACGCCGAGCCGGGCAAGCGCTGGCCGGTGACGTACTTCCTCCACGGCGGTGGCGGCACCGTGAACGACGCCGCCGCGGCCCCGGCCCTGCGGGACGACCGGATGATCACCGTCGTTCCGGACGGCGGCCTGAAGGGCTGGTACGCGAACTGGCGCATGCAGAACACCGCCGAGGGCGCCGCCAACTGGGAGACCTTCCACCTGCAGCAGGTGGTCCCCTTCATCGACGCCAACCTGCGGACCCTCCCCGACCGCGGCCACCGCGCGGTAGTCGGCCTGTCCATGGGCGGCTTCGGGGCCCTCCACTACGCCCAGGCCCGCCCTGACCTGTTCGGGCGCGTCGCCTCCCTGTCCGGGGGCATCGACTTCGGCCTGTGGGAAGTCCGTGCCGCGGTGCTGGCCACGGAGCTCAACCTGACCGGCGCCTGGTGCGCCTCCACCACCTCGGGTACCGGCAACTGCACCGGCTTCGGGCCGGTGGTGGACAGTGACGCGATCTTCGGCTCGCCGTACGCGATCTTCAACGACCGGATCTGGAACGAGGTCAACCCCGCCTCGCTCGCCAACCTGGGCAAGCTCGCCAACACCGGAGTCACCCTCTACACCGGCGACCAGGGTCTCATCGACGGCAAGACGGTGGTTGCCTCCACCAACGTCGCGAACCGCCTGAACCAACTGGGCATCCCGAACCGCTTCGTCAACTACGGCAACGGCTCCGCCCTGTCGCCCACCTGCAAGGGCGACCACACCTACACCTGCTGGGCCCCGGCCCTCGCCGACTACATCCCCCGCCTCGCGAACGATTTCGCCCAGGCCGGCTGAACCCACCGCTCAGCCACCCCACTCGCCCCCACCCCACTCGCCCCCACCCCACTCGCCCCCACCCCACTCGCCCCCACCCCACCGGGCCCGCACCAGCGGGTCCGGTGTGCCGTTCGGGGGCAGGCGGTGCGTGGCGTCAGCGTGCGAACTTTGCGATGGCCGCCGGGGTGACGGGAGTGAAGAAGTTGACGAGGTTGCCGTCGGGGTCGCGGAACAGCAACGACCGGTTTCCCCAGGGCATGGTGGTGGGCTCGGTGACGAAGTCGGTGACGAAGCCGGTCAGGTTCTGGTGAACGCGGTCCACGTCGTCGACGAGGAACTCGGTGATCACGCTGTGGTTGTCCGCCGGCCGGGCGGAGCCCGGGGCGAACAGCGGGACGGTGCGGGTGCCGGCGATCGCGAGGGTGGCGCCCGCGCTCCGAAGTTCGGCGAAGTCCTCGGTGGCCCACGTCGCCCGCGCCCCTGTCGCTCGCTCGTAGAAGTCGACGAGGCGTGCGACGTCGCCGGTGATGATGCGGATCGAGACGAAGTCCATGGGAATCTCCTTGGCTGTGCGGGAGGCGTGCTCGTCGCAGGCTAGGAGAAATAGCGGACAGAATCGGTCCTGTATTCGCGCTAGGCTGCCAACATGTCTCGACCGACCGGCCGCGTGCTGACACTCCTGGAGCTGCTGCAGTCGGGCGGCACCCGGACGGTGGCCGAACTCGCCGACCGGCTCGGCGTCGAAGGGCGCACCGTGCGCCGCTACGTGGACCAGCTGATCGACCTCGACGTGCCCGTGGAATCGGTGCGCGGCCGCTACGGCGGGTACCGGCTGGCTCCCGGGTACCGCTTGCCTCCGCTCATGCTCAGCGACGACGAGGCGCTGGCCGTGCTGCTCGGCCTGGTCGCGGGCCGCCGAGCGGGGTTGACGACGGCGGAGCGCACGGCGAGCGAGACGGCGTCGGCGAAGATCCGGCGGGTGCTGCCCAAGCGCATCGCCCATCGGCTCGACACGCTCATGGAAGCCCTCGCCTTCACGGATCAGCCCGGCGAGTTCGAAACCCCGGACGCCGGGGTCCTGCTCACGATCGCCGATGCGGTGCGCCACCACCGACCGGTCTCCATCCGCTACACGGACCGTGACGGACGGCGCAGCGAACGCACGCTGCACGCGTACGGGATCGTCACCCATGGGGGCCGGTGGTACGTCACGGGCAAGGACGCCCGGATCGGCGAGGACCGAACCTTCCGGCTCGATCGCATCGCAGACGCGCGGACCCTGCCCGGCTCGTTCGAAGCGCCAGTGGGTCCCGGTCCGGCAGAGCGCGTGTTGTCGGGGTTCGCCACGGCCGAGTACCGGCACGAGGTGACGTTGCGGATCCACGGGACGGTCGAACAGATCCGCGCCCGCCTTCCGGCCGGCGTCGCGAGCCTGGAGGAGTACGAGTCCGCGGCCGGCGAGGACCGCGCGACCGAGCGCTGGCTGCGCGTCGAGCTGCGGGCGGAGCGGCTCGACTGGTTGCCCGCGGTACTCGCCTCACTCGACCGGCCGTTCGTCATCGAGCGCCCCGATGAACTCCGCGACCTCGTCATCGCACTCGCCGATCGCCTCACGTCCTGCGCCGGCGATCCTGACCGCGAGCAACCGATGTCCTGATGAGTTGCCCGAAGCACCACGCGCACTGATCACATGTGCCGTGTGCTCGACTTCTTCTGGTCGATCGCCCGAAGGCCTGCCGTCTGGCGGGGCGCGCCCCTGCCAGGGGGCCCGGGACGCTGCGACCGGGCTCCGCACGCCCCCGGCCGTGCCGGCCGTCGGGTTCGCCCGGTCGTGGCGGCTACGGCCTGCCGGTGGACGTCGTCCATGTCGGTGGACCGAATCCATCCGGCCCGGAAGCCGATCAGGTCTCCTCCCGTATACCCAGTGGGGTATACGGGAGCTGTGGCCGGGGTGAGGGCGGCTCTGTTCCGTGCTCCCGTGAGTCATCGACCCTCGAATACCCAGGGGGGTATTTGACAGCGTTCACGGGAGGCGCTTACCGTCGAAGCCGTAATACCCGGGGGGGTATCTGGAGGGGCGCGGCCGGTGGGCCGCGGACCGCCTTGCCGTCGCCGGGACGGATGCCCTTTCCGTCGCCGGCGGGACCCGAGCCCGCGTCGGCGTCGGCCGCCCGGTCGTGACCGGGTCCGCCCCCGGGGTGGTCTGGCCTTCCCCGCCCACTCGCTCGCCCGCCCCTCCGGGGGCGGGCCACCTTTCGGCCTCCCGGATACCCCCCTGGGTATCCGGCTCATCGCTTACGGAGGTTTCCGTGTTCTTCGCCCAGTACTACCTCGACTGCCTCTCCCAGGCGTCGTACATGATCGCCGACGAGACCACCGGCAAGGCGGTGGTCGTCGACCCCCGCCGGGACGTCTCGGAGTACCTGGCCGACGCCGAGGCCCGCGGCTTCACCGTGGTCGGCGTCATCAACACCCACTTCCACGCGGACTTCGTCGCCGGGCACCTGGAGATGGCGGCTGAAACGGGTGCCTGGATCGGCTACGGACGCCGCGCCGAGACCGAGTACCCCATCCGCAAGCTCGCCGACGGCGCGACCATCGGTCTCGGTGACGTCACTCTGGAGATCATGGAGACGCCCGGTCACACCCCGGAGTCGATCAGTGTGCTGGTCCACGAGCACGGCGAGGACCGCGTGCCGTACGGCGTGCTCACCGGCGACGCGCTCTTCATCGGCGACGTGGGCCGCCCCGACCTGCTCGCCTCCATAGGCTTCTCCGCCGACGAGCTCGGTGCCATGCTCCACGACAGCGTGCAGAACAAGCTGATGGCCCTGCCGGACGAGGTGCGGGTCTTCCCCGCCCACGGCGCCGGATCCGCCTGCGGCAAGAACCTCTCGACCGAGAAGCAGTCCACCATCGGCGCTCAGCGCGCCACCAACTATGCCTGTGCGCCCATGTCGCAGGACGACTTCGTGGCCATCGTGACCGCCGGCCAGTCCGCTGCCCCCGACTACTTCGTCCACGACGCGATCCTCAACCGCAGCGAGCGCCCGCTGTTCGACCCGGCCACCGCATCGAGGGCGCTGAGCGTCGAGGACTTCACCGCCCTCCGCGCCTCCGGCGCCGTGGTCGTCGACGCCCGCGACCCGCAGGCGTTCGCCGCCGGACATCTGCGCGGCTCGGTGAACGTGCCGGCCGACGGTCGCTTCGCCGAGCAGGCCGGCACCGTCCTGCCTGCCGGCGTGGAGCTGCTGGTCGTCGCCCCGGAAGACCGTGAGGAGGAGATCGTCACGCGCCTGGCCCGGATCGGCTTCGACCGTGTGGCCGGCTACCTGCGCTCCCCGGACGACGCCCTGACCGTGGCGGCCGAGGAGGTCGCTCCGGCCAGTCGTCTGACCGCCGCGCAGGTCCGTGCCGCGCTGTCGGGCGACAACCCGCCGGTCGTCATCGACGTCCGCAACTGTGGCGAGCGCGGTGACAACGGATTCATAGAGGGTGCCCTGCACATCGCGCTCGGCGAGCTGTACCGCCGCATGGACGAGATCCCGCGCGACCGCTCCCTGGTCCTGCACTGCGCCGGCGGCCACCGTTCTTCGATCGCCGCGAGCCTGCTGCGCCATCACGGCTTCACGGACGTCTCGGACATCCTCGGCGGCCACGCTGCCTGGGTGCTACTGGACACCCCGGCGACCGTCTGACCGGCTGCCGCCCCCTCCACGGGCCGGCCCTTCCCGGCCGCGACGAGCGGCCAGTGCCCCTGTGGCCTGTGGGGAGGCTCTCTGCCCTGACGGCCCCCTCGCGCGGGCAGCGGCACCCGCCCCCGAGCTCGGACATACCCCGCCCCGTATTCGGGTGCGGGATCATCTCACCACGACGGAGTTTTCATGACGACCGACGTATCCCGTATCGCCGGCCTCGCCCCCGCCGCCCTGCGGCAGCTGATCGAGGACGGACGCGGACCACGTCTGCTGGACGTGCGCACGCCGGGCGAGTTCCGGACGGTCCACATTCCCGGTTCCCACAACGTCCCGCTGGACAGCCTGCGCGAGCACCGCGCCGAATTCCTGACCCACCTCGACCAGGACGTGGTCCTCGTCTGTCGTTCCGGTGCCCGCGCCGCCCAAGCCGAGCAGGCCCTCGCCGAGGCCGGTCTGCCCCACCTGCGCGTCCTGGACGGCGGCATGACGGCCTGGGAGGCGGCCGGTGCTCCCGTCAACCGGGGCGAGGCAAGGTGGGACCTGGAGCGTCAGGTCCGGCTGATCGCCGGATCGGTCGTGCTCGTCACCGGCGTCGTGGGCATGCTCGTGCCCGGTGTGCACCTGATCGGTACCGTCATCGGCGCCGGGCTGACCTTCGCCGCGCTCACCAACACCTGCGCCATGGGCATGATGCTGTCCAAGCTGCCCTACAACCGCGGCCCGCGCACCGACGTCCGCACCGTCATCGCCTCCCTGCGGGACCGCTCGTGATGACGCTCGTCCTCGTGGCGTCCGTACTGATCGGCGTCAGCCTGGGCACCCTGGGGGGCGGCGGTTCCATCCTGACCGTGCCGATCCTGGTCTACCTGGCCGGCCAGGACACCAAGGAGGCCATCGCCACCTCCCTGTTCGTGGTCGGCGTCACCAGCATGGTCGGACTGATCCCGCATGCCCGGGCGGGCCGGGTGCGCCGGCGCACCGGCCTGACCTTCGGCGCGGTCGGCATAGTCGGCGCCTACGGCGGCGGACGCCTCGCCGAGCACATCCCCGCCACCGTCCTGCTCGTCGCGTTCGCGCTGATGACGCTCGCCACCGCCGCCGCCATGCTCCGCAAGTCCCGCAAGGCGAAGGCGGCCAAGCCCGCTCACACCGAACTCCCCGTCAAGCACGTGGTCGTCGAGGGTCTCGTCGTCGGCGCGGTCACCGGCCTGGTCGGCTCCGGCGGAGGCTTCCTCGTCGTTCCCGCCCTCGCCCTGCTCGGCGGACTGCCCGTGAGCGTCGCCGTCGGGACCTCGCTGCTGGTCATCGCGATGCAGTCCTTCTCGGGGCTCGCCGGCCACCTCTCTGGTGTGACGATCGACTGGAACGTCGCCTTGATGGTGACCGGCGCGGCCGTCATCGGCGGCCTGATCGGCAGCCGCTTCGCGGGACGCATCCCGCAGGACACCCTGCGCAAGGCGTTCGGCTGGTTCGTGGTCGTCATGGGCGTCTTCGTCCTCGGCCGGCAACTGCCCCACGCCGTCTGGGCCGACCCGCTCACTTGGACCGGCATCGGCCTCGCGGCAGCGACCGCCGTGACCTGGGGCGCAGTGCGGGCGCGCCGTCCACGGCCCGCCACGGACGCGCCCCAGGTAGGCTCCCGGGAATCGGCCGCCCACCCGTAGCGTTATACCCGGCGGGGTATTCTTGAGTCGACGGTCGGAGTCGACGGTCGGTTGAGAAGGAGGAACCCGGTGAAGGTGGAAGAAGAGGCGGCGACCGCGGTCCTCAACCGGCTGCGGCGCGCTCAAGGGCAGCTCGCGGGCGTCATCGCCATGATCGAGGCCGGCCGCGACTGCAAGGACGTCGTCACGCAGCTCGCCGCCGTCTCCCGCGCCCTCGACCGGGCGGGCTTCAAGATCGTCGCGAGCGGGATGCGCCAGTGCCTCGCCGAGAGCGAGGAAGGCGCACCTCCCATGACCGAGCAGGAACTGGAGAAGCTCTTTCTCGCACTCGCGTGACTCGTGACGGCGGCCGGCGGACATCCGCCGGCCGCCGTCGTTTCATGCCGAGGGCGGACGCGTGCGCGCCCGGCTTCCGCGGGGGCGGTCATCGGTTCCCTGCCCATGACCGAAACGACAACTGGCTTGCCCGAGCCCGACCACAAAGGCCGGTGCGGTAAGGGGCGATCGGGCATGCCGCAGGCCCATGGCTGTTCGCCCCGTGTGGCGGGCTGAATCCGATGGTGGTTCGGTGGAGATGACGGCCGTGTTCGTCGAACCGGATCCGAGGAGGCACGCGCGATGAGCGGTGCGATACGGCTCACCTTCGAGTACCAGGGCCACCACATCGAACTGGTCTCCAGCGAACCGGTCGACCTCGTGATCCCGGGAGGCCCCGACGGACGGGCGGGCCCGTCGATCGGCTTGGCCCCGGCCGGCGCAGGCGAGGAGCCGGGCGTATCGATCGGCTACCGGGTGGACGTACTGAACGCGCGCGGAGAGCGGATCCACAGCCGTCCGCTGGACGACCCGATCAAGCAAGAGGCGGAAGTCGCATCCACCGACCCGGACCGGCCCTTCACGCACAAGGCGATCAACCAGCCCAAGGGACGCTTCTTCGTCCTGGTGCCCGCATTGGCCGAAGCCAAGGAGGTGGCGCTGCTGCGCACCAAGGTGCACACGCAGACGGTCGCCCGGTACCCGCTGGGACACGGTACCGAGGGAGGCGGAGCCTGATGGGAACCGGCGACGGCACCGTCGTCGGGACGACGCTGCTCCACGACAGCGGCCCGACGGCCTCACGGTGGAACCTCGTTCTGCTCTCAGAGGGTTACAAGAGCAGCGAGATGACCCAGTGGCACACGGACGCGCAGTTCTTCGTCAGCCAACTCCTCGCCATGCCACCGTTCAACGAGCCCGCGATCCAGGGCCGGATCAACATCCACCGGGTGGACGTCACCTCCACCGGCAGCGGCGCCGACGACCCCGCGGCCTGCGGCGGAACGGGAGCCACTCCGAAGACCTACTTCGACGCCACGTACTGTTCGGGCGGACTCGGCAGGCTGCTGACGGCCAACACGTCGATCGTGCAAGGGGTGCTCACGGCCCAGGTTCCGGCCTGGCACCAGGGGATCGTGGTGGTCAACAGCGCCAAGTACGGGGGCTCGGGCGGCCCCATCGCCGTGACCTCGACGACCTCCAACTGGGTCACGGTCGCCGCGCACGAACTGGGACACTCCGCATTCGGACTCGCCGACGAGTACGAGTACTACGCCGGCTGCGACGAGACCGGACACGCCTCCTACGGCGGCACCGAACCCACCGCGCCGAACGTCACCCTCGACGCCGGCCGCACCACGAACAAATGGCGGGACCTGGTCCAGGCGGCAACAGCGATGCCCACGACCAGGAACGCCGACTGTGCGGTGTGCGACCAGCAGGCCAGCCCCGTATCGGCGGGCACGGTCGGCGCCTTCGAAGGTGCGGGCTACTACCACTGCGGTCTCTACCGGCCGGCGTTCAACTGCATGATGCGCAACCTCACCCCCTTCTGCGGCGTGTGCCAACGCACGATCCGTCACACGCTCCGCCCGTTCGAGTGGGTCCCGCGCGTGGTGGAGGTCCGCGCACCCGACATCAACTACGTCTTCGACCCTTCCGGAACGGTCGTGGTGAACGACATCGCGCCGGCCATCCAGCTCGCCGGTACCACAGGATCGGGTTTTCTCCAGTCGCGGCTGTTTCCGCGCGGCGTCGCCGGCACGGTCGGTGCGGGAAAGTACCCGTACGAGTACCGCGTCAGCATGACGGAGGTCTCGGGACCTCTGCCGGCGTCGGCCGTCCGCACGCTCAGCCTCGACTTCGGGCCCATCGCCCGTCTCAACTTCGACGGCACGGGCGGATCGGACGTCTACGTCATCACGCAAGGCGGCTTGGGAACGGTCCGGCCGGTCTCCGTCACGCAGAAGGGGGACCGTCTGACCATGGACTTCGGCACCCCCGGAGTTCCGGCCGGCAGCGGCCCGGGCGGCGGACAGACCAGCTTCTTCATCGGCCTCGCCTCGGACTATCCGCCGCGCGACACCACAGCCCAGATCACCGACGGAGCAGGGAACACGCTCACCCTCACAACCCGGGCTCCGGCGTTCCCGACGTCTTAGAACACCGGCTCGACTCCCGTTCGACCATCAAGGCGCGCGCTGTGTGAACAGGCTCAGGCGGTACGTAGTCGGGTGGATCAGGCGGCCGCACATGACGTCGATGCGGGCCATCGACCAGTCGATCTGTTCGTTCCTGGGCAGGGCGTGCAGCCGGCGGAGCTCCGCTCTCCATTCCGACTCGTCCTGGGTCGAGAAGAGCACCTCCCAGTGGCCCGCTTCGGGGGCGAAGTCGGCGGCTCTTCGGTCGGCTTCTCGGCGCTGCTGACGTTTTCTCTTCCGCTGACCCGGCATCCCCCCACCTTCGGCGGCCGGCCGCCCCCGCCGCAAGGCCGTTTAACGCGCGGCTTGTTGTCTGTGACGGTCTCCACCGTGTGGGGATGAGGCCCCTCAGGATCATCGACGGGGATGCGACCGGTCCGGTCCGCGGCCAAGGCGCCCAAAGCCGTCGCGCACCGCCACCCCCGACTTCTGGAACCGGACCCTGCAGAACTGGCAGTCCGAACTCCTCGCGGTCGCGGCGATGGTCGTGCTGTCGTTCTGCCTCCGCCGGCGCGGCTCCCCGGAGTCCAGACCGGTCGGCGCCGCACACACTCGACAGGGCTCGAAGGCTGACCGGTCTTCGCCTCGTTGTACAACTGCTCCTTCGCCGGTCCCTCGGATCCGCTGTGGGAGCGCTGCCGGGCCCGCTTGGGGGAGCCCCACGGGGCATGACCCTTCTCATGTCTTGCACGTCTACCCAGGGAGGAAGCCGTGCCAGGGGACAGCGCCGGGCAGAGGGCGAACAGTCCGGTCGATCCGGTGCACACCGGGCTCCGGCCCTTCGGAGCCGGTGCGCGCGGCACGCGTGCACCGTCCGGTGCCGACGTGGTGTGTGTCCGGGTGCGGCGACGAGCGCCATGTACGCCTCCGACCCGACGTGCGCGGCGATCGGCTACGACGGCTTGGGACGGCCCTCTGCAAGAGGCCAGTGCAGCTCTTTCCATCGGCCCGGTAAGCGGTCAAAGGCCTCAGCAGCGGAGCCCAGCGATGGCGTACTACCGCTCGCCCCGTCCCAGCTGTGAGTGAAGGGCATTCCCATCCCCATCGGATAGAAGAGCATGAGGGGCTGCACGACGCCGAGGCCTCCTCCCTTCCTCGACGCTCGCCGCGCCATCAGCGTGACAACCCCGGCCATACCAGCAACGATCTTGCTGACGATGGGGTCCGGAACGGCGCCGGCCGCCAGGGAGAGAACGCTCGTACCATCGGCGATGCTGTCGGTCTCACTGGTGCTGAAGTGGACAACCAGTACGTAGGGCTTGTACCTGATGTACGGCATACCGCTCCTTCCGTGGCGTCCTGCGAAGATGCCCGTGCAATGACACCTTCACCCATCCCCGTCCTTTGGGGTGGCCCTGGCCGAAGCCCCGCCTGCCCCGTCGAGCAAGGATTGAGGTGAGTGAGTGAGTGTCCAGCCCGGGGTCCCGCAGGGGTAGGTCAACCACACCCTCCGGCCACGCTGCTCGTACGCTGGCTCGCCAACTGGGCAGTCCTCGCGGCCGTCGCCGTGGGGAAGCGGGCCGTTCAGGGCCTTGGCCAGCCGCTCCGCAGACTCGGCGCGCGCCATGCAGGACTTCTGGACCAGCAGTCCGAACGACGAACCTTCGAAGTCTGGCCCTCCGAGCTTCCTGTGGCAACGCGCTGGTCGCCGACGGAACCTGCCACACGCTGCCCCCCGGCATGATCGAACGCCGCTGGGGCCAGATCGTGAATATCCGCAGCGTCAACGCCCGCGCCGGCCGTACGAACCTCGTCGCGTACAGCACCGCGAAGGCCGGGCTGCCGGGCCTGACCCGCTCCCTGGCTTGTGAACCGGGCCCGTACGGGATCTGCGTCAATACGGTGATGCCCGGCGCCATCCAAGTCGACCCCGGGCGCACCATCCCCACCCAGCACCGTGCCCGCCCGGAAGACCAGATCAAGCGCCAGTGCGTCCCTCGCCGTGGACGGCCCGAAGACGTCGCGGCCCTGGTGGCGTTCCTCGTGGGCCCCTCCGCCTCGTTCATCACTGGGCAATCCGTCCACGTCGACGGCGGCCGGCTGCTGCACTGAGACCGTCAACAAGCAAGGAGACAGACCGAAATGAAGGAACGAGTCCGCGCCGTCCTCGTCACCGCTGACGACACGATGCTGGTCATCCGCCGTACCAAGCCCGACATCCCCGAGTACTGGGTACTCCCCGGCGGTGGTGTCGAACCCAGCGACGAGTCCCGTGAGGCCGCTCTCCACCGTGAGATCCACGAGGAGATCGCGGGGAAGGCCGACATCGTCCGCCTCTTCCACACGATGGAGTCCGATGACGAGCGTCAGCTGTTCTACCTCGCCCGCATCGCGAACTGGTCCTTCGAGGACCGCACCGGACCCGAGTTCAGTGTCGAGGGCCGCGGCGAATACGCGCTGGAAGAGATCCCGCTGACCGCGGAGGGGTTCGACCGCATCGACCTCAAGCCCGAGGAAATCGCCCACGTCCTCCGAGGCGCCATCACAGCCGGCACCCTCGTCGACGAAGCCGCAGTGTAGCCCCACGGCCGAAGGGTGTTGCAGAAGGTCAGGCGTCGGGATGGGCGCTTGACCTACTGCAACACCCAGGCAAGGCGAAGACTGTGCCGAGGATGATGGCATCCCGGAGCCGCACGGAGTGGGTGAATCGCCCCCTCGAAGCGGCGCTGGTGTTCCATGTCCTGCAGTGTTGTGGTCGTACCAACTGATGGTGGGGCCGACGATTCTGTCGAGCACCATCCGCCGGACGTGCGCGGGGAAGAGCTGGGCGCCGCCGGAGCCCAGCGAGGTGCCCCAGGAGCCGCCGTAGAAGTTGATCTTCGGCGCTCCGAGCGCACGCCGGATGCGGACCTCACAGAGCCCCCCGTACGGCGAGAAGCGGACCCCCAGGCCTGGTTGTCGTTGTAGGCGACATAGCCGTCGCGGTAGGTGGTGCAGAGGTCCTGGGAGCCGCTGGCGGCGTTCGCCGTGTCGGCGGTGATGACGGCAGTTCCCCCAGCGAGGGCGAGGGCGGCGGCGGTCATGCTGATGGGCCGGCGAGTCTCGGCGGCCCGCCCCGGAGGAGATGGGGCAGGCCGCGGGATGTGTGTCAGTTGTTCTGCGTGGCGTCCGAGTCCGCCTGGGCGGCGGCCTGGTCGGCGTTGTCGAGCTTCTGCTGCATGTCCTGCGTCTGCCTCTGCGTCGCGCTGTCCGGTGCGGCGGCTTCGTTCTTTCCGCAGCCGGTGAGGAGCAGGGCGGCCGTCGCCGCCAGGACCGCGAGGCCGGTGGCGGTGCGGTTGATCACTTCTTTGCCTCCGGGGCGCCCTGGGTCGCGCACCAGGTGCTGACGGACTTCAGGTCGTTCTGGCGGCCCTGGAGCGTGGGCAGCAGGCTCTTGCGGAAGGTGAGCCGGTTGTTGAGGTAGGTGTGGATCTCGGTGTGACCGGCTGCCTTGGCGTCGGCCACCCGCTGCTCCAGACGGGCGATCGAGCCGGGCACGGTGGCGTCGCCGTTCAGCCGGGTGATCGAGTTGGCGACCTTCTTCTCCGTCTCCGGCAGGCGCTTGCAGATCGCCTTCGCCCCGTCGCCCTTCGGGGCGGGCTTGGCGGTCACCGCCAGCGCCGGGGTGGCGGCGAGCAGGGCGCCCGCCAGGGCGAGCGTGCCGATGGCGGCGACTGTCGTACGGTTCGCGCGCATGTTCATGTCTCCTTCGAGGCCACGAGCGTTCGAGGGTTCGAGGGTTCGACCCGTGGTGGTCCAACCGGGCAGGAACGTAGCGCGCGTCTTTGTGGCTTCTTTGTGAATCGGCGGTCAGCCGTTCCGGGAGATCCAGTCCCGCCGGACCGGCAGCTGCGGGGCCCTCGCGTCCGCGACCAGCAGCGGCAGGTGCACCTCGAACCTGCTGCCCGTACCGCCCGGCGGTGTCGCGGCGGCGACCGTGCCGCGGTGCAGCGCCACCTGCTGGGCGACCAGCGTCAGACCGAGCCCCGAACCCTGGCTGTCGGCTCCGCGGTGGAAGCGGCGGAAGACCGCTTCCCGGTCGGCGGGCGCGATACCGGGCCCGGCGTCGTCCACGGTGAGTACCGCGGATCCGCCTTCCGCACGCAGCCGTACGGAGATCCGGGCGGGCTCGCCGGGCAGGTGCCCGTGGGCCACCGCGTTGCCCAGCAGGTTGGCGAGCAGGATCCGAAGACCCGCATCCCAGCCGAAGATCCGCAGTTCGGCGGGGAGCGCGGTGCTCACCCTCACCTCGGGGTGCCGGCGCCCGGTCTCCGCGACCGCCGAGTCGACCAGCTCCGCCAGGTCGAGCGGGCCGAACGCGGACACTTCCACCAGGTCGCCCTGGGCGAGCATCCGGAGCGCGGTCAGCAGCTCCAGCAGCCGCGCGTGGTCGTCCTGCAGGTCCTGCACCACCTCGGCGCGTTCGGCGGCGGACAGGTCGGGGTGGGCGGACAGGACGTCCAGGTTGGTCCGCATGCTCATCAGCGGTGTGCGCAACTCGTGCGAGGCCGCGGAGGAGAACGAGCGGGCGGTGTCCAGCGCCTGCGCCGTGCGCCCCGCCTGCTCCTCGTACCGGGCCAGCAGCTGTCCGATGGAGGAGGTGAGTTCGTCCACCTCGGTGATGCGCGAGCGTTCGGCCGTGAAGCCCGCCGCACCCGCGCGCGGATCCAGCGCGGCGGCCCGGCGGCTGAGCCGGCGCAGGGAGGCCGTCGCCCGGTCGGCCAGAGCGTACGCGAGCAGTCCGGAGACCGGCGCGGCGAGCAGGGCCACCAGCAGCATCCGGCGCCGTACGGCGCTGATCTGCGGGTCGGACGCCGAGGCCGGCGAGAACAGCCAGAGCGTCCCCGGCGAGGCGCCCTCCACCCGTACGGTCAGGACCCGCCAGGTGTGGCCCTTGGCCCGTACGGTCACCGGGCCGCCCGGGGCGGTGGCGGTCGGGGGTTCGGCCGGCTGCGGACCGCCGGCCAGGACCAGCGTGCCGTCCGCCGCGACCACCCGGACGCCGGCGTCCAGCGCGTCACCGAGCACTTTGCGCTGCTGGTTCTGCTCGACCTTCGGCCGGCCGTTGCGCTCGGCGTTCAGCAGCGTCCGGACGTCCGGCAGGACGGCCGTCGCCAGCTCGTGCAGCCGACTGTCCTGCTGGTGGCGCAGGTCGCGGTTGACCAGCCCGAGCAGCAGCAGTCCGGCGGCGACCACCAGCAACGGCACCACCACGGTGACCGAGAGCGCGATCCGGGTGGACAGTTTCACTTGCCGCCGCCTCCTTCCGGGAGGCGCAGGACGAAGCCCACACCGCGGACGGTGTGGATCATGCGGGGCCGGCCGCCGTCCTCCAGCTTGCGCCGCAGGTAGCTGACGAAGGTGTCGACGACGTCGGAACGGACGTCGAAGTCGTAGCCCCAGACGCGGTCGAGCAGCTGATCCCGGCTGAGCACGATCCCGGTGTTCCGTACCAGCTGCGCCAGCAGATCGAACTCCCGTCTGGTCAAGTGGAGCTCCACACCGCCGTGGAACACCTGGTGGACGGCCTCGTCGATCACCAGCGGCCCGGCCCGCAGCTGGTCACGGGGCGGCGGCACGGTGGGACGGCGGCGCAGCAGAGCCTGGATCCGCAGGGCCAGCTCCTCCAGCGCGAAGGGTTTGACCAGGTAGTCGTCCGCGCCGGCCTGGAGTCCGGCGATCCGGTCGGCGACCTCGTCCAGCGCCGAGAGCATGAGTACGGGCGTCTCGTCGCCCCGGGCACGCAGGGTGCGGCAGACCTCGATACCGCTCAGGCCGGGCATGGACACGTCCAGCACCATCATGTCCGCCCCCAACCCGGTGAGCTGCTCCAGCGCCCGGAGCCCGTCCTCGGCGAGCAGTACGGTGAAGCCGCTGAGCCGCAGCCCGCGCTCCAGCGAGCGGCGGATCGCCGCGTCGTCGTCCGCGACCAGTACCCGTCCGGTGGTCATGTGCCGTGCTCCTGCCTGACGGTGCGTGTCCGTGGCTACGTGTAGGGGAGCGAGAATCTCACGGCTACCGGAACGGACGTGTGGCAGGGTGCGGTCCAGTACCCGGATTCCCCCGGGTACTGGCTGCGGGACCACCAGGTCAGGTGGCCGCCGCCCACGGCCAGTCGGCGTCCTGGCCGCCCTCGATCAGGGACACCATGCGGAAGGCCGCGTCGGTGAGCCCGCCGAACGTGTGCCGGTTCGCGGTACCGGAGGGCGCGTGGCCCACCCGGTAGCCGGCCAGGTTCCACGTGTACACCGGGACGGTGTCCGCGACCGGGGCCGTCGGGTCACCGCCGTGGTGGTGGGTGGCCTGCTCGTCGGTGACGATCAGGACCGGTCGTGGTCCTTCCAGTGCTGCCGCACGGCCTCGGTGGTGTTGGTGCCGCCGAGGTCACGAAGCGCGCTCCAGCACCTTCAGTACCGACTCGCCCCTCTCGTACGCGACCGCCTTGCCGCTCGTGCCGAACCGCACCAGGTCCGCGTCCTCGGCGCGCAGGGCCGGCGCCGAGCCGAAGACAACAGGGGGAGGCGTGACGTGTGGAGTGCCCGAGATCAAAGTCGGCGACGGGACTCGAACCCGCGGCCGCCGCACGCAGTGGAAGTAGGTTTCGCCTTCGCGCCTGGACGAGTCACACGTCAGGCGGCGGCGCCGGGCGCCGCCACGCAATTGCGCCCCGGTGCTGCGGTCACACCGCGGCGGGCGACAGGGCGTGGAGCTGTACGAGGCGGCCGCGGGTCTCCTCGTCCACCGGGACGTAGGTCACCAGACGCGGGCCCGCCGCCGGTCCCAGCCACAGGTTGACGTGCTCCAGGTACAGCAGGCCGACGTGGGCGTTGCGGATGTACTTCGTCTTCCCGCCTTGGCCGACCACCTCGTGCCGCGCCCACACCTCCCGGAACTCGGGCGACGCCGATTCCAGCCGGGCCACCAGCGCCTTCCAGGCGGGCTCGGCCAGGTGCTCGGCCATCGAGGCACGGAACTTGGCCGCCATCGTCCGCTGCGCCTCGGGCAGGTCGACGACGGCCGCCTGCCAGTCCGCGTCGGTGAACGCCAGCCACAGGGCGTTGCGGTCCTCGGGCGGCAGGCGGTCCAGGTCGTTCAGCAGGCGCCCGAACGTCGTGTTGTAGGCGAGGATGTCGTACCGGCTGTTCTGCACGCTGGCCGGAATCGGGTCCAGTTGGTCGAGCATCGCCCGCACGGCCGGGGTCACGGTCGCGCAGAGGGTGTGCGGCGCCGGGTCGAGGCCGCCGGCCAGCGCGAACAGATGGGCGCGCTCGCTGGCGTCCAGCAGCAGGGCGCGGGCCAAGGCGTCCAGCACCTGCGGGGACACCTGGATCTCGCGGGCCTGCTCCAGCCAGGTGTACCAGGTGACACCGACAGCGGAGAGCTGCGCGACCTCCTCACGGCGCAGCCCGGGGGTGCGCCGGCGGCGGCCGCGTACGAGCCCGACCTGCTCGGGAGTGATGCGCTCACGCCGGCTGCGCAGGAAGTCGGCCAGCTCGTGCCGTCGTACGTCGCTCTCCGGGGCCACAGTGGTCATGGTTCCAGGGTGCCGCACCGCTCAGCCGGTTGCCAGGTACTGCTGGTACCAGGATAAGGAGACTCTGGTACCAGGCTGAGCGCGGGAGGATCGTCTCCTCCGTGAGCGAAGCCACCGTACGTACCCCGTCGTCCTCCCCGGCCCCTACGGGCGCCGCCCCCGCCCCCGTCCCCGTCATCCGTCACGGAGCGGTACTGGGTCCACTCGGACTGTTCACCGTGCTGCTGGGCGCGGCACTCCCGCTGATCGACTTCTTCATCGTCAATGTCGCACTGCCCACCATCGACGGTGATCTCGCCGCCGGTCCCGCCGTGCTCGAACTGATCGTCGGCGGCTACGGCGTCGCCTACGCCGTGATCCTCGTCCTCGGCGGCCGCCTCGGCGACACGGCCGGACGGCGCCGGCTCTTCCTGATCGGCATGGCCGCCTTCGGCGTCACGTCGCTCGCCTGCGGGCTGGCCCCCACCGCCTGGACCCTGGTCGGCGCGCGGGTGGCCCAGGGGGCCGCGGCGGCCCTGATGCTGCCGCAGGTGCTCGCCACCATCCAGGCCACCACGCAGGGACCGCGCCGCGCTCGGGCGATGAGCCTGTACGGTGCGACCGCCGGGCTGTCCATGGTCGCCGGGCAGATTCTGGGCGGGGTGCTGGTCGCCGCCGACGTGGCGGGCTCCGGGTGGCGTTCGGTGTTCCTGGTGAACGTGCCGGTGGTGGTCCTCGGGCTGGTGCTGGCCGTCCGCGCCGTCCCCGAGACCCGCTCGGAGCGCCCGGCCTCGGTCGACGTACGGGGGACTCTGCTGCTGGCCCTGTCGCTGGTGTCGCTGCTGCTGCCGCTGACCGAGGGTCGGGCGGCGGGCTGGCCGCTGTGGACGTGGGTGTCGCTCGGGGTATTCCCATGTGCGGCCACGGCCTTCTGGCGGGTCGAGCGCCGTGCCGACCGCGCCGGCCGTACCCCGCTGGTGCCGCCGAGCCTGCTGCGCCTGGAGTCGCTGCGGCGCGGCCTGGTGATGGTCGCGCCGTTCTCGATCGGCTTCAGCGGCTTCATGTTCGTGGTCGCGGTGGCGCTCCAGCAGGGCCTGAGCATGGGGCCGGTGGCCGCGGGCCTCGCCCTGGTGC
This sequence comes from Streptomyces sp. NPDC002467, assembly GCF_042889825.1. NCBI lineage: Bacteria > Bacillati > Actinomycetota > Actinomycetes > Kitasatosporales > Streptomycetaceae > Streptomyces > Streptomyces sp. NPDC002467. Next base: position 14,005 of record NZ_JBIARJ010000016.1, on the reverse strand, counting down.
CGATGGCTACGGCCTTCTTCGCGGCCTCACTTGCCGGACCGCGACTGGTCGGCCGGTTCGGCACCCGGGTCGTCACCGTGGGCGGCGTCCTGCAGGCCGTGGGCATCCTCCTGCTCCTGCTGGCGGTCATGCGCGACTGGCCGGAACTCGGGCTCGCCGCCCTCGCTCCCGGCGTCGCTGTCGCGGGCCTCGGGCAGGGGCTCCAACTGCCGGTCCTGATGCGCCTGATGCTCTCGGACGTCCCGGCCGACCGGGCCGGGGTGGGCAGCGGAGTCGTGGTCACCACCCAGCAGTCGGCGCTCGCCCTGGGTGTGGCGACCCTGGGCAGCCTCTTCCTCGCGCTGAACCCGTTGATGGGGATGCGCGACGCCTTTGCCGTAACTCTGTTGGTCCAGTTGGGCCTGATCGCGCTGACGGTCCTCCTCAGCCTGCGGCTGCCGCGCGTGATGCGCTGAGGAGGGCTCGGTGGTGTGCGTCGGAGCCGGAGAGCCCGGTCATTTCGGTGATCTTGCTGCCCGGGCCCACGACCACGTCGTAGGAGTGCTTCTGCTCCGGGTCCGCGCACTGCTTGACGTGGCCGATACCGGACAGGGTCTTGTCGGTGTTGGTCGCCGGGCGGGCCTCGGGGCCGTTCTTGCCGAGGACGGCCACCTTGGCGTTGGGGTCGACGTTCGCCTTGTCGGAGGCTCTGCCCGTCCACGGCTTCGGCCGCCGGCGATAATCGACCGATGAGCGCCATCGAACGCCCTTCGCCGCCCCTGAACGCCGACGAGCGCACCACGCTCGAAAGCTGGCTTGACTTCCACCGCGCCACCCTCGCCATGAAGTGCGAGGGCTTGGACGACGGGCAGGCCGCCGTCGCGTCCGTGCCACCGTCCGACTTCACATTGACCGGCCTCGTCCAGCACATGGCAGAGGTGGAGCGGAACTGGTTCCGCCGAGTGTTCGCCGGAGAACAGGCACCGCCCATCTTCGACCCGCAGGCCGACCCGACTGCCCCTGACGGCGGCTTCGAACTGGCCGAGGGCGCCACACTGCACGACGCCCTTGCCACCTGGCAGGCGGAGATCGCCCGCGCCCGCGAGCTCTGCGCCGACCGCGCTCTGACCGATGCAGGCCGCTTCATGGGGCAGGACGTCAACCTCCGCTGGATCTACGTCCACATGATCGAGGAGTACGCCCGCCACAACGGCCACGCCGACCTGGTCCGGGAACGCATCGACGGCACCACTGGCGTATGACGCCAGATCAAGTCGCGTCCTCCCTGATGTGAGTGACGCGCCGCCGAGTTCCGTACAGGGCGGCGCGTCGGGCACAGCGATCGATCCGTTTCTACTTCTGGCTGATTTTCCAACGCGTGTGTGCAGGCTGCCCGGTGCGTGCTGAGTGCCTTGCCTACGCTCTCGACGAGCGGATCGAGCACGGCGTGGGGCGGCATGACGGAACGCGAGCGGCGAGCGCTGCTGAAACGCCGGCCCACCGTCCAGTCGTGGGCGGAGCTCCTGCGAGCGGCCCGTCAGGAGTACGAAGCCGCGTTGACGTCTCCTGGTCTCCGTTCCGCCTGAGGTTCGGCTGATGTGAGCCCGTACACGAATGCCTGCCGTGGGGCACGGGTCTGCCTCAGACGCATGCCGGGATGATCCTCCGGTCGCGGCCGTGAGGTGCGCGCGCGTCAACGGCGGTGACCGAGCACGACGCCGAGCAGCTGGCGGGACTGTTACGTGCGGCGGTGCTGGACGGCCGGCCCGTGAGCTTCGACGGTCTCAAGCAGCACTTCGTCCCCGCAGCTCCCACAAGCACGGCACCGATGGAAGCAACTCATGATCCGGTCCTTCCGAAGCAGACCGGGATTCAGTCGGGCCAAACGGGTGAAACCGGGTTGGGCCTGTGGTCGCCGGCCCCTGCTGTCAGGCCAGTGCGACGGTCAGGGCCTCTCGCGCCGATGCGCACACGGGCCGCCTCGGGTCCGGGCCAGTGGTGACCCGACGCCCACCACGGCCAGGCGCCCGTGTCTCATAGGTGGTCACTCGTGGAACACCCGACCGCAGGACGGCCGCTGGTCAGGTGGTGAGGGCCCTCACCGTCAGCCCGATTCCGACCAGGACGACGAGGGCGGAGGTCGCCAGGGGGCCGATGCGTGAAGCGAAGTGCATCAACCGTCGGGCGATGGAACCTTCGGAGGCTGCCGTGAGGCGGTGTTTGACGTGCAGGAGGAGCAGTCCGGCGAGGGTCAGAGTGGCGGCCATGCCCAGGCCGTAGGCGAGGACGAGGAGGATGCCGAAGGAGGTGCGGCCGAGGGCGACGGCTCCGAGGAGGACGACGAGGGCGGAGGGGCTGGGGACGAGTACAACTACCCGGCCGAGCACTGGATCCACCTGCGGACCACCAACCCGATCGAGTCGACCTTCGCCACCGTCCGGCTCCGTACCAAGGTCACCAAGGTCACCAAGGTCACCAAGGGCCCCGGCTCCCGCGCCGCCGGCCTGGCGATGGTGTTCAAGCTCGTCGAGTCGGCCCAGGCACGTTGGCGGGCGGTCAACGGCGCCCACCTCGTGCCGCTCGTCCGCGCCGGAGCCCGTTTCGAACGCGGCCAGCTCGTCGAGCGCCCCGAAGCGGTGGCCGCGTGAAGCGCCCGACGCGCGGTAAACGAGCTGTCCGTTGGGTGGCTACTGTTGCGCGTCGCCGGCCAGACGGCGGAAGGTCGGCCGGAGCTGCTACGGGTGACCGCGTCGGGTCGAGGGCCCTGCCGGATCCGGTGCTGGGTGCAGGTCCAGCATCATGTCGAGTGACTGGGAACCGTCCGCCTCGGTGAAGAAGCCGACCGGCTGGAAGCCGTTCTTCTCGTAGTAGCGGATGGCGCGAGGGTTGTCGGCGCGGACGCCGCCCCACAGGATGATCCTTGTCCTGCCAAGCAGTCGTGCGACCTCCGTGACAAGCGGGAAGGCGAGCGTCCCGACGCCTCGGCCCTGGTAGTCGTCAGCCAGAGTGGGGCCGAAGCGGCAGTCAGTTGGCTCGGTGAGGCGGATGCCCGCGTCCTGGTAGCGCGCGATGTCCGCAGGAGTCAGAGCGAGGCTGAATTCGAGAAGGCCGACGATCCTGCCGGACGGCACGTCCTCGAGCACCAGCCTGAGCTTGTCGTAGCGCGCGATCGCGTCACACAGCTCCCGGGCGGTCGCGAGGTCGTACCCGCCGAATGTACTGAAGCGCCTCGACTCGGAGGACAGGGCATCGAGGAACTCGGCCAATTGCCCCGTGTCGGCGTGCGTCAGGGGGCGGAGGATGACATCCGAACCGCCATGAGGTTTCAGACGGCTCGTCAGGCGAAGGGGGTCCTCGGCAATCTCGGTCAGCGTGAGCACCCCAGCAGCCTCTCTCCGAACCGGCTTCGATGAGACAACCTACCGGCTCCCGAGATTCCCAAGAACGATTAGTCCTTGACCGCGGCAAGCAGGTCATTGCCGTCCTCACCTGGTAGCGGGGGCGCCGGTCAGAAGGTGCTGCGGGTGGCTGTGCCGACAGCCACCCGCAGCCGACCCGCCCGGCTCATGGTTCCTACCGGGCACGAGACGTCCTCACGGCCGCCTCGTGCCCGATGCCGGGCGGATCGCCGGTCCGCTCCACCCCGTCGTGTCGGAGGCGGACGGAGCTCTTCTCGTGGCGCGCGATCAGCCGCTGACGCAGGTGTTGCCGAAGGACGGGTTCAGCAGCCCGATGATGCTCACGGTGTTGCCGCAGGCGTTGACGGGGATGTGGATGGGTACCTGGATCAGGTTGCCCGAGGCCACACCGGGTGAGTACGCGGCCACACCCTGCGCACCGGCATCGGCCGCAGCCATCGACGCGCCGCCCACCACGACCGCACCGGCTGCCAGAGCCACCGCAATGCCTCGTCGCACACGAACCATCTGAAATACCTCCCATGGGGGTAGCTGCGCCGGGCGGAGGTTCCGCTCGGCCCGCGAGCGAGCCGCTGAGTGCCTCGCGGCTCCCTCACCCGTGCCTTCGCCGCCGTTCGCCCTTCGGCTGGGCCGACGCGTCACGGTTCCCTCGAACGGGGCAACCGCCCGGGCTGCGGGTGACGAAATGTCGTCCCATCCGCACACCCGTCCGCTACGAAGAACTGCTGACACGCCCACCTGCTCCGGTGGCCGGGACGCCTTCGGGACGGTCCGGCCCGTCTGAGCGCAAGAATCAAGGACCGGCATGCGATGGACACCCCGCCCCCCGACGGCCGTACCCGGCCGCCCCTCCGCCTTCTCTCCACGGCCGGAGCAGCGCCGGTGAACCAACCCATCCCCTTCGGTGCCGGCCCTGCCGCGGGGCGTGGCGATCTGGTCGAGATCATGCGCGACGTCGCCCACGGCGACAAACAGGCCTTCTCCGTCCTCTACGACGCCCTCGCACCCCTGGTGTTCGGGATCGTGATCAAAGTCGTACGCGACCGGGCCCAGTCCGAGGAGGTCGCCCAGGAGGTCATGATCGACCTGTGGCGGCAGGCCGCCCGCTACCGGCCCGAAGCGGGCAGCGTCACCACCTGGGCGGCGACGATCGCCCACCGGCGGGCCGTGGACCGGGTCCGATCCGCCCAGGCCGCAACCGACCGCGAACAGGCCCAGGCCGCCCGCGAGCACACCACCGCCTTCGACGAGGTCGCCGAGCAGGTCGAGACCCGCCTGGAGAGCGAGCAGGTACGGCGCTGCCTGCGCGGCCTGACCGAACTCCAGCGCCAGGCTGTGACCCTGGCCTACTACCGGGGGCTCACCTACCGTGAAGTCGCCGAAGCCCTGCGCACTCCGCTTCCCACCATCAAGACACGCATGCGCGACGGGCTCATCCGGCTCCGCGACTGCATGGGGGTGACCACATGAACCACCACACGTCCGACGCCCACACCCTTGCCGCCGCCTACGCCCTCGGCGCCCTCGACACCGGCGAACGCGCGGACTTCGAATCCCACCTGGAGGCGTGCGAGGCGTGCCGGCAGGAAGCCGCGGAGTTCGGGGCGACCGCCGCACGCCTGGCAGCAGCGGCCTCCCAACCACCGCCCGCGGCGATCAAGCCGCAGGTCATGGCCGCCATCGACGGCGTACGCCAGCTGTCCCCGCGCGTCCCCTCCACTGCCTCCGCACCCGCCGTCGGCGGCATGCTGCGCAGCCGGGCCCTGCCACTGGCGCTGGCGGCCAGTGTGGCCGCCGCCGCCCTCGGCGGTGTCGCGCTGTGGCAGGCGCAGAACGGCGAGGACGTCAGGCAGCAGGCCCGCCAGGCGCAGCAGCGGCTGGACGAGGTCAGCAGCGTTCTGGCCGCGCCCGATGCCCGCACCGTCCACGGACGGGCCGCCAACGGGGCCCTGACCACCGTCGTCGCATCCGACCGCCAGAACAAGGCCGTGTTCACCGCCGGCAACCTTCCCGCACCCGGAGCCGGCAAGACCTATCAACTGTGGCTCGCCCACGGGGACACCATGCGCCCGGCCGGATTCATCGACCACGACGGTACGGTCGTCCTCAGCGGGAACCCGGCTGACGCGGGCGCGGTCGGCCTCACCCTCGAACCCGCCGGAGGATCGCCCCAGCCCACCACCGCCCCCCTGCTCCTGATGACCCTTCCCACCTGACCCGCAGGCCCCGCCGGACAGGCGCCGCGCGTCACCCGACAGCAATCGAGGTCCCTCATGGCCAACACCCCGAAGATCGGGGACACCGTCGGAGACTTCCGCCTGAGCGGCGGGCACCTGGACGGAGAAACCTTCCACCGAGCCGACTACACCCTGTCCGAGCAGCGCGGCAAACCGCTCGTCCTCGCCTTCTACCCCGGCGACGACACCCCGGTGTGCACCGCACAGCTCTGCTCCTACTCCGACGGCCTGGCCGGGCTCCAGTCCGCCGGGGCCACCGTCTGGGGCATCAGCCCCCAGGGAGTGGACAGTCACGAGAAGTTCGCCCGGGACAGGGGCCTGCGCATGCCGCTGCTGTCCGATCCGGGGCGTACGGTCGCCAAGTCCTTCGGGATCACCGCACCCCTGATCGGGCTGCGCCGTTCCGTCTTCATCGTCGACAGCACCGGCCGCCTGCACTGGAAGCACGTCACCGCGGTCGGCGCCACCTACCCGCCCGCCGGGACCTTGAAGGTGCAGCTCGCCCGCCTGACCGGCTGAACCGGCAGGCACCGCCCCGGCCCGCGCCCGCCGCCACACATTCTCTCCAATCCGGCCGCCCGGCCGCTGCGAAGTACGGGTGAAACGCAGCAGCCGAGCAGCGTGTCGAGTGGCGGGAGTGGCCGGGTGGAACAGCGCAATGTGGCCGTCGTAGGCGCGGGGGTGGCGGGCCTGACCGCCGCCTACGTGCTCGCGACCTCGTGTCGGGTCACGCTGTACGAGGCGGACGACCGGCTCGGCGGTCACGCCCACACACATGAGACGGCGGGCCCCGGCGGCCGTGCCATCGCTGTGGACTCGGGCTTCATCGTGCACAACGAGCGCACCTACCCCACCCTGCTGCGGCTGTTCCGGGAACTCGGAGTCGGCACGCAGGACGCCGAGATGAGCATGTCGGTGCGGTGCGACGGCTGCGGCCTGGAATACGCGGGCGCCCGCGGTCCGGCGGGCCTGTTCGCCTCCAGGGCCGCGCTGCGGGGGCGCTACCTGCGGCTTCTGGCCGAGGTCCCGGTCTTCCACCGGGGCGCCCGGCGGCTCCTGGCCCGTGGGGCGAACCCGGGCATCACCTTCGGGGACTTCTTGCGCGAGGGCGGGTTCTCCTCGTACTTCGTCAGCCACTTCGCTCTGCCTCTTGTGGCGGCGGTCTGGTCCTGTCCGGCGCGCACCGCCTTGTCCTATCCGGCCGCCTACCTCTTCGCCTTCCTCGACCACCACGGCCTGCTGTCCGTGACGGGCTCCCCGCAGTGGAAGACCGTCACCGGCGGTTCGGCCGCGTACGTCGCCGCCGCGGCCAAGCACGTGCAGCGGGTCCACACCTCCAGCCCGGTCCACGCCGTCCGGCGCACCGACAGGGGCGTACGTGTCACGACCGGGGACGGCACGGACACCCACGACGCCGTGGTGATCGCCACGCACCCGGACCAGGCGCTGCGTCTGCTCGCGGACCCCACCGAGGACGAGCGGCGGCTCCTGGGCGCCTTCACGTACTCGCGCAACCCCACCGTGCTGCACACCGACACCCGGATCCTGCCGTCCGCGCCCCACGCCCGGGCCTCCTGGAACTACCGCATGACCGGCTGCGACCCCTCGGCGGAGCCCGTCCGCGTCAGCTACGACATGCGGCGCCTCCAGCACCTGCCCGAGGGCGCCGACTACGTCGTCACCCTCGGCGGGGAGGACGGCATCGCCGCGGACCGTGTGGTGGAGCGGATGACCTACGAGCACCCGGTGTACACCCCCGCATCGGTCGCGGCGCAGCGGGAGCTGCCCCGCCTCAACACGGGCGTGACCGCCTACGCCGGGGCCTGGCACGGCTGGGGGTTCCACGAGGACGGCTGCCGCTCCGGCGCGGAGGCCGCCCGGTCCCTGGGGGTGCGCTGGTGACCGGGACCGAAGGACCCGCCGCACGCAACGCGCCCGCCGCGGCGCTCTACGAGTGCGTGATCACGCATACCCGCACCAGAGCGCTGCACCACTCCTTCCGGCACCGCACCTACCTGTGGTGCGTGGACCTCGACCGGCTGCCCGTACTGCCCCGGCCGGTGCGTCCGCTCGCCCGGTTCGACGCCCGCGACCACTTCGGCGGCGGCGCGCCCTCCATCCGCGCCGGACTCGACACCTTCCTCGCCGGCCACGGCATCGACCTGGACGGCGGGAACGTGACCATGCTGGCGCACGCCCGCGTGCTCGGGTTCGTCTTCAACCCGCTCAGCCTGTACTGGTGCCACGACCGCTCCGGCACCCTGGTGTGCGTCGTGGCCGAGGTCCACAACACCTACGGGCAGCGCCACTGCTACCTCCTGCGGACGGACGGCGCCGACGAGGCGGAAGTGGACAAGGAGTTCTACGTCTCGCCCTTCTTCGCCGTCGAAGGCCACTACCGGATGAGGCTGCCGCTCCCCGGTGACCGGCTGGCGCTCACCATCCACCTCGAGAACGAGGACGGCCGGGCCTTCACCGCCGTGGTCCGCGGCCGCCGCCGGCCCGCCACCGTGCCCGCCCTGTTGTCCGCCGCGGCCCGCAGGCCGTGGTCGACCGTCGCTGTCTGGGCCGGCATCCACCGGCACGGCGTCCACCTGCTGCTGCGCGGTCTGCCCGTACACCCCCGTCCCCGCCCCACCCCGCAGGAAGGCATGCTGCCGTGACCCAGCCCGCCACCACCTCCCACTGCCGCGCCCTCGGAATCCCCCCGCAGCCCCAACCCCCGTCGCGGCGGGTACTCGCCCCGCACGGCGTCCGACGCCCCGATGTCGAGCCCGCCCGCTGGCCGGACGTGGCCCGCCTGCCGTCTGCGGGGCCGGTCCGGACCGCCGTGGCAAGACACCTGGTCGGCGGCGCCCTGGAACGGCTGGCACTGACGGCTCCGGGCGGGACGACCGGACCGCAGTTGACCCTGCACGACCCGGAAGCCTTCCACCGGCGCATCGGCCGCCACGGCCTGATCGGATTCGGCGAGTCCTACATGGCCGGCGAATGGGACAGCGACGACCTGGCCGGCGTACTGACCGTCCTCGCCGCACACGTCGACGAGCTCGTACCCGCCCCACTGCGCCGGCTCCGCGGACTGTGGGTGGCCGCCCGCCCCGCCGGTGACCGCAACACCCGTGCCGGAGCCCGCGACAACGTCCAGCGCCACTACGACCTGTCCAACGACCTGTTCTCGGCGTTCCTCGACCCCACCCTCACCTACTCCGCCGCCGTGTTCACCGACTTCCCGGCCCGGTTCGAGGCACTGGAACCCGCCCAACACCGCAAGATCGACAGGCTTCTGGACCTCGCCGGGGTCGGGGAGGGCACCCGGCTGCTGGAGATCGGCACCGGCTGGGGCGAACTCGCCCTGCGGGCCGCCGCACGCGGCGCCCGGGTCACCACCCTGACCCTCTCCGCCGAGCAGGCAGCCCTTGCGCGCGAGCGCATCGCCGCCGCCGGATTCACCGGTCGGGTGGAGGTCCAGCTGCGCGATTACCGCGACGCCGAGGGCTGCTACGACGCGGTGATCAGCGTCGAGATGATCGAGGCCGTCGGCGCGGAGTACTGGCCCTCCTACTTCGCGGCGCTGCGCCGCGCGCTCGCCCCCGGTGGCAGGATCGCCCTTCAGACCATCACCATGGGCCACCAGCAGATGCGGCACACCGCCGCCACCCACACCTGGATCAGCAAGTACGTCTTCCCCGGAGGCCTGATCCCCTCCCGCAGGGCCATCGCCGAGCACTCCGCCGCCGCCGGGCTGGCCACCGTCGCCGACCACGGCTACGGCGAGCACTACGCCGAGACCCTGCGCCTGTGGCGCGAGCGGTTCACCGCCCGCCGCGACCTCGTCACCGACCTCGGCTTCGACACCGTCTTCCAGCGCATGTGGGAGTTCTACCTCGCCTACTCCGAGGCCGGGTTCCGCTCCCACTACCTCGACGTGCGCCAGCTCCTCCTCACCGAAGGGACCCGCCCATGAGGCCCGCCGCCGACCGACTCGCAGAACTGCTGGGCCACCTCCTGCCGGGCCCGCTGCCGGTGCGCCTACGGGCCTGGGACGGCAGCCGGGCCGGCCCGTCCGACGCCCCCCTCGTGATGCTCCGCTCACCCGACGCCCTGCGCCGCCTACTCTGGCAGCCGGGCGAACTCGGCCTCGCCGAGGCCTACGTCACCGGAGACCTCGACATCGACGGCGACCTCGCCGACGCCCTGTCACACGCCGGCCGGGCCATTCGCGACCGGCCCTGGGAGCGCCCTCGCCCGGCCGCGCTGGCCGCGGCCGCCGCCCTCGCCGTCCGGCTCGGCGCGGCCGGCCCGCCTCCCCGGCGCCCCGACGGGAGGGCGCGCCTGACAGGCACCCTGCACAGTGCCTCCCGCGACCGCGCGGCGATCAGCCACCACTACGACCTGTCCAATGACTTCTACGCCCTCCTCCTCGACGAGTCCATGGCGTACTCCTGCGCCTACTGGACCAGGCCCGACGACCCCGCCTACGCGCTGGCCGACGCCCAGCGCGACAAGCTCGAACTGATCTGCCGCAAACTCGGTCTGCGGGCCGGCGACCGGCTGCTCGACGTCGGCTGCGGCTGGGGCTCCCTGACCGTGCACGCCGCCCGGGAACACAAGGTGCGCGTCACCGCCGTCACCCTCTCCCGCGCCCAGCGGGACTTCGTCGCCGAGCGCGCCGTACGCGAGGGCGTGGACGACCTGGTGGACGTCCGACTGCTGCACTGGCGGCACATCGACGGCGGCGGCTACGACGCGGCCGCCGCCGTCGAGATGGGCGAACACGTCGGCGACGCCGAATACCCCGCCTTCGCCGCGAAGCTCCACGACGCGCTGCGTCCCGAGGGCAGGCTGCTGATCCAGCAGATGTCCCGCGGCGCGCACGCGCCCGGAGGAGGCGCCTTCATCGAGAGCTACATCGCCCCCGACATGCACATGCGCCCCCTCGGCCGGACCGTGGACCTCCTCGAATCCGCCGGTCTGGAAGTCCGCTCCACCGAGTCCCTCCGCGAGCACTACGCGGCCACCATCGACGCCTGGCGCGCCACCCTCGAAAGCCGCTGGAACGATGTCGAGGACCTCGTCGGGGAGACCACCGGACGGGTATGGCGCCTCTACCTGGCCGGAGCCTCCCTGGCCTTCGCCGAACGCCGCATGGGCGTGGACCAGATCCTCGCCGTGCGTCCCACCCGCGAGGGCACATCGGCCATGCCGCCCACCCCCGCCGCCTGGTACTCCCCGGCGAGCCCGTCGTGAACGGCACCGACTGGGGCGCCCTCGCCACCAACCTCGCCGTCACCGCGGCCACGGCGGGGTCGGTGCTGCTCACCACCTTCGCCATCGCCGTGCGCCGCGGCCTGCACCGCATCGTCGACATCGCGTGGGGCATCGCCTTCAGCGCCGTCGCCGCCGTCACCTGGCTGCTCTCCACCGGACACGGGGACGACGGTCGCCGCCTGCTGGCCGCCGCGGCGACGATCCTGTGGGGGCTGCGCCTCTCGGCACACATCGCACGACGCTCCCGCGGCCACGGCGAGGACCCGCGCTACACCGCCCTCCTCGACAAGGCCCCCGGCAACCGGACCGTGTACGCGCTGCGCACCGTCTACCTCGGGCAGGCGGCCCTGGTCTGGCTGATCTCCCTGCCGGTCCAGGCTGCCTCCTACAGCTCCGAACCAGTGGGCCCGCTCGCCTTCTGCGGGATCGCGGTGTGGGCGCTCGGACTCGCCTTCGAGGCCGTCGGCGACCACCAGCTCGCACGCTTCAAGGAGGATCCCGCCCACCGGGGCCGCATCATGGACCGGGGCCTGTGGGCCTGGACCCGGCACCCCAACTACTTCGGGGACATGCTGGTCTGGTGGGGCCTGTACCTGCTCGCCTGCACCGCCTGGCAACCGGCCCTTGCCGTCCTGGTCTCCCCGGTCGTCATGACCCTGCTGCTCACCGTTGGCAGCGGCAAGCGCCTCCTGGAGAAGCACATGGCAGACCGCCCCGGCTACGCCGAATACGCCGCGCGCACCAGCGGCTTCCTGCCGCTGCCACCCCGCCGACACTCCGCCGCACAACGGAGGCCGTGAATGAACGCGACATCGGGCGACGGGGGAGAGACGGTCGGCCGTGCCCTCGTACCCATCACCAGCGGGCGGCCCCCGCACGGGGCGAAGGCCGCCGTCCTGGTCCTGCACGGCGGACGCGCGGACGCCCCGGAGCCACCGCCCCGCCTGAACCTCCCCGGCCTGCGCATGCGGCCCTTCGCCGCCCACATCGCTCGAGCGACCGCGGCCGAGGGCGTGCTGGTCGCCCACGTCCGCTACCGCCACCGGGGCTGGAACGGCCACCACGCCCACCCCGTCGCCGACGCACACCGGGCCCTGGACGAACTGCGCGCGCTCACCGGCCCCGTGCCCGTCGTGCTGGTGGGCCACTCCCTCGGCGGCAGAGCCGCGCTCCGTGCCGCGGCGGACCCGCAGGTCACCGGAGTGGTCGCCCTCGCCCCCTGGTGCCCGCCCGACGAACCCACGACCCACCTGCTGGGCCGCACCGTCGTCGCGCTCCACGACGAGGCCGACCGGGTCACCCGCGCGGCGGACACCTGGGCCTTCCTCACCCGCGCCCAGCACGCCGGGGCCCTCGTATCAGGCGTCGCGATGCCCAGAGGCGGCCACAGCATGATCCCCGATGCCCTTCGGTGGCACCGCTTCACGACGGATGCTGCCACGGCACTCCTCGGACTGCCGCCCGGCCTTCCCGCGCCGGCCCAAGGCCTCCCCTGGGAAGGCCGTCCGGCCTGCCCACGCTGAACCTCTGGCCGAAGGGGGGGGGGAACTCAGCTCGGTGCCGTCACCTGCGAACCACGGGCGTCATGACCGGCCGCGTCGGCTCTGGTCACCACTCGGAGATGAGCGGCGTGTCCGGTTCGTGCTGCCGCCAGGCTTCGGTGAGGCGGGCGAGGCGGGCGGGGGCGGCGATGCCGCGCACGGTTGCGATCCTGCCGCCTGTGATGTCGAAGGTCACGGAGCCGGCGATGCGGTCGCCGACTACGAAGAGGAGTGCGGGAGCGCCGTTGACGACCGCGTGGTGGAGGGCCGGTGTGCCGCCGGCGAGTCGTCGTTTCGCGGGTGTGGGTGTGAGGCCGGCCCGTACGATCGCGGCGATGCGCTGCGGGCTGTCGTACCGCAGCAGCGTCTTGGCCTTACCGCCGGCGCCGTCGGAGATCGCGGTCGCGTCGCCGGTGAGCAGGGCCACGAGTCGTTCGGTGCGGCCCGAGGCAGCGGCGGCGAGGAATTCCTCGACGATCCCGCGGGCGGACGCCGGGTCGACTTCGCTTCCGCCGCGGCGCGCGGCGGTGATGCGCTGTCGGGCGCGGTGGAGGTGTTGCTGGCTTGCGGACTCGGTGATGTCGAGGATCTCGGCGATTTCGGCGTGGCCGTAGGCGAACGCTTCGCGCAGGACGTAGACGGCCCGCTCGTGGGGTGAGAGGCGTTCCATGAGGGTGAGCACGGCCAGGGAGACCGATTCGCGCTGTTCGAAGGTGTCGGCCGGGCCGAGCATCGGGTCGCCGTCGAGCAGTGGTTCGGGCAGCCAGGCGCCGGCGGTGCGTTCGCGGCGGGCCTGTGCCGAGCGGAGCCGGTCGAGACACAGGTTGGTCGCGACCTTGGTCAGCCATGCCTCCGGCACCTTGATCTGCTGCCGGTCGGCGGCTTGCCAGTGCAGGAACGTGTCCTGCACGGCGTCTTCGGCGTCGTTGGGTGATCTCGGTGTCCGCCGGGGACAGCCGGCGGGCCAGGGTCCCGGCTGCGTAGGCCCCGGCGTAGCCGGCTCCGAGGACGACGATGCGGTGCTTCATGTGCTGCTCCTGTCGGTCGTTCCGCTTGGTCTCGGTGACTTGAGCGGAACAGCTCCCCGATTCCTGACAGAAGTCGCATGTGACGCGGGTCACGGAGCGGTAGTGGCGTTGCCCGGCGATGCTCGCGGTGCCGAGGCGGTGTGGAACCAGACCCGGCTGAACGTCGATCTGCGGCAGATTCGCCCCCCACGCCCGCTCGCCGCAGCAACCGCGATCGTGCTCGGCTCCACGGGACTGGGACTGGGACTGGCCCTGGGGGCGGCGACTGCCGCCGGCGACGCGTGCTGCGAGACGGTTGTCGGTCAGCAGCTCCAGCGCACCGGGGGTGAGGTCGGGCGGGCTCACCGGCCGGACGTGGATCATCTCCATGCACCACCTCCATCGCTCGCCCGTCGGCCGTCGGCCGTACTGAGGGCGCCACGGTGCGAGCGAGTGGTCGAGCCCGGGCCCGCGTGTCCTGGGCCGACCCAGTCAGTAACACCCGCAGGTGGGCGGTCGGCAAACCGAGGTCGGTCGCCATGGCGTGGCGG
>NZ_JBIARJ010000015.1:27692-244429 GCF_042889825.1 Streptomyces sp. NPDC002467 | reverse complement strand
TCCGCTGCCGCTCCCCGTTCGACGCCCGAGGAGGTGCCCCGGCGCGCGCCCGACCCCGACGGCCCACTCCCCGGCCCGGGCCAGGGTGCCGCTGCGCGGAGCCGGTCCCCTACCCGCCCTTCCACCGTTCCCCGGGACTCCGCCCCGGACCCCGGTCCTCAAACGCCGGCGAGGCTGGATGGGGCCCGCTCGCCCGTAGGGCAATTCCAGCCCCGCCGGCGTTTGAGGCGCGGGCGCGGAGCGCCGTAGGGGTGGCGCACGGTGGACAGGGGTGGAGCCCCCGCGACGACCTCGGGCTCGGTGGGGTGGGGTGGTGGTGGGGCGACACGCCGGGGACGCGCGCGGGTGGGGCGGGAGGGCGGGAGTAGGGTCCGGCGCGTGTCGTACCTCGCCTCGCGTCGGAACCTGCTCGCCGCGGCCGCAGTGGCCGCCGTCACGGCCGCCGGCGGCGGCTCCGCGGCCGTGGGGGCCCACCACGCCCCCACCCCCCGCCCGCCCGGGAGGGCAGGGGCAACGCGTCGCCTCCTCGACGGGATGAGCCTCGCGGAGAAGGTCGGGCAGCTGTTCGTCTCGCGGGCGTACGGTCACTCGGCCACCGACCCCGACCCCGCCGACGCCGAGCAGAACCTGGCCCTGTTCGGTGTCCGCACCGCCGCCGAGCTGGTGGCCCGCTACCACCTCGGCGGGATCATCTACTTCGCCTGGGCCCACAACACCCGCACCCCGCACCAGATCGCCGCGCTCTCGGCCGGCCTCCAGGAGGCCGCCCGTACCACCGGCCCCCGGATCCCGCTCCTGCTCTCCACCGACCAGGAGCACGGCATCATCGCCCGCATCGGCAAGCCCGCGACCCTCCTGCCGGGCGCGATGGCCCTCGGCGCGGCCGGTTCCACCGCCGCCGCCGAACGCTCGGCCCGCATCGCCGGCGCCGAACTCGCGGCCATGGGCATCCGCCAGGACTACGCCCCGGTCGCGGACGTGAACGTGAACCCGGCCAACCCGGTGATCGGCGTACGGTCCTTCGGGTCGGACCCGCGGGCCGTGGCGGCCCTGGTCGCCGCCCAGGTCGGCGGCTACCAGAGCGCGGGCGTGGCCGCCACCGCCAAGCACTTCCCCGGCCACGGGGACACCGAGACCGACAGCCACCTCGGCCTGCCGGTGATACGGCACAGCCGCGCGCAGTGGGAGGAGTTGGACGAGCCGCCGTTCCGGGCCGCGGTGCGGGCGGGCGTGGACGCGGTCATGACGGCCCACATCGTCTTCCCGGCACTCGACCCCTCGGGCGACCCGGCGACCCTCTCCCGGCCCATCGTCACCGGCATCCTGCGCGAACGCCTGGGCTTCCGGGGCGTGGTGGTGACCGACGCCCTGGACATGGCGGGGGTCCGCCAGAAGTACGGGGACGAACGCGTCCCGGTGCTGGCCCTGCTGGCCGGCTGCGACCAGCTGCTGAACCCGCCGGACCTGCCGCTCGCGTACCGGAGCGTGCTGGCGGCGGTGGAGTCGGGGGAGCTGAGCGAGGCGCGCGTCGACGAGTCGGTGTCGCGGATCCTGGAACTGAAGGCCCGTCGGGGCCTGTTCGGGGCCGGGGCGATGCCCGCGGAGGGCGTCGTGGACGCCACCGTCGGGGTCCCCGATCACCTGGCCGCCGCCGACGAGATCGCGGCCGCCACGACGACCCTGCTGGCGAACCCGACGGGCCTGCTGCCCTTCGACGCGGGCGAGGCGCCCCGGCTGCTCGTCACGGGCACGGACCCGGTGTCCCCCACGGGCACGACCGGACCCACCACGGCCGTTCTGGCGCGGGAACTGACCGCCCTGGGCTGTCGGGCGACGGCGGCGCCGCCCGCGCGCGCGGTGGCCGCGGCCGCCGGTCAGGCGGCGGTGCTCGTGTGCACGTACAACGTCCCGGAAGGGGAGAGCGCCCAGCGCACACTGGTCGCGGACCTCGTGGCCACCGGGGTGCCGGTGGTCCTGCTGGCGGTCCGCAATCCGTACGACCCGGCCCGGCTGCCCGACTGCGCCGCCGAGCTGGCGACGTACTCCTGGACGGACGTGGAGATGCGGGCGGCGGCCCGGGTGCTCACCGGGGCGGTACGGCCCTCGGGCCGCCTCCCCGTCCCGGTGCCGGGCCGCTACCCGCTGGGCCACGGTCTGACGTACTGAAGGACGTCAGACCGCGGCCCCGAGGGCTGTGCACGCAGACCTACGGACGCAGGCCTGCGGACGCGGGAGACCTACGGGCGCAGCTGCTGGTCCCGCCGGGTTTCCGGCTGGTCCAGGAACGCGTCCGGCGCCGCCGGCGGCTGCGCCGCCGACGCCGCGCCGCCCGCGAGGGAGGGCGCGGCGGCCGGAGCCACCCCGGCCCACTGCTGGATCTTCGCGGTGGCCAGCGCCTTCTCGCCGTCGAGCAGCTTGGCGACGTTGGCCCCGTGGTTGGCGCCCGGCGCGATCATGACGTAGCTGTCGCGCACCCCGTAGCCGAGGTGGAACGGCTCGGAGCCCCACGGGTCGTTCTGCCCGTACACGAACAGCATCTGGTTGGCGTTCTTGCGGACCCAGTTGTCCACGTCCCGCATGGCCGACGGCTGGAAGGTCATCGGGATGTCGCGGGGCACGAAGTTGCGCGGCGGCTGGTAGCCGTAGCGGCTCAGGCCCGCCAGGTGCGGCTGCTTGATGTCCGGGGAGCCGAGCTGGGTGCCCGCCTGGTAGTAGTACGGCGTGTACGTCTCCAGGCCCTGGTCGGCGTAGGCGGAGAAGCCGGAGATCGTGTCGACCGTGTCCCAGATCTCCTGGTCGCTCGCGGTGGCGGCGGTGGGGATCGTGGCGCAGTCGGCGAGCAGGCTGTACTGCCAGAAGGCCCACACGTAGTCGAGCACGACGGCCTCGTAGGCCTTGTCGAGGTTGCCGACGGTGTTGAAGGTCCAGCCGTTCTCGGCCGCGGCGGCCGCGTACTTGGCCTCCAGCGGCTCACGGCGTACGAGCGCCTCGCGCTGCACGGCGTTCAGCTTGTCGCGGCACTCCTTGGTGCCGACGCCCGCGAAGAACCGGTCGTAGGCCGAGTCCTCCTTGTTGACGACGTCGTTGGGCGCGACGTACGCGACGACACCGTCCATGTCGCGCGGGTAGAAGCGCTCGAAGTACGTCGCCGTCATGCCGCCCTTGCTGCCGCCCGTGGCCAGCCAGTTCTTCGTGTAGATCTTCTTCAGGGCGGTGAAGAGGCGGTGCTGGTCGCTGGCGGCCTGCCAGATGGTCAGGTCGTCCCAGTTGGCCGGGTCGGGCCGCGAGGGCGTGAAGAATCGATACTCCAGCGACACCTGGTTGCCGTCGACGATGGTCGTCGGCTCGCTGCGGCGCGGGCTGGTGTTGACGTTGTAGCCGGACGTGAAGAACACCGTCGGGCGCGACACGTCCTTGTGCAGCAGGGTCAGGCGCTGCTTGAAGGTGCCCTTCCACGGCTGCCGGTGGTCGACCGGCTGCTCGTAGTTCAGTACGAAGAAGCGGTAGCCGGGGTACGGCTTCTCCTCGATCAGGCTCATCCCGGGAATGCCGAGGATCCGGTCCTTGATGTCCGCGGCGGCGGCCGGCTCCGCGGCTGTGGCCGCTTGTGCCGTGAAGCCGGCCGCGCCCATGGTGCCGATCAGCACCACGAGCGACAGCAGCCATCCGAGCGTCTTGCGCATTCACCCTCCCCTTGAGTTCACTTCGGTCGCCGTGAACCTAGCGGGGTCAACGCGCCGCTGACCAGACCCAGTTGGGTCGCTCCCTCAGCACAGGATCCAGCCGGAGCCGGCCGATCCGGTCGATCCGGCCCCCACGGCGCCCTTCACGTACACGCACCGGTTGATCGCGCCGACCGTGACGGGGCCGGCGTAGCGGGTGAACCGCCCCGCGTCGCGTACCGGCGCTCCGCCGCGCGGCTGGATGCTCACCGCCATCTCCCGCCGCGCCCCCGGGACCCGCGCCACGGCCAGCGCACAGGCCTGCGTACGGGTCTTGTACACGCGCACCTCGCCCGTCTCGAACGGCACGGTCCGCACGAGACGGCCCCCGCAGAGCCCGCCCCACGCCCCGGTACCGGCCTGGGCGGCGTGTGCGGCCGTCCCCGTGAACAGCCCGCCGACGCCGAGCCACAGCGCCGCCGCGAACACCCCCAGGGACACCACCCCCCGGCCGCGCCCCCACCTCCCCTTGAGCATCCCGTCCCCCATCGCTCGTACGTGCAACGCGCACGCACGTACGACGCCCGGACCCCCGGGAAGGTTGCGGTGGGCAACGGCTCGGGCCGCCGCGTTCACGTGGGGTTCACATCGCGCGGGCGATACCTCGTACGAGTGCACGCGCGCCTTCCGGGTGGCGGAACGCGATCGCCCGATCGAGCCGGACACTACGCTGGGTGGCCGATCGACCGCACGACGTAGCCGTGAGCGACGTAGCCATGAAAGGCCATGACATGACGACCGACCTGCTCGACCGCAAGCTGGAGCGCGCCTTCACGCACCTGGACGCCGACAACAGCGGCGTGATCGACGAGCACGACATCATCGCGCTCGGCTCCCGGCTGCTGTCGGCCCTCGGCGAGCCGGCGACCTCCCCGAAGGCCGACGCGGTGATGGGCGGACTGGTCGACTTCTGGCAGGAGCTCTTCACCGAGCTGGACGTGGACCGGGACGGCAAGCTCACGCCCGAGGAGTACTCCCTGGGCATGACCCGGCTGTACAAGGACGGCGGCGCGGCCTACGACCGGTCCTTCCGTCCGATGATCGAGGCGATCCTCACGATCGTGGACACCAACGGCGACGGGCGGATCAGCCCCGAGGAGTTCCTCAAGGCCCAGACCGCCTTCGACACCGAGCTGGCGCAGGCCGACACGGAGGCCCTTTTCGCGAGGATCGACAAGGACCACGACGGCTTTCTGTCCGTGGACGAGCTCCTCGACGCCGTCCGCGAGTACTACACGGGCAGCGACGAGGACGCCCCGGGCAACCTGCTCTTCGGCGAACTCTGAGCGGTATGGGGAGCGCTCAGGCGGCCGCCCGCTCGTCCTCCCCGACGAAGGTGCGCCACAGCTCTGCGTACCGGCCGCCGCGCGCCAGGAGTTCGGCGTGGCTGCCGTCCTCCACGACCCGGCCGCGGTCCATGACCACCACCCGGTCGGCGCGGGCAGCGGTGGTCAGCCGGTGGGCGACCACCAGGGTGGTGCGCTTGCCGGCGAGGCGGTCGGTGGCCTGGTTGACCTGGGCCTCGGTCGCCAGGTCCAGGGCCGCGGTGGCCTCGTCGAGCAGCAGTACGTCCGGGTCGACGAGCTCGGCGCGGGCCAGCGCGATCAGCTGGCGCTGCCCGGCGGAGAGGTTGCGCCCGCGCTCGGCGACCGTGTGCAGGTAGCCGCCGTCGAGCGTGGCGATCATGTCGTGGGCGCCGACCGCGCGCGCGGCGGCCTCCACCTCGGCGTCGCCCGCGTCGGGCTTCCCGTAGGCGATGGCGTCGCGGACGGTCCCCGGGAAGAGGTACGACTCCTGGGGGACGACGCCCAGCCGGTGGCGGTAGCCCGTCAGGTCGAGCTCCCGCAGGTCGGTGCCGTCCGCGGTGACCCGGCCCGAGGTGGGATCGTAGAACCGGGCCACCATCTTGACCAACGTGGACTTGCCGGCCCCGGTCTCGCCGACGAAGGCGACGGTCTGCCCGGCGGGTATCCGCAGGTCGATTCCGGCCAGCGCCTCGCCCTTCTCGCCCCGCTCCTCGGCCGTCCCGTACTGGAAGCGGACGTTCTCGAACGCGATCTCCCCGCGCAGCTCCGACACCTCGCGGGGCGCCTCGGCGTGCGGGGTGGTGGTGGGCTCGCGCAGCAGCTGCTGGATGCGGCCGAGGGAGACGGTCGCCTGCTGGTAGCCGTCGAAGACCTGGGAGAGCTGCTGGACGGGGGCGAAGAACAGGTCGATGTAGAGCAGGTACGCGACGAGCGCGCCGGTGGTCAGCGTCCCGGCCTCGACCCGGCCCGCGCCGACGATCAGCACGGCGGCGGCCGCGCCCGAGGACAGCAGCTGCACGAAGGGGAAGTAGACGGATATCAGCCACTGCCCGCGGACCCTGGCCTCGCGGTACGAGTCGCTGCGCTCGGCGAACCGGGCGGCGCCCGCGTACTCGCGGCGGAAGGCCTGGACGATGCGCAGCCCGGACACGGACTCCTGGAGATCGGCGTTGACGAGGCTGACGCGGTCGCGGGCGAGCTCGTACGCGGCCACGGACTTGCGACGGAAGACGATCGTGCCGACCACGAGCACCGGCAGGGTCGCGAAGACGATCAGCGCCAGCTCGACGTCGAGGACGAGCAGGGCGACCAGGATCCCGAAGAAGGTGAACACGGAGACGACCGCAGTGACGAGTCCGGTCTGCAGGAAGCTCGACAGCGAGTCCACGTCCGTGGTCATCCGGGTCATGATCTTGCCGGTCAGTTCGCGCTCGTAGTAGTCGAGGCCGAGGCGCTGGAGCTGGGCGAAGATCTTGAGGCGGAGCGAGTACAGGACCCGCTCGCCGGTGCGGCCGGTCATCCGGGTCTCGGCGAACTGCGCGGCCCACTGCGCGACGACGACGGCGAGCGCGAGCCCGGCGGCCACCCAGACGGCGCCGAGGGCGGCCTGCTCCACGCCCTTGTCGATGCCGTGCCGGATCAGGATCGGCAGGAGCAGCCCGGCGCCCGCGTCGAGGGCGACGAGGGCGAGGCTGATGGCGAGCGGCGCCCAGAAGCCGCGGAGGAGACGGCGCAGGCCGTAGCTCTCCTCGGCGGCCGCGGCGCGGTCCTCGTCCACGGCGGGTTCGTCGTCGGCGGGCGGCAGCGCGGCCACCTGCGCGAGCAGTTCGGGGGTGGCGGGCATGCCGGCGACGGCTCCGGCCATGGAATGCCCGGCGCCGGGGGCTCCGGTGCCGGCGGCGGGCGCCTTCGGACCGGCGGCCTGCGTTTCCTCCCGGCGCCACAGCTCGGGGGTCACCCCGTCCACGACGCGGCGCTTGGCGTTGACGGGCTCGGAGTCGATCTCCGCCTCGATCTCCAGGTCCTGTTCGAGATCCCGCTCGAACTCGGCCATGGCGGGGGCGTCCGGGGTGCGCGGGGAGCCCGCGCCGAGGGCGTCGGGGTCGGTGAGCAGCCGCCGGTACAGCGCGGAGCCGCGCTCCAGTTCCTCGTGGGTCCCGATGTCGGCGAGCCGTCCGTGCTCCAGTACGGCTATGCGGTCGGCCAGCGCGAGCGTGGAGCGGCGGTGGGCGATCAGCAAGGTGGTCCGGCCCGCCATGACGGAGCGCAGGGCCTCGTGGATCTCGTGCTCGACCCGGGCGTCGACGGCGGAGGTGGCGTCGTCGAGGAGCAGCAGGCGGGGGTCGGTGAGGATCGCGCGGGCGAGCGCGATGCGCTGCCGCTGGCCGCCGGAGAGCGTGAGTCCCTGCTCGCCGACCTTGGTGTCGTAGCCGGCGGGCAGGGCCTCGATGAACCCTTCGGCCTGTGCCGCGCGTGCGGCGGACCGGATCTGGTCCTCGGTGGCCTCCGGGTGCCCGTAGGCGATGTTCGCCCGGATGGTGTCGGAGAACAGGAAGGAGTCCTCGGGCACGAGGCCGATCGCCCCGCGCAGGGAGGCGTAGGTCAGCTCGCGCACGTCGTGTCCGCCGACGCGGACGGCGCCGTGGTCGGCGTCGTAGAACCGGGGCAGCAGCAGCGAGACGGTGGACTTCCCGCTTCCGGAGGCGCCGACGACGGCGACGGTCTCCCCCTCCTCCACGGTCAGCGAGAACCCGTCGAGGACGGGGCGCTCGGGGTCGTACCCGAAGCGGACGTCGTCGAACTCGACGGTCGCGGGCGCGTCCGCGGGCAGCTCGTGCTCGCCCTCGCGGATCGCGGGCTCGGTGTCGATGAGCTCGAAGACCCGCTCCACGCCGGCGCGGGCCTGCTGGCCGACGGTCAGCACCATGGCGAGCATGCGGACGGGCCCGACGAGCTGGGCGAGGTAGGTGGAGAAGGCGACGAAGGTACCGAGGGTGATGTGCCCGTTGGTGGCCATCCAGCCGCCGAGGGCCAGCATCGCGACCTGCCCGAGGGCGGGTACGGCCTGGAGGGCGGGGGTGTAGCGCGAGTTCAGCCGGATCGTGCGCATCCGGCCGGCGAAGAGCCTGCGGCCGGCCTCGCGCAGCTTCCCGCTCTCCTGCCGCTCCTGCCCGAAGCCCTTGACCACGCGTACGCCGGTCACGGCGCCGTCGACGACGGTCGCCACGGCGGCGGCCTGGCCCTGGGCCCACCAGGTGGCCGGGAAGAGCTTCTTGCGGCTGCGCTTGGCGATGAACCAGAGCGCGGGGGCCATGAACAGCGCGACGAGGGTCAGCAGCGGGGAGAGCGCCAGCATGATCCCGAGGGATATCCCGAAGAGCAGGAAGTTCCCGATGGTCATGGGCAGCATGAACAGCAGCCCCTGGATCAGCTGGAGGTCGCTGGTGGCCCGCCCGATGACCTGCCCGGTGGACAGCTCGTCCTGCCGCCGCCCGTCGAGGCGGGCGATGGTGTCGTACATGTCGGTGCGCAGGTCGTGCTGCACGTCGAGGGCGAGCCGCCCGCCGTAGTACCGGCGTACGTAGGTGAGGCCGTAGACGAGGACGGCCGCGCCTATGAGCATGCCGGCCCAGGGCCCCATGGGCTTGCTGTGATCGCCGATGACGTCGTCGATGATCACCTTGGTGACCAGCGGCACGAGCGCCATGACGGCCATGCCGGCCAGGGAGGACCCGAGCGCGAGCAGCACATTGGCCTTGTACCGCCAGGTGTAAGCGGTCAGCCGCCTGCCCCACCCCTGTTTGTCCCCAGCCGCTGTCTCTGCCGCCGCCACGTGAGGCCTCCCCGTTCGTCCTGTCCTGCCGGAAGCGCCAACGCCCCGACCGGCGGATTTCATCCCGCCGCAACAATTCGAACGTGTACGCCCGGAGGCTCCGGCGCACGGCGGGCGCGCCCGAATGCGCGGGGCCTCCGGCGCAGCCGGCTCTAGAGGTGCGTCGGCGCGAACATCCGGAGCGTGGCCGGGAGCACCAGCACCGAGGGGCCGGGGGTGGTGAGGGACTTCTTCAGGTCGTCCTTCAGGGTTTCCGGGCTCGTCGTGGCGGCCGGGACGCCGAAGGACTCCGCCAGGGCCACGAAGTCGGGGCGGGTGAGCTCGGTGGCCGTCGTACGGCCCTCGAAGGAGGCGGTGTTGTACTCGCGCAGGATGCCGTAGCCGCCGTCGTCCACGATCAGCCAGGTGACGTCCAGGTCGTGCTGGCGGGCGGTGGCCAGGTCGGCGACCGAGTACATCGCGCCGCCGTCACCGGAGACCGCGAGGACGGGGGTGTCCGGTTCGGCCACGCACGCGCCGAGCGCGGCGGGGAAGGCGTAGCCGAGGCCGCCCGCGCCCTGGGCCGAGTGCATGGTGTTGGGGTGCTTGGCGTCGAAGGCCGACCAGGCCCAGTACGACAGGATCGTCATGTCCCAGAAGGACGGCGAGCGGGGCGGCAGGGCCGCGCGGATCGAGGTCAGGAGCCGCTGCTCCAGGGCGAGGTCCTGCGGGGCGAGGCGCTCGGCGACCGCGGCGAGGAGCGCGCGGACCCGCTCGGGGGCCTCGTCGTCGGGCCGGGACTCCACCGTTTCCAGCAGGGCCTGGAGGGCGAGGCGGGCGTCGGCGTGGATGCCGAGGGCCGGGTGGTTGGACTCCAGCTTGCCGAGGTCGGCCTCGATCTGGACGACCCGGCCGGTGGGGAAGAACGTGTGGTAGTTCGAGGACAGCTCGCCCAGGCCCGAGCCGACGACGAGCAGGACGTCGGCGTCCTCCAGGAAGTCCGTCGTGTGGCGGTCCTCCAGCCAGGACCGGAGCGACAGCGGGTGGGTCCACGGGAAGGCGCCCTTGCCGCCGAAGGTGGTGACGACGGGGGCGTTCAGGCGTTCCGCCAGCTGCCTGAGCTTGCCGGAGGCGTCGGCGCGGACGACCCCGCCGCCCGCGATGATCACCGGGCGTTCGGCCTTCGACAGCCAGTGGGCGGCCAGCGCGGTGAGCTCCGGGCGCGGGGCGAGCTCGTGCGGGGTCGCGTCGACGCCGGTGACCTGCGGGATCAGCGTCTCCGCGCGCAGCACGTCCTCGGGGATCTCCACCCAGACCGGACCGTGCGGGGCGGTCAGCGCCGACTCCCAGGCCTCGGCGATCACGGAGGGGATCTGGGAGGGGGTACGGGCGGTGTGGACCGACTTGACCACCTCGCGGAAGGAGGCGGCCTGGTCCCGCAGCTCGTGCAGGTGGCCGCGCCGGCCGCCGCCGAGGCCGGGGGTCGGGACCTGGGAGGAGATCGCGAGGACGGGGGCCGACGCGGCCGCCGCCTCGGCGAGGGCGGGCAGCGCCATGAGGGCGCCCGGGCCGGTCGACAGGAGCAGCGGGACGGCCTCGCCGGTGAGCCGGCCGTACGCGTCGGCGGCGAAGGCCGCGTTGTTCTCCGTACGGAGCCCGATCAGGCGGAGGTCTGAGCGGCCGACCGCGTCGAAGAGGGCGAGGGCGTGCTGCCCGGGCAGTCCGAACACGGTGGTCGCGCCGAGCGAGCGCAGCGACTCCACGACCAGGTCCCCGCCCGTCCGCCCGGGCGGCGGCGCGAGTGCGGCCGCCGTCTGGGCTTCGGTGGGACGGAGTACCAGGTCGTGGTCGTGCGTCACGTGCGTGCGTGCCCTTCGTGCTGTGCTGCTCGGGCCGCCCGCTTCGCCTTACTTCGCCTTGGAGGCGGCGATCTGACGGCTCATGATCGTGGTCAGCTCGTACGCGGTGTGCGAGGCCGCGACCGAGGTGATCTCCGCGTGATCGTACGCCGGGGCGACCTCGACGACGTCGGCCGAAACCAGGTTGCAGGAGGACAGACCCCGGATGATCTCCAGGAGCTCGCGGGAGGTCATGCCGCCGGCCTCGGGGGTGCCGGTGCCGGGCGCGTGGGCCGGGTCGAGCACGTCGATGTCGATGGAGATGTAAAGGGGGCGGTCGCCGATGCGCTGGCGCAGCTGGTCGGCGACCTCGTCGGCGCCGCGGCGGTAGACGTCGGCGGAGGTGACGATGCCGAAGCCCATCTTGGCGTCGTCGTCCAGGTCCTGCTTGCCGTAGAGCGGGCCGCGGGTGCCGACGTGGGACAGCGCCTCGGTGTCGAGGATGCCCTCCTCGACGGCGCGGCGGAACGGGGTGCCGTGGGTGTACTCGGCGCCGAAGTAGGTGTCCCAGGTGTCCAGGTGCGCGTCGAAGTGGAGCAGCGCGACCGGGCCGTGCTTCTTGGCGACGGAGCGCAGGAGGGGCAGGGCGATGGTGTGGTCGCCACCGAGGGTCATCAGGCGGGAGCCGGCGCCGAGCAGCTCGTCGGCGGCGGCCTCGACCGTCTCCACGGCCTCGTTGATGTTGAAGGGGTTCACGGCGATGTCGCCGGCGTCCGCGACCTGGGCGAGGGCGAAGGGGGAGGCGTCCTGGGCCGGGTTGTACGGACGCAGGAGGCGCGAGGCCTCGCGGATCGCGTTGCCGCCGAAGCGGGCGCCGGGGCGGTAGGAGACACCGGAGTCGAAGGGCACGCCGACGACGGCGACGTCGGCGGAACCGACCTCGTCGAGGCGGGGCAGCCGGGCGAAGGTCGCGGGGCCCGCGTAGCGCGGGATGCGGGAGGAGTCGACGGGTCCGCGCGGCTGCGTGCTCATGGCTGTGCCTCTTTCTCTGGCCTGACGTGTGCGGTCCTTCGAGCGTAAGCGGATGCCGATGGGGCGCGAAGTGTACGTTTTATCCACTGCCCCTTCTCGACCTGTACGGAGTATCCATGCGGCCGTCCCCCGGTGATGCGGAGCGATCGGGCACGCGGCCCACGCCGCCGACGGAGCCGGTGCGACTCGCCGCGCTGCTGGGCACGGAGGAACTGGGCCTGCGACTGCTGGCGGGCGCGGGCCCGGGCCCGGGGGGCATCGCCGAGGTGGACGTCCACGGCGTCCACGCCTCGGAGATGGCGGACCCGTCCCCCTACCTGCTGGGCGGCGAGCTCCTGCTGACGGCGGGCACGGACCTGGCGGGCCTCGCGGAGGCCGGGGCCGGGGCTGCCGGGGTTGATGCCGCCGAGTACGTGGAGCGGCTCGCGCGGGCCGGGGCGGCGGCGCTCGGGTTCGGGGTGACGCCCGTGCACGAGGTCGTGCCGCAGGCCCTGCTCGACGCCTGCGACCGGTACGGGCTGCCGCTGCTGGAGGTGCCGCCGCGGACCCCGTTCACGGCGGTCGCCCGCGCCGTCTGGCGGCTGATGGCGCAGGCCCGCACCCGTGAGCTGCGCCGGGTGACCGAAGCCCAGCAGTCCCTGGCGGCGGCCGCGGCCCGCCCCGATCCGGTCCCGGCGGTCCTGTCCCGCCTCGCGACGAGCCTGGGCGGGTGGGCTGCCCTGCTGACCCAGGAAGCGGGGGCGGCAACCGGCTCCCGGCCGGGCACGGGCACCGGCCGGGGGGCGGGCACCAACCCGGGCGGGGGCACCGGCGCCAGGACCCAGGCGGGCGCCGAGACCGTCGCCGACGAGGGCGCCGGCGCGGCTGCCGGGGCCGGGACGGACACGGCCACGAGCCCCTGGACGGCCGCGGGCGCCGGAACCGGGGCAGGCGCGGGCGCCGGAACCGGGGCAGGCGCCGGAACCGGAACCGGGGCAGGCGCGGGCGCCGGAACCGGGGCAGGCGCCGGAACCGGAACCGGGGCAGGCGCGGGCGCCGGGGCCGGGGCGGGCACCGGGGCGGGCACCGGGGCGGGCAGGGGACACCGGGAGGGCGCGACCGGGGCCGGGGAGCGGGGCGGGGTCGTACTGGTTCCCGGGTTCCGCCCGGCCAGGGCACCGGCGTCGGCGGGGGGCGGGTTCCAGCCCGGGGAGGAGGTACTCGGGGCGCTGGCCGCGCTCGCGGAGCGGGTGGGGCGCGGGGGCGTCGCGACGGCCACCGACACCCTCGGCGGGACGCACCTCGCCGCCTACGCCGTCGGCGGCGGACACGTGCTCGTACTGGCCACCCCCGCCCGCACCCCCGGCGACCACACCATCGCCTCCGTCGCGGTCGTGCTGCTGAGCCTGCTCACCGCGCGTCGCCCGGCCGGTTCGGAGGCCGCCGCACTCACCCGGCTCCTCCTCGGCGGTGACCCGGCACAGGCCATCACCCCCGGGCCCTGGTACGTCGTCCACGCCCGCGGCGCCGCCGACCCGCACGTCCTGGCGGCCGCGCTGGGAACCGTACTGCTGGACCCGCGCGGGGACGACGTACGCCTGCTCACCGAGCGGGAGCCCGCCCCGCAGTCGGGGTGGCGCCTGGGGGTGAGCGCCCCGGCCGGCCCGGAGGCCCTGGCGGCCGCCGACGCCCAGGCCCGGCGCGCGCTCCAGCGCGCCGAGGCCGCCCGCACCCCGCTCGCCCGGCACGCGGACCGCGGATTCGCGGGGCTGGTCGGCGAGGCCGAGGCCCGCGCGCACGCCGAGGCCCTCCTGGCCCCGCTGAACCCGACCCTCCGCGCCACCCTGCGCACCTGGCTGGCCCACCACGGCAGCTGGGACCGCACCGCCGCCGCCCTCGGAGTCCACCGCAACACGGTCCGCCAGCGCATCGCCCGCTGCGCCGCCCTCCTGGACCGCGACCTCGACGACCCGGACACCCGCATGGAGCTCTGGTTCGCGCTCCGCCAGGCCCCGGAGGGGTGAGCGGCCCGCGCAGACTCGCCGACGGTGTCACCCCCACCGGCGCCATCCGTACGCCGGACACCTCAACCCGCGCATGGCTCCGCTGCCGGCGTGACATGGCTGAGTCCGCGACGTGGCCCGGAGGCCCGTCGCGCACTCGTCTCAGCCTCCACCGAAACGGAGATTCCATGCGACGCGTCCTCGCGACCGCGCTCCTCACTCTCGTCGCCAGTGCCGCCGGCACGGTGACGGCCACCGCCCAGGGCGAACACTTCATCGGGGCGATCACCTGCACGAAGTCGCTCACCTCGGGCCTCACGTGCAGCGGCAAGGCGGCCGGTCTGGGCAACCGCCCCACCGCCGCCTTCCTCACGGCGGATTCCGTCCAGGCCGAGTACATCTGCGTGAACCGGGGTGGCAACACCGCTCCCGGCCAGGGCACCGAGTTCAACACCGTGGTCGGCCCCACGAGGAACTTCAACCCGCGCAACGGCCAGATCACCTTCACCAACGTGAACCTCCCGATCCCGGAGGCTCCCAACTCGCGGGACGTGTGCCCCAACGGGAACTGGACCGTCAACCTCACCCGGGTCGAGTACGACAACGTCGTCCTCCACATCCAGCAGGGCGGCACCGACATCCTCTTCAAGAACCTCGGCGACGTCGTGATCCCGCCGGAGGGCACCGTCGTGTTCTGACGTTCGGCCCCGGGCCGAAGGCAGGGCCTCTCGGCCCGCTCGTGGGAGGCGAACCCCTCCGAGCGGCGCCGGGAGGCCCTGCCTCGTCGTGCCCACGCCCCCGCACGAAGCGTGCGCCCACGGCGACCGCACAAAGCCCTCGCGGGCCGGCCGTCACCGCTGCGACGATGTCCCGATGCCCTCCGACCTCCCCGAACAGCGTCCCGAACCGCTCCGCGAGCACCGGCTCCGCGAGCCCTGGCTGCGCGGCATCGCCTCCAATGCGGCCGCTCCGCCGGACGTCCTCGTACGGCTCCTCGACCCGGCCGCCCGCGAGGTCTGGACGGTCCTCTGCGAGGAGCGCGACCTGCCCCCGGCCGTCGTCGACGCGGTGCTCGCCCACCCCGAGCGTGCGGTCCGCCGCGCCTTCGCCCGCAACCCCCATGCCGATCCCGCCCAGCGCGGCCGGCTCGTGCACGACCGGGACTCGCTGGTGCGCGGCACGCTCGCCGGGGGTCCCCGGCTCCGGTCGGGCAGGATCCGCCCGCTGCCCGACGAGGTCATCGAGGCCCTGCTGACCGCGCAGAACGATCCGGCCCTCAACACGCACGTCACCGCGAACGAGATCTGCTGGGAGCTTGAGGCCTCCCGGCAGATACCGCTGCCCTTCCGCCGCCGGCTGCCCGAGCACGCGGACCCCGCGCTCCGGGTCTACGCGACCTACTCGTGGGGGGTCCTGACCCCCGCGCAGCGCACGGCCCTCCTGGCCGATCCGGACCCCGTCGTACGCGAGGCCGCGCACGGGGCCGCGCACCGCGCCTCCCACCGCCTCGACGCCGAGGCCATGGCGGCCGAGCTGCCCGAGCAGGACGGCCACCACCGGTCGGACCTGCTCATGAACTGCGCAGTGTCCCGGCGGGTGATCGAGGCCTGTCTGGCCGAACGCCGGAACCTCTACGAGCTGGCCTACAACCGCCGCACCCCCGCCGACGCCGTGGCCCGCCTCGCCCGGGACCCCGATCCCGAGGTCCGCGCGGCCGTGGCGGCCCGTGCCGACATCGACCCGGCGCTCCTGGCGGAGCTGGCCGAGGACCTCGACGAGAAGGTGCGCACGCGCGCACGGATCCACCCGCTGCCCCGCACCTGGGCCCAGCGCGACGTCCTCGACCACGCCGTCTTCCACAGCTTCGGCTGCGCCTGTGCCATCGTCGACGGATACCTGGAGCAGGAGGGCGACTGGTACACCGACCGCGCCCGCTCCGAGTACGCGCCCATGCGCCGGATCGCCGCCACCTACCGGCTGCTCCCCGCCGAGCTGGTGGAGGCGCTGGCCGCGGACCCGGATCCGGAGGTGCGGCACGCGCTGGCCTGTCACCACCCGCTCGCCCCTCCCGCGCTCGTGCTCGACAGCTTCCTCACCCACCCCCCGCAGCGCCCGCACCTGATGACGCTGCCGAACCTGCCCCGTACCGGGCTCGGGCACCTCCTGGACCACGAGGACGCGGAGGTCCGCGCGCTGGCCGCCTCCGACGTCACGGCGGCCGAGCCGCCCCTACGGCTCCTCGCCGATCCGGAGGCCCGCGTACGCAGGGCCGCCGCCGCGAGTCCGCTGCTCCCCGCCGAGCTCCTCGCGTCGCTCCTGGAGGACCCGGCGACTGCCGAGGGCGCCGCGGCCAACCCGAACCTGCCCGCCGCCCGCCTCCACGGGCTGCTGGACCGGCTCGGCGTGCCGGTGCTCGGCTGATCCCCGTCGCGCAGTGGCGTACCGCACTCTGGACAGCGGGGACAACTCGCCGGTAACTTATTCTGAGCAAGCGCTTAGATTCAGGCGGCGGACTGCCGCGACCGAAGGGAGCCGGCCGTGCGCCGTACGGTGTTCAACGAGGACCACGAGGCGTTCCGCGAGACCATCCGCGCCTTCATCGAGGCCGAGGTCGTCCCCGTCTACGACGAGTGGTTCGCCGCGGGCCAGGCGCCGCGCGACTTCTACTACAAGCTCGGCGAGCTGGGCGTCTTCGGCATCAACGTACCCGAGGAGTTCGGCGGCGCGGGCCTGGACACCCACAAGTTCGAGGCCGTCCTCTACGAAGAGACCTCGCGCGCGGGCGTCAACTTCGGCGGCTCCGGCGTGCACGTGCTGCTCGCCCTGCCCTACATCAAGATGCTCGCCGACGACGAGCAGAAGAAGCGTTTCCTCCCGAAGTTCGTCTCCGGTGAGGAGATGTGGGCCCTCGCGATGACCGAGCCGGGCACCGGCTCCGACGTCGCGGGCATGAAGACCACCGCCAAGCTCTCCGAGGACGGCACGCACTACGTCCTCAACGGCTCCAAGACCTTCATCACCGGCGGCGTCCACGCCGACCGCGTGATCGTCTGCGCCCGCACCTCCGCCCCGTCGGCCGAGGACCGCCGCTTCGGCATCTCCCTCTTCGCCGTGGACACCAAGTCCGAGGGCTACTCCATCGGCCGCAAGCTGGACAAGCTCGGCCTGAAGACCTCCGACACCGCCGAGCTGGCGTTCGTCGACGTGAAGGTGCCCGTCGAGGACCTGCTCGGCGAAGAGGGCAAGGGCTTCTACTACCTCGGCCACAACCTGGCGTCCGAGCGCTGGGGCATCGCCTTCGGCGCGTACGCCCAGGCCGCCGCGGCCGTCCGGTTCGCCCAGCAGTACGTCACGGACCGCACCGTCTTCGGCAAGCCGGTCTCGCACTTCCAGAACACCAAGTTCGAACTGGCCGCCTGCCAGGCCGAGGTGGACGCGGCCCAGGCCGTCGCCGACCGCGCCCTGGAGGCCCTGGACGCCCACGAGCTGACCCCGGCCGAGGCCGCCAGCGCCAAGCTGTTCTGCACCGAGGTCGCCCACCGCGTCATCGACCGCTGCCTCCAGCTGCACGGTGGCTACGGCTACATGAACGAGTACCCGATCGCCCGCCTGTACGCCGACAACCGCGTCAACCGCATCTACGGCGGCACCAGCGAGATCATGAAGTCCATCATCGCGAAGTCCATGGGGCTTTGACGTGCCCCCTGGCCGAATGGCCAGGGGTTCCCACCCCGGCCGGGTGGCCGAGTGGGCGGCTTCCTGCTTCTACGCGCTGAGCCCGGATTCCCGCCCGGGTCTTACCTGCGCTCGACGAGGCGTTTAGCCTGTCCGCCCGTCCGGCGGCCAGGGTGTTGTGCGCTGCGTTCTCGTCACGGTCGTGTACGGCCCCGCACTCCTTGCATGTCCATTGACGGACATGGAGGGGTTTGGGGCCGTCCCGATACCCACAAGTCGAACACGTCTGGGAGGTCGGCTCGAAGCGACCGACCTTCCCGAAGTGCCGGCCGTGCTTGACGGCCTTGTACTCCAGCATGTTTACGAACGCCGACCATCCGGCGTCATGAACCGACTTCGCCAGCCGAGTGCGACCGAGGGCATACACGGCAAGGTCTTCCACATACACCGCTTGGTTGTCGCGAATGATCTGTGTAGACGTCTTGTGATGCCAGTCCCTGCGCCGGTCGGCCACCCGGGCATGCTGCCGTGCCACCTTAATCCGCGCCTTGGCCCGGTTCCTCGACCCCTTCACCTTCCTCGACAGGTCTCGCTGAAGTCGCTTGAGCTTCTTCTCTGCCCGACGCAGAATCCTGGGCGAAGAGATCTTGGTGCCGTCGGAGAGCACGGCGAAGGTCGTCAGGCCGAGGTCGATACCGACCTCGGCATCGTTCTCGGCCACCGGATCGAAGCCGGCGTCCACGACGAAGCTGGCGAAGTACCGGCCGGACGAATCCTTGGTGATCGTCAGGGAGGACGGCACGGTTGGCAACAGACGGGACCACTTGACCTTCAGGTCACCGACCTTGGCCACGTAGACGCGGCCGTTGGGCTTCAAGCTGAACGCATTCGTGCTGAGACGAATGGACTGCCGCGCGTCCTTCCTTGACTTGAAACGTGGCGGCCCGACCCTTCGACCTTTGCGCTTGCCTGCGATCGAGTCGTAGAAGTTCTTGAAGGCAGCTTCCAGGTCACGGAAGGACTGTTGGAGCACTACGGACGATACGTCTGCGAGCCAGGCCCGCTCCTTGGTGCGCTTGGCCTGGGTTACATGGACCTTGGACAGCTCCGACGATGTCACATATGGCATACCGGCCGCATACGCCTCCCTGCGGGCGCGCAGGCAGTCGTTCCACACCACACGAGCACACCCGAATGCCTGCGCGAGCCGGCGACGCTGGGAAGCATCCGGATACACCCGGTAGTTGTAGCGAAGTTGCACGGACAAGACCGTAGAAGCACAGCCCGAAGTCCTGTGGCGATGTACCAGAATCAAACGAGAACGCCCGTATTTGACTGGGGATGGCATCCAACAGATCAGTTCTGGATGCGTTTCGTCCACAACCTGGCAGGCCACTCCGGGCGAGATTATTGGTGAGGACACTTACCCTTGCAGACCATGAACGAGGCACTGACGACGCTCCTCGATCTGCTCGACCTGGAGCAGATCGAGGAGAACATCTTCCGCGGTACCAGCCGCCCTTCGCTGGTACCGCGCGTCTTCGGTGGTCAGGTCGCGGCCCAGGCACTGGTCGCGGCCGGCCGGACCGTGCCCGGGGACCGCACCGCGCACTCGCTGCACTCGTACTTCCTGCGCACCGGCGACACGGGCGCGCCCATCGTCTACACGGTGGACCGGATCCGCGACGGGCGCTCCTTCACCACCCGCCGGGTCGTCGCCGTCCAACACGGCCAGCCGATCTTCCACCTCTCGGCGTCGTTCCAGACGTACGAGGAGGGCCTCGACCACCAGGCCGCGATGCCCGCCGCCCCGGACCCGGAGTCGCTGCCGACGGCCGAGCAGTCCCTGCCCGAGTACCGGGACGTCTTCCGCGACCCCGGTGTGGTGGAGCGGCTGATCGAGGCGCGCGGCGCGGTGGACCTGCGGTACGCGACGACCCCGCCCTGGGGCAGCGTCGGCGAGCCCATCGAACCGCACACGCAGGTGTGGTTCCGCACGGCCGACAAGCTGGACAGCGACGATCCGCTGCTGCACACCTGCCTGGCCACGTACGTCTCCGACATGACCCTGCTCGACTCGGTGCTGCTCGCCCACGGGCGGGGCGGCTGGGCCGTCGGCGACGTGGTCGGGGCCTCGCTGGACCACGCGATGTGGTTCCACCGGCCGTTCCGCGCCGACGAATGGCTGCTGTACGACCAGGAGTCCCCCTCGGCCGCCGCCGGTCGGGGCCTCGGCCAGGCCCGCATCTGGACCCAGGACGGGCGCCTCGCGGTCACCGTCATCCAGGAGGGCGTCGTACGCGTTCCGCGTACCTGACCCCGACGACGGAGGCGGCGACGACCGCCGTCAGTCCCACCAGAACGACCAGTGGTCCCTGCCGATCAGCGCCTCCTCGGCGTAGGCCCTGACCGTGCCCGATCCCTGCCGGACGTTGTCGGGGCAGAACGCGAAGTGCTCCGCGGCCACCGGCAGCGCCTCGACGAGGGTGCGGGGCGGGGCCGCCACGTACAGGTCGAGGCGGTCGAAGCCGAGGGCGAGGACGCGGGCGCCGAACCGGTCCTCCCAGGAGCGCAGCACGGCGCTGATCCGGGCCGTGTCGTTCTCGTGGTTGAGGGGGCCGCCCCATCCGAGCTCGGCGGGCACGTCGGCGCCACGGCGGGCCGGGACCAGGGCGAGCCGGGGGCGGCCGAACCAGCCTTCCCGTATGCACTCGGCGGCGAGCGCCGCGGCGGCCGCCTCCGGGTCCCGGACGGGGGACCCCGCCGCCGCGAGGCCCGGCCAGGCCGGCCCGAAGGGGGCGATCAGCTCCTCGTTCTCCTGCTCCTCGCCCTCCTCCGGCTCCGGGATCACCGCGCTCCAGAACTCCCGCAGCACCGGCTCCACGTGGTGGTCGTCGGGGTCGGACACCCGTGCCGGCTCCAGGGCCTCGGTCTCCCACCAGTCCGCCGGCCCGGTCTGGTCGTGGAGGAGTACGGCCTGGAACCCTGCGGGCGCGGGGTACGCGGAGGCGGGCGCGTCGACCGGCTCGTCGGACAGCCACAGCAACGGCTCCGTCCGGGCCCGACGTAGCCTCCGGCGGACGGGGCGGCTGACGAGGCTGCCGGCCGGCAGGCCGGGGGGCCTGGGGCCCAGCTCGGACAGCCGGTTCGGGTGGTCGCTCATGCCGCGACGGTAGCGACCCCCACTGACAGCCCGGGAGGCCCGCCGAAGTGCGGTGCGGCGCCGCTGCCGGGGCTCCGCCCCGGACCCCGCTCCTCAAACGCCGGAGGGGCTGAAATTGCCCTCCGGGCAATCCAGCCCGGCCCGGGCGGTTACGGGGCGGAGCCCCGGATCCTTGCGGCACACGGACAGTCGGCATCAGCCAAAATCCAGCCCCGCCGGCGTTTGAGGCGCGGGGGCGCGGGGCGGAGCCCCGGGTCCTTGAGCCGCACCCGGCGGCGGCCCGCAGGGCTACGCGTCCCGCAGGCCCGCCGCCGCGAGGAGATACGCCACCATCGGGTCGTAGAAGCGCGGGTCGCGGACGTGGTCGTCCAGGGGGACCGCCACCTGGAGGGTGCCCTCCGCCTCGCCGAGGAACAGCGCCGGGTCGTTGCAGTCCGCGTAGCCCACCGCGTCCAGGCCGCGCTGCGCCGCGCAGCCCGCCCAGCCGTGGTCGGCGACGACGAGGTCCGGCTGCGGGCGGCCCGAAGCCGTCAGCGCGTCCAGGATCGCTGCCATCGGCTCCGGCGAGTGCGTGTGCCACAGGGTCGCGCCCCGCTCCAGCACCGCGACGTCCGCGAACTGCCACACCGAGCCCTCGTCGGCGGTCAGGCCCTCCGGAATGACCACGATCTCGCAGCCGGCGCCGCGCAGCGCCGCGGCCGTCGCCCGGTGGACGTCCAGCAGCCCGCCCGGGTGCCCGGTGGCGAACAGCACGCTCTGGCGGTCCAGCGCCGCCTTCCGCAGCCTGGCCGCCATCCGGTCCAGGCCGGCCACGGTCAGTTCGGGGTCGATGGTGTCCTGGCCGGCCCGGAACGAGGGGTCGTCGACCACGCCGACGCGCTCGGCCATCACCGCGAGCACGTCCTGCTCGTCCGTCCAGCGGTCGGCCAGCTCCAGGCCGAGCCAGTAGTGCCGGTCGCCGTTGGCGAGCTTGCGGTAGTGGCTCAGGTTGTTCTCGCGCGGGGTCGCGACCTGTCCCGCGATCCGCGTGCGGACCAGATGGTCTATGAGTTCGGCACGGCTCGGCGTCTCTATCGGCTTCGGCATACGGGCCATTCTGCCGTCGCCCGGGCGCGAGCGGCGGGTCCATCCCGATCTTCGGAACAGCCGGCCGCGCCCGCTCATGCCGACAGCGCCCCGAACGCCCCGTGCGCGAGCCGGCGCAGCAGGGCCTCCGTCGCCTCCCGCCCGAGGGCCGCCAGGTGCGGGGTCGAGTTCAGCAGACCGAACACCGCGTGCACGGAGACCCGTACCTCGGCCTCGCCGACCTCGGGGTGCAGCCGGCGCACGACGTCCACCCACAGCTCGACGTACTGGCGCTGGAGCTGCCGTACGAGCTTGCGGTCGGCCTCCCGCAGCTTTTCGAGCTCGCGGTCGTGGAGGGTGATCAGCGCCCGGTCGTCGAGGGCGAAGTCGATGTGCCCGTCGATGAGGGAGGCCAGCAGGGCCGCCGGGTCCCCGGCGGTCTCCTCCGCGCGCCGGCGCCCGCCGGTCAGCAGCCGTTCGCTGATCCCGACGAGCAGTTCGGCGAGCATGGCGTCCTTGCCCGCGAAGTGCCGGTACAGGCCGGGGCCGCTGATGCCCACCGCGGCCCCTATCTCGTCGACGCCGACGCCGTGGAACCCGCGCGCGGCGAAGAGGCGGGCGGCCTCACTGAGGATCTGCTCGCGTCGGGTCGGTGCGGCCGCTCTGGTGCTCATGGGAATCCATTCTAGACAGGGCGGTTAGCGCTCGTTAACCTAAGGCACATACACGTTAACGACCATTAACAGTGTGGACCGAGCAAGGGAGCTCGACCGATGCAGCAGGCACCAGTGCTGACGACCGCCGCGGACCCGGCGTCCGAGGCCTGGCGGACCAACGAGGCCGCCCACCGCGAACTCGCCGAGGGCCTGCGCGCCCGGCTGGAAGCGGCCCGCCTCGGTGGCGGTGAGAAGGCACGCGCCCGCCACACCGCCCGCGGGAAGCTCCTCCCGCGCGACCGCGTGGACACCCTCCTCGACCCCGGATCCCCCTTCCTGGAGCTGGCCCCGCTGGCCGCCGAGGGCATGTACGGGGGCGCGGCCCCCGCGGCCGGGGTCATCGCGGGCATCGGCCGGGTCAGCGGCCGCGAGTGCGTGATCGTCGCGAACGACGCCACCGTCAAGGGCGGCACGTACTACCCGATGACCGTCAAGAAGCACCTGCGCGCGCAGGAGGTGGCACTGGAGAACCGTCTCCCCTGCCTCTACCTGGTCGACTCGGGCGGCGCCTTCCTGCCCATGCAGGACGAGGTCTTCCCCGACCGGGAGCACTTCGGCCGCATCTTCTACAACCAGGCCCGCATGTCGGGCGCCGGCATCCCGCAGATCGCGGCCGTCCTCGGCTCCTGCACGGCCGGCGGGGCGTACGTACCGGCGATGAGCGACGAGGCCGTCATCGTCCGGGGCCAGGGCACGATCTTCCTCGGCGGCCCGCCGCTGGTGAAGGCCGCCACCGGCGAGGTGGTCACGGCCGAGGAGCTGGGCGGCGGCGAGGTCCACTCCCGGACCTCGGGCGTGACCGACCACCTCGCGGAGGACGACGCGCACGCGCTGCGGATCGTACGGAACATCGTGGCGACCCTGCCCGACCGCGGGGCGCTGCCCTGGTCGGTCGAGGCACCGGAAGAGCCGAAGGTGGACCCGTACGGGCTGTACGGCGCGGTCCCCGTCGACTCGCGCACCCCCTACGACGCCCGCGAGATCATCGCGCGGATCGTGGACGGCTCCCGCTTCCAGGAGTTCAAGGCCGAGTACGGACAGACGCTGGTCACCGGCTTCGCCCGGATCCACGGCCACCCCGTCGGGATCATCGCGAACAACGGCATCCTCTTCTCCGAATCCGCGCAGAAGGGCGCCCACTTCATCGAGCTGTGCGACCAGCGCGGCATCCCGCTCCTCTTCCTCCAGAACATCTCGGGCTTCATGGTCGGCCGCGACTACGAGGCGGGCGGCATCGCCAAGCACGGCGCCAAGATGGTCACGGCCGTGGCCTGCGCCCGGGTGCCGAAGCTGACGGTCGTCGTCGGCGGCTCGTACGGCGCGGGCAACTACTCGATGTGCGGCCGGGCGTACTCGCCGCGCTTCCTGTGGATGTGGCCCAACGCCAAGATCTCCGTGATGGGCGGCGAGCAGGCCGCCTCCGTCCTCGCCACGGTCAAGCGCGACCAGATCGAGGGCGCGGGCCAGGAGTGGCCCGCCGAGGACGAGGAGGCCTTCAAGGCCCCGGTCCGCGCGCAGTACGAGGAGCAGGGCAACGCGTACTACGCCACGGCGCGGCTGTGGGACGACGGGGTCATCGACCCCATGGAGACCCGGCAGGTGCTGGGACTGGCCCTGACCGCGTGCGCGAACGCCCCGCTGGGCGACTCGGGCTTCGGCATCTTCCGTATGTGACGTGAGGACCTCACTGATGTTCAGCACTGTTCTGGTCGCGAACCGCGGCGAGATCGCGGTACGGGTCATCCGCACCCTGCGGGAGCTCGGCATCCGCTCCGTGGCCGTCTTCAGCGACGTGGACGCGGACGCACGGCACGTACGGGAGGCCGACACGGCCGTCCGCATCGGCCCGGCGGCCGCCGCCGAGAGCTACCTGTCGGTGGAGAAGCTCCTGGACGCGGCGAAGCGGACGGGCGCCGAGGCCGTGCACCCGGGCTACGGCTTCCTCGCCGAGAACGCGGCCTTCGCGGCCGCCTGCACCGAGGCCGGGCTGGCCTTCATCGGGCCGCCCGCCTCCGCGATCTCCCTCATGGGCGACAAGATCCGCGCCAAGGAGACGGTGAAGGCGGCGGGCGTTCCCGTGGTCCCCGGCTCCTCGGGCAGCGGCCTGACCGACGCCGAACTGGCCGCGGCCGCCTCGGAGATCGGCATGCCGGTCCTCCTGAAGCCCTCGGCGGGCGGCGGCGGCAAGGGCATGCGGCTCGTCCGCGACGAGGCGGTGCTGGCGGAGGAGATCGCGGCGGCCCGCCGCGAGGCGAAGTCCTCCTTCGGCGACGACACGTTGCTGGTGGAGCGGTGGATCGACCGGCCCCGGCACATCGAGATCCAGGTACTGGCGGACGCCCACGGCAACGTGGTGCACCTGGGCGAGCGCGAGTGCTCGCTCCAGCGCCGGCACCAGAAGGTCATCGAGGAGGCCCCCTCGGTGCTGCTCGACGAGAAGACCCGCGCGGCGATGGGCGCGGCGGCGGTCGACGCGGCCCGCTCGTGCGGGTACGTCGGCGCGGGCACGGTGGAGTTCATCGTGCCGGGCGGCGACCCGTCCTCGTACTACTTCATGGAGATGAACACCCGCCTCCAGGTCGAGCACCCGGTGACCGAGCTGATCACCGGCCTGGACCTGGTGGAACAGCAGTTGCGGGTCGCCTCCGGCGAGGCCCTGCCCGTCACGCAGGACGAGATCCGGCTGACCGGCCACGCGATCGAGGCCCGCGTCTGCGCGGAGGACCCGGCGCGCGGGTTCCTGCCGTCCGGCGGCACCGTGCTGGCCCTGTCGGAGCCTTCGGGCGGGGCGGTCCGTACGGACTCGGGCCTGACGGCGGGCGTGCCGGTGGGCTCGACGTACGACCCGATGCTGTCGAAGGTCATCGTCCACGGGCCGGACCGCGCCACCGCGCTGCGCCTGCTGCGCGGCGCCCTGGCCGACACGGTGATCCTGGGTGTCCAGACCAACGCCGGTTTCCTGCGGCGGCTGCTGGCCCACCCGGACGTGGTGTCGGGGGACCTGGACACCGGGCTGGTGGAGCGCGATCTCCCGACCCTGTTGCCCGAAGGCACCCCGGCCGAGGTGTACGCGGCGGCGGCACTGCTGAAGGCTTCTCTCCCCCACCCCGCCGCTTCCCGAAACCGGGGCTCCGCCCCGGACGGGCTGGACAGGTGGGTCGATCCGTTCGACGCCGCCGGCGGCTGGCGCCTGGGCGGCACCCCGGCCTGGACGGTGCACCACTTGCGCCTCCCGGGCCAGGACCCGGTGGAGGTCCGCACCCGCCCCCTGGGTACGGAGACGGAGCTGCTGATCTCCGACGGCACCGGCGCAAACCCAGCCTCGCCGGCGATCGAGGCGCGGGGTCCGGGGCAGAGCCCCGGCGCACCGGCGCGAGCCCGGATCGTGGCCCGCACCACCGACCGCGTCACCATCGAACTCGACGGCGTCACGCACACCTTCAGCCACGCGACCTCCCCGGAGGGGACCTGGCTCGGCCGCGACGCCGACTCCTGGCACGTGCAGACGTACGACCCCGTCGAGGCGAACCTGCGCGGCGGGACCGGGTCCGGCGCCAACACCCTCGCCGCCCCCATGCCCGGCACCGTCACCGTCGTCAAGGTGGCCGTCGGGGACAAGGTGACGGCCGGTCAGAGCCTGCTCGTCGTCGAGGCGATGAAGATGGAGCACGTCATCTCCGCCCCGCACGCCGGCACCGTCACCGAGCTGGACGTCTCGCCCGGCACCACCGTCGCCATGGACCAGGTCCTGGCCGTCGTCACCCCGGACGCGGACGAGGA
The DNA here is from genome assembly GCF_042889825.1 of Streptomyces sp. NPDC002467. Taxonomy (NCBI): domain Bacteria; kingdom Bacillati; phylum Actinomycetota; class Actinomycetes; order Kitasatosporales; family Streptomycetaceae; genus Streptomyces; species Streptomyces sp. NPDC002467. The sequence goes on along the minus strand of NZ_JBIARJ010000015.1, from coordinate 218,338 downwards.
GGAGGGCGCGTGAACCGGCTGCCCATGAACGTCCCGGCCCCCGGCCTCCCGGCCCGGGTCCGGATCCACGAGGTAGGGGCCCGGGACGGGCTCCAGAACGAGAAGACGGCCGTGCCCACCGAGGTGAAGGCGGAGTTCGTCCACCGCCTGGCCGCCGCCGGGCTCACCACCATCGAGGCCACCAGCTTCGTGCACCCCAAGTGGGTGCCCCAGCTGGCCGACGCCGAGCAGCTCTTCCCGATGCTCGGCGACGTGCGGGCCGACCTGCCCGTCCTCGTGCCCAACGAGCGCGGCCTGGACCGTGCGCTCGCGCTCGGGGCCACCCGTATCGCCGTATTCGGTTCGGCCACCGAGACCTTCGCCTCCCGGAACCTGAACCGGACCGTGGCCGAGTCCCTCGCCATGTTCGAGCCCGTCGTGGCCCGGGCGAAGGAGGGGAAGGCGCATGTCCGGGGCTATCTGTCCATGTGCTTCGGCGACCCCTGGGAGGGGCCCGTCCCGGTCCACCAGGTGGTCTCCGTCGCGAAGGCACTGCTCGACCTCGGCTGTGACGAGCTGAGCCTCGGCGACACCATCGGCGTCGCCACCCCCGGCCACGTCCAGGAGCTGCTGAGCTCGCTCAACGAGGCGGGCGTCACGACCGACCGGATCGGCGTGCACTTCCACGACACCTACGGCCAGGCCCTGTCCAACACCCTCGCCGCGCTCCAGCACGGCGTGACCACCGTCGACGCCTCCGCGGGCGGCCTCGGCGGGTGCCCGTACGCGAAGAGCGCCACCGGCAACCTCGCGACCGAGGACCTGGTGTGGATGCTCGACGGCCTCGGCATCGAGACCGGGGTCGATCTGGCCGCCCTCACCGCCACGAGCGTGTGGATGGCCGAACAACTGGGGCGCCCCAGCCCCTCCCGTACCGTCCGCGCCCTCTCCCACAAGGAGTAACGAGAACATGTCCCTCGACCACCGGCTCACCCCCGAGCACGAGGAACTCCGCCGTACCGTCGAGGCGTTCGCGCACGACGTGATCGCGCCGAAGATCGGCGACCTGTACGAGCGGCACGAGTTCCCGTACGAGATCGTCGCCGAGATGGGCCGCATGGGCCTGTTCGGCCTGCCCTTCCCGGAGGAGTACGGCGGCATGGGCGGGGACTACCTCGCCCTCGGCATCGCCCTGGAGGAGCTGGCCCGGGTCGACTCCTCGGTCGCCATCACCCTGGAGGCCGGGGTCTCCCTCGGCGCCATGCCCCTGTACCTCTTCGGCTCCGAGGAGCAGAAGCGGCAGTGGCTGCCGAAGATGTGCTCCGGCGAGATCCTGGGCGCCTTCGGCCTGACCGAGCCCGGCGCGGGCTCCGACGCGGGCGGCACCCGCACCACCGCGGTCCGCGACGGCGACGAGTGGGTCATCAACGGCTCGAAGTGCTTCATCACCAACTCGGGCACCGACATCACCGGCCTGGTCACGGTCACCGCCGTGACGGGCCGCAAGGCGGACGGCCGCCCGGAGATCTCCTCGATCATCGTCCCGTCCGGCACCCCGGGCTTCACGGTGGCCGCCCCCTACTCCAAGGTCGGCTGGAACTCCTCGGACACCCGCGAGCTGTCCTTCGACGACGTACGGGTCCCGCTCGCCAACCTGGTCGGCGAGGAGGGCCGCGGTTACGCCCAGTTCCTGCGGATCCTCGACGAGGGCCGCATCGCCATCGCGGCGCTGGCCACCGGGCTCGCGCAGGGCTGTGTGGACGAGTCGGTGAAGTACGCCAAGGAGCGGCACGCCTTCGGCAGGGCGATCGGCGACAACCAGTCGATCCAGTTCAAGCTGGCCGACATGGAGATGCGCGCCCACATGGCCCGCCTGGGCTGGCGGGACGCGGCCTCGCGGCTGGTGGCCGGGGAGCCGTTCAAGAAGGAGGCGGCCATCGCGAAGCTGTACTCCTCGACGGTCGCCGTCGACAACGCCCGCGAGGCGACGCAGATCCACGGCGGCTACGGGTTCATGAACGAGTACCCCGTGGCGCGCATGTGGCGGGACTCGAAGATCCTGGAGATCGGCGAGGGCACGAGCGAGGTCCAGCGCATGCTGATCGCCCGTGAGCTGGGCTTCGCCGGCTGATCCCGCCCCTTTCCCAGAGCGGCCCGCGTCCCACGCGGGCCGCTTTTGTGCGTATTGCGTGACTAATCACGAGATCAAGGATTTACCGAGTGTTGTCGCGTATGCGGAATATGCCGGTGCTAGCTTCCTGGCTGCGCGCCGCCCGCCCCCGGCGTGAAGAAGGCGCGCTCAGGCTCACGACACATGAGGAGAACCCGCGTGATCAGTTCCGTGCAGCCGCCCCCGCCCCGGAGAAGGCGTCGGCTCAGGGCAGCGCTCGTCACTGCGACACTCGCCGCCTCGTTCACGGTGCCCGCGGCGCTGAACGCCCAGGCGCTGGCCGCGGTCCAGCTCTGCTCGACGGCGACCGCCCTCGACAACAGCCGCTTCGAGATCGACCTCAACGCGAACCTGGTCGTCAACGGTGGCGCCTCCTGCATCGACTGGCTCACCGCCGGCAGCAACAGCCCGTTCCGCCCGGGCGTCCTGGTGAAGGCCGACCGCCCCAGCGGAAACACCGACGACGCCTTCGGTCAGGGCTCGAAGGAGGACGACCCGAACCCGACCATCGTGTTCGGTTCGATCCCGCCGAACAAGAGCGACCTGAAGAACTTCGGCGTGTTCACGGAGCAGAACACGACGCCGAAGTTCCTGGAGCTGTTCTGGCAGCGGGTCAACAACCCGTCGGGCACCACGAACATGGACTTCGAGCTGAACCAGAAGTTCTGTGACCTGACGAAGGTCCCGACGAACTGCGCGAACAACGGGTCCAACGTGCCGCCGGAGACCCCGGTCCGCACGATCGGCGACAAGCTGATCACGTACGACCTCTCCAACGGCGGCACCGTCCCGACCATCTCCATCCGCACCTGGAGCGGCTCGGCCTGGGGTTCGCCGACGGTCATCAGCGGTACGGCGAACCCGCTGGCGGTGGGCTCGGTCAACAGCACCTCGATCCCGGCCAACCAGACCGGCGGACTCAGCACGACCGCCCTCGCCCCGTTCACGTTCGGCGAGGCGGCGATCTCGTACAGCGCCCTCTTCCCGTCGGGCGGCTCCTGCACGACCTTCGGCTCCGCCTACGTGAAGAGCCGCTCCTCGGACTCCTTCAACGCCGAGCTGAAGGACTTCATCTCGCCCGAGCCGGTCCAGATCACCAACTGCACGTCGCTGATCACCTCCGCCACGCCCACGGCGACGGTCGGTGACACCATCAACGACACCGCGACGCTGGGCGGCGCCTCCGCGAACGCGGGCGGCAGCATCACCTTCAACCTCTACAGCAACTCGACCTGCACGACGCTGGTCCAGAGCTTCGGCCCCATCGCGGTGAGCGGCCCCGGCCAGTACACCACCACCCCGGGGTTCACCACGACGGCCGCAGGCACCTACTACTGGACCGCCTCGTACACCGGCGACGCGAACAACCAGCCGGCCGCCACCTCCTGCCGGGACTCCGACGAGACGACCGTGGTCGCGAGGACCGCGCCGTCGCTCAACACCCAGCTCCTCAACGCGCAGGGCAGCCCGATCAGCACGGCCACGATCGGTGACTTCGTGCACGACTCGGCCTCCCTCAGCGGCCAGACCGCCACTGCCGGCGGCACGGTCACGTACGCCTACTACACGGACTCGGCCTGCACGCAGAACAGGGTCCAGGTCGGCAGCCCGGTGACGGTCACCAACGGGGTCGTCCCGAACTCGGCGGCCGCGCAGTTCAACCAGATCGGCACGTTCTACTGGCAGGCGAGCTACAGCGGTGACGCCAACAACATGCCGGCGATGAGCGCCTGCACCGACGAGCCGCTGACCGTGGGCAAGGCCCCCTCGAACATCCTCACCCGGCAGCGGTTCCTCCCCCAGGACACCGCCACGGTCTCGGCCCAGTTCGGCGGTCAGCCCACCGGCACCGTCACGTTCGACCTGTACGGCCCGAACAACAACAACTGCAGCACCAACAAGGTGGGCACCTGGACCGGCACGCTGTCGAACGGCACGGCCTCGACCAACAACACCACCTTCTACATCAACGCCGCCAACCAGGGTCAGTACAAGTGGCTGGCGACGTACTCGGGCGACGCGAACCACCAGAGCGCGACCAGCGCCTGCGGCACCGAGAACTCCACCATCACCGTCGACAACGGGCTCTGATCCGACCACCCCGATGAAGCCGGATCCACTCCGGCGCGACTGACGGAGAGGGCCTCCCGTGACCGACGGGAGGCCCTCTCCGCGTGTGCCGCCGCACACATCGCGAGGAAAGTTAGGTCCCCCTTACCAATTTCAGCCAAGGTTAGGCTAACCTTCCCTGCGAACGGCCCAGTGGCCACCGGCACGCACGAAATCGGACATCGACATGCCCAAGTCCCGCATCTCCCCCTTCACCCGCCGCGGAATCATCGCGGCGGGCGGCGCCCTCGGCCTGGTCGCGGCACTCGCCGCGTGCGGCGGCACCGACAAGGCGAAGGACGGTGCGGGCGACAAGAGCTCCTCGACCTCGGGCGCCTGGTCCTTCACGGACGACCTGGGCAAGGCCGTCAACACCAAGTCGAAGCCGAAGAACATCGTCGCCTTCACCGGCACCGCCGCCGCGCTCTACGACTACGGCGTCCCGGTCAAGGGCGTCTTCGGCCCGACCAAGACCGCCGACGGCAAGCCCGACGTCCAGGCCGGCTCGATGGACATCTCGAAGGTGGAGATCCTCGGCAACGTCTACGACGAGTTCAACGTCGAGAAGTACGCGGCCCTCCAGCCCGACCTGCTGGTCACCAACACCTGGGACGGAACCTACTGGTACGTGCCGGAAGCCTCCAAGGACAAGATCCTGAAGCTGGCCCCCGCCGCCGCGATCGGCGTCGGCGGCAACGTCACCATGGACAAGTCCCTGGAGCGGACCGCCGAGCTCGCCAAGTCCCTCGGCGCCGACATGAACGCCAAGAACACCGTCGACGCCAAGGCCCGCTTCGAGGCCGCCGCCGCGAAGGTGCGCGAGGCCACCAAGGCCAACCCGGGCATCAAGGTGCTCGTGGGCTCGGGCTCCGCCGACCTGTTCTACGTCTCCACCCCGGACACCTCGGCCGACCTGAAGTACTTCAAGTCCCTCGGCGTCGAGTTCGTCACCCCGGAGAAGCTGGACGAGGGCGGCTTCTTCGAGAGCCTCAGCTGGGAGAACGCCGGCAAGTACAAGGCCGACGTGGTCCTGCTCGACAACCGCACCGGCACCCTGCAGCCGGAAGAGCTGAAGGCGAAGGCCACCTGGGCCGAGCTGCCCGCCGTCAAGGCTGGCCAGATCACCCCGCGCGTGACCGAGCCGATCTACTCGTACGCCAAGTGCGCCCAGATCCTCGAGGACCTCGCGAAGTCCATCCAGAACGCCAAGAAGGTCGGCTGACCCGGCGGCTCCGGCCGACCACCGCCGCACCAGGACCACTCCCAGGGGGGACCCACCGCATGACCGCCACCGCGCCCGACACGGCCGACGCGGCCGCCACGTCCGACGCCGCAGCGGAGACCGCGCACTTCCGGTTCTTCGAGCTCGAAGTGCTGCGCACCCGCCGCCTCGGCCACTCGTTCCTGCGCGTCACGTTCGGGGGTGGGTCCCTCGCGGGCTTCCGCTCGGGCGGCTTCGACCAGAGCCTCTCGCTCTTCCTGCCGCCCGAGGGCCGGGAGGACACCGTGCTCCCGTCCACGGACGAGGACACCTGGTTCGGCGCCTGGCGCGGGATGCCTGACGAGGAACGTCCGGTGATGCGGTCCTACACGGTGCGCGAACAGCGCCGTACGCCCGAGGGCGCGGACGAGGTCGACATCGACTTCGTCCTCCACGGAGACGCGTCGCCCGCCTCCCGTTGGGCCGGGCGGGCGGTGACCGGCCGCCGGATCCTGGCGATCGGCCCGGCCGTCGCGGAGAACAAGTCCGTACGGTTCCAGCCGCCGGCGACCGCCGACGCGATCTGGATGTACGCGGACGAGACCGCCCTGCCGGCCGCGGCCGCGATCCTGGAGCGGCTGGCGGAGGGGACCGCGGTGCGGGCCTGGTTCGAGGTGCCACACGAGGACGACCGGCTGCCCCTGTCGACGGCCGCGAAAGCCGACATCACCTGGATCGTGCGCGAGGGCACCGGCCGCGAACGCGCCGACCGGGTGCTGGACGCGCTCCGCTCCGCGGAGGTCCCGACCGCCGAAGCCCCGTACGTCTGGCTGGCGGGTGAGGCGGGCACCGTGCGCGCGACCCGCCGCCACTTCGTGCAGGAACGATCCGTCGACCGCCGCTCGGTGCGTTTCACCGGCTACTGGCGGCTCGGCGCGAGCGAGGAACAGCTCCTCGCCGAGGCGTACGCGGGCCGGGCCCCCAGCGAGGAGCCGAGCTCCGAGCTGTAGCAACTCGCGCACGTCACAGGCCATTCGAGAGATGGGCCCCGGCCTTCCGCCGGGGCCCATCTCTCTTTGTCATTGAACTTAGGTTAGGCTAACCTAAGTTCATCACCACCACTCCCAACTCCCCCTGCCCGGAGGAAAGTTGATGCGTTCGCATCTGCTGAATGAGACGACCGCGGACCTCTACCGGCGTTCCGTCACCCAGGGAGTCGAACGCGTCGCCGCCAAACTCGCGGGCACGCAGCGCCCCCACACCGGCATATCGGTCGACGAACTCGCCCCCGTCATCAACGGGATCGACCTCGACACGCCGCTCGCCGACCCGGCCGCCGCCCTCGACGAGCTGGAGGAGGTCTACCTGCGCGACGCCGTGTACTTCCACCACCCGCGCTACCTCGGCCACCTCAACTGCCCGGTCGTCATCCCCGCGGTGCTCGGCGAGGCCGTCCTGTCGGCCGTCAACTCCTCCCTCGACACCTGGGACCAGTCCATCGGCGGCACGCTCATCGAGCGCCGCCTGATCGACTGGACCGCCCGGCGCATCGGCCTCGGCCCCGCCGCGGACGGCGTCTTCACCTCGGGCGGCAGCCAGTCGAACTTCCACGCACTGCTCCTCGCCCGCGACGAGGCCTGCCGCGTGCTGATGCAGCGGGCGATGGCGGACGGCCACGAACTCACCAAGGCCGAACTGCTCCCGAAACTGCGCATCTTCACCTCCGAGGCGAGCCACTTCAGCGTGAAGAAGTCGGCCGCCATGCTCGGACTCGGCTACGAGGCCGTCATCGCCGTCCCGGTCGACCGGCACCGCCGCATGGACACCTCGCTCCTAGCCCTGGAACTGGAGGCCTGCGCCACCGAGGGCCTCTTCCCCATGGCCGTCGTCGCCACCGCCGGCACCACCGACTTCGGGTCCATCGACCCGCTCCCCGAGATCGCCGAGCTGGCCGCCGAGCACTCCGCGTGGATGCACGTGGACGCCGCGTACGGCTGCGGACTGCTGGTCTCCCCCACCCGCCGGCACCTCCTCGACGGAATCGAGCACGCCGACTCGGTCACGGTCGACTACCACAAGTCGTTCTTCCAGCCGGTCAGTTCCAGCGCCGTGCTGGTCCGCGACCGCGACACCCTGAAGCACGCCACGTACCACGCGGACTACCTCAACACCCGCCGGATGGCGGAGGAGCGCATCCCCAACCAGGTCGACAAGTCCATCCAGACCACGCGCCGCTTCGACGCCCTCAAGCTCTGGATGACCCTGCGCGTCATGGGCGCCGACGGCGTCGGCTCGCTCTTCGACGAGGTCGTCGACCTGGCCTCGGCGGGCTACGAGATCATCGCCGCCGACCCGCGCTTCGAGGTCGTCGTCCGCCCGCAGATCTCCACCCTGGTCTTCCGCTACGTCCCCGAGGACGGCGCCGGCATCCGCGCCGACCTGATCGACGAGGCCAACCTCCACGCCCGCAAGGCCCTGTTCGCCTCGGGTGAGGCGGTCGTCGCCGGCACCAAGGTGGACGGGGACCAGTACCTGAAGTTCACCCTGCTCAACCCGCAGACCACGACGGCCGACATCGAAGCCGTCCTCGACCTCCTCGCCGCACACGCCGCGCAGTTCCTGGGAGAATCCCTTGCCGTCCACCGTTAAGCCCCACGACTTCATCGGAATCGGCCTCGGTCCCTTCAATCTGGGACTCGCCTGCCTGACCGCCCCGATCGACGAACTCGACGGCCTGTTCATCGAGTCGAAGCCGCACTTCGAGTGGCACGCCGGAATGTTCCTGGACGGCGCGCACCTGCAGACGCCGTTCATGTCGGACCTGGTCACCCTCGCCGACCCGACCTCGCCCTTCTCCTTCCTCAACTACCTGAAGGACAAGGACCGGCTGTACTCCTTCTACATCCGGGAGAACTTCTACCCGCTGCGGGCCGAGTACAACGACTACTGCCGCTGGGCCGCCGACCGCCTCGCAAACGTCCTGTACTCCACCTCCGTCACCGAGGTCACGTACGACGAGCGGACCGCCCTCTACGAGGTCCACACCGACAAGGGCGAGACCCACCGGGCCCGCCGGCTGGTCCTGGGCACCGGCACCCCGCCCCACCTGCCCGAGTCCTGCGCCAACCTCGGCGGCGACTTCCTCCACAACTCCGCGTACATGCAGAACAAGGCGGAGCTCCAGCGCAAGAAGTCCATCACCCTGGTCGGCTCGGGCCAGAGCGCCGCCGAGATCTACCACGACCTCCTCACGGAGATCGACACGTACGGCTACCAGCTCAACTGGGTGACCCGCTCGCCCCGCTTCTTCCCCCTCGAATACACGAAGCTGACGCTGGAGATGACCTCGCCGGAGTACGTGGACTACTTCCACGCCCTCCCGGAGGAGACCCGCTACCGGCTCGAATCCCAGCAGAAGAACCTCTTCAAGGGCATCGACGGCGAGCTCGTCAACGCCATCTTCGACCTGCTGTACCAGAAGAAGATCAGCATGCCGGGCCCCGTCCCGACCACGCTCCTCACCAACACCTCCCTGAACTCCACGGCGTACGACACCACCACGGGCACGTACACCCTGGGCCTGCGCCAGGAAGAGCAGGAACGGGACTTCACCCTGGCCTCCGAGGGCCTGGTCCTGGCCACGGGCTACAAGTACCGCATCCCCGAGTTCCTCGCCCCCGTCCACGACCGGCTGGTCTTCGACGGCCACGGCCGCCTGGACGCGGCGCGCAACTACAGCGTGGACGTCACCGGGCGCGGGATCTTCCTCCAGAACGGCACCACGCACAACCACTCCCTGACCTCGCCCGACCTGGGCATGGCCGCGTACCGCAACGCGTACGTCGTCGGCGAGCTCCTCGGCCGCGAGTACTACAAGGTCGAGAAGTCCATCGCGTTCCAGCAGTTCGCAGTCCCGGAAGGCACGGCAGCATGAGCACCACCACGGAAACCCTCTTCACCCGCGAGGACCCGGTGCTCGGCACCTTCTCGGTCCGCGCCCTGGACCCCCTCACCGACTCGGAACTGCTGCACGGCTGGGTCACCCACCCCAAAGCCTCGTTCTGGATGATGCAGGACGCCTCGCTCCCGGACGTGGAGCGCGAGTACATGCGCATCTGCGCCGCCGAGCACCACCAGGCCTTCCTCGGCCTCCACGAGGGCCGCCCGGCCTTCCTGATGGAGAGCTACGACCCCGCGCACCTCGAACTGGTCGGCCTGTACGACCCCCGGCCGGGCGACGTAGGCATGCACTTCCTCGTCGCCCCGACCGATTCCCCGCTGAGCGGCTTCACCCGCGCGGTGATCACGACGGTCATGTCGTACCTCTTCTCGGACCCCGCGACCCACCGCGTGGTCGTCGAACCGGACGTCCGCAACACGGCGGTCCACGCCCTCAACGAAGCGGTCGGCTTCGTCCCCGACGGCCCCATCCGCAAGCCGGAGAAGGAAGCCCTCCTCAGCTTCTGCACGCGCGCCCAGTTCGAGGCGGCCACGATATGAGCCTCGCCGACGCCGTCTCCCACCTCTCCCCGGAACTGTGGGCCCGGGCCAACCGCGCCCTGGTCCGCAAGGCCCTGGCGGAGTTCTCCCACGAACGCCTCCTGACCCCCACCCCCCTCGGGGACTCCTGGTACTCGGTCCGCAGCGACGACGGGACGGTCGAGTACCGCTTCCGGGCCACCCTCCACGCACTGGACCACTGGGCGGTGGAGGAGCCCTCGATCACCCGCCACGAGGCCGGCGCGGAGCTCCCCCTGGACGCCCTGGACTTCCACATCGAACTCCGGCAGTCCCTGGGCCTGAGCCCCGAGGTCCTTCCCGTCTACCTGGAGGAGATCTCCTCCACCCTGGCGGGCACCGGCTTCAAGTACACCAAGCCCCAGGTCTCCTCGGCCGTCCTCGCCAAGTCCTCCTTCCAGGACGTCGAGACGGGCATGACCGAGGGCCACCCCTGCTTCGTCGCCAACAACGGCCGCCTCGGCTTCGGCGTGCACGAGTACCTCTCGTACGCGCCGGAGACCGCGAGCCCGGTCCACCTGGTGTGGGCGGCGGCCCACAAGGACGTCTCCACCTTCACGGCGGGCGAGGGCCTGGACCACGACTCGTTCATGCGCGAGGAGCTGGGCGAGGCCGCGATCGCCGGCTTCGCCGCCACACTGAACTCCCTCGCCCTGGACCCGGCGGACTACCACTTCTTCCCCGTCCACCCCTGGCAGTGGTGGAACAAGACGACGGTCACCTTCGCGGCCGAGATCGCCAACCGCCGCCTGGTCCTGCTGGGCGAGGGGACGGACGCCTACCTCCCCCAGCAGTCGATCCGTACCTTCTTCAACACGACCACTCCCACCAAGCACTACGTCAAGACGGCCATCTCGGTCCTCAACATGGGCTTCATGCGCGGCCTCTCCGCCGCGTACATGGAGGCCACCCCGGCCATCAACGACTGGCTGCACCGGCTGATCGACGTCGACCCCGTCCTCCGCTCGGTCGACTTCTCGATCATCCGGGAGCGGGCGGCGATCGGCTACCACCACCGCCAGTACGAACGCGCGACGGACCGCTACTCGCCGTACCGCAAAATGCTGGCCGCCCTGTGGCGCGAGTCCCCGGTGAACGGGCTCCAGGACGGCGAACGCCTCGCCACGATGGCCTCCCTCCTCCACGTGGACGCGGACGGCAAGTCCTTCGTGGGCGCGCTCATCGCCGAATCCGGCCTCACCCCGTCCGAATGGCTGAAGCCGTACCTCCGCGCCTACCTCCTCCCCCTCCTCCACTGCTTCTACCGGTACGACCTCGCGTACATGCCGCACGGCGAGAACACGATCCTGGTCATCCGGGACGGCGTCGTGCAGCGGGCGGTCTTCAAGGACATCGCCGAGGAGATCGTCGTCATGGACCCGGACGCGGTGCTCCCGCCGGCCGTGGAACGCATCAAGGCGGACATCCCGGAGGACATGAAGCTCCTGTCCATCTTCACGGACGTCTTCGACTGCTTCTTCCGCTTCCTCGGCTCGATCCTCGCCTCGGAGGGCATCTGCACGGAGGACACCTTCTGGAAGGCCGTGGCCGACTGCGCCCACGACTACCAGGACTCCCTCCCCGCCCTCTCGGACCGCTTCGCCCGCTACGACCTCTTCGCGGACGAGTTCCAGCTGTCCTGCCTGAACCGCCTCCAGCTGCGCGACAACAAGCAGATGGTCGACCTGGCCGACCCGTCCGCCGCGCTCCAGCTGATCGGCACCCTCAAGAACCCCGTCGCGGCCTTCGCCCGGCGGTGACATGGGGGACGGGCGGGTGGCCGATACGGTCCCTCGGCCACCTGTCCGCCCCTACTCAGTCACGATCTGCTCGACGAAGCTCTCCGGCCACCAGGACGACACACGCGGCGGCGACGGAGAGCAGCCCGGGGACACCGAACATCATGCGCTGATCGCTCTCCAGAACGGCCTGGTACTGACTCTGGGAGACCTCTACGGTGTGGCGCGCACGCGGCGTGGCGTCGAAGGCGAAGTACCGGCCTTCCTTCACCTCCGCGGACTGCAAGTTCCCCTCCCCTGCCGAACTCAAGAGCATCATCGCAACACCCGATACAACCAAGACCCCAAGCCCCAGCTGAACCCTTCGAGGAAGGCACCGGAAGGCCGGCCAGACCAAGTGCCGGTCGGGACGCGCCAAGAGCGCAGCTACCAGCGCCGATAGGAAGATCGGGAAGAGCAACACGAAGATCACTGCCATCGGCCACGTCGCCCGGGTCCACGGCAGGGTTCCGGGCAGCCAGGTGAGCGCAGTCAGGACCAGCAATACTGCGCCCAGCACGGCGGCGAGACCACCGTGCAGTTTGAATGTCCACCCCATGCGCCGCAGCCTGGCACAGGACGAGGGCCACGTCAGCAGTCCGTCGTCATTGCCCGCTGGAAGTCGGTGACGATGCGGCGGTAGCCGGTGTGCCCGGTCTGCCGAGCGTGCCGCAGAGCCCGTACGGCGGGGCCGTCGTCGTCATCGGCCGGCCCGGAGCCGGCGAGGCAGGACGTGCACTCGGCCTCGTGGATCGCCTCGCTCCCGGTCCGGTCGGGGGTGAGCAGCCAGGCCGTCACGGCGCCTTCACGGACAGCTCGGCGCACACCCGCTTCCCGACGGCCCACCGGCCGGCCACGGCCGCCACCAGGCAGAGCCCGCGCCCGCCGTCCCGAAACTCCCGGACGCTACCCGACGACGACAGCGGGACGACACCGAGCCGCAGAGCCGACGGAGGTGGAGCGGTCGGCCCCCGGTGCCCGCACGGTTAGGGTGACCGCATGACCGTGCTCGTATACGAAGACTTCGGCACCGGACGCCACCGCGAGGCCTCCCTGATCCGGCACGCCCTGGGCAGCGTCCACGACGAGGAGCTCGTCGCGGGCCTGGCCGGGGGGATCGGCTTCATGTACTTCGTGTTCGAGTACGCGGGCCGGCTCCCCCTGGTCACGATCGTGGCCCAGGCCCACCCCGAACCGTGGGTGCAGGTCGCGCTCGGCCGCCTGGGGATCCCGTACGAGGCCACGCGCGCGATGAACCCCCGCTGGGGCAGGGTCCGCGCCGCGCTCGACAAGGGGCAGCCCGCCTTCTGCGTGGTCGACCGTTCCTCCCTGCCCTGGCACGCGGCCGACCCGGACGCAGAGCTGACGGGCACCGACCCGTACACCGTGGTCATCGCCGGGTACGACGGCGACGACCTGCTGATCGAGGACGGTGCCGAGACCCCGTACCGGATCGACCGCGAGCAGTTCGGAGCCGCCTGGAGCGCACACCGCAAGGGCCGCCACCAACTCATCGTGCCCACCGGGCCGGCCGAGGGCGAGCCGGATGTGGCAGGGGCGATCGCCGATACCGTCAAGCACCTCACCGGGCCGGTCCTGGGCAACAAGTTCGACGTGAACTTCGGTTTCGCCGGGATGGAGAAGCTCGCCGCGCAACTGCGCGACAGCACCACCAAGGCGGGCTGGGAGCGCCGGTTCGGCAGCTCTCCCGAGGCCCTCCGCACCGGTACCGGGCGGCTGTACGCCTGCCTGGAGGAGGAGTGGACCGCTCCGGGCGCGACCAGGCCGCTGTACGCCGACTTCCTCGACCTCGTCGGGCGCCCGGAGGCCGCCGCACTGTTCAGGGAGTCGGCCCGGCATTGGTCGGACCTCGCGCTCCTCGCCCGGGACTCCGACCCTGATGCCGACGCCGAGGGACGCCGGGCGCTCTTCGACGCGTCCGCGGAGCACGTGGACCGCTGCCTGGACCTGGAACGGCAGGCGGTACGGGCGCTGGTGTAGCCTCCGCCCCCTGACCTACCGAGGCGTGCCTGCGGGTTCCGGGCAGTGGTACTTCCGGGCCAGGTTCTTCGCGGTGTCCAAAAGGGCCGCGCGGACCACGACCACGTCCTGAGGGCCCGCCACCGGCATGATCTTCAGTTCCAGGACGACGGCACTGCCCTTGCCGCCCAGCTCGGACCGCACTCCTCGGACAGCCGGACCCACGACCGCTGGGTGCTCACCGAGCCGGTGAGCCCGTCCCCGACCGGCCTCGCTTCGGGGCGATCCGGCTCGACCGGCGCCATCTTGCGGACACCCAGCCCGAAGAGCAGCACGCCGGAGTGTTCGTTCGGCGACACCGTGCAGATGCTCTCCACGAGTTCCCGGTCCGCACGGGGCGCCGGCCCCGTCTCCTCCGCATACAGCCCGCTCACTGGCAGTGCGCCTGCCCTGAGACCGCGTCCCGGAAGGCGGCGAAGATCTCCGCGTCCGGGCGCAGGGCCTTGGCCGCTGCACTGTTCTTCGCGGTGTCGGTGAACGGGGTGTCCAGCTGGAGGAGGGTGGGCTTGCCCGCACAGGTGACCAGGGCCTCGTTGCCGCCACTGGCGGCGCCTTTGCTCCGGGAGACGGCGATCATGGTGGGGTCCTGGGTGGCGGTGAGATTCCGCAACCCCTTCTCCCCCTTGGCGCTGATGGCGCACGACCAGAGGCGCAGGTCTCCCTGTGTCACGTACTCCTCGATGCCGAAGTCATCGGAGGTGAGGGGGTCGAAGCCCGGCAGGCCGCACGCCTTCGCCCGGTCGGTCGGGCGGGCAGTGAGGAGCTTCGGGGACTCGCCGGGTGAGCCGAAGGGGATTTCGGCGCATCCGAGTCGTGCGGTGAGGTGAGCTGCGGACGTCATCAGGACGTCGGTCATGCGCTTCTGGACCAGCCCGTCCTTCCACACATCGTCTTGATGGTCCCCCACGTTGATCTGGAGGTACGGCCATCCGCGGATGGCCGCACCCCGCGCGCAGGACGCGGGGAGGAGGACCCCGGCATACGTCCTGTTGACCCAGCCGGGCACCCCGTCGATCGGGGCGCGCACGGGGGACTCGGCCGCGACTTCGTCCGCCGTCCGCCACACGCCCATGCCCTCGTCGACACCTCCGAACCTGAGGTAGAACTCGGCGTACTTCCGGTCGTCGCCATACACGCGGCAGGTGGCTGACGGCCGGTTCTTGAGGTCGTCCTCCTGCGACTCGTACCGCTTGAACGGCTTCAGGCTCAAAGCGGCCACGTCGTCCTTGGCCAGGGACTCCCAGCAGAAGCCGGCCTGCGACGCGGGCTCCTCCCCACCCCGGGTGAAGGCGAACACGGCCGTCGCCACCAGCACGGCCCCGGCCAACGCCGCGATGACGGCCCTGTTCCTGCGGCTGCGGCTGCGGCCGCTGATCCCGTCGCCCACGCCCCAGTGCTTCCTTCCCATGAATCCCGCGCCCTGGTCGAGACCGAGCACGTAGGCGTCCTTGCCCCCGCGCTGGAGCACTTGCTCGAACTGTCCCGTGCCGTTGTCGAGGTCCAACCGCGTGCCTGGCGGGAACTTGTCGGTGACGGCGACCTTCAGCATGGTGTTGACGGTGTCCTGGCCCGCCGGGAATTGCGTGGCGAGGTTTCCCCGGGTCTCCTTGTCCACCTGCGAATTGAGATTGTTCATGTACTCGGTGGTGCCGATGTCCACAACCCGCTGAAGGGTGTCTCCGACCACCGTTATTCCGGTCACCGGTCCGCCGAGCCCGTGGTAGGCGGTCATCTTGTTCCAGCTGTTGATGCTCTTCTGGTCCTCACCGTGCTGGAAGATGACGTCGACGGACCGCGTCCATCATCCCCAGCGTCCTGCCCGTCTCGAAGTCACCGCCCTTGAGCGCGGTCGCGGCGGCCTCGCTGCCCGCCTTGGCGTGCTTGCCGGCCCCGTCCATCCCGTTGAAGAGCTGGTACGCGTCGTGGCCGATGCGGCCGAGGTCGTCGGCGTGGACGATGCAGTCCGCGGTGCCCGGGCCGCCGCCGTACTCACCCGTCCCGCCGGGGTCGTACTCGGGCACACCGTTCAACCGCATTGACGCTTCGCCCTTGTGCTCCTGTTGTGCTCCTGCCACTGCTCGCTGAACGACATGCGAGTCCCCCGCATCAGCTGTTCGAACACCCCCGGCGTCGGCACGCTACACAAGCAGGTTCCCCGCGACCGCGAATACGATCAGTTCATACGGACCCTTTACGCGGAACCTGTGCCATGCCCCAACCCCCTTGTGGGCCAGCCGAGATGACCTTGAGCCGGTCACCGCTGCCACGGCACGTCCGGCGCCCGGTAGAAGGGGATCTCCTGGGCGGCCAGCCTCGGCGCCTGCGCGGCCAGGCGTTCCCGGTACGACTCCCAGCCGAGCGCCCCCGCCGGGGACCAGCCCAGTTCCGCCAGGCTCAGCAGCCGCGGGAAGGCCATGAACTCCCAGTCGGCGCGGGTCGCGATGGTCTCCGTCCACAGCGGGGCCTCCACGCCCAGGACCGCGGATTCCGGCACTCCGGGCAGGTAGGCGCCCGGGTCCCAGGAGTACGACTTCCTCACCGGGACGAGGCCCGCCCAGGCCAGGCCGGGCTTCGTCGTGAGGTCGTACTTCATGTCCAGGTAGAGCCGGTCCGCCGGGGAGAGGATCAGCCGGTGGCCGGCCGCGGCCGCCGCCGCGACCCTCTCCTTCTCCGCCGCCGCCGTGCGGTCGTGCCCCCAGTACTGGAGCACCGCGCCCGGCGCCGGGCGGGCCGCCGCCAACTGGTGCCAGGCCACCACCGTCTTGCCGTGGCGGGCCACGGCCTCCTGGGCGCGGTCCATGAAGGCCGCGTAGTCCGCCGCCGGGGTCGAGTGGGCCTCGTCGCCGCCGATGTGGAGGTAGCGGCCCGGGGTCAGCTCCGCGAGCTCGCCGAGGACCTGGTCGATGAACTCGTACGTCAGCTCCTTGCCGACGCACAGCGAGCTGAAGCCGACCTTGATGCCGGTGTAGCGGGCGGGGGCCTTCCCGTCGCAGTTGAGTTCCGCGTAGGAGGCGAGCGCCGCGTTGACGTGGCCCGGCATGTCGACCTCCGGGACGAGGTCGACGTACCGCTCCCCCGCGTAGGCGACGAGGTCCCGGTACTCGTCCTTCGTCCAGTGGCCGCCCGGACCTCCGCCGACCTCGCCGGCGCCGCCGTACGTGGCGAGCCGCGGCCAGGAGTCGATCGCGAGGCGCCAGCCCTGGTCGTCGGTGAGGTGCACGTGCAGGGTGTTGACCTTGTACTGGGCGAGCTGGTCCACGTACCTCCTGACCTGCTCCACCGTGAAGAAGTGGCGGGCGACGTCGACCATCGCCCCCCGGTACGCGAACCGCGGCGCGTCGGTGATCTCCCCGCCCGGCACCGTCCCGGGGCCGGACGCCGGCAGCAGCTGCCTCAGGGTCTGCCCCGCGTGGAAGAGCCCCTCGGCGGTTCGTGCGGTGAGCGTCACCCCGTCGGGGCGGGACTCCAGCCGGTAGCCCTCCTCCCCCACCCCCTCGGCCCGCCCGTCGATCCGCAGCCGGATCCCGCCGCCCCGGTCCCCGTCCCCGTCCCCCTCGACCACCGGCAGCGGCAGCCCGCTCGGGCGGCGCAGCTGCGCGGCCAGGAGCTCGCCGACCCGGCGGACCTCCGCGCCCGAGCCCCGTGGCGTACGGACGACCGTGCCCGGGCCGACGGCGTACCCGGTGCCGCCGGCCCGCGCGGAGACGGGGGCGGGCAGGAGCGCCTCGAAGGGAGTCGGGGCGGCCCGGCGCCCGCCTCCCGGCCGGCCGTCGTCGCCGTGGGCGGCGGCGGTGCAGGAAGCGGCGGCGCCCACGGCGAGGAGGGAACCGAGGAGGGCGGCGAGCGTGCGTCGCGGTCGCAGGACTCTCATGGGCCCAGGTATAGGCCAACCGGCCCGTCCCGGTGGGTGTGAGAATGATCGGATGGCGGAAATCATCCAGAAGGACGGCACTTGGACCTTCGACGGGGACGCGGTGCGCATCGTGCCGGGCCGCGACAAGGGGGTCTCACTGCTGAGGCAGACCCTCGGCGAGGTGCTCGTACCGCTCCGGGCGCTCGCGGGGATCTCGTACGAGCCCGGTCGCAAGGCGGGCCGGCTGCGGCTGCGGCTGCGTGACGGCGCGGACCCGCTGCTCCAGGTGACGGGCGGGCGGCTGCCGGAGACCTCGGACCCGTACCGGCTGACCGTGGAGTCGGACCGCGGCGGGGTCGCGGAGTACTTCGTGGACGAGGTGCGCCAGGCCCTGCTGCTGGACCAGGTGGACCCGGGCCCGACGGCCTCGTACCTGCTGCCGGGGCCCGCCGTCCCGATCACGGTGGGCGCGGGAGACGGGACCGCCGCCTTCGACGGGGAGCGGGTGGCGCTGGAGTGGAACTGGACGACGGAGGAAGCCAAGCGCTCCGGCGGTCCGCGTGCGCTGCGCATCGCCGATCTGCGGTCGGTGGAGTGGTCCCCGTCGAAGGGGCTGGAGAACGGCTGGCTGCGCTTCACCCTGGCGGGCGCCGGGCAGGCCCTGGCTCCCAAGTACGACCCGCACACGGTGGAGCTCTTCGGCTTCAAGAAGGACCCGCTGATGGCCCTGGTCGCGGCGGCCGTGGCGGTGCGGATGCCCCACCCGGCCGCCCCTCGGGACACCCCTCAGGACACCCCGCAGGCGGCGGTCTCGGAGATCGCGCCGGCCGAACCGCGGAAGTCCCTCGGCCCCGCCGGGGCGGCGTCCCCCGTCGAGGACCACGACGCCCTGCTGCGGCGGCTGCGGGAGCTGGGCGAGCTGCACCAGTCGGGCGTTCTGACCGCCGAGGAGTTCACCGCGGCCAAGCAGGCCGTTCTGCGTCGTTTCTAGCGCATTTAGAACCGGAAGTACCCATTCCTTGGTACGGACCAGCAAGATCCTGCCCGATTCCGGGCAGGATCTTTGCTTTCGTCGCCCGAAGCCGCCAGTATCTACGGGTGCTCGATCGCCGCCCGTCGCATGACGACCTCGTCGAACACCTGGTGCGCAGCACCTCGCTCCAGCGGGGCGAGGCGGCCCGGGTGGTCCTCGACGTGCTCGCGTACTTCGACGAGACGACCGAGGAGTTCGTCCGCCGCCGCCACCGGGAACTGCAGTCCGGCGGAGCGGTGAACGCGGAGATCTTCGAACGGATCGCGGCCGAACTGCCGCACCGCGCCGTGGCGCCCCCGGAGCTCTCGCTCCGACAGCTGCGCCGCATCGTCTACGGCTGAGCCGGCCGCCGCACCAGCGGCCGCGAACGAGTACAGGAACCGAACTTCAGGAGGGGCTAAACCGTATGTGCGGAATCGTCGGTTACATCGGCAAGCGTGACGTGGCACCGCTGCTGCTCGAAGGTCTGCAGCGTCTCGAATACCGCGGGTACGACTCCGCGGGCATCGTCGTGAACAGCCCGAAGGCCGCCGCCCTCAAGGTCGTCAAGGCCAAGGGCCGCGTCCGCGAGCTGGAGTCCCGCGTCCCCAAGCGCTTCGCCGGCACCACTGGCATCGCCCACACCCGCTGGGCCACGCACGGCGCCCCGAGCGACATCAACTCGCACCCGCACCTCGACGCCGAGAACAAGGTCGCCGTCGTCCACAACGGCATCGTCGACAACGCCTCCGAGCTGCGCGCGAAGCTGGAGGCCGAGGGCGTCGTCTTCGTCTCGGAGACCGACACCGAGGTCATCGTCCACCTGATCGCCCGCTCCACGGCCGAGTCCCTGGAGGACAAGGTCCGCGAGGCCGTCAAGGCGATCGAGGGCACCTACGGCATCGCCGTCATGCACGCCGACTTCGCCGACCGCATCGTCGTCGCCCGCAACGGCTCCCCGGTGGTCCTGGGCATCGGCGAGAAGGAGATGTTCGTCGCCTCGGACGTCGCCGCGCTGGTCGCCCACACCCGCCAGATCGTCACCCTCGACGACGGCGAGATGGCCACCCTGAAGGCCGACGACTTCCGCACCTACACCACCTCCGGCGCGACCACGACCTCCACCCCGGAGACCGTGGAGTGGGAGGCCGCCTCGTACGACATGGGCGGTCACGACACCTACATGCACAAGGAGATCTCCGAGCAGCCCGACGCGGTCGACCGCGTGCTGCGCGGCCGGATCGACGACCGCTTCAACACCGTCCACCTCGGCGGCCTGAACCTGGACCCGCGCGAGGCGCGCGGCATCCGCCGGGTCAAGATCCTGGGCTGCGGCACCTCGTACCACGCCGGTCTCATCGGCGCCGGCCTCATCGAGGGCATGGCCCGCATCCCCGCTGACGCCGAGCCGGCCTCCGAGTTCCGCTACCGCAACCCGGTCGTGGACCCCGACACCCTCTACATCGCCGTCTCCCAGTCCGGTGAGACGTACGACGTGCTCGCGGCGGTGCAGGAGCTCAAGCGCAAGGGCGCCCGCGTCCTCGGCGTGGTCAACGTGGTCGGTTCGGCCATCGCCCGCGAGGCCGACGGCGGCGTGTACGTGCACGCCGGCCCCGAGGTCTGCGTCGTCTCCACCAAGTGCTTCACCAACACGGTCGTGGCCTTCGCGCTGCTCGCCGTGCACCTGGGCCGCATCCGGGACCTGTCGGTCACCGACGGCAAGCGGATCATCGAGGGCCTGCGCAAGCTGCCCGCGCAGATCCAGGAGATCCTCGAAGGCGAAGAGGACATCAAGAAGCTGGCGGCCGAGTTCGCCGAGGCCAAGTCGATGATGTTCATCGGCCGGGTGCGCGGCTACCCGGTGGCCCTGGAGGCCTCCCTCAAGCTCAAGGAGATCTCCTACATCCACGCCGAGGCCTACCCCGCATCCGAGCTCAAGCACGGCCCGCTCGCCCTCATCGAGCCCTCCCTCCCCACGGTCGCGATCGTCCCGGACGACGACCTGCTGGAGAAGAACCGCGCGGCACTGGAGGAGATCAAGGCCCGCAGCGGCCGGATCCTCGCGGTCGCCCACCGCGAGCAGGAGAAGGCGGACCACACCATCGTCGTCCCGAAGAACGAGGACGAGCTGGACCCGATCCTGATGGGCATCCCGCTCCAGCTGCTGGCGTACCACACGGCCCTGGCCATGGGCCGGGACATCGACAAGCCGCGCAACCTGGCGAAGTCGGTCACGGTCGAGTAGTCACGCGATCGCGTGGCCGACGACACGAAGAACCCCCGTGCGCACCGCGCACGGGGGTTCTTCGTTCTGACGCCTCGCACCCCGCGGTTCAGCTCGCGGCGACCGCGCCCCTGCCCGCCTTGCCCACGGCCATCGGCCAGTTCGCCAGGGCCGCCGTGGCCCCGTACCAGGCCAGCAGGCCGGAGACGGCCGCCACCCAGCCACCCGCCTTGGCGAGACCGCCGTTGTCCGTGAAGGCGGCTATCGCCAGCAGGACGAGGGACAGGGTCAGCAGGGCGTAGACGCCCTGGCCGAACAGACCGCTCGCGGCTGCGACGGTGAGCGTCAGCGCGAGCAGCGCGAACAGGACAAGAAACGTTCCGGCCGCGTCACCGGAGGCCGCGGCGCCCGCGCCCTTGGCCCAGGTGAACCAGAAGATGCCGAGGCCCGCGAACGCGGTGCCGTTGGATCCGTTGCCGCCGCGGAACTCCAGGAGTCCGAGGAGGAAGAGGGCGACGCCGCCGACGTACATCGCGAGCGACACGGAACTGGCAGCGGTCACGCCGTCGATGACGCCGGTGTGGCCGATACCGAATGCGAGAAGGGTCAGACCCAGGGCGATGTTCCCCAGGGTCGAAGTCGAGGCCGTGCTTCCCGCAGAGACACCATTGTCCACGGCGGGCTCCCTTCGATCTGCAGTTGTTTGCTGCGTCCCAGCAGCACTTATCTACCCTTTACACGGGTGCACAACCGCACAATCGCTCAACAAGCGGTCACGGAATGACAACGACCGGTCGCTGTGCGCGTTTGGCCAGTCGGCCGGCCACGGAGCCGAAGATGCGGCCCACGATCCCGTGGGTGGAACCCACCACGATGGCGTCGGCCGAGTACTCGCGGCCGACCTCCTCCAGTTCGTGGCAGATGTCACCGCCGCGCTCGACCAGGATCCACGGCACTTCGGCCAGATAGTCCGCGCAGGCCAGCTCCAGACCGAGCACCTCGGTGCGGTGGTCCGGCACGTCGACGAAGACCGGGGGCTCGCAGCCGGCCCACACGGTCGTGGGAAGCCGGTTGGCGACATGGACGATGATCAGACCGGATCCGGAGCGGCGAGCCATACCGATCGCGTACGCCAGGGCGCGCTCACTGGAAGTGGATCCGTCGAATCCCACAACGACGCCGTGCCGGAAGGCCGGATCGCAGGCAAGACGCGGCTGTTCCGCCGGGCGCAGCTCGGCGGCCGACGCGGGGTCGGCGAGCCGCTTGCGCTTGCGGTCCGCGGGTTCGGAGAAGTCGTGACCGGCCATGGGTGTCTCGGCGAAGAGGTCCTTGGAGGAAGCAACAGGGGAAATTGGCGACGCAGTGTGACGGAGCTCTGTCCGGGAAGCATCTTCCCAAGCCCATACCCACCAGGGTACGGCGACACTCCTGTCCTGCACAGGGCTTGCCGCCCTTGGAGAGCGTCCCAGGGAGCATGCCGGAGTGAGCGCGCCTTGGCAATGGCGGCTGCCCCCTACAGCCAGTGACGAGGTCGGGTCTTCGCCACCCGTGCGCGCAGTGACCGAGGCCCGCCGCGCGGCGTTGGTCATGCGTCCGACCTTCAGGTACGAGCCCGCAGGGAGTACGCCGTGTCCGGCCGTCCGGTTCACCCCGTCCAGCCCGTCCAGCCCGCTCGGTCGACCCCGTCGGCCCCGTCCCCCCGCCCCCCTCTTCACCCGTCCGTGCACTCCGCGGGACGGCACCACGACGACCCCGCGGGTGACGTCGTGCGCTGGGCGGCCTTCAGCTGCCTGCTCGTCCCCGTGGTCCTCGTCGTCTACGGGACCTCCTTCGGCGGGGCCGCGGTCGCCACCCTCGGACTGCTCGCCGTCACGACCGCGTGCCGGGTGCTGCTGCGCCACTCGGAGCGGACGGAGCGGGCCGCGGCGCGGGTGCCGTCGGAGGAGCGCCTTCCGCCCGTCCACCGCCGCCGGCGACCCCGCGCGGCGGCCGGCGGACGGCGCGGCTGCGGCGCTTCCGAGCCCCCGGACCCGCAGGACTGACTGATTCGCACACCCACACCCGCATGTTTTCAGCCAACTTCCCGGCAAGACCGCCTCCTTGCCGGAATGTCTCCCCAACCCCCCCACCACCAGCGACTACAGGGCCATCGGGACATCAGGACCCCATGCGTACTGGCCACGAGCGCACACGATGCCCTACGTACCGGTAGCGGAGCGGAACGCTTCCTGATCGAATGCTTTTCGCCAAGTTGAGAAGTCGACATAGCGCTGCGTGCTGAACTTGTCACGCCGACACCACGGGACGCAGTAGATTCGATCATGTATTTACGGCGGGGGATCCACGTGCAAGGCCGAGGGGAAACGTGCAGGTGCGACCAGACCAAGGAGTCGCGACACCCAAGGGGGGCTTAGCGCCATGAGCCAGGATTCCACCGCAGTCATCGCTGACGCGGGACGGAAGCTCGCGGGGCGTCGCCGCAGGGAGATCGTCGCGGTGCTGCTGTTCAGCGGCGGGCCGATCTTCGAGAGCTCCATTCCACTTTCCGTGTTCGGCATTGACCGGCAGGACGCGGGAGTTCCACGCTATCGACTGCTCGTGTGCGCCGGGGAGGACGGTCCGCTGCGGACCACCGGCGGACTCGAACTGACCGCGCCGTACGGGTTGGAGGCGATCGCCCGGGCAGGCACGGTCGTCGTGCCCGCGTGGCGTTCCATCACTTCACCGCCGCCTCCGGAGGCGCTCGACGCACTGCGTCTGGCGCACGAGGAGGGTGCCCGGATCGTCGGACTGTGCACGGGGGCCTTCGTGCTCGCCGCCGCCGGTCTGCTGGACGGCCGGCCCGCCACGACGCACTGGATGTACGCGCCGACGCTGGCCAAGCGGTACCCGTCCGTCCACGTCGACCCGCGCGAGCTGTTCGTCGACGACGGCGACGTGCTCACGTCCGCGGGCACCGCGGCCGGAATCGACCTGTGCCTGCACATCGTGCGCACGGACCACGGCAGCGAGGCGGCCGGGGCACTGGCCCGCCGGCTCGTCGTCCCGCCGCGCCGCACCGGCGGCCAGGAGCGCTACCTCGACCGGTCGCTGCCGGAGGAGATCGGCGCCGACCCGCTGGCCGAGGTCGTCGCCTGGGCACTGGAACACCTCCACGAGCAGTTCGACGTGGAGACGCTGGCGGCCCGCGCCTACATGAGCAGGCGCACCTTCGACCGGCGGTTCCGTTCGCTGACCGGCAGCGCGCCGCTCCAGTGGCTGATCACCCAGCGGGTGCTCCAGGCACAGCGGCTGCTGGAGACCTCCGACTACTCGGTCGACGAGGTCGCCGGGCGCTGCGGGTTCCGTTCGCCGGTCGCCCTGCGCGGTCACTTCCGCCGGCAGCTGGGGTCCTCCCCGGCCGCCTACCGTTCGGCCTACCGGGCACGCCGCCCGCAGTCCGACGTGGCGCAGGTGTCCGACATCCAGTCCGCCCCGGTGCCGCACCAGCGGACCCCGCAGCCGCAGCGCGCGGCGGCGGCCCTGGCCGCGACGGGCCCGACGGTGACGGAGCTCTACGCTCCGGGCCGGGTCCTGCGCGAACACGCGTGACCCTCACAACGGGTACGGCATGAGAAGGTCCCCCACCGGTCACCACCGGTGGGGGACCTTCCGCGTACGACCCGCCGGACACCACCGGAGCCCCGGGCAACCGCATAAGGTGGGACACATGAACGATCGCATGGTGTGGATCGACTGCGAGATGACCGGGCTCTCGTTGACGGACGACGCACTTATCGAGGTGGCCGCACTGGTCACCGACTCGGAGCTCAACGTGCTCGGCGAAGGCGTGGACATCGTGATCCGCCCGCCGGACCACGCCCTGGAGACCATGCCCGACGTGGTGCGCGAGATGCACACCTCGTCCGGACTGCTCGAAGAGCTGGCCGGCGGGACCACCCTCGCGGACGCCGAGGCACAGGTCCTGTCCTACGTACGGGAACACGTGAAGGAGCCGCGCAAGGCGCCGCTCTGCGGGAACACGGTCGGCACCGACCGCGGTTTCCTGCTGCGCGACATGCCCGCGCTGGAGGGCCACCTGCACTACCGGATCGTGGACGTGTCCTCGATCAAGGAGCTGGCGCGCCGTTGGTACCCGCGGGCCTACTTCAACAGCCCGCCGAAGAACGGCAACCACCGGGCGCTCGCGGACATCAGGGAGTCCATCGCCGAGCTGCGCTACTACCGGGAGGCGGTCTTCGTGCCCCAGCCCGGACCGGACACCGACACGGCGCGGGCCATCGCGGCGAAGCACGTGGTGGGCGGCGCGTAGCCACACCGGAGCCGGGCGCGGAAGAAGGGGGGGAGCGAGCACCCTCCCGGACCCTGTACCCTTTTCTTCGGCCGGTCGGTTTCCCCGACCGGACATGGTGGGTGTAGCTCAGTTGGTAGAGCACCTGGTTGTGGTCCAGGTGGCCGCGGGTTCAAGTCCCGTCACTCACCCTGCGAGAAGGCCCGGTCCGCGAAAGCGGACCGGGCCTTCTGCGTGCTCCGGGGTGTTCACGAGGAATCCCGGACCACCAGCCGGTTCGGCAGGACCACTCCGGCCGGGCCGGCGCCCTCCCCGCCGATCCGGTCCAACAGCATCCGCGCCATGGTCCGGCCCATCTCCTCGATGGGCTGGCGGACGCTCGTCAGGGGCGGGTCCATGTGCCGGGCCACCACCGAGTCGTCGAAGCCGACCAGCGCCACGTCCTGCGGGATCCGCCGCCCGGCCGCGCGCAGCTCGCGGCGGGCGCCGGCGGCCATGACGTCCGAGCAGGCGAAGACCGCGTCCAGTGCGGGGCGGCGTTCCAGCAGCTCGCGCATGGCCCGCCGGCCGCCTTCCTCGGTGAAGTCGCCGATGGCGATCAGTTCCTCGTCGACGGGCCGCCCGGCGGCCTGAAGGGCCTGTCGGTAGCCGTCGAGGCGGCACTGGGCCCCGTACACGTCCAGCGGGCCGGTGATCACGGCCGTCTCCCGCCGGCCCCGGCCGAGGAGGTGGCGTACGGCCTCGGCGGCGCCCGCCAGGTTGTCGGAGTCGACGCAGGGCAGCGGCTCGTCGGCGGAGCGGCGGCCGCTGATCACCGTGGGGATGCCGAGCTCGGCCAGCATCTCGGGCAGCGGGTCGCCGGCGTGGACGGAGACGAGCAGCACCCCGTCGACGCGGTGCCCGGTCAGGTACTGGGCGAGGCGGCGGCGTTCGCGGTCGCCGCCGGCCAGGGTGAGCACCAGTTGGACGTCGGTCTCGGCGAGGGCCGCGCCGACCCCGCGGACCACGTCGGAGAAGTACGGCTCGGCGAAGAAGCGGGATTCGGGCTCGGGGATCACGAGCGCGATGGCGTCGGTCCGGTTGGCGGCGAGGGCCCTGGCGGCGCGGTTGGGCACGTACCCCAGCTCGGCGACGGCCCGTTCGACGGCGGCCCTGGTCCCCTCGCTGACCTTGGAGGAGCCGTTGATGACCCGGGAGGCCGTGCCGCGGCCGACTCCGGCCCGCGCGGCGACCTCCTCGAGCGTCGGCCGTCCCCCACCGCGCGCTTGCCCGTTCATGGCTTCCTCCCGGATGTGAATCTACCTCTTGACGACCGTGGGAGCGCTCCCACATTGTGACACGCGACACCCGGCACGTTCCGTCCCCCAGGGAGGACCCCGATGCGAGCCCGAAGAACCCTTGTCACCACCGCCGGTCTGATCGGCGCGGCGGCCCTGCTCCTCGCCGGATGCGCGGAGGATCCCGCCGAGCCGTCCGCGGGCGGCTCCACGGCCTCCGACGGCAAGGCGAAGACCACCCTCACCGTCGGTGTCTTCGGGGCCTTCGGCCTCCAGGAGGCCGGCCTCTACGACGAGTACATGGCGCAGAATCCCGGGGTCCGCATCGAGCAGACCTCCATCGAGCGGAACGAGAACTACTACCCCCAGCTCCTGACCCACCTGGGCACGGGCAGCGGGCTCTCCGACATCCAGGCCGTCGAGGTCAACAACATCGCGGAGATCACCGCCACCCAGGCGGACAAGCTGGTCGACCTGGGCAAGGCTCCGGGCGTGGACAAGGCCGCGTACCTGCCGTGGAAATGGGCGCAGGGCACGGCGAGCGCGGCCAAGGGCGGGGCCACGGTCGGTCTCGGCACCGACATCGGCCCGCAGGGCATCTGCTACCGCAAGGACCTCTTCGAGGCCGCCGGTCTGCCCACGGACCGGGCGGCGGTCGGCGCGCTGTGGACGGGCGACTGGAACAAGTACCTGGAGGCCGGCAAGGCCTACAAGGCGAAGGCCGGGGAGGGGAAGGCCTTCGTGGACTCCGCCTCGGGCGTGATGGCGGCGGTGACCGGCGGCAGCGCGCAGCGGTTCTACGACGACCAGGGCAAGGTCGTCTACAAGTCCAACCCGGCGGTGCGCGGGGCCTTCGACCTGGCGGCGTCCTTCTCCACGGAGGGGCTGAGCGCGAAGCTCCAGCAGTTCACCCCGGCCTGGGACCAGGGCTTCGCGAACGGTTCCTTCGCCACCGTCTCCTGCCCGGCCTGGATGCTCGGCTACATCCAGGACAAGGCGGGCCCGGCCGGCAAGGACAAGTGGGACGTGGCGCAGGCGCCGAAGCCGAGCAACTGGGGCGGCTCGTTCCTGGTGGTGCCGAAGGCGGGCAAGCACGCCGAGGAGGCCGCGAAGCTGGCGGCGTGGCTGACGGCCCCGGCGCAGCAGGCGAAGCTCTTCGAGAAGCGGGGCAGTTTCCCGAGCGCGAGTGCCGCGTACGGACTGCCGTCGGTGTCGGGCGCGAAGCACGAGTACTTCGGCGGGGCCCCGATCGGCGAGATCTTCGCGAAGGCGGCGCAGGGGGTGCCGGTGGCGGCGGTCGGCCCGAAGGACCTGGTGATCGCGCAGAACCTGGCGGACATCGGGATGCTCCAGGTCGACCAGAAGGGCCGCAGTCCCCAGGAGGGCTGGGAGGCCGCGGTGAAGGCCATCGACAACGCGTTGGCCCAGTGACCGGGCCGGTTGCCCTGCCGGCGGCACGGCCCGAGGCTTGCCCCGAAGCCCCACCCAGGGCCCGGCCCGTGGCGCGACCGGAGCCACGGCCGGAGGCCCGGCCCGGGGCCCGGCCCGAGGCCCGCGGCCCCAGCCGGGGCACGGGGCCTGCGGCGCCGTTGCCGGGGCGCTGCCCCGGACCCCGCGCCTCAAACGCCGGCGGGGCTGGATTTGTCCGGCCGGGTGCTCTGCCCGTGCGGGTGCGGCGCCGGCGGGGCTGGATTGGCCCGGCCGGGTGCTTTGCCCGTGCGGGTCGGCCCGGGGTGGTGGGGGCGTGACCGACGAGACCGTGGTGCTCGCCCCCGCCGCTTCCGCCCGCCGCCCCGCGAGGGACTGGCGGTCGCGGCGCTACCGGTGGGACGTGCGCTGGAGTCCGTACGCCTTCGTGGCGCCGTTCTTCCTCTTCTTCGCCGCCTTCGGGCTGTTCCCGCTGCTGTACACGGGCTGGGCGGCGCTGCACCAGGTGGAACTGACCGATCCGGACTCGATGACCTGGGTGGGGCTGAGGAACTTCACCCGCCTGTGGGACGACGAGTTCTTCTGGAACGCCCTGCGCAACACCGTCACCATCGGCCTGCTGTCCACGGTGCCGCAGCTGGCGATCGCGCTCGGTCTGGCCCACCTCCTCAACCACAGGCTGCGCGGCTCGACCTTCTTCCGGGTCGCGGTGCTCACCCCGTACGCGACCTCGGTGGCGGCGGCCACGCTGGTCTTCGTCCTGCTCTTCGGTCGGGACTACGGGATGGTCAACTGGGCTCTGTCGGCGGTCGGTTTCGGGGCGGTTGACTGGCAGAACGGCACCTTCGCCTCGCAGCTGGCGGTGTCCGCCATCGTGATCTGGCGGTGGACGGGCTACAACGCGCTGATCTATCTGGCGGCCATGCAGGCCGTGCCGGACGAGCTGTACGAGTCGGCGGCCCTCGACGGGGCCTCGCCGTGGCGGCAGTTCGTCCACGTGACCGTGCCGTCCCTGCGTCCGACGATCCTCTTCACCTGTGTGGTGTCGACGATCGGGGCGACCCAACTCTTCGGCGAGCCGCTGCTGTTCAACGGCGGGGCGGGGGCGACGGGCGGCTCGGACCACCAGTTCCAGACGCTCGGGCTGTACCTGTACGAACAGGGCTGGGTGAACCTGCACCTGGGGCGGGCCTCGGCGATCGCGTGGGCGATGTTCCTGATCCTGCTGGTCCTCGCGGGCGCGGCGCGGCTGCTGCGCGGACGGGAGGCTTCCCGATGAGGTCCCTGCGCGCGGGGAGGTTCACGTACGCGGTCCTCGCCCTGTTCACGGCCGGCTCGCTCTTCCCCCTGGTGTGGACGGCGATCGCGGCCTCCCGGAGCAGTACGCGTCTGGCGCAGACCCCGCCGCCCTTCTGGTTCGGCGGGAACCTGGGGCGCAACCTCCGGATCGCGTGGACCGACGCGAACATGGGCACGGCCCTGCTCAACACGGTGATCGTGGCGGGCACGGTGGCGGCCGGGACGGTGCTGTTCTCCACCCTGGCGGGCTTCGCCTTCGCCAAGCTCCGCTTCCGGGGCCGCCGGCTGCTGATGTCGCTGGTGGTCGGCACGATGCTGATCCCGCCGCAGCTGAGCGTGGTCCCGCTGTACATGCTGATCGCCCGACTGTCGTGGACCGACCGGCTCCAGGCGGTGGTCCTGCCGACCCTGGTGTCCGCCTTCGGGGTCTTCTTCATGCGGCAGTACCTGACCCGGGCGCTGCCGTCGGAGCTGGTGGAGGCGGCCCGCACGGACGGGGCGAGTTCGCTGCGCATCGTGTGGCACGTGGTGTTCCCGGCGGCCCGACCGGCGATGGCGGTGCTGGCCATGCTGACCTTCGTCATGGCCTGGAACGACTTCTTCTGGCCGATCGTCGCGCTGACCCAGAACGGCAGCCCGACGGTGCAGGTGGCCCTGACCGGGCTGGGCCGGGGCTACATCCCCGACCAGTCGGTGATCATGGCGGGCGCGCTGCTGGGCACGCTCCCGCTGCTGCTGGTGTTCCTCGTCTTCGGCCGCCGGATCGTCGGCGGCATCATGCAGGGAGCGATAAAGGGATGACGGACATGCATTTCCCCGAGGGGTTCCTCTGGGGCACGGCCACCGCGGCCTTCCAGATCGAGGGGGCGGCCGCGCTGCGCGGGCCGTCGATCTGGGACACCTTCTGCGCCACTCCGGGCAAGGTGTACGGCGGTCACACGGGCGAGGTGGCCGTGGACCACCACAGGCTGTGGCGGGAGGACGTCCGGCTGATGGCCGGGCTGGGGTTGGGCGCGTACCGGTTCTCGGTGTCCTGGCCGCGGGTGCTGGCCGGCGGGATCGGCTTCTACGACGCGCTCGTCGACGAGTTGCTCTCGCACGGGATCAAGCCGTGCGTGACCCTGTACCACTGGGACCTGCCCCAGGAGCTGGAGACCGCCGGCGGCTGGCCGGAGCGGGAGACGGCGTACGCCTTCGCCGAGTACGCCTCCCTGGTCGCGGCGGCGCTGGGCGACCGCGTGGAGCTGTGGACCACCCTCAACGAGCCCTGGTGCAGCGCCTTCCTCGGCTACGCCTCCGGGGTCCACGCCCCCGGCCGGACCTCCCCCGCGGACTCGCTGCGCGCCGCGCACCACCTCAACCTGGCGCACGGGCTGGCCGCCGCCGTGCTGCCCGCGTCGGCGCGGACGGGCATCGCGCTGAACCTGAGCGCGGTACGGCCGCTGACCGGCTCGGCGGCCGACGCGGACGCGGTGCGGCGCATCGACGCCCTCGGCAACCGGATCTTCACCGGCCCGCTGTTGCACGGGGCGTATCCGCAGGACCTCCTCGCGGACACCGCCGCCCTGACGGACTGGTCCTTCGTACGCCCCGGCGACGAGGCGCTGATCCACCGGCCGCTGGGCTTCCTGGGCGTGAACTACTACACCCCGGCGCTGGTCTCGGCGGCCCCCGACGGCGCGCCCGGACCGCGCGCGGACGGCCACGGCGGCGGGGAACACTCCCCGTGGCCGGGCGCGGAGGGGGTGGCCTTCCACCAACCCCCGGGCGAGCGAACCGACATGGGCTGGTCCGTGGACCCGACGGGCCTCCACGACCTGCTCACGCACTGCGCCCGCGAAGCCCCCGGCATACCGCTCCTGGTCACCGAGAACGGCGCGGCGTACGGCTCCGCCCTGCACGACCCGGCCCGCATCGGCTACCTGGAGGCCCACCTGGCCGAGGTCCACCGGGCGCTGGCGGACGGCGCCCCGGTGGAGGGCTACTTCCTGTGGTCGCTGATGGACAACTTCGAATGGTCCTACGGCTACGACAAGCGGTTCGGCATCGTCCACGTCGACTACGAGACCCTGACGCGGACCCCGCGCTCCAGCGCCCACTGGTACGCCCGCGTGGCCAAGTCCGGTTTCTTGTCGCGCCCTTGACGCCGGCCGGCCCGCCTTCGGGTCCGCAACGCGCCTATCGTGGCGACGTAGCCCAGTCCGGGGGGATCGATGGGTCGTTCCAAGCGTTCCGCGCGTCGTCCGCCGCGGCCCCGTCGCAGGGGCGCCCTGGCACTGCTCGGCGGGCTGGTCGGCCTGCTCCTGGCCGCAGCGGTCTTCGCCGGGGTTCCGGACGCGCTCGCGAAGGCAGGGGCCTACGACGCGGCCGTGGCCTGCCCGAGCGCCGCTCCGCTCCCGGACGCGGACGAGGACTGCCTGCGCGAGGTCCCGTACACCGTGGTGGAGGTCTCGGCGAAGGGCGCCCGCTCCTCGGGTTACCTGGTCGACCTCGCCGACGGGTCCGGTCGCGTCCGTGTCGGCTTCGACGGCGACCCGCCCCTCGGGTCCGAGCTGCGCAAGGGCGACCGGGTCACCGCGCGGGTCTGGCGGGGCGAGATCACCGCGGTGTCCGGGCGGGGCTCCACCCGGCCGACGGACGAGGACCCGGACACCGCCTCCGACTGGCCCGTCCTCCTGGGCCTCGCCCTAACGGCGGGCGGCCTCCTCGGGCTGTGGTACGGCCGGCGGTCGGCGGGCGCGCCGGCCCTCGTGGCGGTGCTGCGGCGTCCGTGGCGCGGCTCAGCCCGGTGAGGAGTCCATGGCGGCGATGCCCTTCCTCAGGTCGTCGCCGTTCATCACCGGGCCGACCTCCACCTCGGCGTTGAACTGCAGGAAGAGGTCCTCGGTGATCTTCGGCAGCTGGGAGCTGTCCTGGAGGTCGAAGACGGCCCACATGGAACGGACGCCCTCGTTGGGGCCGAAGTACGCGGCCTCCGGCTTGAGGGTGTCCATCATCCTGGTGATCGACTGCATCAGTGCGCCGCTCTTGATGCCCTCGTTGGCGGCCTGCGTGTCCAGGTGGGCACGGAGCATGACTCTCATGCGCGGCTCCTCTCGTCACGCCCACCGTGGGCGGCCCCGCCCGGCGCGGCAACATCTCCGCGACCGTCCGGGCGGGGACCGTTCGGGTGCCCCGGGTCCGGACGGCTACGCCTTCGGGTGGGCGCCCTGGATGTGGAAGTTGAAGTCGGAGTGGCCCAGCGACCCCATCAGCCGGAGCCAGACGGGCAGGAGCATCTCCGTGCCCCGGGCCGTCTCGATGCCGCCGAGGTCGAGGATGCTCTCGTCCTTCCAGCCGAAGGAGGCGAGCAGTTCCCGTACGGCCTTCTTCGCGTCCGCGTCCTCGCCCGAGAGGAAGACGTTGTGGTCGCCAGCGACCCGGGTCGGGTCGACCATGATCTGACAGTTCATCGTGTTCAGGGTCTTGACCACCCGCAGCCCCGGGAAGGTGCGCTGGATCAGCTCGCCGAGGCTGTCGGTGTTCACCGGGTCGAGGAACGGCGGGAACCCCTGGGAGAAGTCCAGGGGGTTCGCGATGTCGATCAGGACCTTGCCGTCCAGCTCGGCGGCGTCCGCCTCCGTCAGGGCCGCGATGCTGGCCTGTCCGCCGGTGGCGTTGACCAGCACCTCGCCGTGCCGCGCCGCCTCGGGGAAGGAGCGCAGCCCGACCTCGGGCTGCCCCGCGTGCCAGTCGGACCACTCGGCGCGGGACTGCGTGGCCTCGGGGTCGCGGGTGCCGATGACCACCTCGTGCCCGAGGGAGACGAGCCGGGCGGCGACGGTGCGGCCGACGATTCCGGTGCCGAGGACTGCGTAACGCATATCGGTTCTTCCTATCGAGCGCGTGCGGGACTGTGGGCGTGCCGGAGCGGCACGACGGGTCCAACTCAACCAGCGCGCACGGCATTCCGTACGGAAGATCGACTAGCCGGGGGCGCCCACGTCGTGGAAGAACCGGTAGCGGTTCGGGTCGTCCGGCAGGAACCAGTGGAGGCCCTCCTCGAAGAAGACGGCCACGAGGTTGACGGCGATGACCAGGCCGAGGAAGGCCAGCGCGAAGGTTCCGGCCGTCCGCAGGGGTCCGGGGACGTTCGCCGGTACGGTGCGGGCCGCCGTGGTGTGGGCGAAGGCCATGACGATGCCGATGGCGACCACCGAGGCCTGGAAGAGGATCCACGCCCACACGTACAGGTGCAGCCCGAGGACCTCGCTGCCGTACCCCTTGTCCCCCGGCAGGACGTGCAGCATCGTCTGCCGCCAGGAGGCGAAGGAGCCGGCGATCACCGCGACCAGGGACATGCCCCAGCCCGTCATGTAGTCGCGGCCGGACAGCGTGCCGTGCGCCATCGCGGTGCGCAGGACGTACGCCGCGCCCAACGCGGCCAGCAGCATGAACATCCGCTGCACGACGCAGAGCGGGCAGGGGTACTCCCACAGCCCGAACTGGTAGTAGAGGCCGCCGCAGACGACCCCCGTCCAGCCGATGGCGAAGAAGCAGGCGAACCAGTACTGGACCCGGCCGAGCAGGCCGGTCGTCGGCGCCGACTGCGGAAGCAGGGTGTGCATCGCGGCCATCGTCAGTAGCTCAGGTTCAGGGCGAGGCCGCTGGTGATGTGGTGCGCCATCAGCAGGATCGCGGCGATCAGCACGACCCACCACGCCCCGAGCACGAGCGTCCGGGACGACTCCCGGTACAGGGCGACCAGCGTGGCGAGGAGCCCGCCGAAGATGAGGGTGTCCATGGAGCGGACGGTATCGACAGGGGGACATACCGCCCGCAAGGCGCGCCCCCGATTACTTCGCTTGCTGTCCGCGCCGCTTGCGCCGGCCGCCCCGCACCCGCGCGCCGCCCGCCCCGCCCCGGCCGCCGTCACGGCCGTCCAGGCCGATCCAGACCCGTACCTCGGTCCCGCCGAGCACCGAGCGGCCCAGCCGTACGTCGCCGCCGGTCGACTCCGCGACCCGGCGCACGATGTCCAGGCCCAGGCCCGTGGAGCCGTCGCGGGCGCCGTCGTTGCCTCGCCGCAGGGCCGCGTCCGGGTCGTCGATGCCGGGGCCCGCGTCGGAGACCAGCACGATGACCGCGTCGCCCGCGTCGTGGACGTCCACCGCGAAGGGGGTGCCCTCGGGGGTGTGCCGGAAGACGTTGCCGAGCATGGCGTCGAGGGCTGCGGCCAGTTCGGGCCGGGCCACGGGGATGCGTACCGTACGGTCCACTCCCGCGAGCCGCACCTCGCGCCCCTCGTCCTCCGCCAGCGCCGACCAGAAGGCCATCCGGTCCCGGATCACCTCGGAGGCGTCGCACCCGGTGTTCACGCCCGCCCCGGCCAGCCCTGTCGCCGGGCGCTGCTCGCGGGCGGTGCGGATGATCGTGTCGACCTCGCGCTCCAGCTGCTCCACCGCCGCGCGGGTCTGTTCGGCGGCCGGACCGTCCCCGAGCGAGGCCGCGTTGAGCCGCAGCACCGTCAGCGGGGTCCGCAGCCGGTGCGAGAGGTCGGCGGCCAGCTCCCTTTCGTTGGCGAGCAGTTCCACGACCTGGTCGGCCATCGCGTTGAACGCGACGGCGGCCGAGCGCAGTTCCTTCGGCCCGGCCTCGGGGACGCGTGCGCCGAGCCTGCCCTCGCCCAGTTGGTGGGCGGCGTCCGCGAGACGTTCGGCGGGCCGGACCAGTCGGACGCCGAGCCGGTCGGCGACCGCCACCGAGCCGACGATCAGCGCGAGGGCGACGCCCGCGAGGATCGCCCACGCCGTGGTGACGCCGTTGCTGACCTCGTTCTCCGGTACGAAGATCTCCACCACGGCGATGTCCCCCGAGCCGAGGGCGGTGGGCTGGAGCAGCGCCGAGCCCCCGCCCGCCGCGGAGGCCGTCGTGGCCCGCCCGAGCCGCCGGGTCGCCGCCACGGCCTGTTCGCCGGCCCAGCCCCCGCCGATCTCCACCGGGGCGCTGCCGCCGATCGCGGGCACGTGGACGGCCATCCGCCGGGCGGCGCCCATCTGCGTGGACTCCACGGCCTTGCGCAGCTGCACCGGGTCGGTGGTGATGGACAGCGTGGGTCCGATGGTGGCGGCCTGCCGTTCCGCGTTGGAGAAGGCCCGGTCGCTGGCCATTTCCTGGACGACGAGGCCGAGCGGCACCGCGAAGGCCACGACCACCATGGCGGTCACCGCGAGGCACACCTTGACCAGCGCCCACCTCACAGTGGCCCGCTCACTGCGGCGGCTCCAGCTTGACCCCGACGCCCCGCAGGGTGTGCAGGTAGCGGGGGCGGGCGGCGGTCTCGCCGAGTTTGCGGCGCAGCCAGGACAGGTGGACGTCGATGGTCTGGTCGTCCCCGTACGACTGCTGCCAGACCTCGGCGAGCAGTTCGCGCCGGGCCACGACGACCCCGGGCCGCCCGGCGAGGAAGGCCAGCAGGTCGAACTCCCGGCGGGTCAGGTCCAGTACGGCCCCGTCCAGCTCGGCCTGACGGCGCAGCGGGTCGATGGCGAGTCCGCCGACGCGCAGCACGCGGGAGGGCGGTTCGGCGCCGGCGGCCGCGCGGGAGCGGCGCAGGACGGCGGCCATCCGGGCGGAGAGGTGCTCCACGGAGAAGGGTTTGGTCAGGTAGTCGTCGGCGCCGTCGTTGAGCAGCCGGACGATCTCCGCCTCGTCGTCGCGCGCGGTCGCGATGATGACGGGCACGTCGGTGATGCCGCGCAGCATCTTCAGTGCCTCCGACCCGTCCAGGTCGGGCAGGCCGAGGTCGAGGATGACCACGTCGAAGCGGTTGTGGGCGACCTCGCGCAGGGCCTCCAGGGCCGTGCCGACGCTCCGCACGGTGTGCGAGGCCTCGGTCAGGTGCCGGATGAGGGCGGAACGTACGAACTGGTCGTCCTCGACCACGAGCACACTTGCCATGGCCCGCACCGTAGCCCATTCGGGGTACTGCCCGGGGTGTCGGGACGGTCTTGTGACGGGTGGTGCAGTATGTGCCCTGATGCAACGAGGACTTGTACATGCCATGGCATGGGTGTTGGCGACCGGGGCCGCGGTGACCCTGTCGTGGTGGGGCGTGCACACCGTCATGTCGGGCACGGCCTACGATCCGCCGCTCGCGGTGCCGCTGGCCGCCGCCCAGCCGCTGTCCTCCTCGACGCACCGGTCACTGCCGGAGCAGTCGCCGTCCCCGTCGGATGAGCCGGAGCCCGTCCCGTCGGCGTCTTCCTCCGCCGGGCCGTCCACCGATCCGTCCGCCGGCAAGTCGTCCTCGAAGCCGTCGGCCTCCCCCCGCGCGGGCAGGCAGGAGGAGGCTTCGGGCAAGGTGCAGGCCTATCCGGTCTCCGGCGGCCGGGTCGTCTTCGGTCTCGGGGCGTCCTCCGCCGAGCTGGTCTCCGCGACCCCCGCGGCCGGCTGGCGGATGCAGGTGTGGAAGCAGGACTACTGGATCCGGGTCACCTTCACCAAGGACGGCCGCGAGGTGTCGGTGTTCTGCACCTGGCACGACCACCCGCCGGCGGTGGAGATCATCGACCCCTGATCACGCCGGGACGGTGCCCACCAGCACGAACTCGTTGTACGGGAAGACCTTGCCCATCGGGCGGGGGAACGGGAAGGAGTAGGTGCGCTGCACCGCGATCCCGGCCCGGCTCGCGTGGTTGCGCAGCTCCTCGAAGCCGACCCACCGGACGTGGGTGGCGTCGGTACGGAAGCCGACCTCCTGCGGGGTGATGAAGACGACCGAGCCGCCCGGCTTCACCAGCGGGAGGTACTGGTCCAGGATCGACGTCACCGTCTCCTCGTCCAGGTGCTCCAGCAGGTGCGCGGCGAGCAGGCTGTCGAAGGATCCGGGCCCGCAGTCCGGGGCGGCGGCCAGCTCGTCCGGGGTGTAGGCGGTCAGGCCCCGGTCGCGGCAGGTCTGCACGGAGGTCGGGTTGTGGTCGACACCGACGCTGTCGGGACCGCAGTTCAGCAGGTTGCGGCCGATGCCGCAGCCGACGTCCAGGACGCGTCCCAGCTTCAGCCGCTGCAGGTTCCACTTGTACGGCGCCTGCGTGGGCAGCAGCTGCTTGATCCCCGACTTCTCCAGCCGGGCCAGCCTGCGGGTGTAATCCGAGCCCTCGGTGCCGGGGGTGGACGGACCGGAGGTCGTGGAGGAATCAGACATGACTTCAGTGTCTCCTGAAACGCGTTGCAGAAAGGCAGCCCCTTGCGGGGCCCACAGGCTGTGCAGGCGGTGGCCTCGGCACGAGACCCGGATCGATCATACTGTGATCCGAATTACA
The DNA here is from genome assembly GCF_042889825.1 of Streptomyces sp. NPDC002467. NCBI lineage: Bacteria > Bacillati > Actinomycetota > Actinomycetes > Kitasatosporales > Streptomycetaceae > Streptomyces > Streptomyces sp. NPDC002467. The sequence goes on along the minus strand of NZ_JBIARJ010000015.1, from coordinate 180,856 downwards.
GCATCCGTGACCGATGGGTCGGAAACAAGGCCTGTCAGCGGCCCTCTCCCACCTAACGGAACACCGACGGCGGCGGCTGCGGGGAGGCCACCGCCGAGGCGTCCGCGACCGGAGCCGCGCCGCCGGCGAAGTCCGCCAGGGCCCTGCCGTGCTCGACGCGCCCCGGGTGCGGGTCGCTCGCCACCCGGCGGGTGAACTCGGCGACCGGGAGTTCTCGGTCCGAGGCCACCAGCACGGCATTGCCGAAACGTTTCCCCCGCCACACGACCGGATCCGCGGCCAGCGCAAGCTCCGCGAACCGCGACGCGGCCGTCGCGATCTGCCCCCGCAGGTGCGTCAGCGGCGGGCCGTCCGCGAGGTTGGCCACGTACCACCCGGTGGGCGCCAGGGCGCGGCGTACGTCGTCCAGGAACTCGGTGCTCGTCAGGTGCGCCGGGGTGCGGGCGCCGCTGAACACGTCCGCGATCACCAGGTCCGCCCAGCCGTCCGGCACCTTGGCCAGCCCGGCCCGCGCGTCCACCGCCCGGACCCGGACCCGCGCCTGCGGGTCCAGCGGCAGGTGCTCCCGTACGAAGGCCACCAGCGCGGCGTCGATCTCCACGACCTGCTGGGTGGAGCGGGGCCGCGCGGCGGCGGTGTAGCGGGCCAGGGTGAAGGCCCCGCCGCCCAGGTGCACCACGTTCAGCGGCTGCCGGGCGGGCGCGACGAGGTCGATCAGGTGGCCGATCCGGCGCTGGTACGCGAAGTCCAGGTACCCGGGGTCGCCCAGGTCCACGTGCGACTGCGGGGCCCCGTCGATCAGCAGCGTCCAGGCACCCGGACGCTCCCGGTCCGGCGCCAGCTCCGCCAGACCGCCGTCCACCCGCCCGGCGACCGCCTCGGCGCCGCCGCGCTGCCTGCCCTTGCCTCTGTCCTTGCCCGCCACGACCCCATTATCGCTGGTCAGCGACAGTTGTCGGCGGCCTCGATCAGCCGGGCCGCCTCACCGAGCGCCGCACGCAGCACCGCCGGGTCGGTGACCGGCCCGACGGCCTCCGGCGGGAGCAGCCAGCCCGTGGCGCCCGAGGTGGGCGAGACGGCGTCGCCGAACCGCACCCCACGCCCGTTCGTCTGCGTACACGCGCTGCCCGGCAGGTCCCACGCGTCGGCGGTGCCGGGCGGGACGAGGAAGCCGAGGGTGTCGCCCGACCCGTCGTGCAGGACCGGCCCGACCCCGCCGGAGGGACTCGCGGCGCGGCGGATGATGTCCACCGCCTCCAACCCCTGCCGCGCGGGCACGGTCACCAGGTCCAGATCCGGGCCCGGAGCCGGGGCCTGAACCGGGCCGGGGGCCGGGGCCCGGCCGGGCTCGGGCGCGGTGTTCGTTCCAGTGCTCTCCATGCCGCCCTCCACCAAGGGGAACCCCTCCTCGATCCGTATCCGCATGGGTTCAACGCACGGGAACGTCAACGGGTGCGGCGGCAAGACGCCGCAAAGGATGGCAGTTCATGGCGGATCGCGGGTGAGATATCCGTTTTGTAGCCAAACACCGCATCAACCACCCCCCGCTGACGGTACGTTCATGCGCGCCGGGCCCCACCCCACACGTCACAGCACCGGCGCTGGGTTCCTTGCCAGAGAGGCCACGTCCATGGCGGCGTCCCCCCACTCACCCAACTCCACGTTCCGGCGGCTGCGCGGGCAGCACTCCCCGGCCGAGTTCGCCGCGCTGGTGCGCCGGGCCGCGAGGGAAATCGGCGAAACGGTTTCCTGCGACGCCCGCTACATCGGCAGGGTCGAGTCCGGCGAGATCCGGTGCCCCAACTACGCGTACGAGCGGGTCTTCCTCCACATGTTCCCCGGCCGCGCCCTGGCCGACCTCGGATTCTCCCCGCGGGAGGCCGTCCGCGGCCGCTCGGCGCAACGCGACCCCGACCCCTTCTCCCCCCTCACCTCCCCCACCCCATCCAAGGAGAGCGACGTGCTGCGTCGCGCGTTCATGGCGGGCGGCTCCGCGACCGTGGCGGCCGCGACCCTCGGCCTCACCCTGCTCGGCGACACCCGCCGCTTCCCCTCCCGCGCCGGTGAGTCCGAGGCCGCCGCCGTCGAGGACGCCGTACGCCAGATCCGGCTGCTCGACGACCGGCACGGCGCGGACGCCCTCTACCGCAGGGCCGCCGAGCCGCTGCGCACCGCGTACGCGCTCCTCGACGCGGGTGCCACCCGGCAGTCCACCGAGGACCGGCTGCACGCGGGCGCCGGGGAACTGGCCGTCTCCGTCGGCTGGCTGGCCCACGACTCCGGCCGCTTCGACGACGCCCGCTCGCACTACGCGGAGGCCCTCGCCACGGCCCGGGTGTCGGGGGACGCGGGCCTGGAGGCGCACGCGTTCAGCAACATGGCTTTCCTGGCCCGGGACTGCGGGCGCTCCCGCGAAGCGGTACGCGCGGCCCAGGCGGGCCGCCGAGCCGCCCGCTCGCTGGGCTCACCGCGACTGCTCTCCCTGCTGGCCCTGCGGGAGGCGGGGGGCTGGGCGGGGCTGTCCGACCGCAAGGCGTGCGAGGAGTCGCTGACGCGGGCGCACACGGAGTTCTCCCGGGGCCCGGCGGGCGCCGACCCCGAGTGGATGTCCTTCTTCGGCGAGGCCGAGCTGGAATCGCTGGAGTCCCGGTGCTGGGCGGCCCTCGGCGAACACGCCCGCGCGGCCCGGCACGCCCGGCGCGCGGCCGACCTCCAGGACCCGCACTTCGCCCGGAACGTGGCCCTCTACACCGCCGAACTCGCCGGCGACCTGGCCCGCGCCGGAGCCCCCGACGAGGCGGCCTGGGCGGGCGGGCGCGTACTGGACCTGCTGACCGAGGTCCACTCCACCCGCATCCGCGCGATGCTCTCGGAAACGGCCCGCGTCCTGGTTCCCCACCAGCGCTCGCCCCGCGTGGACGCGTTCCTCACTCGGCACGTGTCGGTGTGACCACCGCGGCGCCGTTGCCGGGGCGCTGCCGCTGGGGTCCGCTGCCGGGCGCGGCGCCGCTGCCGGGGCTCCGCCCCGGACCCCGCGCCTCAAGCGCCGGCGGGGCTGGGGGGGGGTGCGGTTCGGGAGCGCGTCGGCGGGCCGGGGGCCCTCCGGAGTGTCTCCTCGTCCTCGCCGGGACACCGCGCAGGACCTGAGGACTCGGGCCCCGACCGGCAAATCCGGCCTCGCCGGGCAATGGCGCAGGGGCCGCAGGTTCGGGGCCCCGATCGGCAGATCCAGCCTCGCCGGCGATTGAGGCGCGGGGCCCGGGGCGGAGCCCCGATCCTCGAGCCGCACGGGAAGACGACCGCGGCCACACCCAGCCCCGCCGGCGATTGAGGCGCGGGGTCCGGGGCGGAGCCCCGATCCTCGAGCCGCACGGGCAGACGGCCGCTACGTGTCCAGGTGCCCCGTGTCGTTCCAGCGTTCCAGCGCGGGGGACCCGTACGCCCAGCCCAGCACCGACAGCGACGTCGGCTCCAGACGGATCCGCGCTCCGAAGGAGACGTCGAAGCCCAGCCACCGCGCGGCCAGCGTCCGCAGGATGTGGCCGTGCGCGAAGACCAGGACGTCCCGCTCGGCGGAACGCGCCCACTCGACCACCTCGTCCGCCCGCGCCCCCACGTCCGCGACCGACTCGCCGCCCGGGACGCCGTCGCGCCAGATCAGCCAGCCGGGCCGGACCGCCTGGATCTCGGCCGGGGTCATGCCCTCGTAGTCGCCGTAGTCCCACTCCATCAGCGCGTCCCACGGATCGGCCCGCACGCCGAAGCCCGCCAGGTCGCAGCTCTCGCTCGCGCGGACCAGCGGGCTCGTGCGGACCTCCACGCCCGGCAGGCCGTTCCACGGCTCGCGGGCCAGCCGCTCACCGAGCAGCTTCGCGCCCTGTCGGCCCTCCTCCAGCATCGGCACGTCCGTGCGTCCGGTGTGCTTGCCGAGCTTGGACCACGCCGTCTGACCGTGACGGGCCAGCAGGATGCGGGGGGCCATGTGAGTTCTCCCGGTGGTGCGGCTGATCGTCCGTACATCATCCCACCGCCGTTTTCCGGACGAAGCCCCCGATTGTCAGTGGCGGATGGGACACTTCCGCGGGTGAGCTCTTACCCGCCCAGCAGCCCTGCGCAGCCGACCACGCTGCGGCAGCGGCTCGCCGGTCTGCGCGGCCCCGCCGTGCCCCCGCGCCCGCTCGACGCCCGGGCGCTGGCCGCGCTCGCCGCCAACCCCGGATGCGGCCGACGCACCCTGCTCGACGGCGCCGGCGTGGACAAGACCGTCCTCGCCTCCGCCCTCGGTTCGCCCGCCGCCTTCGGGCAGTCGCAGTTCGCCATCGTGCGCGGCAACTCCTTCGAGGCCAAGGTCAAGGGCGACGGCGGCGCCGAGCTGCTGCGGCTGGTGCACGAGCACCTCGGCGCGGGCTCCGAACCGCCCGGCCGGGGCGCGCTCGTCCCCGATCTGGCCGCCGCCGGCCCCGAGGGCCGCGCCGCCCGGACCGCGCTGGCGCTGCGCGAGGCGACCGGTGCGAAGGCCTGGACGCTGCTGGACCATCCGATGCTGGCCCTGGAGGTGGCCGGGTCCCCCGCCTACCTGGAGCCGGACGCCGTCGTCGTCCACCCCAACGGCCGCTGGACGGTCGTGGAGATCAAGTCGTTCCCGATGATCGACGGGTCCGCCGACTCCGCGAAGGTGGGCGCAGCCGCCCGCCAGGCCGCCGTGTACGTGCTCGCCCTGGAGAAGACCGCCCGCAAGCTGGCGGGCGCCGAGGTCGGGCACACCGTGCTGCTGGTCTGCCCGAAGGACTTCTCCAACCTGCCCACCGCCTCCGCCGTCGACATCCGTCGCGAGCGCTCGGTGACCCTGCGCCAGCTCGAACGCCTGACCAGGGTCGACGAGCTGGCCGCCGCCCTCCCCGAGGGCCTCAGCTTCGACCCGGAGCGCACCGCCGAGGAGCTCGCCGAGGCCGTGGCCGCGGTGGACGCCTCGTACGCCCCCGAGTGCCTGGCCGCCTGCGAGCTGGCCTTCCACTGCCGGGAGCGGGCCCGCGCCGCGGGCGAGGTGACCTCGCTGGGCCGTTCCGTACGGGGTGAACTCGGCGCGCTGACCACCATCGAGGCGGCCCTCGCGGCGGCCGCCTCCGGGGCGGGCCCCGAGGGCGATCCGACGGCCGAGGCCCTGCACCAGGCGGCCCGGCTGCGCGCCGAGGCCCTGCGTTCGGCCGAGGAGGGCGCGGCATGCCCCTGCTGAACACCCTGGCCCGGCTGGAGGCCGTCCGCGCGGGCCGCGCCCAGCCGCTCGCGACCGTGCGCCACCGCCACCTGAGCGAGAACCCTCTGGTCTTCGTGCCGCTGACCACCGCCGGTGAGGCCGGCGCCCCGCTGGGCGCGATGGTCGGCACCGACCGGCACGATCCGCACGTCTTCGTGATACCGCAGCCGCGCGACCGCGACCTGCGCTGGACGTTCCTCGCGGACCTGGCCGTGCACGTGCTGGACCACATCGACGGGTACGCGGACGCCGTGGAGCTCGTCGAGCGCAACGAGACCGATCCCGAGACGGGGAAGCGGTCCAAGGTCGAGGCCGAGCTGTGCCTGGACGCACCGCAGCTGGTCGTGCCGAGCCGGGCGGGCATCGAGTACGTGCGGCTGCTGGGGCGGTCGATGCGATTCCGCCGCACGGCCGAGGAGGATCCGGAGAATCCGTATCCGGCCCCGGCCCGGGTGCCGCTGCTGGGGCGCTGGTTCACCCACCTCGCCGAGCGCTCGCGGGTGCCCGGCTCCTCGATGCTGCTGTCGGCGACCGATCTGCTGTCCCGGCACTGGGCGACCGGCCAGAGCAACCTGGAGGACCAGCACCTGGGCGCCCTCCTGGCCTGGATCGCGCCCCCGGAGGGCGAATCCGGCGCCGCGTCGGCTGAGCGGGCCGAGCTGGGCCGGGACCGCGACGGGCAGTTGCTGGTGCCGCCCGCCGGTCCGGCCACCGACCCGGCCTTCGACAACAAGCTGCTGGCCCCGGCGATGGCCCGCTACGACGCGGCCCGCACGGCGGAGCCCCGCGACGAGCGGGCGGTGTCCCGCGCCGAGGAGGGCGTACGGGTCCTCGTGGCGGCGCAGATGCGGCCGACCTGGGACGCGGTGTGGCGGGCCCTGGACCTGGCCCGCGCCCTGCCCCCCGGCGAGCGGGCCGAGGAGCGCTGGACGCGCGACCGCTGGTCGTACACGGGCCACCGGGACCGCGTACGGGCGGGCGAACCGCCGCAGCCGCGCCACGACGACGCGGTGACGGCGGCTCAGAAGCTGGCCACGCGCGAGACGGAGCAAGTGCGGCTGGACGCCCAGGAGGCGTTGGACGACCCCCTGGTCATGGCGGGTCGACGGCTGTCGGGCGAGGCCTTCGCCGGTGAGGTCACCGAGGTGGTGATGGAGTGGACGGAGGCGAAGCGGCCGAGCCCGCGCCCGCTCGTGACGGTGGCCACGGAGGACCGGCCGCAAATCGGCGACGGGGGCGGCGCGAAGGTGTTCCGCTCGCTGGACGGGCGTCCGCAGTCGGCGCAGTTCGTGCGGTACGAGGGCGAGGGCCTGGTCGTGCTGAGGCTGCTCGACAAGATGGGCCGCGGCCGTGATCCGGAACCGGGGTCCGTGCCGGACAAGGGCGACCGGGTGTGCTGGACGCTCTTCGAGCACGACGCGCGCGGCGGCCCGAAGCTGCCGGACCCGGAGAACACCCCGTGGACGCACGGCGGGCCGCCGGGCCACCTGACCGCCCCCGTACTGCCCGACTCCGTGACCGACGAGGACCTCCTGTGACCGCGATCGACTCCTCCGCGGCCTTCGACCCGGGGGCGGCGGCCGCCGAGGCGACGGCCGCCATCCTGCGCGACACCCTGTACGGGGCCGAGCGGGGCGTGGTCGTCGACTCCCCGCCCGGCGCCGGCAAGTCCACGCTCGTGGTCCGGGCGGCCCGGGAGCTGGCGGCGGCCGGGCGCCGGCTGATGGTGGTGGCGCAGACGAACGCCCAGGTCGACGACCTGGTGCTGCGGCTCGCCGACAAGGATCCGGAGCTGAAGGTCGGCCGGCTGCACAGCAGCGACGGTGACGCCTACGACCCGGCGCTGCGCGAGCTCCCCTCGGTCACCCTCTCCGCCAAGCCCGGGGACCTGGCCGAACTCCCCATCACCATCTCCACGGCGGCGAAGTGGGCCTACGTCAAGGACGCGGAGCCCTGGGAGCACGCGATCGTCGACGAGGCGTACCAGATGCGCTCCGACGCGCTGTTGGCCGTGGCGGGCCTGTTCGAGCGGGCGCTGTTCGTGGGCGACCCGGGGCAGTTGGACCCCTTCAGCGTGGTCGGCGCCGAGCAGTGGGCGGGGCTTTCCTACGACCCTTCGGCGTCGGCGGTGTCCACCCTCCTCGCGCACAACCCGGGGCTGCCCCAGCACCGGCTCCCGGTGTCCTGGCGGCTGCCGTCGTCGGCCGCGCCGCTGGTCTCGCGCGCCTTCTACCCGTACACGCGGTTCCGCAGCGGTACCGGCCCGGGCGAGCGGCGGATGTCGTACGGGGTCCCGTCGGACGGTTCCGGCCCGGACCGGGTGCTGGACGAGGCCGCCGAGTCGGGCTGGGGCTTGCTGGAGCTGCCCGCCCGGCACACCCCGCGGACCGACCCGGAGGCGGTGGCGGCGGTGGCCCTGGTGGTCCGCCGGGCGCTGGACCGCGGGACGGTCACCACCGACGAGCAGTCCCCGGACCCCACCCCGCTCACGGCCGACCGGATCGCGGTCGGCACCGCCCACCGCGACCAGGCGGCCGCGGTCCGCGCCGCCCTGTCGGCCCTCGGGGTCACGGGCGTCACGGTGGACACCGCCAACCGCCTCCAGGGCCGCGAGTACGACCTCACGGTGGTCCTCCACCCGCTGTCGGGCCGCCCGGACGCCACGGCGTTCCACCTGGAGACGGGCCGCCTGTGCGTCCTGGCCTCCCGCCACCGCCACGCCTGCGTGGTCGTGGCCCGCGCGGGCATAGCGGAACTCCTGGACGACCATCCGTCGACGGAACCGGTGCAGCTGGGGGTGACGGTGAAGTTCCCGGACGGCTGGGAGGCGAACCACTCGGTCCTGGCCCACCTGGCGGAACACCGCGTGAGCTGGCGGCCCTAACCCGAGGACCGGGGCGCCTTGCGTTCGGCACCGAGGCGGATGCGGAGGGTCTCGCCGAGTTCGCCGAGGACGGCGAGCTGCTGCGGGGTCAGGATGTCGATCAGGTGGCGGCGCACCGACTCGACGTGGAGCGGGGCCGCCGTGGTGATCGTCTCCACGCCGGCCTCGGTGAGGACCACCTCGGCGCCCCGGCCGTCGGCGGCGACGTCCTCGCGGCGGACGATGCCGCGCTGCTCCATCCGGGTGAGCTGGTGGGACAGCCGACTGCGCGACCAGTGCATCATTTCGGCCAGTTTGCTGATCCGCATCCGGTGGCCGTCCTTGGAGCCGAGCATCGACAGGACGTCGTAGTCGGCTTCGGACAGGGCGCTGTCCTGACTCAGATCCCGCGCGATCTCCGCGTTGACCAGCGGGAACATCCGACGCCAGGCGTACCAGGCGTCCTGCTCGGATTCCGTGAGCCAGCGCGGCGGCTCCGATGCGGCGGTCATGTCCGCACTCTAGCCAGATCGATGACACATCACCTACCTGGTTGACATGTCATCAATCCCTCGCTTTTATAGGTGACACGTCAACAACCAGCAGCACCGACCGACCGGGAGTTCCACGCCGTGACCCGCCTCCACGTCATCTCCGCAGCCACCCGCCCCACCTCCTCCGGCCGCCCGCTCGCCCGGTGGGTCGCCGAGCAGGCCCGCGCCCGGGGCGACTTCGAGGTCACCCCCGTCGACCTCGCCGAGATCGCGCTCCCCTTCCTGGACGAGCCCGAGTACGCCTCCAGCGGCGTCTACGCCCACCAGCACACCAAGGACTGGAGTGCGCTGATCGAGTCGGCGGACGCCCTCGTCTTCGTGCTGCCGATGTACAACGGCGGCTTCACGGCCCCCTTCAAGAACGCCGTCGACTTCCTCTACAACGAGTGGAAGGGCAAGCCGGTCGGCATCGTCAGCTACAGCGCGGGCCCCACGGGCGGCGTCCCGGCCGCGCAGATGCTGCTGCCGGTGCTCACCCAGGTGGGCATGGTGCCCGCCGAGCGCTCCGTCGCGGTCGCGGGCATCCCGAAGCTGGTCGGAACGGACGGGTTCACGGCCCCGGAGGGACTCGCGGACGAGCTGACCGGCGTGCTCGACGACGTGGCGCTGCTGGCCGCTCAGCGGGCGGGCGAGGCCGTCTCCGCCTGACCGGCGCGCGCGGGCCCTTCGTGCGCCCTTGCGGGCCGTTGGACAATGGACGGTGGCCCGGAAACCATTCGCACGCGCAGCAGGAGGACACGCATGGCAGAGCCCGAGCGGACCGAGCGGAGGCTGCGGCCCGCGCCGCTCCTCTTCGAACCGTCCGAGGTCGTGGCGGATCCGGAGCACTTCTTCGACCTGGAGTCGATAGAGGACCCCCGGGAGCTGCTCGCCCGCGCGACGGAGCTGACTCTGGCGTTCCGGGCCGCGCAGGAGCGTGCGGTGGAGTTCCAGGCGGTGGCCGCGGCACAGCTGGCCGACCCCCGACGGTTCGACCGGCTGTCCCCGGCCGCCATCGCCGAACGTGCGGAGTGGACCGAGGACTACGCCCGCAAGATGATCGAATTCGGCCAGTCCCTCCAACGAGGCCCCGACACCCCGTAGCCCGGCCGCGCCAGGCGGACGGCAGGAGCAACATCAGCCCCGCCGGCGTCTGAGGCGCGGGGTCCGGGGCGGAGCCCCGGGAGCGGCGCCGCAGACAACCGACCGAACCCCGTCCCGCCAAGCGCAGCGGACCGGCGGACTGGCATATGCGCGGCGCAACATACACCCGCACGCCCCACCCTGTCCCCGTTTCCGGTAACTCCTGGAGAGCGGTACGTCACACCGGGTAGACCTGGCGTCATGACTCCCGGCTGCCCCGCACTCGAACTGGACGTACGTACCGCGCCCGCCACCCGCGTCACCCCGCAGGGCGCGCACTGGCTCGCCTCCGCCAGCGCGCATCCGGGGCTGACCCTCGCGGCGTGGCAGGCGCGGCCCACCTCGCCCGCCGCGTTGCCGTGCGGAGTGGCCTTCGACGTCGTCAACGTGCCGCTCGTGGTCGGCCGCCGGATCCTGGACCTGCTGTGGGCCGAGGGGCCCGGCTGCGGCCCGGTCGCCGTGCACCGGGGGCGGATGCTGCTGTTCGCCGCGCCCGGCACCGCCCACCGGCTGCCCGCGCTGCTGGCGTGGGAGGAGTGGGGGGCTTCGCGCAGCGTCCCCGCGCCGCTGTGCCACGGTCGGGGCGACGCCGTCACCGTGCCCCCGCTGGTCGCCGAGGCCGGCCCTTCGCGGTGGCTGGTGGCCCCCGATTCCCGCACGCCCTGGCTCCCCGGACCCGACGCCCTGCTGTGGGCCTTCGTCCGCGCCGCCCGAGCTGCGGATATCGATTTTTAGTTCCGCGGAACCTCCTGGTAATGTCTACGACGTCAGCAAGCGCCGCTAGCTCAGTTGGTTAGAGCAGCTGACTCTTAATCAGCGGGTCCGGGGTTCGAGTCCCTGGCGGCGCACAGACGGAAGAAGGCCCCCACTCCTCGGAGTGGGGGCCTTCTTCGTGCGCGTGCGGGCGGTCACGTGGTGATCTTCACCGTGTACGCGCCCGACGGCGTGCGGTCCGCGACCTCGATCCTGATCCGCTCCCCCGGCACCGTGTAGGACTCGCCCACCTCCAGCGGGGCGTCGGCCAGCGGCGGGTACACCGAGTGCTCCCAGCAGGCCTCCGTCCGCGGATGCCCGTCCAGCACTTCGATCGGGCCGCCACCGGACGCCGCCTCGTTGCGCACCCGGTAGACGAGGACGCCCTCCGTGCAGGTGTTGCCGTCGTTGCCGGCGGAGCCCCGCGCCTCGATGGCGATCGCGCTGCCGCGACCCGTACGGATCACGGCGAGCCGGGTCCCGCCCGTGCCGCCGCTGGGCGGGGCCTGGGACAGCGGTTGCAGGGTGTGCAGCGAGGAGCCCGACTGCACGCAGTCCACCTGGGAGGCGTCCAGCCAGCCCAGCTTCCACTTGTGCCAGGCGAAGAGGTCGGGGGCCATGCCGAACTGGCTGCCCATGACGTCCCAGTCGCCGACGTACGTGTCCCAGTCGCCCTTGCCGTCCGTGGGCCGGTGGTAGAGGTCGGGCAGGTCGAAGACGTGGCCGGTCTCGTGCGCCAGTACGTTGCGGTCGGGAGGGTGGCGTTCGAAGACGGTGACGATCCGGCGCAGCTCCGCGCCGTCCGCGACGATGGGCTGCTCGAAGTTGACGACCTTGGTGGCGTCGGAGTCGACTCCGGGGGCTTCCGGGTCGGCGACGAAGTAGACGACGTCGTACTTGGAGAAGTCCACCCCGGGGTCGGCGGCGGCGACCGCGTCGCGCAGGTAGGTCGCCCGGTCCCCGGGGGCCCAGTCGCGCCTTATCCCGTACGCGGTGGACGGTTTCGGCATCCGGATCCAGCTCTTCTGCGGGTGCGGGACCAGATGGAAGCGGCCGTACGAGGCCTGCTCGAAGAAGTCGCTGGTGGTCGGGAAGTAGTCGGCGGTGATCTGCCCGGGCGTCAGCGCGGGGCGGTGGTCGGGGAACGAGAGGAAGACCATCACCGCGTTCAGGGTGCGCTCGGGCCTGGGGTAGGCACCGTTCCAGGAGTCCAGGCCGAGGGAGTGGTGGGCCGCCGTGCGGGTCAGCGCGCACGGGCCGGCTCCGGAGTCGGCGACCGCGGGGCCCGCGACGAGCGACATGGCGGCGAGCGCCGACAGTGAGGTGAGCGCGGCAGCCGCACTGCGGAGGCGGGAGCGGTCCACTCCCCCGGGTGTCTGCTGTCGCGGCACATCGACCTCCGGTGGTGGATTCCTACCCTCTCGTCCCACCTTGAGGCGATTGTCTTACTAATGCCTTGTTCCGCTGCCCCACACGAGTGAGCGGTACGGCAAGTCGGTGACCCCCGGACTTCACGCCACACCTACAGAACGTCACGACCGATCACACGAGATCAACAGAGGTCTCCGCACGCTCACAGCCGAGCGGAAACGATCGCCCGTCCTTTGGCCAACGGTTCGTCATCACGTCGAACCACCCCCCGCCGTACGGCGACGCCGCTGGATAGGGCCTCCCGGCTGCCTCTATGATCGGCACACTTTCCTGCACGGACACCGACACGCACTGCGGGAGCCAACGGTGAGCGGAACCCCAGAAGGACCCGGTTCGGCGGCCGACAGCATCCGCTCGGCCGTCACGGAGCGTCACCCGGCAGTGTCCGCGACGGCGAGCCCGCCCCGCGCCGAGGCCGAACGGCGCGACTACCGGGCCGCCTTCAACGCGGCTCACCTGCCCATGGCCGTCGTCGACCGGGACGGCTACGTCGTCACCGCCAACCAGGCCTTCGCCGGCCTGCTCGGCGCCGAGCCGCACGAACTCGCGCACCGGTGCGCCGCCGACCTGGTCGACCTGGCCGCCGAGGCCCGTACCTGGGCCGCGTACCAGGAGGTGCTCCGCGGGCGACAGGCGCGGCTTCGCTGCACCCGGCGGCTCAAGCACCCCGACGGGCACTCGCTGTGGACCGAGGTCACCCTGGGGCCCGTACCCGGCACCGGCGACGTCCTGCTGTCCGTCGCCGACATCAGCGACCGGCGCGACCTCCAGGCCCGGCTGCGCCACCTCCAGATGCACGACCCCGTCACCCGGCTGCCCAACCGGGCACTGTTCTTCGAGCGGCTCTCCGCCGCCCTGGAGGCCTCCTCGTACGAGTACGGCGGCGGGACCGGCCGGATCGGGCTCTGCTACCTGGACCTCGACGGCTTCAAGGCCGTCAACGACACCCTCGGCCACCGCGTCGGCGACCGGCTGTTGACCGCCGTCGCCGCCCGGCTGACCCAGTGCGCCGACCAGTCCGGATACGGGCGTACGGGCGGCCACCTCGTGGCGCGGCTCGGGGGCGACGAGTTCGCCCTGCTCGTGGAGGACTCCACCGGAACCGAGCAGCTCGCCGACCTGGCGCGGAGCGTACTGGCCGCCGTACAGGAGCCGTTCGACCTGGCCGGGCAGCGGCTGTCGGTCTCGGCGTCCATCGGGGTGGTGGAACGGGCCACGGCCGGGACCTCGGCGACCTGCCTGATGCAGGCCGCCGACACGACCCTGTACTGGGCCAAGGCCGACGGCAAGGCCCGCTGGACCCTCTTCGACCCGGAACGCAACGCGCACCGCATGACGCGGCAGGCCCTCTCCTCCACCCTGCGGCCGGCGGTGGAGCGCGGGGAGTTCGCGCTGGAGTACCAGCCCCTGGTGGACCTGGAGAGCGGGGCGCTGCGGGGGGTCGAGGCCCTGGTGCGCTGGAACCACCCGCAGTTCGGCACCCTGACGCCGAATCGGTTCATCGGCATCGCCGAAGAGGACGGATCCATCGTCCAGTTGGGCCGGTGGGTGCTGCGCACGGCCTGCCGACAGGCCCGGCGCTGGCAGATCGAGCAGCCCAGCGACGCGCCGGTCTTCGTCTCGGTCAACGTCGCGGTGCGCCAGGTGTGGGACTCCGACCTGGTGGGCGACGTCGCGGAGATCCTCGCCGAGACCGGTCTGGCGCCGCAGTTGCTCCAGTTGGAGCTGACCGAGTCGGCGGTGATGGGCTCGGCCGGCCGGCCGCTCCAGGCCCTCCAAGCCCTCAGCGACATGGGCGTGCGCATCGCCATCGACGACTTCGGCACCGGATATTCGAACCTCGCCTACCTCAGCCGGCTGCCGGTCTCGGTCCTGAAGCTGGACGGCTCCTTCGTACGCGGCTTCCGCTACGAGGAGGGCACCCACCCGAACCCGGCCGACGAGACCATCGTCGAGGCCCTGGTCCAGCTCGCGCACCGGCTGGGCCTCACCGTCACCGCGGAATGCGTGGAGACAGCGGGCCAGGCGGCCCGGCTGCGGCGCGTCGGCTGCGACACGGGCCAGGGCTGGCTGTACTCGCGCGCGGTCCCGCCGGACGCGATCGCCCGCATGATCCGCCGCCGGGCCTCCGAGGCGGCGGCCTCCGCCGGGGCCGAACAGGACGGACCCGCCCCGCACCCCATGGTCTGACAGGAGTCACGGGGCCCGCTCCTGTAACAAAACAAAACGAAACGGAATCTCGCGATCATCAGTGATCAATCGGCTTAGCCTGAAGCCGACTCATTCGCTGCCAGACCACAGCGAATCGCATGATCGAGGGGGAACCTCCATGAACACGCGCCGCGTTGCGCTCGCCCTGACGGCCGCCGCCCTGGCCCCGGCCCTGCTGCTCTCCACGCCGTCCTTCGCCGCGACGGCTCCTGCCCCCACGCCGGTGTGCGGGGCCACGGCCAAGGTCGCCGCCAAGGACACGGACAACGCGTTCACCATCGTCAAGCTGCTGACCGACCGCGCCTGCGGCAAGTCGGTGATCCGCGAAGCGAACGCGGCCCTCTCCGGCACCCCGCAGGACCGCGTCACCTTCCTGACCACGGGCCTCGCCCGCGCCCGGGACGAGGACAACGCGGTCGCCATCCTCCGGATCCTGGCGGGCAAGCCGGGCAAGGCCGTGGTCCGCGAGGCGAACAAGGCCCTGAGCGGCACCGCCGCCGACCGCGCCGCGTTCCTGGCCACCGGCCTGCGGCTCGCCCAGGCCGAGGACGACCGCGTCACCGTGCTGCGGATCCTGGCCCGCCCGGACATCAGCCCCGCCCTGCGCGCGGCGGCCAACAAGGCTCTGGACGGCACTCCGGAGGACCTCCGGTACTTCGTGACGGTCGGCCAGTACCAGGCCTGAGCCGACCCGGCGCGGCCCGCCTGCTCAGAGGCTCCGGACGAAGGCGGCGAAGGCCTCCGGCGCCACGGTGAAGGCGGGCCCGTCGGGGTTCTTGGAGTCCCGGACGGCGACCTCGCGGGGCTGGGCGGCCACCTCGACGCATTCGCCGCCGGTCCCGCCGCTGTAGCTGGACTTACGCCAGAGCGCGCCCGTCAGATTGGTCTGGGTCCCCATATCGTTCCTCCCGTACGCGAGCGATCAGCGCCGCCGATTCCTCAACGGAGAGTGCCGCGGCCTGTAGGTGATCGTAGCGATGTGCGCAGTCCCTGGCCGTCTCGGGATTTGCCTTCACGTGTGACGAACCGTAGCTCTCGGCATAAACGACATCCGGATCAGCATCGAACCTCAGGACAGTGAACGCGCCTACCGTGGCGGGGTGTTGTCCAGCACTGAACGGAAGGACCTGAATCCGCACTTCGCGCCTGTCCTGAAAGTCCAGCAGTCGGTCGAGCTGTCGGCGCATGATCTCGCGGCTCCCGAAGGGCCGGTGTAGTACCGCCTCGTCCAGCACCACCCACACAAACGGTGGGCGCTCCCTGCTCAGGATGCGCTGACGCTCAAGCCTTGCGGCAACCGCGTCGTCAAGGTTCTCGCCCCACCCCGCACGGAGCACCGCCCTGGCGTACTCCTCCGTCTGTAGAAGCCCGTACACCAGCTGCGGCTGAAACGAGGAGATGTTGGTGGCCCTGACTTCCAGTTCGGCAAACGCTTGGAACCACGTCGGCAACTGGCTTCGTAGGACCAGCCCCACCAGGCGGGAGAACACGCCGCCCGTCCCAAGCGCCGCGTCCACCCGTTCCGAGAAGTCCCGCGTCGGGACCCGCTTGCCGTTCTCGACCATGCCGATCAGGGAACCCGTACAGAAGATGATCGCGCCCAGCTGCGCCTGCTTCAGGCCCGCTTCCTCCCTCAGCCGCCGCAGCTCGTAGCTGTAGTAGTCCAGCGGCGAGGCACTGGGATCGATGTCACGGACCACGGCCATCAGGCGGCACCCCCAAGCGGAGAACGGACTTGTCGCCGAGCGTAGCGACGTCCGCACGCACCGGGGTCGGAAACGGGGCAACCATGTGACACACCTCCGCCCCGCCCCGGAGAGGGGGCAGGGCGGAGGGCCGCTCGGCGCGGGGTGGGGGGAGATCAGCAGGCGCCGAGGTCCTTCCAGACACCCCATTCACCGGTGGTGCCCGGCGTCTCGTTCTGCGTCCACCACTGGGCCTTGTACTTGCGGCCGTTGTACGAGACCTCCTGGCCGCCGGTGTAGACCGTGCCCGCGACGTACGCCGGGGTCGAACCGCAGCCCGCGGGCGGCGTGGTCGGCGGGGTCGTGGTCGGAGGCGTGGTGGTGGGCGGAGTCGTGGTCGGCGGGGTGGTGACCGGCGGCTGGGTGGCTCCGCCGAGGGCGTCCGAGATCTGGTTCAGCAGGGTGGTGTTGTCGTCCAGGCCGAGCAGGGAGTACATCATCGCGCCGGCCAGGCCGCGCTGCTTGCCGTAGTCGACCCGGGCCTGGATGGACTTCTGGTTCAGGCCCGTGAACCACTCGCCGTCCTTGTAGAAGTACGAGGCCTTGGCCTGGTCGTCCCAGAAGGTGGTCGCGGCGTTGTCGACGATGCCGCCGAGCTCCTTGTAGTTGGCGATGCCGGCCTGCTGGCTGGTGGGCCGGGCGCCCGAGGCGCCGGTGGCGGGCTGGGCGAGACCGCCCGCCGTACCGGCCGGGACGCCCTTCCAGCCGCGGTAGTAGAACTCGTAGCCCAGCGTCAGCTTGTTGGCGGGGAAGCCGCCCGTGATGCCATAGGCCGGGTTGCCGTCGATCCAGGAGTCGATGGCGTTGTCGATGCTGTACTTCTGCGTGCCGGGGGCGATCGGGTCGGTCGGGTCGTTCGCGCCGGAGTACAGCGGGGACTGGTGGTACGTCGGCCCGTCGCCGTCCCAGGCGCCGTGCATGTCGTAGGTCATGATGTTCGCGTAGTCGAGGTACGCGCCGATCTTGTCCGTCTCGATGTACTTGATCTTGTCCTGGCCGGCGGGGAGGGCCGAGGTCAGGAGGTACTTCTTGCCGCCGTTGGCCGCGCCGTAGGCGTCGAGCTGCTCGCGGAACTCCTTGAGCAGGAGCGTGAAGTTCTGCTTGTCCTCGGGGGCGTAGTGGTTGCCGAGGTGGCCGCCCGACGAACCCGGGTACTCCCAGTCGATGTCGATGCCGTCGAAGATCCCGGCCGCACTGCCGGCGCCGCCGTAACCGCCCTCGACCGGCAGGTTGCCCTTGATGTACTGGTCGATGCAGGAGGAGACGAGCTTCTTGCGGGAGGCGTCGGTCTTCGCCGCGTCGCTGAAGTACTTCGAGTACGTCCAGCCGCCGATCGAGATGTTGATCTTCAGGTGGGGGTACTTGGCCTTCAGCTGCTTGAACTGGTTGAAGACGCCGACGATCGGCTGGTCCCACTTGTCGGCGACCCCGCTGACGCTGTCCGCGGCACCGAAGGACTTCTGGTAGTCGGCGTACGAGTCGCCCGCGCCGTCGCCGGCGTTGGGGTTGTTGTCGTCGCCGGCCGCCTTGTTGGCCTCGAAACAGGTGAGGTTGGTGGGGTGGATGTTCCCGAAGGAGTAGTTGATGACATCCAGCTTGCCCGCTATGCCGCGCGTGTCGAGGTGCTTGGGATAGAAGGCGTTCCCGTACACGCTCCACTGGTCGTAGTAGGCGATCTTCACGCCACCGCCGCTCACGGTGGCGCCGGAGTCGGCGGCCTGTGCGGCGCCGCCGAGTCCGGCGAAGGCCGCCAGCGATCCGGCGGCGAGCGCGACCGTGGCGGCGGCCGCGACGAGGGGTTTACGGATGTGCATGAACTCGCTCCGTGGGGGTGGGAGGGGAACGCAGCAGATCAGGTGGGAGAAGTGATAGCGATCGCCGCACGCCCGAGTCAATGGTTTGGACCAAAGAAGGACTAGACCACTCTCCGCACAAACCCCTTGGTCAGAGACCTGAGAGCGCGTCAAAAACCGCCCGCCACCCCGGGTGACGAGCGGTTTAAGGCTCTCTTCAGGCACCGCCCCGCAAGGTTTCGGCAACAAACCAGCCGAACCCCGTTCGCATGCGGTCAACCGTTGGCGGGAACCTGCGGCTCCATGCCGTACGCATCTGCGACGAGCTCGTACGAACGCAACCGGGCTTCCCCGCCGTGGGCGTTGGCGGTCAGCATCAGCTCGTCCGCGCCCGTCCGCTTGGCCAGGCCGTCGAGGCCCTCTCGGACCTCCTCTGCGGTGCCGTGGACCACGTTCGCCATCCACCCGTCCACGAACTCCCGCTCCAGCGGGGTGAAGGCGTACGCCGCCGCCTCCTCGGGCGTCGGGATCAGACCCGGCCGCCCGCTGCGCAGCCGCAGCATCGACAGCGCGCCCGTCAGCACCTGGGCGCGGGCTTCCGCGTCGGTGTCGGCGGCGAGCGCGGCGACGCCGATGACGGCGTACGGGGCGTCCAGCACGGCCGAGGGGCGGAAGCTCTGCCGGTAGAGGTCGAGCGCGGGCAGGGTGCCGGCCGCCGAGAAGTGGTGGGCGTACGCGAAGGGCAGGCCGAGCTCCCCCGCCAGGCGGGCGCTGAAGCCGGAGGAGCCGAGCAGCCACAGCGGCGGCCGCCCGGTGGGGCCCTGGACCGGCCCCGGTACGGCGTGCACGCGGGCGTACGGGTGCCCGTCCGGGAAGTCGTCGTCGAGGAAGCGGGTGAGCTCCGCGAGCCGGCGCGGGAACTCGTCCGCGGCCTCGTCGAGGCGGCCGGGCCCGCGCAGCGCGGCGGCCGTGCGGCCGCCGGTTCCCGGGGCGCGGCCGAGCCCGAGGTCGATCCGGCCCGGCGCGAGCGCCTCCAGGGTGCCGAACTGCTCGGCGACGGCGAGCGGGGCGTGGTTGGGCAGCATGACGCCGCCCGAACCGAGGCGGATCCGGGAGGTGTGCGCGGCCAGGTGGGCCAGGATCACGGCCGGGGAGGAGCTGGCGACCCCGGGCATGGAGTGGTGCTCGGCGACCCAGTGGCGGTGGTAGCCGCGGGGCTCGGCCAGTCGGGATATGGCCACGCTGGTGCGCAGCGCCTCGTGGGCGGTGCGGCCGGCCCCGACGGTGACGAGGTCCAGTACGGAGAGCGGTACGGGCGCCCGACCCCGGGCGGTGCCGCGAATCCCGTCGCCCGCGCCGTCCACGCCGCCCGCCACGCCCGCGCCCGCGCCGTCGCCGCCATCACCGTCGCGCCGCCGCGCGTCCCCGGTGTCGCTCATCGTCTCTCCCGTCCCGTGCCCACGTCCGTACGAGGAGTTCGAACCATCGGAGGCGACCGGGCATTCCCGGCACCGAGGGCGAGGGGCATGACGCTGGCATATGCCGATGGAGTAGCCACAGGCGGGACGGCGCGATTGAGCCGTCATTCTCCTCAACAGGCGCTCCACATGGGCCCCTTGATGGCTATCGTGGTAGGGCAAGCGGTAACAACCTGGTAGGGGGGAAACCGTGGCGCTGAAGCCCGAGCCGACCGCGCCGTTCCACTCGGCGCAGTACGCCCTGCGCGTACTCGAAACGATCGCGCGGCACACCGGCGGTGTGACCGATGCGCAGATCGCGCGTGAGACCGGCCTGCCCTCGGTCCATCTCACCCCGATGCTGCTCATGCTGCGCCGGGAGGGTTACGTACTGCAGGTGTCCGACGGCGCCTACGCCATAGGGGACTCCCTCGTTCTGCTCGGCTCCGGCACCGACCGGCAGCAGGCCCTGACCGACAAGCTCCAGGACACCCTGGACCGGCTGCGCGACTCCGTCGGCGCCGCCGTCTACATCAGCCGTTACGTGGACGGCGAGGTCAGGATCACCCAGTTCGCCGACAGCCCGCGCACGCCCAAGGTCCACGAGTGGGTCGACTTCCGCTCCGCGGCGCACGCCAGCGCGGTCGGCAAGTGCCTGCTGACGCAGCTCGACCTCAACGGGCGGCGCGACCACATCTCCCGGCACAAGATCGCCCGGCTCACGTCGAAGACGATCGTGAACGAGCGGATCCTCTTCTCCAAGCTCGACTCCCAGCCCGCCACCGTGCCGATGCTCGACCTCCAGGAGTACGCCGTGGGCACCGTCTGCGCGGCGGTCCCGATCACGGCTGGCGCCTCGGTGGGCTGCCTGGCCCTGTCGATGCCCGTGGAACACGCGCACCGGCTGCGCGCCGCGGCGGACACCCTGAACCGGAAGGCCGCACCGCTGCTGCTGTCACTCACGCTCTGAGGCCCGTCGGGCGTCGGACCGTGGTCGGGGAGCGGTCGGGCAGCGGTCGGAGAACGTGGAAAACACTTCGGGCGGTTTCCGGTGAACCGGAAACCGCCCGAAGTACAGGTGCGCCGCCAGGGACTCGAACCCCGGACCCGCTGATTAAGAGTCAGCTGCTCTAACCAACTGAGCTAGCGGCGCCTGACAAAGAAAATACTACCTGGTGCCGGGGGGTGCTCCAAACCATTACCCCCCTAGCGGTCCAGGAGCGGCTTTCGGCCGTGGGAGGCGTACCGGGTCAGGAGGGCGGAGAGGTCCGGCGGGGACAAGGGGGTGTAGGTCCCGGTCGGGGTGCGGTGCCAGACCGGGTCCGGGGCGCAGCGGAAGCCCGCGCGGCGCAGGGAGACCCGGTGGACCTTGTTCGTCGCGGTGACGGGCATGTCCGGGACGATGCGCACGTAGCGCGGGGACATCTTCGTGCCCAGGTCCGGCTGCGCGGCCAGGAAGGCGGTGAAGGCGTCGGGGTCGAAGCGGGCGCCCTCCCGGAGGGAGACCGCCGCCATCACCTGGTCGCCGGCGACCTCGTCCGGGACGGCGTACACGGCGACCGCCTCCGCCGCCGGCCAGCGGGCCAGGATGTTCTCGATCACGGCGGCCGCCAGGTTCTCGCTGTCGACGCGCAGGCGGTCGTCCGTGCGGCCCGCGAAGTAGAGGAAGCCCTCCGCGTCCCGGAAGAAGAGGTCACCCGTCCAGTACCAGCCGTCCCGGGTACGGGCGGCCTCCGCGTCCGGGTTGCGCCAGTAGCCCTCGAACAGGCTGCGGCCCCGGTTGACCAGTTCCCCTATGGCCTCGGAGCCGTTCGACAGCCGCCCCTCCGCGTCCAGGACGGCCGGCGGGCATTCGCGGCCGGTCTCCGGGTCGATCACCGCGAGGTCGTCGCCGGCCCCCGCCCGCCCCAGGGCGCCCGGCGGGGTGTCGGGCGTGCGCTGGACGGAGGCGCCGCCCTCGGTGGCCCCGTAGCCCTCGACCAGCCGGACCCCGAACCGTTCGGCGAAGCGCGCCGCGTCCACCGCGCCGGCCTCGGTGCCGAATCCGAGCCGGAGGCTGTGCGCGCGGTCGTCCGGGGTGGGCGGGGTGGCGAGGAGGTACTGGATCGCGCGCCCGACGTAGGTGAAGTAGGTCGCACCGTAGGCCCGTACGTCGTCCAGGAACGCGGAGGCGGAGAAGCGCCGCCGCAGGGCCACGGCCGCGCCGCCCACCAGTGCCGGGAGCCAGTCCGCGATCACCGCGTTGCCGTGGAAGAGCGGCATGCAGACGTAGTGGACGTCGCCCTCGCCGACCGAGAAGCTCCGGGCCAGCGAGGCCCCGGCGCCCGCCAGCCGCCCCTGTGAGCAGACGGCCGCCTTGGGGGCGCCGGTGGAGCCGGAGGTGAAGTAGAGGAGGAGGCGGGTGGCCGGCCCGGGGGCGGTCAGTACCGCGTCGCCGGGCTGGGCTGCCGCGTAGGGGGCCAGGAGGGCCGCGTACTCCTCGGTGTCCGTGACCAGCATCCGTACACCGGGCAGGTCGAGGCCGCGCAGCAGCGGCAGGTGGGCCCGCTCGGTGACGAGGATCCGGCACTCGGTGTGCAGGATGTCGCGGGCCAGCTCGGGGCCGCGCCGGGTGGGGTTGATCCCGGCGACGGCGGCCCCCGCGAGGGCCGCCGCGCCGAGCCAGAACGGGAACTCCGGGGTGTTGTCGAGCAGCACCCCGATGTGCGGCTCGGCCCCCGGGGGCATGAGGTCGACGAGGAGCGCGGCGCGCGCGGCGGCCTCCTGGGCGGTCCGGTGGTGGGTGAGCACGTGCCGCCGGGCGTCGGCGTCCTCGTACATCAGCCCGGGCCGGTGATCGCCCCATTGGCGCGCCACGAGCTCCGCGACGGTTTCCGGTGCAGTCGTCGTCCGCATGCCGCCGGAGAGTAGCTGACGATGCGTCAGAATTGAACGTCGGAGCAGGAGTAGAACGCCATCGGGGTGTCGTTGACGGTCCAGACGGCCAGGATCATGTGGCGGCCCGTCTTCCCGCTGGGCATGGCGCCCTGGTGGACGGTGGTCATGGCGGGCCGGGCACCGTTGTAGGCGACGGTGAGGAAGGGCTGCGGTTCGAGGTCAGCGCGGGTGAGGGCCTTGGTGCCGGTCCAGCCGTTCTTGGTGATGTAGTACTTGAAGTCGGTGGTGGAGTGGTTGGCGGTGAACTGCCACCTGAAGCTGTAGCTCTGGCCGCCGGTCACGGGCGTGGTGGGCCAGGCGCCACCGCGCGGGTCGTCGAGTTCCGCGAACTGCGAGAGACCGGCGGAACATATCTTGCCGTCGGCGGGGCCGGCCGCCGGGAAGCCCTTGTAGCCCTCCACGCTCTGCGGCTCCCACTGGATGGCTCCGCAGTTGGAGACGGTCTTGTTGGCGCAGAGCTTCTGGCGGCTGATGGGGGTGTCGGTGTATCCGTGGCTGCTGGCGGTGGGGGCGCCGAGCAGGGTGACTCCGGCGACGAGGCCGAGACCGAGCGCGGCGGCGCCGGCCATCCGTCCGGGCATGCGGAAGGGACGCATGATGCTGATGCTCCTTGAACGTGGGGGGAGGTTCGGGGAGGGCGTGCGCACGCGCGGGGTTCGGGTTCCGCTTTTCAGGTCTAGACCAAGTCCCAGGTTATTGACGGGAGTTGGCCATGTCCAGACCAATGAGGGAACGGGTGGTCCGGTCGTGTCCGGCCACCCGTTCCCATGGTGTGGGGGTACTGCTCCGCGTTACTCCGCGTTACTCCGCCCGGCCCGTGTAGAAGGCCACGGTGAGGTCCTTGACCAGCGCCTTGCGCTCGTAGTCGTCCAGCTCGACCAGTCCGCGTGAGGTCAGCCGGTGGACGGTGTCGTCCACGGCGTCCACCACCGAGGTCAGCACGGTGTCGCGGTGCTTCGCGTCGATGGCGGCCACCCTGCGGCGGCGCATCGCCTCCGCCACCTCGGGGGCGTACTCGATCCGGGTGGGCTGCGCCGAGTACACCTCGATCCCGACAGCCTCGGTCTCGGCCGCCAGCATCCGGGTCAGCGCGTCGCCGACGGCCTCGGCGTCGCGCAGGGTCGGAGCGTCCTCGTGGAAGGCGTCGGCGGGCAGTTGGGACAGTACGCGGGCCATGGCCGATTCGACCTGCTCGGCCAGGTAGTCGACGTGGTCCTCCACGGCCAGCGTCGCCCGGGCGGTGTCCTTGACCTGCCAGACCACCTGGACGACCACCTGGAGGGCGAGCCCGCCCGAGTCCACGGCGGGCATGGGGTCGCTCCGCCAGTGGCGCAGGCGTACGTCGACCCGGCGGCGCAGGAGCAACGGGCTGATCCAGGTCAGGCCGGTGCGCCGGACCGTGCCGCGGTAGCGGCCGAAGAGGGTCAGCACCCAGGCGTGGCCGGTACGGGCACGGCCGAGGCCGCCGAGGGCGAGGAGGGCGACGATGCCGAGGAAGGCGAGCGGGGGCCAGTGCTGGGCGCGCAGGCCCTGGTAGGCGCGGGGGGTCCCGCCGAAGGCGGCCACGAGGGGGGCGGGGAGGATCCCGGCCCGCCACAGCACTGCCGTGCAGCCGGAGAGGGCGAGCGCGCCGACCAGCACGCCGATCCAGCCGGGCAGCACCGGGCCGCGGTGCTCCCGGAGCCGGTCGTCCCCGCGGGGGACGCGGCGGCCGGGGGTGGGCCGGGGGGACGCGGGGCGTTGCGGGGTGGGGGTGGGGGTGGGGGTGCGTGCGGACTCGGCGGACGGGGTGGGCTTCGGCTGCCCGTGGAACGGGAGGTGCACCGGGACTTCGGTGACGGCCGTGCCGCGGGTTGCCGCCGCCGGGCGGAACCGGGGGATGTCCTGGGTGTCGTCCTCGTCCCCCTTCTTCCCCTGCGGCCGCTCCTGCGCCTGCTCCTGCTCGGCGCGGAGGCCGCGTGCCACTGCCTGGGCGACGATCTCGGCCACGCCGGGGCCGGGGATGCCGGAGGGTTCGGGGTCGGGGTCGGGGTGGCTGCGCAGGCGGAGGGTGGCGGGGTCGGGGGTGGGCGTGTGCGCGTGCGCGTGCGCGTGTGCTTGCTCCGGGGTGGGGGGCTCGGGGTCCGCGGCCTCTCGGGGGGCGGCCACGTGGGGGGTGGTGGGGGACTGCGCTGCTCCCCTGCCCGCCCCTTCCCACAACCGGGGCTCCGCCCCGGACCCGTCGGCGTTCCCGGCGCCCTGGTCCGGCCCCTCGCGGGGCGGGGCGAGGACGGGTGCGGGCGCCGGTGTGGCCTGCGGCCCGGCGGGCCCTGCCGGGACCGGGTACGCCTCCGGCTCGGCGGCCATCGTCAGCGCCGTCGCTGCCGCGAGCAGGGGGGCGGCGGGGTCGGCGGCCTCGCGGGGGGCGGCCACGAGGGGGGTGGTGGGGGCCTGCTGCGCTGCTCCCCTACCCGCCCCTTCCCGAAACCGGGGCTCCGCCCCGGACCCCGGGTGCGCGTGCACCGCCGGCCCGTCGGCCGGGACCTGGTGGGCCTCCCGCTCTGCGGCCACCACGGACGCCGGCACGGCGGCCCAGGCCGGGGGCTGGTACGCATCCGGCTCCGCGGACGCCGCCGACACGGTGGGCCGGGCCGGGGCCTGGTACCCGTCCGACTCGACGGACGCCGCCGGGGCCGCGTATCGGGGCGGGGCCTGGTTCCCGTCCGGCTCCGCGAGCGCCTCCGGCACGGCGGCCCAGGCAGGGGCCTGGTACCCGTTCGGCTCGGCGGGCGCCGCCGGCACGGCGGGTCCGGGCGGGTGGGCCTCCGGCCCGGTGGCCGGTGGTGCGGCGGGCGCCGGCTGCGGGGCGGCCCATGCCGACGGTCGACCTGCCTCCGGCACCGCGGACCGGGCCGGGGCCTGGTACGGCTCCGGGGTGGAGGGCGCCGCGGTCGCGGCCGTGGGCTGGTGGGGGTCCGGCTTGGCCGGAGTGGTGGGGAGTCGGAGGGTGCCCGTGGTTGTGGTGGTGCGGGTGGGGTACATGTTTGCCTCCGTCATGCGAACAGCCGGCGCCAGGTTTCCGGGCCCGGATAGCCGTCGGCCGCCGCGCCGCGCCAGCCCTGCGCGCGTTGGAACGCCTCGACGGCGCGGCGGTCGGCCTCGCTCCAGCGGGGGCCCGGGCCGGTCCGGTAGTACTTGCCGAAGCCCTTCTTGACCAGTTGGCGGCCCAGCGCGGTGATGGCCTCGTGCGAGGAGCCCGGGCGGAACACCGACGCCCCGGGATAGGCCCGTACGCCGCCCGGACCCGCCGCGCCGCCCACCGGCGGCGCGATGTCCTTGCCCTGGCGGTCGACCAGCAGCCGCCAGGTGTGCGCGCCCGGCATCCCGTCCGCCTCCGCGCCCGTCCAGCCCTGGGCGAGCTGGAAGGCCTGCGTGGCCAGCCGGTCGGAATCCGACCACGTCCTGCTCGCGCCCTGCGGGTAGAAGCGGGAAGCGCCCCGGTCGATCAGCATCCGGCCGAGCCGGGCGATGTGGTCGTTGCTCTGCCCGGGGCCGAACTTCCCCGCGCCCGGGAACGCCGCGGAGCCCTCCGACGGCGCGCCCGGGGTGTCGACCCCGCCGACGACCCCGTTGTACCGGTACGGGAGGTACTTCGTCGCGTTGTTCCAGTACCCGTACGGCGTCGCCAGCTTCCGCGTCGTCGGGCGCGTCTGCTCGTAGGCGATGTAGTGCGTGCGGGTCTCGTCCACCCACCCGCCGAAGAGGGTGACGTGCGAGCCCTTGTTCGGGTCCGCCGGGTTGTGGAAGAGCAGCATGTCCCCCGGCAGCAGCTCGTCCTTCGTGATGCGGGTGGCGAACTTGTCCAGGCTGCCGGTCCACTCGTTCGTACCCAGGTTCCAGGCCATGGAGACGAAGCCCGAGCAGTCCTGCCGATAGCCGTCGGTCCAGTACTCGGACATGCTGTACGGGACCTTCGCGTCCAGCCACAGCTTCGCCCGGTTGACGATCGTCGTCCGGTCCAGTCGCTTCAGCGCGGCCGCCGGAGCTCCCGGGGCCCCGGGCTTGCCGGCCGGGCCGGCCTTCGGGCCGTGCAGCGGGGACCTGCCGCCCTGGGGGGTGCCGGGGTCGTCGTGCGCCACCGGTCCCGGGGCCGGGGCGGTCACCGCGACGGCGGCCGAGCCGCCACCGCCCAGGACCGCTCCCGCCGCGGTGACCAGGACCAGCGCGCGCCGTGCGCCGCGCGCCGCGGGATGCCCCCCGTCCCGCAGCGGTATGGCCCGGGCGCGGGCCAGTGCGCGGCGACGCTCCGCGCATCCCCGACATGGGCAGTCGCCCGCGGGCTCGTACTCCTCGAAGGCGGGCATCGGCATCGGCACCCGCTCGGGCGCCGGTGTCGGCTCATGCATCGGAGGCTGCATCGTCATGCGGTTCCGTCCACTCCCCTGCTCGTCCACTGTTCGGCCGGACCGCGTCTGGCGGGGCATCAGATGCGGTACGGCCAGACATATCGTGCACGATAAACCCCCCAAACATGGGTTAATCGGACAAGGCGGGCGTGGCTGGTCACGAGCACCTCCGCAAGTGGGGTAGAGTTTTCCCTGTCAGCAAGCGCCGCTAGCTCAGTTGGTTAGAGCAGCTGACTCTTAATCAGCGGGTCCGGGGTTCGAGTCCCTGGCGGCGCACAGACGGAAGAAGCCCCTCGCAGTGAGAACTGCGAGGGGCTTCTTCGTTGTGCGAGCGCCTACGCCGCCGTGCCCGGGCGGACGCCCGCACCCGTGAGGTAGGCGGAGACCACCACGTTGGCCGTGTACTCCTTGGCCTCCTTGTCGTACGAACCGCCGCAGGTCACCAGCCTCAGTTCGGCCCGGCCCGCGATCCGCTGTCCGTACGCCTTGTGCGGGTCGAAGCCCGCGCGCTCGTAGACCCGCACGTCCTCGATGGTGAACTCGGCGACCGAGCCGTCCGCCCGCACCACCCGCACCTTGTCGCCCGGCTGCGCCGAGCTCAGGCCGTAGAACACCGCGGGTTTGGCGCGGGTGTCCACGTGCCCCACCATCAGCGCGGTTCCCGCCGCGCCCGGCTGTACGCCCTTGCCCCACCAGCCCACCGTGCCCGGGCTGTCGTACGGGGGCGGTTCGATCGCGCCGTCCTTGTCCAGGTCCCGGGGGATCACCGGGGCCTGGATGCCTATGGAGGGCACGTCGACCCGCTGCGGCAGGGCCCCCGCGAGCGGGGCGCGCGCGGCGGGCAGCCCCGGGCCGACCGTCCCTCCGGCCTGGCCGGCGAGCGGGGCCGGGACCCCGGTGATCTGGCGGCCCCACAGCCACAGTCCGAGCACCAGCACCGACCAGGCGGCGAAGGTCAGCAGCCGCCCGCCGGGGGAACCCTTGGCCTCCGCGCTCATTCGCCGCTGCGTCGGCGGCGCAGGGTCAGCGCCCGGCCGGCCACCGCCAGGGTGGCCACCGCGGCGAGGACCGCGCCGATCACGGTGTGCGGCAGGCCCGGACCGCCGCCGCCGTGCTCCTTCTTCGCGGCCGCGGCCAGCTCGGCGTCGCCGGCCTTCTGCGGCTGCTGCTTGGCGACCTCGGCCGCCATCCCGCCTCCGCCGGCGTGGACCGGCCAGACCGGCGAGGCGTGGTGGCTGGGGTGGTGGCCGATCTCGATGGAGCCGGTGACCCCGTCGCGGCCGTCGCAGGTCACCCGGACGGCGTGCCAGCCGGGCGAGGCGTGCGAGACGATCCGGCCGGACCCGTAGAGCGGGCTGCGTCCGCCGTCGCGTCCGTACAGGTCGATGTCGTCCACGAAGACGGAGGACTTCGCCGAGCCCCGGGTGCCCTCGCAGCCGTGGACGCGCAGCTTGACCTCCGCTCCGGGGTGGGCCGGATTCGGCTCGATCGAGATGTTTCCACCCCGGTCGCGGCGGTCGCCGTGGTCCTCCTCGCCCGCCAGGGCGGTGGGCGCGGCCACCGTGGTGAGCGCCGTCAGGGCGACGGCCACTCCGGTGGCACGGAGAGCGATCAGAACACTGCGCATGGTGAACCTCCTCGTCAAGGAGATTCACGCGCGGCGCGCCGCTCCGCATCCGGAGCGGCGCCGTACGTGTCAGCCCTGTCAGCCGTACGCCTCAAACACGGTTCGCCCCCATGGCCGAACGCGCCGGCCCGAACGGGTCGGGCGGCTTGATGATCAGCGCGCGACCGCGTCGGAGACGAAACGGGCCCCCGCGCCGTGCCCGAACATGTACGTTCGCACCTCATTCCGCACGCATAGAACATATGCTGCGAGATGACCGTGAAACATCTGTCAATGGGGGAGACGTGCTCACAGTCGGCGGGTACATCCGGATCTCGGACATCGGCCGGCTGGGCGATGGACGCGACGGCAAAGAGGGCCTCATACGTCAGCGCGAAGACGTATACGACCTGGCCAAGCTGATGAGATGCAACGTGCACCGCATGTACGAGGACAAAGATGCCTCCGCCTACAAGCGCCACGTGAAGCGCAACGATTTCGAAGCGATGGTCATCGACCTTGAACGAGGCCTGATCAGTGGAATCTTGGCGTACAACATCGACCGCATTGCACGCCAGCCTCGCGACCTGGAACGCCTCATCGACATCTACGAGCAGGCCCGTCGCCCCATGGCCTTCGCCACCACGTCGGGGGACTACGACCTCACGACCGCCGACGGACGCTTCCAGGCCCGGATCTACGTCACCATCGCCAATAAGTTCTCGGCAGACGCCGCGCGCCGAGTTGCCCGGCAAAAACTCGCGGAGGCCGGCGACGGAAGGCCCCACAAGGGGCAGCGGGCGTTCGGCTGGATGGACTCCGTAAGAATTGACGAACGGGAAGCCGAGCTCCTCACGATCGCACGCAAGGACATCATCGACGGAAAGAAAGTCGCTACCGTCCATCGGGAATGGACGGAACTCGGCATTCGGAGCCCTCAGACGCCCCCGGGCAAGACGATCGGGTACACGAGCGTTAAATACGTGCTCCGCAACCCCAGGCTGTGCGGTTATCGCGCCTACATTCCCCAGGAGGTGCGCGAGCGGTCAGGCCGAGTCGATCCCGTCGAGTGGCTCATCGAACGGACGGACGGGACCCCCGTGAGGGGCCAGTGGGAAACCATCTTCACGCCCGACGAGTGGCGCGAGTTGGTGGACGTGCTCGACGCCCGCACGAAGACCGGCAAGGGCCGGAAGGCCGGAAGCACCGTCACCAAGCGCCTGTTGACGAGCATCGCACGTTGCGGGAAGTGCGGTTCCGGCCTCTCTTCCGGGACATACGCGCGCGGCACTACCAGCTACGAGAAGTACGGGTATTACTACTACTGCCGCAAGGCAGACGGCGGCTGCGGCAGCCTGTCGAGAAGTGGACCTCCGGTCGAGGACTACATGGAGAAAGCCCTGCTCGGCAACCTGATGGAGCAGACCACGTCCCTTCAATCCGCCCCGAAAGAGGACCCCGAGCCGGCCGCCGCCAAGGCGACGTTGAAACAGATCGAAGCCGACAAGGTCGAAGCCCGCCGACTGCGGGCCGATGGCCTGTTCTCTCTCGCGGAGTTCGTGCGGGAGATCCGGCGACTGGAGGAGAAGGAGCAGGAGACGAAGGAGAAGGTCTCCGACCTTTCGGCTGCACCCGCACGGGCAGGGAGCACGGCGGCACGCGTCGTCCGAGAGTGGGGCAACTACACCATCGACATGAAACGGGAAGAGATCCGGAAGCGCGTCGAGGCCGTGGTGGTGCAGCCCGTCGGCAAAGGTGGGGCCCAGCGAGGAGCCTTCCGCCCCGACCTGATCGAGATCATCTGGAAGTAGCCGAAACAGGGCAGCACCTCCACAACGCACTCGTCGCCACCGGTTCCAGGAAGAGCGCTGCGCGGTGCCACTGCGCGCATCACGTCAGACCGGAAGCATGATTCAAGAGCCACTGGCATCGATAGGCTGGGGTGTCGGCACAGCGTCGTCCCGGCGCACCCCCAGCCACCCACGCGTACAGGAGACCGGCAACATGGCGAAGCGCAAGCCCATCGAATCGTGGCTCACCGACATGGACGGGGTACTGATGCACGAAGGCGTCCCCGTGCCGGGAGCAGACGCGTTCATCAAAAAGCTGCGCGACTCCGGTCGCCCGTTCCTGGTGCTGACGAACAACTCCATGCATACGGCGCGAGACCTTAACGCGCGACTCAGTCGAATCGGCTTGGACGTGCCCGCCGAGAACATCTGGACTTCGGCACTCGCGACCGCCAAGTTCCTCGACAAGCAGCATCCCGGCGGTTCCGCCTACGTCATCGGTGAGGCCGGCCTGACCACCGCGCTACACGAGGTGGGGTACATCCTGACGGATACCGAGCCGGATTTTGTCATTCTGGGCGAAACGCGAACCTACTCGTTCGAAGCCATGACGAAGGCGGTGCGCTTGATCAATAATGGCGCACGGTTCATTGCGACGAATCCAGACGAGACGGGCCCCTCTGCCGAAGGTGTGCTTCCCGCTACGGGCGCGGTTGCCGCCCTCATTACGAAGGCGACGGGGAAGGAGCCCTATTTCGTGGGGAAGCCGAACCCGCTGATGATGCGCACGGGCCTCAACGCCATCGGCGCCCATTCCGAGACCAGTGCCATGATCGGCGACCGGATGGACACCGACATCCTCGCCGGACTGGAAGCGGGGATGGAGACGTTCCTTGTCCTCACCGGACTGACAGCCCCGGGGGACATCGACAAGTTCCCGTACCGCCCGACGCATGTGAAGGACTCCATCGCGAACCTGGTCGACCTCATCTGACCGCGAGGTCCCCCAGTCCGGGTCGTGGACGCAGAAGCGTCGTCCGCCCGGACTGCGGGTCCCCGCATACTGCGCGGATCAGCCCAGGCGGACGTTGTCGACGGTCCAGTACCAGTTGTTGCTGCCCGCGTAGCGGAAGCGGACCTGTACGTCGGTGGCGCCGGCCGGGACCTGGAGCGCGATCGACTCGGACTTGGCGACGGCGTCGGCCGTGTAGCTCTTGACGACCGTCTGCGCACCGCCGTTGTAGGAGACGAGGACCTGGGCGGTCTGCCCGGCCTCGTGGCGGTAGTGCGTCTGGAAGGTCAGGTTGCGCGTGGTGCCGCCGGTGACCGCCCACTTGGGGGTGATCAGGGTGGAGTCGTAGCCGCCGGTGTGGCTCTTGTCGTCCCACTCGTCGGAGTCGGCGACGGCGAAGACGTCACGGGAGCGGACGTTCAGCTCGCGCCACTGGTCGCGCTGCGCCTGGCTCCAGAACTCGTCGGTGGCGAAGGCCCAGCCGGCCCACTCGGCGACACCGCCCGTTCCCATCTTGGAGTTGTCGATCGACCAACCCGCGGGCGGGGTGTGCGTGAAGCCCTTGGTGCCGGCCGGGATGCCCGTCTCGTCCACGCGCGCCTGGAGGTTGGGGCGCAGGGTGTCGAAGGGGTCGTCGTCCGGGGAGTCCAGCGGGACGCCGTCCAGCCCGCTGGTGGGGACTCCGACCTGCTGGAGCGCGGTCGCGGCGACGTCCACCAGCCTGACGTCGCTGCGGACCGAACCGGCCGGGATGCCCGCGCCCTTGGCGATGACGAAGGTGCCGCGCTCCTGGATGGAGGAGCCGCCGTGGCCGCCGGCGTCGGTGTGGCCGTGGTCGGTGGTGACCAGGATCTTCCAGTTCTCCTGGCCGTAGGTGGGGCGGTTCCGGACGGCGGTGAGGACCTGGCCGATCAGCGCGTCGACACGGCCGATGGCGTCGAGGTACTGCTGACTGGCCGCGCCGTAGGAGTGTCCGGCGTGGTCGACCTCGCCGAGGTAGACGAAGGCGGCGTCCGGGTTCTGGCCCTGCAGTTCGGCGGCGGCAGCGGCGGCGATCTTCGGGTCCTCGCTGCCGTAACCGTCGCGGTCGCCCTTGAGGTTGAGCCGCTTGTCGACCTTCGGCGAGAAGATCGGGCCGTTCTGGTCGGTGGAGGTGATGGGCTCCCAGTCGGCGGCCGCGTAGGTGTTGAGCGCCGGCTTGGCGTTCTCGATGCGGGTCAGGAAGTCCGGGTAGGCCGTGTAGTTCTTGCCGGTGAAGGAGTTGTCCTTCACGCCGTGCTTGTCGGGCCACACGCCGGTGGCGATGGTGGACCAGCCGGGGCCCGAGGAGGTGGCGGCCATCGGGTTCGCGTACAGGGTGCTCTTGGCGGTCATGCCCTGGGCCATCAGGCCCTGGAGGTTCGGGGCGTTGGCGACCTTGACGCGGTCGAGGACCGTGCCGTCGATGCCGATGACGAGGACCTTGTCGGTGTTGCCGGCCGCGGCGGCGGAGGTGGCCGTGGCGGTGTGCACGCCGAGGGCGGTGGCGAGCAGGGCCGTGGCGGTGGCGGCCACGGCGAGCGTGCGGGTGCGGGTGCGTCCGGGCAGGACAGTGGACACGTACTCCTCCTGGGAGCAAGTGAGCGGCGGAAGGCGCGGGACCTTGCGGGGGCGTGCGTACGGGCCCGGACCGGAGGGACGGCTTCGGTCCAGACCCGTTATGCAAGCGTCACTCTTCCGGTCGTGGGTGACCGGGAGGTGACCGGTTAGCTTCCGGTCGCCGACTTCCACGCGTCGACGTAGGCGGAGAGGTTCTTGTCGATGTCGGCCCAGTCCGGCTCGAAGACCTCGACACCCGTCATGATCTTGGTGAGTTCGACGGCGTTCGCGTCGGTCGGCTTGACGTCGGTGCGCGCCGGGAAGCCGCCGCCGACCTCGCTGACCAGCTTCTGGGCGTCCTCGCCGAGCAGGAAGTCGAGGAGCTTCTTGCCGTTCTCGCTGTGCGGGGCCTTGTCGACCAGACCGGCCGCGTAGGGCAGCGCGAAGGTGGTCGGCTTGCCGCCGTCCTTCGCGGGGAACCAGATGCCGAGGTTCGGCATGGACTTGGACTGCGCGTAGTTCATCTGGACGTCGCCGTTGGCGACGAGCAGTTCGCCCTTGTCGGTCTTCGGCGCGAGCTTGCTGGTCGAGGAGGACGGGCCGACGTTGTTGGCCTGGAGCTTCTTCAAGTACTCGTTCGCCGGCTCCTTGCCGCCGAAGTCGTGCATCGCCTTGATGAGAACGGCGGTGCCGTCGCCGGCGACGCCCGGGGTGGAGTACTGGAGCTTGCCCTTGTACTTGGCGTCCAGCAGCTCCTCCCAGGTCCTGGGGGCCTGCGTCAGCTCCTTCTTGTTGTAGACGAAGCCGAAGTAGTTGTTGACGACCGAGGTCCACTTGCCGTCGGCGGCCTTGTCGCCGCCGTTGACCTTGTCGGAGCCCTGGGGCTTGTAGGCCTGGAGCAGGCCCTTGCCGTCGGCCTGCTGGATGAAGGGCGGCAGGGTGACGATGACGTCGGCCTGGGTGTTGGTCTTCTCGCGGGCGGCGCGCGCCACCAGCTCGCCGGAGCCGCCCTCGACGAGCTTGACCTCGATGCCGGTCTTCTTGGTGAAGTCGGCGAAGACCTTGTCGTACCAGCCGTCGCCCTTCTCGCTCTTGAGGCCGTCGGCGCTGTAGACGGTGACGACCTTCTCGCCGCCGCCGTCCTTGCCGGCGGCGGCGGTGGAGGCACCGCCGCAGGCGGTGAGGGAGACGGCGAGGGCGAGGGCGCCGGTGACGGCGGAGGCGGTACGGAGCAGGACCTTGCTGGGCATGGAACTTCCTCACGGGGAAAGGGAGTCGGCGGGGACTTGGCGGGGGTGGCGAGCGAGGGAATCCGGGGAACCGGTCAGCGGTACGAGGCCCTGGTGCGGATCCGGGAGACCGCCGGCAGGACGATCAGCGTGGCGGCCATCAGGACCACGGCGACGGCGGAGCCGCCGTAGAGCGAACCGCGGTCGGTGGCCGTGAAGATCCGGACGGGAAGGGGCATCCAGTCCGGCGGGTAGAGCATCATCGTGGCGCTCAGCTCACCCATGGACAGGGCGAAGCAGAGCCCGGCGGCCGCCGTGAGCGACGGCAGCAGGAGCGGGAGCTTGACCCGCCACAGCACGTACGAGGGGCGGGCGCCCAGGGAGGCCGCCGCCTGCTCGTAGGCCGGGTCGAGACGAACGATGGCGGCCGAAACCGACTGGTGGGCGAACGCCGTGACAAGAACGGTGTGCGCCAGGATGACGATGGAACTCGTGCCGTTGAGCAGCACCGGGGGCCGGCTGAAGGCGACGAGCACGGCGAGGCCGACGACCACGGACGGCACGGCGACGGGCAGCATGAACAGCGCGTCGATGGCCCGCTTGCCCCGCTTCTTCAGTGCGGCGCCGGCCAGCGCGGCCCAGGTGCCGACGGTCAGCGCGAGCAGGCTCGCGACCACGGCGGTGACCAGGCTGGTGGTCAGGGCCTGGAGGGACTCGCCCCGTACGGCGGAGGCGTAGTTCGCGGTGGTCGCGCCGGAGGGGAAGGCCCCGGACCAGCGGGTGGCGAAGGAGGCCGCGACCACGACGAGCAGGGGCAGGGCGAAGAGCGGCAGGAAGAGGAGGCCGAACAGGCCCCAGGCGGCCCAGCGGCCGGTCTTGCTATGCACCAGCACGCTTGCCCACCACCCGGTAGAGGCCGAACAGGCCGACGGAGATCGCGATGTTGACGACGGCGACCACGCAGGCGGCCGAGTAGTCGGATTCGAGGATGGCCTTGCCGTAGATCAGCATCGGAAGGGTCGTGACGTCCTTGGCTCCGGTGAACAGGACGATCCCGAACTCGTTGAGGCACATGACCAGGACGAGGCTGCCGCCGGCGGCGAGGGCCGGGAGGGCCTCGGGGAGGATCACCTTCCGCACGATCCGGGCGGGGCGGGCGCCGAGGCTCGACGCCACCTCCAGCTGGGCGGTGTCCAGTTGGGAGAAGGCGGCGAGCAGCGGGCGCATCACGAAGGGCGTGAAGTAGGTGATCTCCGCGAGGAGGACGCCCCAGGGGGTGGTGAGGAAGTGGAACGGCCCTTCGGCGGCGCCGGTGAGGTCGGTCCAGACCCCGTTCGCCATGCCGACGGTGCCGTAGATGAAGAGCAGCGCGAGGGTGATGAGGAAGGAGGGGAAGGAGAGGAAGACGTCGATGAACTTCGCGACGCCGCGGGCCCCGGGGAAGGGCACGAACGCGATGATCAGCGCGAGCGTGAAACCGAGGAGGAGACAGCCGGCGGTGGCGCCGACGGCGAGCCAGACGGTGTTCCCGAGCGCCTCGCGGAAGGAGGCGGAGGCGAGGACGGACCCGTACGCGTCGAAGGCACCGCCCCCGTTCTCCGGGCTGAACGACTGCTGGACCACCAGCCCGAGCGGGTACAGGAACACGAGCGCGAGCACGACGACGGGCGGCACGGACCACACCCACGGCGGCACATGCCGGTGGGCCGGGGCGGAGCCCCGATCTTTCAGCCCCGCCTGCGTTTGAGGCGCGGGGTCCGGGGCGGAGCCCCGAGCCTCCCCGGTGGGGGCCTGCCGGGTCGGGACGCCGGCGGCCGCACGCCGCGTGGCCTCAGCCATCGGACACCCCTGCGGCCAGCAGCACCGCATCGCGCGGTTCGAAGTGCAGCGTCACCCGGTCCCCCAACGCCGGAGTCTCCCGCAGTTCGGGGAGGTCCGCCTTCACGCGGTGCCCGTCGACGTCCACGTACAGCCGGTGCGTGGATCCCCGCCACTGGACCTCGGCGATCGTGCCGCTCAGCGCGTTCGGGCCGTCGCCGAGGCCGAGCAGGTGCGGCCGTACGCACAAGGTGGCCGTGGAGCCGGGCAGGGCCCGGCCCGAGTCGAGGGCCAGGGGCCGCCCGGCGAACACCGCGCCGCCCTCCGCGACCGTGACCGGCAGCAGGTTCGCGTTGCCGACGAACGACGCCGTGAACTCGGTGCGCGGGGCCCGGTACAGCTGCTGCGGGGTCCCGCAGTCCTGGAGCCGGGCCTTGTCCATGACGGCGATCCGGTCGGCGAGGGTGAGCGCCTCCACCTGGTCGTGCGTGACGTACAGGATGGAGACGTCCGGCAACTCGCGGTGCAGCCGGGCCAGTTCCGCGAGCATCCCGGAGCGCAGCTGCGCGTCGAGGGCCGAGAGGGGTTCGTCCAGGAGGAGGACCCCGGGGCGGATGGCCAGCGCCCGCGCGATGGCGACGCGCTGCTGCTGCCCGCCGGACAGCTCGCGGGGGTAGCGCTTGGCGTAGGCGGCCATGCCCGTGAGTTCCAGGGCCTCGGCGACCCGCCCGGGGATCTCCGCCTTGGGCGCCTTCTGCGCCTTGAGGCCGAAGGCGACGTTGTCCTCGACGCGCATGTGCGGGAAGAGGGCGTACTGCTGGACGACCATGCCGATGCCGCGCTTGTGCGGCGGGAGCGCGGTGACGTCCCGGCCGCCGATGAGCACGCGGCCGGCGGCGGGGCGGACGAATCCGGCGACCGCGCGCAGCGCCGTGGTCTTGCCCGAGCCGGAGGGGCCGAGCAGGGCCATCACCTCGCCGGGCTCGACGGTGAGGTCGAGGGAGTCCAGGACGGTGTTGCCGCCGTACGCGACGCTGACCCCTTCGAAACGTATGCCGCTCACGCCGACTCCGCCCGGGGGGCGGGCGCGGCCAGGAGCGCCGGGAGTTCGGCGATGGAGTCGAGTACGTGGGTGGCGCCGTGTCCGGTCAGGGCCGCCCGGTCGTGGGCGCCGGTGAGGACGCCTGCGACGGTGCCCGCGCCGGCGCGGGTGCCGCTGAGCATGTCGTAGGCGGTGTCGCCGGCGGTCACGATCTCGCGTACGTCGTCCACGGCGCCGGTCCGCAGGAAGGCGGCGAGCACCATGTCCGGGTACGGGCGGCCGCGGCCGCCCGCGTCCGCCGGGCAGAGGGTGAGGTCGGCGAGGCCCTGCCAGCCGAGCGCGTCGAGGATGGCGTCCTGGGTGACGCGGGCGAAGCCGGTGGTCAGGACCACGGTGCGGCCCTCGGCGCGGAGCCGCTCGATCGCGGCGCGGGCGCCGGGGATCTCGGAGATCAGGCCGGCGTCGACGAGTTCGCCGTAGGCCTGCTCGAAGGCGGAGTTGGCGCGCTGGGCGAGTTCCTCCGTATCGAAGAGGTGGCGGAAGACGGAGATCTTCGACTCGCCCATGGTGTCGCGGACGTACTGGAGCTTCGCGGCGTGATCGGCGCTGCCCGGCTCGACGCCGAGGTGGCCGGCGGCCCGCTCGAAGGCCCGCTCGACGAGGCCGCCGTCGGCGACGGTGGTGCCGGCCATGTCGAGGACGATCAGCCTGCTGCCGTTGTCGTTGTGTTCGGTGGTCATGCGGCTCACCAGCCCAGTTCGTTCGCGGTGGTCTCGGCGATGGCGGGCGAGCACGTCATGCCGCGTCCGCCGGGTCCGGTCACCAGCCAGACGCCGTCGGCCACCTGCCGGCGGTGGACGACGCGGGTGGTGTCGGTGCACTGCGCGTACACGCCCGCCCAGCGGCGCCGGATCTTCGGCAGCGGGCGGCCCAGGAAGGATTCGACGACCCCGACGAGGTGCTCGTACGGGTCTTCGAGGGTGTCGAACGCGAAGGGGTGCTCGTACTCGTGGGTGTCGCCGATGGTCAGACCGCCGTCGAGGCGCTGGACCATGAGCAGCTGCATCTTGTGCTCGGCGGCGACCGGTGCCTGCGCCTGCTCGGCGTTGAGCGCGTCGAGGGCCTCGCTCTTGTAGGCGGGGTAGTAGCGGAAGCTGTCGGCGTCCGCGACGGAGGTGGTCAGCGGCTCGCCGAGCGGGGCGGTCTGCATCATCTGGAGGCGGACGCGGCGCACGGGCAGTTCGGGGGCCAGTTCGCGGACCAGGCCGGCCAGCCAGGCTCCGGTGGCGAGGACGACCACGTCGCCGCGGTGGACGTCACCGTGGTCGTCGCGGACGGCGCCCGTACCGACGACCTCGCGGACCTCGCGCCCGGGGAGGAAGGTGTAGCGGCCGGTGGCCGTCAGCGCCGCCCGCAGGTGCGGCTGCGCGGTGCGCGGCTCGACGGCCGCGTCCCGCTCGCACCACAGGGCGGCGTCGAACCCGCCGCGCAGGGCCGGGTTGATCCGCCGGGCCTCCTCGGCGCCGACCAGCTCGTAGCCGCGGGCGGCGGCATCGGGCCGGGCCAGGGCCGCCTCGGCGACGGCGTACTCGCGCTCGCCGCGGACGGGGGTGAGGGAGCCGATGGCGCGGAAGCCCAGGCCGGGCACCTCCGCGCCGATGCTCTCCCAGAGCTC
This sequence comes from Streptomyces sp. NPDC002467, assembly GCF_042889825.1. Classification (NCBI taxonomy): domain Bacteria; kingdom Bacillati; phylum Actinomycetota; class Actinomycetes; order Kitasatosporales; family Streptomycetaceae; genus Streptomyces; species Streptomyces sp. NPDC002467. The sequence goes on along the minus strand of NZ_JBIARJ010000015.1, from coordinate 142,601 downwards.
GCGGGCCCGCAGGGCGGTGTCGAGCTCCTCGCCCCCCGCCCGACCGCTGACCCAGATCTGGCCGAAATTGCGCAGGGACGCGCCACGGGCCTCCGCCTCGCGCTCGATCTGGACGACCTCGTGGCCGCGTTGGACTGCTTGCCAGGCGTGCATGGTGCCGACCACGCCGCCTCCGACGACTATGACTCTCACGCCGACCAAAGTGGCCGCGCGCCGTGACGGAGGGGGATCCGAAGGACAACGCGTCGGTGAACAGCCCCCCAAACTTGGCCTAGACCCGTTACCTTCTCGTGATCGAATGGCGTTTGAGCTTCGCCCCGCTCCACCCCCTATGCGCCGTTTCCCGGCCGTCTATTCGGGGCGCAGGCGGGTCGTGAAGCTGAACCGGTCACCACGGTAGAGCGAACGCACCCGCTCCAGCGGTCGGCCGTCCGTATCGCGCGAGAAGCGGTGGATGAGCAGCATCGGGAGCGCGGGCGGGGTGCCGATCAGCAGGGCTTCGCGGGGGGTCGCGAGGACCGTCTCCAGCTTCTCGTCGGCGTCGCCGAAGGAGATCCCGAGGCTGTCGCGCAGATATCCGTAGAAGGAGGAGTCGGGCCGGAAATCGCTGTCCAGGCGGGGCGCGCGGGCCACCCGGATGTACGTGCTCTCCAGGCCGACGCGCTCGTCGTCCGCGAGCAGCACGCGCTCCAGGTGCCAGACGGGCTCGCCGGCCTCGGCGCCGATGCCGGGGGCGAGGTCGGGCGGGCAGGGGAACCGCTCCAGACCGATGAGGTGACGCCCCGGGCGCCGGCCCTGACGCCGTACGCCCTCGGTGTAGCTCGCCAGCGACAGCGGCTGCTCCAACTTGGGCCCGGCGACGACGGTCCCTCGGCCGGAGCGGCGCAGCCGGCCCTCCAGCAGGAGCTCGCGCAGGGCCTGGCGGACGGTCTCGCGGGACACCTCGTACCGCTCGGCGAGATCCCGCTCGGTGGGCAACAGGCCGCCTTCGCCGAGCTCGTCGAGCAGTCCGGCGATCCGGGCCTTGACGGCGTAGTACTTGGGGATGCGGCCGTGCTCGGGGATACCGGAGCGCACGGGTGAGCCGGGGCGGTGCGGCGGGTTCTGTTCTTCCACGGTGGGACTCTATGCGGGAGGGATGTCCCGGCCGCGGTACGGGGGTTCGGGGGCCGGTCGGCGGCGCCGGTTCAGCGGGGGCGGTTCAGCGGGGGCGGTTCAGCGGGGGCGGTTTCGCAGGCGCCGGGCGCCGAGGACGAGCCCGCCGCCGGCGAGGAGGGCGACGGCGGCGCCACCCGCCCCGTACACCCCGTACGCCAGGTCGTGGTGGCCGCCGCCGGTGTGGGCGAGGGAGCCCGCCGCACCGACGTCCCCGTCCCAGTAGCCGTCCCCGTACCCGTCCCCGTACCCGTCGGCGTCGCTGTCCGGGCCCTCGACGGAGAACCGGTATCCGCCCGCCTCCCCGACCCAGTCACCGTCGTCGCCCTTGCGCTGCACGAGGGCCGCGTCGGCGACGACCTCGCCGGTGGGGGCGTCCGGGGCGAAGGCGAGGGAGACCTTGACGGTCAGGTTTCCGCCGGGCCCGACGGAGAACCCGGGGAACGCGTCGCCGCCGTCGAACACCGCGATGATCTCGTCGCGGTCGGTCCGCTCCAGGCTGACCGGGAAGGGGCCGCCGGGCGCGTCGAAGTCCATGCGCAGGTGCGCGGGGCGCAGGGCGCGGGCCTTGTCCGTGAAGACGATGACGGGGTGGATGGCCTTGCACTGGGTGTTCGTGCCGTTCGTCAGGTCCAGGTACCAGCTCTGCGGTCCGCCGCCGGTCCGGTACACGGCCGGCCCGCCGCGGATGCGTGCCCCGATGGGGAACGCGGCGCTCTTCCCGTCGCCGCAGGTGGCGAGGGCGCGCGAGGGCATCGCGGGGGCGGGACGGGCACCGCCGCCGGTGCCGATGTCCGCGCCGGCGGTGGGGGCGGTGGCGACCGCTGCGGCGCAGAGGACGGCGGTGAGGGCCAGTGCTTTGCGCAGTCGCCGCATGGAGGACCCTCACTGCTAGTCGGACTGGACCGAACTGAACTGGACAGGACGGGACGGGACGTTGGTCGGACCAGCCGACAATCACCCCGGCTCAGCCCGCACCCTGCCATGCCGTCCGCACTCCCGATCGCAGCCGCGCCCGCCCGGCCCCGCTTTCCGCCCAATCGGCGGACGAGCCGCGCCGGCCCGCCGTGTGCTCCCCCTACGGCGCTCCGCGCCCGCGCCTCGAACGCCGGCGGGGCTGGATTTTTCAGCCCGTCCGGCGTTTGGGGACGGGGTTACCTCCCTGCGGTAGCCGGGGGAGGGTCCGGGCAGAGCCCGGGGAACGGTGGAAGGGCGGGTAGGGGACCGGCTCCGCGCAGCGGCACCCCGGGTCGGGCCGCAGGGTGGGCCGTCGGGGCCGGGCGTGCGACGCCCCTGCGGGGGTGTCACCTGGGCCGCCCCGCCGAGCACTCGCGTACGACGGATCAGCCCGTGCGGCCGAAGAACGGGGCCAGGGCCAGTTCCGCCGCGCCCTCCGCCACGCCCACCGCCGCCACCGCGACCACCGGCGGATCGGGGTTCAGCCGCCGCGCCGCGAGCACCCCGCCGACGCCGGCCACGAACACCTCCGGGGCCGCCTCGACGACCCGCCCACCCAACAGCACCCGGTCCACGTCCAGCAGCGCCACCAGGTTCGCCGCCCCCTCCCCCAGGATCCGCGCCGCCTCGACGAGGTCCCCGCGGGCCACCGCGTCCAGGCACAGCACCTCCGCGCACCCGCGCCCCCCGCACCGGCACGGCGGGCCGTCCAGGCTGAGCACCTGGTGCCCGAACTCGCCCGCCGCCGACCGGCCCCCGCGATAGACCCCGCCGCCCAGCCACAGCCCCGCGCCGAGCCCGCTGCCGACGTGCAGGTACGCGGCCCCGCCGGTCGCCCCGGCCGGTACGGACCCGGCGACGCCCGCGTTGGTGTCCTTGTCCACCCGTACCGGCGCCGCGTCCCCCAGCCGCCGCTCCAGCGCCTCCCGCAGCGGGTACCCCTCCCACGCGGGAAAGCCCGTCACCCGCCCCATCAGCCCGCGCGCGGAATCCAGCGGCCCCGGCGCGGCCACACCCACCCCGAGCAGCGCCGGCCCCCGCACCCGTGCACAGGCCCGTACGACCTCCTCGACCACCGCGTCCGGGCCGGCGCCGAAGTCGAGCGGGCCGCGGCTCTCGGCGAGGAGCCCGCCCGCGAGGTCGACGCGTACCGCCCGAAGCTCGTCGCGGTCGATCTGCACGCCGACCGCGCACCGCGCCTCCGGCACCAGCCTGAGCAGGGTCCGCGGTTTGCCGCCGGTGGACGCCGCGCGGCCGGCCTCCGCGACCAGGCCGTCCGCCGCCAGCCGCGCCGTGATCTTGCTGACGGCCTGCGGGGTGAGCCCCGTACGGGCGGCGAGCGCGGCGCGGTCCAGCCCCTGTGGGCCGGCTCCGCGCAGCAGGTCCAGCAGCAGGGCCTCGTTGTGCCCGCGCACCCCCGGCAGGTTCACGCCGCCACGCCAGTCCCCACTACCCCTGTTCACCCGGCCATTCTCCACCCTCCTTGCACTTTGGCAACACTGTTGCCAAAGTAATCCCATGAGTACCGCACCCCTCCGCGTCGGCGTCATCGGCTACGGACTCGCCGGTTCCGTCTTCCACGCCCCCCTCGTGGCCGCCACCGACGGGCTCGTCCTCGACACGGTCGTCACCTCCGACCCGGCCCGGCAGGCCCAGGCCCGCGCCGAGTTCCCCGACGTCCGCATCGCCCCCTCCGCCGAGGACCTGTTCGACGCGGGGCCGGACCTCGACCTCGTCGTGATCGCCTCCCCCAACAAGACCCACGTCCCGCTGGCCACCGCCGCCCTCACCCTCGGCGTCCCCGTCGTCGTGGACAAGCCGCTCGCCGCGACCGCCGCCGAGGCCCGCGAACTGGCCGCCCTCGCGGACGGCAGCGGAACGTTCCTCTCCGTCTTCCAGAACCGGCGCTGGGACAACGACTTCCTCACCCTGCGCCGTCTCCTCGCCGATGGCGAGCTCGGCGAGATCCAGCGCTTCGAGTCCCGTTTCGAGCGGTGGCGCCCGCAGCTCAAGGGCGGCTGGCGGGAGTCCGGCGCGCCGGAGGAGATCGGCGGCCTGCTGTACGACCTCGGCAGCCACGTCGTCGACCAGGCCCTGGTGCTCTTCGGCCCGGCCGTACGGGTCTACGCGGAGACCGACGTGCGCCGCCCGGGCGCCGAGGCGGACGACGACACCTTCATCGCCCTCACCCACGCTAACGGCATCCGCTCCCACCTCTACGTCAGCGCGACCACCGCCCAGCTGGGACCGCGCTTCCGCGTCCTCGGCTCGCGGGCCGGGTACGTCAAGTACGGCCTCGACCCCCAGGAGGGCGCCCTGCGCGAGGGCCTGCGCCCGACGCCGGGCGTCCCGTGGGGCGAGGAGCCCGAGCACCTCTGGGGGCTCATCGGCTCCGGCGAATCGCCGCTGACCGGCGGCGGCATCCCGGTCCGCACGGCGGCGGGCGACTACCCGGCGTACTACGCGGCCGTGGCCGCCGCCCTGCGCGAGGGCGGCCCCGCACCGGTCACGGCGTACGAGGCCGCGCACTGCCTGGACGTCCTGGAGGCGGCCCGCAGGTCCTCCCGCGACGGCGTGACCGTCGAGCTGTAGCTCCCGGGTGCGCGAAAGGGCGGGCCGCCACCGGCGGCCCGCCCCTCTGCATGCCGAGCGCTACGCGCCCTTGAACTCCTGGCGCTGACGGCCGAGGCCCTCGATCTCCAGCTCCACGACGTCACCGGCCCGCAGGTACGGCTTCGGCTCGGGCTGACCCATGGCCACGCCACCCGGCGTGCCGGTGACGATGACGTCGCCCGGGTACAGGGTCATGAACTGGCTCAGGTACCGGACGACCTCGCCGACCGGGAAGATCTGGTCCGAGGTGTTGCCGTCCTGTTTGAGCTCGCCGTTGACCCACAGCTTGACTCCGAGCACCTGCGGGTCCGGGATCTCGTCGGCCGTGACCAGCCACGGGCCGAGCGGGGTGAAGGTCTCGCAGTTCTTGCCCTTGTCCCAGGTCCCGCCGCGCTCGATCTGGAACTCGCGCTCCGAGACGTCGTTGACCAGCACGTAGCCCGCGACGTGCGCGAGACCCTCCTCGGCGGAGGACAGGTAGCGGGCGGTGCTGCCGATGACGACGCCCAGCTCGGCTTCCCAGTCGGTCTTCACGCTGCCGCGCGGGATGAGCACGGTGTCGTCGGGGCCGACGACGGTGTCCGCGGCCTTCAGGAACAGGATCGGCTCGGCCGGCGGCTCCGCGCCGATCTCGGCCGCGTGCCCGAAGTAGTTCAGCCCGATGCCCACGACCTTGCCGATGCGCCCGACGGCGGCACCGATCCGCAGGCCTTCGGCGTCCAGCACCGGAAGCTCCCCGGATGCCGCCGCTTCCCGCACGCGGGACAGCACGGCGTCGTCGGCGAGCACGGCGCCGTCCACATCCGTGATCAGGCCGGACAGGGCACGCAGGGTCCCGTCCTGGTCGAGCAGCGCGGGGCGCTCCGACCCGACGGGTCCGACACGCAGCAGCTTCATGGGCATTCTCCCGTGGTCGTGGGTGGTCGACCCATGGGCGTGCCACGGGCCGGCCGATGGGTTGCGGCCATCGGAGGATTGGTCGATCCTCCAAGAAACCCACCCAATCCGCAAGACCCTGTTCACAGACTGGAACGCACTCCTCCGCGGGACTGCAGCCAGACCCGCTCCGCCACCGACCAGGCGGTCGTGGTCAGCAGGTACAGACCGGCGGCCAGCGGCACCACCGCGGCCGTGATCAGCGTCCCGAAGGACAGCAGGGGCAGTACGCCGCCCAGCTTGCGCATCGCCGCCTGCTGCTCGGCGGTGAGCGCCGGCCCGGCCGCGGCGCCCTTCCCGGACGCGGGCAGGACCGGCGCCGGCGCGGCGGCGGCGGCCCGCCTCCCCCGTACCGCGCTCCAGGCCGCGACCACGCCGATGGCGGCGAACAGCCCGAGGAACACCAGCCCCTGCGCCCCCAGCAGCCCTCCGTCCCCCAGCGCGTCCGCCCACCGGGCGCCGAGCGGCACCCCGATCAACCGCTCCCCCAGCAGCTCCTGCCCGGACGAGAACGCCTGGTACATGAGGAAGAACACCGGCAGCTGCAGCAGCACCGGCAGGCATCCCGCCACCGGGGTCGCGCCCCGGAAGGCGGCCCGGCTCAGCGGGTGCAGCGCGAGCCGCACGAGCACGGTGAACAGCACGATCGCGGCAGCGGTCGCGGACTCGGCCAGCACCGGCTCAAGCAGCCGGCCCAGCTCGACGACAACACGAACAAAAACGGACACGCGGGCCCTCCGGAGGGTCTCGTCGAACGTCGAAAGCGATGCATTCCGGCGTGACGACCCACGAGGGGCGACAACGGTGAGGGAAAGGGAAACCCAGGGATCCGACAGGGAGGCGAACTGCGCCGAACCGTGCGCCCCTACGTGGCCGTCAGGACGAGACGGCCCGGCGCCCTGGGCCGCGACCGGCCCGACGCGTCCGGATCGCGCTGCGGCAGGAACGCCGTGCGCTGCTCACGATCACGGATCTTCGTCCGTATTCGATGCGGTGCCACGGGCCGCACGAGCCGCGCGACGGCGGCCAGCGCCCGGGCACTCACGGCCACGGTGACCGCGAGGGCGACCACCACACCCGCCAGCCCGCTCTCTCCGGCGAAGAGTCCGAGCACTCCCCCGAGCAGCACCAGCGGCAACAGGAGGGCCAGTGCCCGCGAAGTCCGGGAGAACAGGAGGAAGGACAGCGAGCGCGCACCGTCGCGTCGTCGCCCGGTCATCCGCACCGCCCCCTCCCCCACTCGAACGCCCAAACGGTCAAGCACTGTTGATCGATACTAACGGCACCCACCGACGACCGACCCGGCTATCCCTTCAACGCCCCCCACACCACCAGCCGGTACTTGGAGGTGTACTCGGGCGTGCACGTGGTCAGGGTGATGTAGGCGCCGGGCTCGTCGTACCCGTACCCCGGCTTCACGATGCTCCGCGGGACCGGCGCGATCACCCCGGTGTCCCGCTCGCTCGTCTCCCCCAGCACCTGGCCCACCACGTACGTGTACCTCCGCCCCCGCACATCGACGATCAGCTCGTCACCCGCCCTGAGCCGGTTGACGTACCGAAAGGGCTCCCCGTGCGTATTGCGGTGCCCGGCCAGCGCGAAGTTCCCCCGCTCCCCGGGCTGCGCGGTCCCGGGGTACTGGCCGACGTACCCCTTGTCGAGCACGGCCCGCTTGTCGACCCCCTGCGCGACGGGCACCGAGAGCCCGAGCCGCGGGATGCGCAGCACGGCGTACGCCCGGTCCCGGGCAGGTGCCGGGCCGGACGCCGCCGACCCACCGGCCGCCGTCCCCCCACCGGAACCGGCAGGAGGAGCCGGTGGAGACGAGGAAGAGGGAGGTGCCGGCGAATCGGAAGGAGCAGCGGCGTCGTCACCCGGGACGAAGGGCACGGGCGGGGAATCCCCCCACTCCCCCTCCAACGCCCGGACCTGCTCCCGCGCGGCGGCCACGGCCTCCCGGTTGGTCCACCACACCTGGTGCACCACCAGCAACGCCACCAACACGCCCACCGTGGTGATCGCCTCGGCCGCCACCCACAACAACCGCGCGACCCCGGCCCGGCCCAGTCGCCGGCCGCCCCCCTGCACCACCACGGGCACCCGATCCACACGATCTCGCACGGGCGGCACCTTAAGTCTTCCCCCGCCAACTGACCAGCAGCAGTACGGTGTCAACCATGCGCCCTGACACGCCTGCCGAGCACATCGCCGAAGCCGAGCGCCTCATCCGCACGGCGACCCGCTACCCCGAGGACCAGGAGCCCCTGCTCCTCCAGGCCGCGGCCCACCTCGAACTGGGCGACGCCCGGGACCGCGCCAGCGCGCTGTACGACCAACTCCTCGCCGGCTCGCCCGCCAACCCCCACCTGATCAAGGCCCTCCAGGCCGCGAACCTCTGGGAGTACGGCCACGAGCCCGAGGCCCGCGCCCTCATCTCGGGCATCCGCTCGGCCGCCCCCAAGGACCCGGCGCCCTGGGAGGTCATCGCCGAATCCCTGGAAACCCACGACGAGTTGCAGGCTTCGCTCGACTGCTTCACCGAGGCGGCGACCCTCCTCATCACCGAGGACGAGCCCCTCACCCCCGCCACCACGGCCCTCCTGACGGGCCGCCACCGGGTCCGCCGCCTCCTCGGGCTCCAGCACGACGACTGGGACATGGTCGCCGACACCCGCCACATCGGCCCGATCCCCCTCGACGAACTCCACGACCCGAAGCGCATCTGGGCCCTGGGATCCGACGACCCGGCCGAGCTCCGCGCCGAAATCGCCCGCCTCCGCGCCGAACTGGGCGACCGCCGCGCCGCCCTCTCCCGCCCCTTCCCGGTGGCGATCCTGCACTGGCCGGCCCGCGAACTGGCGGAGCTCCTCACCTCGTACCCCACCCTGGCCACCGAGTACGCCTCGCACGAGGCCCACCTGCGGGACATCGAAACCTCCCTCCGCGCCCTGGCCGCCTCGGGCACCACGAACCTCGGCATCGTGACGGCCAGCGTCCCCTCGTACGAAGCCTTCGCGGCATCGGAGAAGACCTCGCCGGCCTCCCCGTCCCTCCTGGCCGAATACGCCACCACCCTGGCGGCCCGCGGCAAGGCCACCCCCTGGCCCCCGCCGCCGAACGCGCCGTGCTGGTGCACCTCGGGCAAGCCGTACAACGAGTGCCACGCGGCCACCCGCCCCTGAGCCGAGGCCGGTGCGATCATCGACGTCTCGGAGGTCGACGACGGCCACCCTCCCGGTGAGCGGCGGCGGGGCGGTCGACCCGTCCCGCCACCTCACGGGGAACGCGGGGGCGGCATGAACACGGGAACGACACGGCGGCTGCGTTCCCTGGACGTCTGCTCGGGCGCCGGCGGACTGGCCCTGGGCCTCGAACAGGCCGGCTTCGATCCCGTCCTCCTGCTCGACAACCGCGATGTCGCCTGCCGGACCCTGCGCGCCAACCGTCCCTCGTGGAAGGTCCTCGAAACGAACCTCCTCGACTTCGATCCGTGCGAGCACACCGAGACCTACGACGTGGACCTGCTGTCGGCGGGCCTGCCCCGGGTCAAGGCGACGGCCGCCGTGGCACGCCGCGACAGCGAGGCCGAACTCGAACTGCTTCGCGCCACGATGCTGCTGCTCTACGGCGTACAACCCAGGGCGCTGCTCGTCGAGAACGTGCCGGACCTGGTGACGAAGCCGGATTACGCGCCCCTCCGGTCCTTCGTCGCGGAGGAACTCTCACACCTCGGCTACCGCCATGCGTGGTTCGTCGTGAATGCGGCGGATTTCGGTGTTCCGCAGATTCGGCGGCAGGGAATTCTGGTGGCCTTCAAGGGGGACCTACTGGATTCCTTCGTCGTGCCGACTCCGACGACCCTTCCGCACAGGACGGTGGGCGAGGCCCTGCTGGATTCGATGTCCGCCGGCGGCTGGGCCGAGGCGCCCCGGTGGGCCGCGCAGGCCGACCAGCCGGCCCCCACCCTCGTCGGCGGCTCCTGGGAGCGCGGCGGCGCCGACCTGGGACCCACGGGCTCCAAGCGGGCATGGGCCCGCATGGGCGTCGACGGGGCGACGGTGGCCGACGCCGTGCCGGGCCCCGACTTCCGCTGGGCTCCGGAGTCCGGTCGGACGAGCATGATGCCGCTGACCGTGGCCCAGGCCGCGATCCTCCAGGGCTTCCCTCCCTCGTGGCGGATCGAGGGCCGCAAGACCGCGATGTACCGACAGGTGGGCCACGCCTCGCCGCCTCCGGTCGGGCGGGCGCTGGGCGCTGCCGTCATGGCCGCGCTACAGGCCTGATGAAGTGGGCGAAGGCGCGCTGGGCCTGGGGCTCGGTGACTACACTTGACCCCCATGACCAGAAAGCAGTCCCAGCCGTCTCAACCTGGGCAGATCCGCGTCATGGACCTGTTCGCAGGGGCTGGGGGCTTTTCCTCTGGGTTCGCCCGTTACACCCCCACGGGAACGACGAGTCCGTTCACGTCGGTCGCCGCCGTCGAGTTCGACCGGGCCGCCGCGGCCACCTACTCCGCCAATTTCGGCGGTGCCCACGTCTTCGCCGGTGACATCGCGAAGTTCGATCCCACGCCCTTCAAGGGCCAGGTCGACGTGATCATGGGCGGCCCGCCGTGCCAGGGCTTCTCCGGCCTCGGCAGGGAGGATCCGACGGACCCCCGCAACGAGCTCTGGCAGGAGTACGTGCGGGTGGTGGCCAAGGTCCACCCCAAGGTCTTCGTCATCGAGAACGTCGACCGCTTCCTGAAGTCCCCCCAGTACGCGGAGCTGCTTTCCGCCTCCGCGACCCCGGGGCATCCGCTCCACGACTACACGGTCGTGCCCGCGGTGATGAACGCGGCCGACTACGGGGTCCCGCAGGCGCGACGTCGCGTCATCGTCATCTGCACCCACAAGGACTTCGCCGAACCGTTGCGGCACCCCGAGCCGACGCACCACAAGAACGGCCACGCGTCCGACGGGGCGCAGGACTCCCTCTTCGGCTCCGAGCCCGGTGGTCGGCCCCTGCCCCGCTGGGTTCCGGTGTCGACGGTCTTCGACGTCTCCGCGAAGCGCCCGATACTGGAGCGCATGCCCGATCCGCGCGGCGCGGCGGATTCCGCCGGCGCCGTCCCCGGGCACTACCTCACGGCGGATCTCCATTTCGGCCGGAACCCGGAGGACCTTTCCCGGGCCCGGTACATGGCGATTCCCGAGAACGGGAACCGGAACAACCTCCGCGGGGTCAGCTACCGCCTCGACCGGACGGGCCGCATTCGCCTTTCCACCGAGAAGGACTACCGCCGGCTGAAGGGGCAGGAGTTCTACCTCTCCACCGACAGCTGGGACAGGCACAATTCCGGATCCGGCGACGTCATGGGCCGCATGCGGAAGCACGCGCCCTCGGTGACGATCCGTACGGAGTTCTACAAGCCCGAAAAGGGCCGCTACCTGCACCCGACGGAGCACCGCCCGATCACCCACTACGAGGCCGCGCTCATCCAGGGCTTCCCCGAGACGTTCAAGTGGTACGGGACCAAGGTCGAGATCGCCCGTCAGATCGGGAACGCCGTGCCCGTCGGCCTCGGCAGGACGCTGGCGCAGGCCATCCACACCTTCCTGACCCGGCACGGCTGAGCCGGCACGGCCGAGCCGGTACGGCCGGCCCGGCGCGGCGCGCGATCTCACATGTCCGTTACGGGTCCGGCCTGTTGGGCCCTGGACCGCGCTTCGGGCCGACGGCCCTCGACGACGGACAGGACGCGAACCGCCGCCTCGTCCGCCCGCTCGTGCTCCCAGACCCGCACGGCCAGCCAACCCGCCTCGGCCAGCCGGGCGTCCGTGTCCACGTCCCGACGCCGATTGCCCTCGATCTTGGCGCGCCAGAACTCGGCGTTGTTCTTCGGCCACGTGGCGTGCACGGGGCAGCCGTGCCAGAAGCAGCCGTCCACGAAGACGGCCACGCGGGCGGGCCCGAACACGATGTCGGCCTCGCGCCGCACGCCCTTCACCGGCTTCCGGTGGATCCGGTACCGGGCCCCGTTGGCGTGCAGTGCCTTGCGCAGGGCCACCTCGACGCCGGTGTCGCGGCTCTTCTGGCGACTCATTCGAGTGCGCACGGTGGCCGTCGTTGCCAGTTTCTCCACACCCCCATTGTGAACCGTGGGTCCGACACACCCCTCAGAAGGGCAGCGGGAGCTGGTGGTGGCCGCGGGCCACGGCCGTCGGCGGGGTGGGGCGTGCGGCGGCCAGTGCCAGGAAGGCGCGGAGGGCCGCGAGGACCTCGGTCGGGGTGTCGCGGATCATCGACGGGGTGGCGCTGACCACCAGGATGCCGTGCGCCTCCAGGCGCAGGCGCCGGCGGAGGGTGGCGTGCCAGGAGTCGCGGGTGTAGTGGTACTCGGCCGAGTCGATCTCCAGGGCGACGCCCTCGTCGGGCCAGTAGGCGTCCGGGGTGGCCAGGAAGGTGCCGTCCGGGGTGTGGAGGCGGGCGTTCCACAGGGGGGTCGGGAGGTCCGTCGCGGTGAGGGCGTCGCGGGCCTGGGCCTCGGCGAACGAGCGTACTCCGACGAGGAGTTCCGCCGCGGCGGCGCGGACCGCGGGGCGGGTGAGCAGGCGGGCGGCCCGGAGTTCGGCGTGCAGGTCGCGGGGGTGGCACCAGCCGGCCTGGACGACGTGGGCGAGGACCGAGCGGATCCGGTCGGGATGGTCCGCGCGGGAGGCGAAGTCGCTCGCCGCGCGGACGGGGCGGGTGCTGGGGACGCCCGAGACGGTGATGGTGCGGGGCCAACGGGAGGTGGCGAGCGGGCGGACCCCGGCGGTGGGCTTGAGCCTGCGCGGGGCGCGGATCAGTACGTCCGCCGGGTCGTACGGGGCCTCGCGGATGCCGAGCAGGGCGAGGGCGGCGCCCCCGGTGAGGGCGGCCGTGTCACCGGTCAGCGGGTCCGAGGCCGGCTCGGCGGCGTACAGGACGGCGGACAGGGCCCGCCGGCGCGCGTCCGGGGGGCCGGTCTGGAGGAGGTAGACCCGGGGCAGCAACCGCTGCCAGGGACCTCCCGGGCGGGTGCGGGAGGTGATCGTGCCGTCCGGGACACCGGCCCCGACCAGTTGGTGCCGGGTGGCCATGCCGAGCTGCCTGCGGGCCACCCTGGGCTGTTGTGCGGTGGTCATGCCGCCGGTATGCCCCGTTTCCGGGAGGGTGTACCCGTCCCCCGGTCTATCGGTCCGGGTGGTCCGGGGACAGGAAGACGATCACCCCGGTCTCCGTGCCGGGGAGGGCCGGGACCTCGTGCCAGCCCAGGCGGCGGTACGTCGCCACGGTGTCGGTGGCGAGGCGGGAGGTCAGCAGCCACGCCTTCCCGTCCGGGGCGTCGGCCGTCATCTCGGTGAGGAGGGTCCGTCCGGTGCCCCGGCCGCGCGCGTGGGGGCGTACCGCGAGTTCGTCGATCTCCAGCGCGCCGGTCAGGAGCCCGCGCACCCGCCCCGGGCCGAGTTGGGCCGCGACCTGCGGGTAGGCGCGGTCCCGGGGGAAGACGGCGGGCGTGACCCAGCCCGTGGCGAAGCCGTCGATGCCGGCCTCCGACTGGGCGAGGGCCGCGCGGAACCCATGGCGCCGGGTGTCCGCCTGGAGACGGCCGGCGAACTGGCGAATGGTTTCTTCATCCTCGTTCCACGGCGGGGCCGAGAAGACGTCGGCGTAGGTGTCGACCAGTTCGTCCGCGAGGTCGAGGACGGCAGGTCCGTAGCAGATCACGATGTCCTGGCTCCTGATGTCGAGCGGTCGGGGCGAGCGCGGAGGGCGGGTTTCTCCCGTTTGGGTGGGAGAGCGAATTTATGCCGTCCGGGTTCCGAAGACACACATCGCACGGATCCGGCGAGTGTGCGACAAATCCCCTCCCGGCGCTCCGTGTCGGGGAGCCCCGCGCCGGAGTTGAGAGGCCATGGACAGACTGATTCGGGCCGCCGGACGGTGCGCGCTCGCCTTCCTCCTCGTCCTCGGCGTCGTGGCGCTGCTGCCGCGCTCGCTGCGGGACTCGGTGCCGAACGCCGTGATCGGAGCGACCGTGCTGCTGCTCGCCGGAGTGTCGGGCGGTCGCCGGGCGGCCCGGCGGTCGCGTTAGCCTCACAGGAAAACCCGTACGACAAGAAGACCAGAGGAGTTCGACATGGCACGGGTACCGACTTCCGCGGTGGCGGCGGCAGGACTGGTCGGCGGATACGCCGTCGCCCGCTGGACCAAGAAGCGGCCCCTCGGCGGCGTCGTGCTCGGCGCCGCCGGGGTCATGGCCGGCCGGGAATGGCACCGCAGGGGCGGCGTCCCCGTGGCGGCGGGGCTCGGAGCGCTCTACGTGGCGGGCTTCGCCGGCTCGCACCCGCTCGCCAAGAAGGTCGGCGCCTGGCCGGCCGTCTTCGGAGTCGCGGGCGTCGTCGCCGCCGCTTCCTGGGCCGTCGCCGACCGCGGCTGAGACGCGCCCCCTACGCCCCCAGGGCGCGGGACGCCGTGTAGATCAGGAGGCCCGCCAGGGCGCCGACCACCGTGCCGTTGATACGGATGAACTGCAGGTCGCGACCGATGTGGGCCTCGATCTTGCGGGAGGTGTGCTCGGCGTCCCAGGCCGCGACCGTGTCCGTGATCAGCGAGGTGATCTCGGTGCGGTACGTGGTGACCACGTAGACGACCGCGCCCTCGATCCAGCCCTCCACCTTCTGCTGGAGGCGGCCGTCGGTGGCCAGGCGGGCACCGAGGGAGATCAGGGAGGAGCGGACGCGCAGGCGCAGTTCGCTGCGCTCGTCCTCCGCCGCCGAGATGATCATCGTACGGATGGCGGTCCAGGCGGAGGTGATGACGTCCTGGACCTCGTCGCGGGCGAGCAGCTCGGACTTCAGGCGCTCGACGCGGGCGCGGGTCTCCGTGTCCGACTGGAGGTCGGCCGCGAAGTCCGTCAGGAAGCGGTCCACCGCCCCGCGCGCCGGGTGCTCCGGCATGTCCCGCATCTCGGTGACGAAGCGGAGCAGCTCCTTGTACACGCGCTCGCCCACCTTGCGGTCCACGAACCGCGGGGTCCAGCCGGGGGCCCCGCCCTGGACGGCGTCCGTGATCGACCCCTCGTGCGTGACGAGCCAGTCGTGGGCCTTGGCGCAGATCAGGTCGACGGCCCGGCGGTGGCCGCCCTGCGCGACGACCTTCTCCAGGGTCTTGCCGATGCCCGGGGCGATCTCGGCGGTCTCGGCGCGGCGGGTGACGGCCTCGCCGACGATGGCCTGGACGTCGGAGTCGCGCAGTACGGTCAGCGCTCCGCGCAGGGCCGTGGCGAGCTCAGCGGTGACGCGGTCCGCGTGCGCGGGCTCGGCCAGCCAGGCACCGAGGCGGCCGCCGATGCCGAGGGCGTGGAGGCGGGCCCGGACCACGTCGGAAGAAAGGAAGTTCTCGCCGACGAACTCCCCGAGGGAGACCCCGAGCTGGTCCTTCTTGGTCGGGATGATCGCGGTGTGCGGGATGGGCAGGCCGAGCGGGTGCCGGAAGAGGGCCGTGACGGCGAACCAGTCCGCGAGCGCGCCGACCATGCCGGCCTCGGCGGCGGCCGCCACGTAGCCGGCCCAGGCGCCGGCGCCCCAGGCGTGCGTGGCGACCTTGGCCAGTACGTAGACCAGCGCGACCAGGGCGAGGAGGCCGGTCGCGGTGGCCTTCATCCGGCGGACACCGCGGCGACGCTCCTCGTCCGCGGCGCTGAACACGAAACCGGCGGCGCCGGCGCTGCCCTTGTCCCCTGGGCCGGTGGCATCGCCTCCGGCGGTGGTGCGGTTCGTCACGTGCTCCTGCCTTCCCCCGGGGGCGCCGGTTTTGTCTGCATAGCATCCGACTCCCGGGAGGCCCGGGGAGTTCCCGCCACGCCCTTTCGCTCCCGCGAGGGGACACCGTTCCCTCAAAGATCCGGGGCTCCGCCCCGGACCCCGCGCCTCAAACGCCGGCGGTGCTGGGTATGGCGTCCCTCCGGGGCGGCTCCTCGTCCTCGCGCACGTAGGCACCGCAAGACCACTGAGCCCGGTTGCGCGCTCCTCCTGCGGGGACGCCCCGCAGGACCCCCGCTCCCCCCTCACTGACCCGGGGCACCGCCCCACCAGGCCGGTCCCGCCCGGGGGACACCACCCAGCCCCGCCGGCGTTTGAGGCGCGGGGTCCGGGGCGGAGCCCCGTGCGCACGGCCCGCGGCCGAACCGCCACGCGCCGCCCCGGCACGGCGGCCGCGCCCCGCCCCGCTACAGCTCCTTGCGGAGCGACGGGCCGCCCTTCGGGCGCTTCGGCTGCTTCGGCGGTTTCACCCTCACGTCGACCCCGCCCCAGAACGCGAAGCCCGTCACGATCACCCGCGGCGCGTCCGGGTCCACCGGATCGCCGCCGAGGCGCTGGTCGAAGCCGCCCATGATGCCGATGCCCCGCAGGTCCACGGCCACCCCCGGCGGCACGATGACCTGGATGCCACCCATGATCGCGACACAGTTGATCACGACCTCCCGCTGCGCGAAGTCCGCCTCGCGCAGGTCCAGCTCACCGCCGCCCCAGAACGCCACCGCGTCGAAGCGGGCCGGGACCGTCCACCGGCCCTTGCGCTGGAAACCCGACATGATCGCCACGGCGGCCGTCGACGTGCCCGCGCCGCCGATACGGGCCGGCCAGCCCGCGCCCCCGGACACCGGCGCCGCGGACCGGGTGGGCGCGGCCGCGCCCACCGCCGGCAAGTCCCGCGTCAGCGGCTCCAGTTCCGCGTACGTACGCGACTTGTACGCCGCCTCCAGCCGCTCCTCGAACTCCTCCATGTCGAGCCGGCCCTCGGCGAGGCCGTCCCGCAGGCGCTCCACCACCCGCTCGCGGTCGGCGTCGGACGCCCTCAGCTCCGGCAACGGCACCTGCGCCCGCTCGTCGTCACTCATGCGCACCAGACTATGCAGGGATCGGCGCCAGTTGTATGGGGTGGACCCGGAGTTGTACCCGGAGGCCGACCCCGGGATTCCCCCTATGCGCCGCCCGGGGAGACCTCATCCCCGCCCCGCGTACATCCGCGCGATCACGTCCTCGATGTCCGGCTCCCGTACCGACAGGTCCACCAGCGGGTACTCCGCCGCCACCGCCGCCACCAGCGGCGCCGCCGAGGCCCCCGCCGGGAACGCCAGCCACTGCCGCGGGCCCTCCACCTTCACCACCCGCGCGCCCGCCACCTCGATCGGCGCGAACTCCCGCTCCAGGTCGACCACCAGGGTCCGTTCGGCCTCCGCCACCGAGCCCGCCGCGTGCAGCCCGCCCAGCGGGCCGTCGTACATCAGGCGCCCGTGGTCGATCACCATCACCCGCTCGCAGAGCTGCTCGATGTCCTGGAGGTCGTGCGTGGTCAGCAGCACCGTCGTCCCCTGCTCCTCGTTCAACTGCCGTAGGAAGCCGCGCACCTTCGCCTTGCTCACCACGTCCAGCCCGATCGTCGGTTCGTCCAGGTACAGCACCTCCGGGTCGTGCAGCAGCGCCGCCGCGATGTCCCCCCGCATCCGCTGGCCCAGCGAGAGCTGTCGTACGGGCACGTCCAGCAACGCGGCGAGGTCCAACCGCTCCACGCAGCGCTCCAGGTTCTCCCGGAACCGCGCCTCCGGGATCCGGTACATCCGCCGCATCAGCCCGTACGAGTCCCTCAGCGGCAGGTCCCACCACAGCGTGGTCCGCTGCCCGAACACCACCCCGATCCGGCGCGCCAGCCGCATCCGGTCCCGCGCCGGATCGATGCCCGCGACCCGCAGCCGGCCGCCGCTCGGCGTCAGGATCCCCGTCAGCATCTTGATCGTCGTCGACTTCCCCGCGCCGTTCGGCCCGATGTAGCCGACCACCTCACCGCGGGCCACCTCGAAGCTGATCCCGTCCACCGCCCTGACCTGGCGTTTCTCCCGGCGCAGCGGGCCCACCCGACGCCGTACGTCGAAGACCTTCTCGACGCCGTCCAGTGAGATCAGCACGTCTTCCGCATCCCGCACAGCTAACTCCCCGTACTCCGGTACGAACGGACACCCGCACGCCACGCCAGCGACGCGGGCAGGAACACCACGAAGGCCACCAGCGGGCTCAGGTACGCGACCCACCCCGGCAGCCCCAGCGGATCGGGCCGCCCCAGCACGTACAGCGCCGGCAGCCAGTTGACGAAGGCCAACGGCACGATGAAGGTCACCGCGCGCAGCAGGTCCTTCGCGAACACCGTCGGCGGGTACTGCAACATCGTGTTCCCGCCGTACGTGAAGGAGTTCTGCACCTCCGCCGCGTCCCCCGCCAGGAACTGGAACGCCGCCCCCGCCACCATCACCGCACCGAAGATCCCCGCCCCCGACACGATCATCACCGGTACCAGCAGCACCTTGCCGACGCTCCAGTCCAGCTCCGCGGACAGCTCCCAGAGCGCCCAGCCCAGCACCCCCAGCCCCTGCGCCACCCGCCCCAGCCTGCGCAGCGCGAACCGGTCCGCCGCCACCTGCGCGAGCAGCGGAACCGGACGCACCAGCATCGTGTCCAGCGAACCGTCCCGGATCCGGACCCCGATCCGGTCCGTGTTGCCGATCAGCAGGTCCGCCAGCCCCAGGGAGGCCGAGGCCGTCCCGTACAGCAGCGCGATCTCGGGCAGCGTGAAACCGCCCAGCACGTCCACGTGGGAGAACATGATGTAGATCGCGACGAAGTCGAGGAGGGTGATCGCCCCGTTCCCGAAGGCCGACAGGAGGAAGGACGTCCGGTACGTCATCGTC
Source organism: Streptomyces sp. NPDC002467 (assembly GCF_042889825.1). Taxonomy (NCBI): domain Bacteria; kingdom Bacillati; phylum Actinomycetota; class Actinomycetes; order Kitasatosporales; family Streptomycetaceae; genus Streptomyces; species Streptomyces sp. NPDC002467. Next base: position 124,192 of record NZ_JBIARJ010000015.1, on the reverse strand, counting down.
GACCGGATCCACATCCGCACGATCAGCCCGTAGCCCCGCACCCCCTCCACCGCCCGGCTGCGCCGCCGCGGCTCCTCGCGCGGGGAAACCACCGCGGCCCGCCCGGAGTCCGGCTCCGGCTCACGCTCCGGCCCCCGCTCCACCAGCGCCGTCTCAGCCACCCTGCACCACCACCTTGCGCGTCGCCGCCGACTGCAACACCCGTCCCACGCCCAGCAGTACGAGCGCCCAACCGGCCTGGAACCCCAGCGCCCGCGCCACGCTCCCGGCCCCCGCGTGCGTACCCATCAACACGTCGATCGGCACTTGCAGGATCGCCGACCACGGCAGCACCCGCACGAACTCCCCGAAACCGCCCGGGAAGACGGTCAGCGGCAGCAACATCCCCGAGAAGAAGATCGAGACCACCGTCGCCACCAGATTGATCCCCGACCCGTCCATCAGCCAGAACGCCATCAGCCCCAGCAGATAGCGCACCGCGAAACTCACCACCAGCCCGAGCCCGACCGACACCAGGAACAGCGCCCAACGCACCGGATCGGCCGGCAGCGCCAGCGTGAAGAACAGCGAACCCGCCAGCAGCGGCAGCAGCCCGCGCCCCACCAACTGGAAGCCCGCCCGGCCCATGTCCGAGGCCAGCCACCACATCTGGAGGTCCGCCGGCCGGTACAGGTCGACCGCGATGTCGCCCGTACGGACCCGCTCCTGGATCTCCTCCTGGAAGCCGCCGCCCAACATCGCCGCGGCGGCGAGCAGCGACTGGCTCATCCACACGAAGGTCAAGGCCTGCGCCTGGTCGTACCCGCCGAGCCCGGGGCGCTCGTCCCACAGCGCGATGTACGTGTACGCGACGATGAAACCGAACACGGTGTTGGTGAACACACCGGCCGCCGTCGCCGTCCCGTACGTGGCGTAGCGCCGGAACCCGCCCGCGGCCACCGCCAGGTAGAGGCCCACTCGCTGACGCACCGTATCCCTCCCATTTCCACGTCGTTCCTACGTCGGCCAAAGCGCGCGAGCTTAGTGCGGAGGGGCGATCCACGCGACCGATTTACGCCCGTCCGGAGCGGAATCACCGGCCATCGGGTAGACACAATGAGGTACAGAAGTGGATATTTCGAACGGCGGCGAGGAGTCCCCGCAGATGAGCGACCAGTCACCACCCCCGGGCTGGACCCCTCGCGACCCGGACTCCCCCGACGAACAGCCGCAGCAGCCACGGGCACGGCGCGGCGGCAAGCCCCCCAAGCCCGGGAAGAAGCCCCGCCGCCAACGCACCGGTTGGCGACGCCTCGTCCCCACCTGGCGCATGGTCCTGGGCGGCGTACTCGTCCTCGCCCTGCTGCTCGGCGGCGCCCTCGTCGCCGGCTACCTGCTGGTCCACATCCCGCCGGCCAACTCCGCCGCCACCGCCCAGTCCAACGTGTACCTCTACTCCGACGGCTCCCAGCTCGCCCGGGACGGCGAGGTCAACCGCGTCAACGTCCCGCTCTCCCAGATCCCCCGCACCGTCCAGGAAGCCGTACTCGCCGCCGAGGACCGGGACTTCTACTCCGAGCGGGCGGTGGACCCCAAGGCGATGCTCCGCGCCGCCTGGAACACGGCCACCGGCAAGGGCACCCAATCCGGCTCCACCATCACCCAGCAGTACGTCAAGAACTACTACCTGGGCCAGGAACAGACCATCAAACGCAAGGTCAAGGAGTTCTTCATCGCGATCAAACTCGGTCGCGAGAAGTCGAAGGACTACATCCTGGAGGGCTACCTGAACACCAGCTACTTCGGCCGCAACGCCTACGGCATCCAAGCCGCCGCCCAGGCCTACTACGGCAAGGACGTCGGCAAACTCTCCACCGCCGAGGGCGCCTACCTCGCCACCCTCCTCAACTCCCCCAGCGCCTTCGACGTCGTCTCCCACCCCCAGGGCCGCGACCGCGCCCTCGCCCGCTGGAACTACGTACTCGACGGCATGGTCAAGAAGGACTGGATGCCGGCCGCCGAACGTGCCGCCACCCGCTTCCCCGAACCGGGCAAGGTCCGCCCCGCCGCCGGACTCTCCGGGCAGCGCGGCTACCTCGTCGAAGCCATCAAGGACTACATCACCGACAACAAGATCCTCGACGAGAAGACCCTCGCCGAAGGCGGCTACCGCATCACCACCACCATCGACAAGCGCCGCCAGAACGCCTTCGTGGACGCCGTCAACGCCCAGGTCATCAGCAAGCTCGAACCGGAAACCCGCAAGGCCGACCGCTACGTGCGCGCCGGAGGCGTCTCCATCGACCCCTCCAACGGCAAGGTCGTCGCCATGTACGGCGGCATCGACTACACCAAGCAGTACGTGAACAACGCGACCCGCCACGACTACCAGGTCGCCTCCACCTTCAAGCCGTTCGTCTTCGCGGCCGCGGTCGAGAACGACTCCCGCACCCAGGACGGCCGCCGCATCACCCCGTACACGATCTACAACGGCGACAACAAGCGCCGTGTCGTCGGCAGCCGGGTCCCCTACGCCCCCGAGAACGAGGGCCAGGTCTCCTACGGGAACATCACCGTCAACGCCGCCACCGACCTCTCCGTCAACGCCGTCTTCGCGCAGATGGTCGTCGACGTCGGCACGGTGAAGGTCAAGAAGACCGCCGTCGACCTGGGCATCCCCGAGGACACCCCGAACTTCGTCCTGGGCCCCGCCATGGCGCTCGGCACCCTCCAGGCCAGCGTCCTCGACATGACCCAGGCGTACGCGACCCTCGCGGACCACGGCCGGCGCACCCCGTACACCTTCCTGGAGAAGATCACCAAGGAGGACGACACCATCGGCCTCCCCGAACGCCCCCGCACCCAGGCGGTCAGCCGCGAGTCCGCCGACACCACCACGTCCATGCTGGTCAGCGTCGTCGACAACGGCACCGGCACCGCGGCCCTCGCCGCCGGCCACCCGGCCGCCGGCAAGACCGGCACCGCCGAACTGGACCGCTCGGCCTGGTTCGCCGCCTACACCCCGAACCTCGTCACGGTGGTCTCGATGATGGGCCAGGACCCCGACACCGGAACCCTGGAATCCCTGTACGGAGCCCTCGGCGAGGCGCGCATCGGCGGAGGCGGCTACCCGGCCCGCATCTGGGCCGCCTACACGAAGACGGCCCTGGAGGGCACCGAGCCCGAGGACTTCGACCTCGAACTCCAGCCGGGCGCGGTCCCGCCCCCGCCCACGCCCAGCTTCGAGCCGACCTCCCCGGAGGAAACCCCCGAGGAACCCTTCCCGAGCCGCCCCGGCCGCCCGAACCGCCCCACGCCCCCGAACGGGACGAACGGCCAGAACCAGGGCGGGCAGAACAACGGAGGCCAGAACCAGGGGGGCCAGAACCAGGGGGGCCAGAACAACGGGGGCCAGACCCAGGGAGGCCAGACGCAAGGCGGCCAGACCAACGCCGGCACCACCACGGGCACCCAGGGCGGCGCCACGCAGGGCACCGACGCGGGAACGGACGCCGGAACGGGAGCGGGGGCGGCAGCCCGCCGCCCCCCACCGTCCGCGTTCCTGGAGTAGCCGGTCCCGTTAGTGCCCGGAGGTGGCCTTCAGCCCCACCACGGCCACCAGCAGCAGGCTGATGAAGAAGATCCGGGCGGCGGTGACGGGCTCACCCAGCACCGCCATGCCGAGCACGGCCGCACCGGCGGCGCCGATGCCGACCCACACCCCGTACGCGGTACCGATGGGCAGGGTCTTCGCGGCGTACGACAGCAGCACCATGCTGGCGACGATCCCGGCACCCGTGAACACACTGGGCCACAGCCGGGTGAAACCGTCGGTGAACTTCATGCCGATCGACCAGCCGACCTCAAGCAGGCCGGCGACGAGAAGAAGAACCCATGCCATGACGGCACCTCCGGGACGACGAGAAATCGAGCGGTACGGGGGTGCGTCGTCTTGTCCTTGACCCGGTACGGCGCGTCTCGTCGGGGTTCTCCTCCACCGTAGCAAAGCAATACGAAAGGGGCCGGTGATCCCGATCACCGGCCCCTACGCTCTACCTGTCTACAGATACAACCCGGTGGAGTCCGTCGACCCCTCCAGCCGCTCCGCGGCCACGGCGTGCAGGTCCCGCTCGCGCATCAGCACGTACGTCGCACCCCGCACCTCGACCTCGGCCCGGTCCTCGGGGTCGTACAGCACCCGGTCGCCCGGCTCGACGGACCGTACGTTCTGCCCGACCGCGACCACCTCGGCCCAGGCCAGCCGCTTGCCGACCGCGGCCGTCGCCGGGATCAGGATCCCGCCGCCGGAACGGCGCTCGCCCTCCGGCAGGTCGGACTTCACGAGCACGCGGTCGTGGAGCATGCGGATGGGCAGCTTGTCGTGGGTGGTGTTCTCGCTCACGCCTCGAACTTACCTGCCCGCGCCCGCCCTGTACTCCGGAGGGTCATCCCCGCTTACGGCGCGCCGACACCACGATCAGCCCGATCAGACCCGCGGCGACCAGCGCGACCGGCACGATCCGGTCGACGCGCGGAGCGCCGTTCTCGTCGCGCAGCCCGGCCTGCACGTCGCTCACGCACCGGTTCACGGCGGCGAAGGCCCGCCCGGCCGTGTGGTCGACGGTCGAGGCGACCCTGGCCTTCGCGTCCCCGATGATCGTGCTCGGGTGCATCCGCACACCGATCTCGTCGAGCGTCTCGGCGAGCTGCTCGCGGCGGCGGACGATGTCCGCCTCGATCTGTGCGGGGGTCCTGGCTTCCGGCACCGCGCTGCCTCCGTCGTCGTTTCGTCGTCGTGTCCCGCATGGGGCGTAGTGCCCCATGGACTCATCGTCAGCTTAGTCTCGTTGCAGAACGATGCTGGTGCCCTCCCGAGGAGACTGTTGACATGAGCGAGCGACTGCAGCCGGGCGACACCGCCCCCGCCTTCACCCTGCCCGACGCGGACGGCAACGAGGTCTCGCTCGCCGACCACAAGGGCCGCAAGGTGATCGTGTACTTCTACCCCGCGGCCCTCACCCCGGGCTGCACGAAGCAGGCCTGCGACTTCACGGACAACCTGGACGTCCTGGCCACTGCCGGCTACGACGTGATCGGCGTGTCCCCGGACAAGCCGGAGAAGCTGGCGAAGTTCCGGGAGCAGGAACACCTGAAGGTCACGCTGGTCGGCGACCCGGAAAAGGCCGTGCTGGAGGCCTACGGCGCGTTCGGCGAGAAGAAGCTGTACGGCAAGACGGTCACGGGCGTCATCCGCTCGACGGTGGTCGTGGACGAGGAGGGCAAGGTGGAACACGCCTTCTACAACGTCAAGGCCACGGGCCACGTAGCCAAGATCATCAAGGACCTGGGCATCTGACCCGCTGCCTCTGCCGACCCCGGCCCGCACCGTGAACCGGTGCGGGCCGCTCGCTTTATCGGACGAAATTCCACGTAACCGTCCGACTATCGGGTCGTTACTCCATGCGAGGGTCGCACGTGCGGCCGGAAGCGAGGGGGACGGAATGCCGACCAGCCCTTACACGAGAGAACGCCTCTCGGAGGCGGCGCGCACATCACGCACGCTGACGGAGGCGCTCAACAAACTGGGGGTCGACCCGAAGAGCGGCTCGCGTGAGCACATCCGCGGGCGAATGAAAGGCCTGGGAGTCGACACCTCCCACTTCGAGCGCGAGGGGCTGAAGTGGACCAAGGAGGTACTGGAGGAAGCAGTCTCAGCCTCGACGAACATGAGCGAGGTGCTCCGCCGCCTGGGGGTGAATGTCGTCGGCGGGCAGCACACCCACATCAGCCGACGAGTCAAGGCCCTGGGGATAGACACCTCGCACTTCAAAGCGCAGTCACGGGCGGGCATACCCAGGAATCGCCGATCACCCGAATCACTGCTGGTGAAACAGCCCCCGGAGCAGGCCCGGCGCATCCAAAGCGACCGGCTCAAGGCCGCAATGGCAGTGCTGGGCGCGGAAGAACGCTGCGCCGAGTGCGGGGTCGAGGCCGTCTGGATGGGTGAACCCCTCCCTCTGGAAGTCGACCACATCAATGGCGACTGGCGTGACAACCGGTGGGAGAACCTGCGACTCCTCTGCCCCAACTGCCACTCGACGACGGACACATACCGAGGCCGAGGCAAGGCCCGGCGCAGGTGGGCAAGCGAACCGGCTACACACAGGAACTGCTGGCCGAAGCCGCCGCCCGGTGCGGCGATATCGACGAGGTGATCGCATACCTCGGCACACGTCCCTACGAACACCTCGGGCGCTATCCGATGAGGCGCTTCGCCCACTTCGGCATAGACGTCACCCACTTCCGCCCCACCGGCGGGCAGGCCCCGCCGCCCTGCGACGAACTCAGGGCGGCCGTCACGCAATCGACGAGCATCGCGGGTACGCTGCGGAAGCTCAACCGGCCGGACAACGGCCACCAGCGAGCACTGCTACGCCCATGGGTGACCGAGGCGAGCCTCGACACCTCGCACCACCTCGGACAAGGCCACTCAAAGGGGAAGCCCGGACCCACCCAGGCGAGGCCGGCGGTCGAGGTGCTGGTCAAGCACGACGGCACCCGCCGCACCAGGACGATTGCCTTGCGGCGCGCCCTCCGCGACATCGGGGTGCCCGAGCAGTGCGCAGGCTGCGGGAGCCCCCCGGAATGGCGGGGACGCCCCATGACGCTGGAGGTCGACCACATCAACGGCGACTGGAGTGATGACCGCCGCGAGAACCTGCGGCTGCTGTGCCCCAACTGCCACGCCATTACGAGCACATGGTGCCGGGGAGGTCGCCGCGGCAATGCTGTCGCCCGCCAGGGCCTGGCGGTCGTAGACTAGCCGCAGCCGGTCGGGATCAATGTCCGAATTTACCGGTTAGTCGCGGTCGTGGTGGAATTGGCCTACACGCAACTTTTAGGTAGTTGTGGGAGAAATCCCTTGAGGGTTCGAGTCCCTCCGACCGCACTCACAGAAGGTCCCGCGCGCACCATCTGCGCACGGGACCTTCAGTGTCGCCCGGGCGGCTCAGCCCAGCAGCGCCCGCACGAACGGCACCAGCGCCCTGAACGCCTGCCCCCGGTGGGAGATGGCGTTCTTCTCCTCCGCCGTCAGCTCCGCGCACGTGCGCGACTCCCCCAGCGGCTGGAGGATCGGGTCGTAGCCGAAGCCGCCCGTGCCGGCCGGGGTGTGGCGGAGGGTGCCCAGGAGGCGGCCCTCGACCACGCGTTCCGTGCCGTCCGGGAGGGCCAGGGCCGCCGCGCAGGCGAAGTGGGCGCCGCGGTGCTCGTCGGCGATGTCGCCGAGCTGGGCCAGGAGGAGGTCGAGGTTGGCCTTGTCGTCGCCGTGCTTGCCGGCCCAGCGGGCGGAGAAGATGCCCGGGGCGCCGTTCAGGACGTCCACGCACAGGCCGGAGTCGTCGGCGATCGCCGGGAGGCCGGTGGCCTGGGCCAGGGCGTGGGCCTTGAGGAGGGCGTTCTCGGCGAAGGTGATGCCGGTTTCCTTGACGTCCGGGATCTCCGGGTACGCGTCCGCGCCGACCAGCTCGTGCGGCAGGCCGGCGTCGGACAGGATGGCGTGCAGTTCGGTGACCTTGCCCGCATTGCGGGTGGCCAGGATCAGGCGCGAAGGCGTGGAGGTCATGCCCGCCATTATTCCGGGCGCCACGCGGCGCCTTCCTCGGCGTCAGCCCGGAGTGCAGACCTTCGAGAGTTCGGAGGCCGCGTCGGCGACCGGCGTGATGTCCGGGGTCGCGTTGCCCTGCTCGATGGCGGTGCGGACGTTCTTGACGGCCGTGTTCATCGAGCCGATGGCCTTGCTCAGGTCGGCGTTGTCCGTCTGGTCGCCGATCTTCTTCAGGTTCGTCTCGATCTGGTTCAGCGCGTTCTGGGCGTCCTGCGGGCTGTTGCCCGCGTTGGAGACGGCCTGCTGGAGGTCGTTGGCGCCGTCCGTGATGGCGACCGCCGTGTTGGCGCAGTCCATCGCCGTGGAGATCGCGTCACAGGAGGTGAGGGCGGGGATGGTGAGGGCGGCTGCCAGCGTCACGGCGGCTATGCGGAGCTTCATTTTTTCCGGTCCCCCCAGGGGTGTGGATACGTGGACGGGCGCGCGGCTTCGACACCGTGCGCCCGTACCCTGCCAGACGCCGGTGCGGGCGCCTACAGTTCCAGCCCCTACAGGTCCAGCTCCAGCGCGCTCAGCTGGAGGGCCTGGAGGTCCGCGCAGCCGCCGGCAGCGAGGTCCAGGAGGGCGTTGAGTTCCTTGCGGTCGAAGGGCTCGCCCTCGGCCGTGCCCTGGACCTCGACGAAGCGGCCGTCGCCGGTGCAGACCACGTTCATGTCGGTCTCGGCGCGCACGTCCTCCTCGTAGCAGAGGTCGAGGAGGGGGACGCCGTCGACGATGCCGACGCTGACGGCGGCGACGGTGTCGGTGAGGGGCTTGCGGCCGGCCTTGACGAGCTTCTTCTTCTGGCCCCAGGCGATGGCGTCGGCGAGGGCTACGTAGGCGCCGGTGATGGCGGCGGTGCGGGTGCCGCCATCGGCCTGGAGGACGTCGCAGTCCAGGACGATGGTGTTCTCGCCCAGCGCCTTGTAGTCGATCACGGCGCGCAGCGAGCGGCCGATGAGGCGGGAGATCTCGTGGGTGCGGCCGCCGATCTTGCCGCGTACGGACTCGCGGTCGCCGCGGGTGTTGGTGGAGCGGGGCAGCATCGAGTACTCGGAGGTGACCCAGCCTTCGCCGCTGCCCTTGCGCCAGCGCGGGACGCCTTCGGTGAAGGAGGCGGTGCAGAAGACCTTGGTGTCTCCGAAGGAGATGAGGACGGAGCCCTCGGCGTGCTTGCTCCATCCGCGTTCGATGGTGACCGGGCGGAGCTGTTCGGGCGTACGGCCGTCGATGCGAGACATGGCGTTGAGCCTAGTCCCTGCGGGGGAACGGCGAAGACCCCGTTCGGGTGCGTGCGGCATCCGTACGGGGTCTTCTGGGGAGCTTCGGAGGGGCTTCAGTGCGCCCGGCTCACATCATGTCTTCGATGTCCGCCGCGATCGGGTCGGCGTCGGTGCCGATGACGACCTGGATGGCGGTGCCCATCTTCACGACGCCGTGGGCGCCGGCGGCCTTGAGGGCGACCTCGTCGACGAGGTCGGGGTTGACGACCTCGGTGCGCAGGCGCGTGATGCAGCCTTCGACCTCTTCGATGTTCTCGATACCGCCGAGCCCGGCGACGATCTTCTCAGCCTTGGTGGCCATGTGTTTCTCCCTGAGTCGTACGAAGAACGAGTCTCGGCGGCACCGATGCGGTCCGTTTCGTCACCGTAACGCACGGTTGGCCCATCTTCGCGAGCGCGCGTCCACTGTCTGACGAATCATGACGATCAGCAGCAGCAACCTGCCCACAACTGGTCTACACCAGTGTGCCGCACGTGCCGCGACAGCCAAAACGGGCCGGTCAGGGAGGACGCGGATGAGCGCGAGCAGCGCCGCAGGAGCGCCACAGGCGAAGCCGGAGGCGAAGTGGTGGAACGGGCTGTTCCAGGGGCTGCAGAAGATGGGGCGGAGCCTCCAGCTGCCCATCGCCGTACTGCCCGCGGCGGGCATCCTGAACCGGCTGGGGCAGCCTGACGTCTTCGGCTCCAAGGGGCTGGGCTGGGACGACCTCGCCAAGATCATGGCCGGCGCGGGCGGCGCCCTGCTCGACCCGGACCTCGGCCTGCCCCTCCTGTTCTGCATCGGCGTCGCGATCGGCATGGCCAAGAAGGCGGACGGTTCGACCGCGCTGGCGGCGGTGGCCGGCTTCCTCGTCTACCGCGGGGTGCTGCACGCGTTCCAGAAGCCGTGCCCGACGGGGACCAAGGACATCGGCGGTGGCTGCCTGGGGGCGAACGACACGTTCGTCGCGTACACGTACCAGAACCCGGGGGTCTTCGGCGGCATCATCATGGGCCTGCTCGCGGCCTGGTTCTGGCAGCGCTACCACCGGGTGAAGCTGGTCGACTGGCTGGGCTTCTTCAACGGCCGGCGGCTCGTCCCGATCATCATGTCCTTCGTGGCGATCGGCTTCGCCGTGATCTGCCTGTGGGTCTGGCCGCCGGTCGGCGACGCGCTGGAGAGCTTCTCGGACTGGCTGGTGGGCCTGGACTACTGGGGTGCGGGCATCTTCGGCGTCGCGAACCGCGCGCTGCTGGTGATCGGTCTGCACCAGTTCCTGAACGTGCCGGTGTGGTTCCAGTTCGGCAGCTACACCACGCCGGAGGGGAAGACCGTGCACGGCGACATCAACATGTTCCTGAACGGCGACCCGAACGCGGGCATGTTCCTCTCGGGCTTCTTCCCGATCATGATGTTCGCCCTCCCGGCGGCGGCCCTCGCGATCGCGCACTGCGCGAAGCCGCTGCGGCGCAAGGAGATCGGCGGTCTGATGCTGTCAGTGGGCCTGACCTCGTTCGTCACGGGCATCACGGAGCCGTTGGAGTACTCGTTCCTGTTCGTGGCGCCGGTGCTGTACGTGATCCACGCGCTGCTGACGGGCGTGTCGATGGCGGTGACGTGGGCGCTGGGCGTGCACGACGGGTTCAGCTTCTCGGCGGGTCTGATCGACTACGTCATCAACTGGGGGTTGGCGACGAAGCCGTGGCTGATCATTCCGATCGGCCTGTGCTTCGCGGTCGTCTACTACGCGATCTTCCGTTTCGCGATCACGAAGTTCAACCTGCCGACGCCGGGGCGGGAGTCGGACGAGGAGATCGCGGCGATGCAGGCGGACAACACCAAGGCGTAGCCGCCTCCATGTGGTGAGCGGGCCCTTCGGCCCGCGTACGAGGCCCTCGGACCATCGGTTCCGGGGGCCTTCGTCATGTCCGTAGGGCCGGCCGGCCGGGCGCGGGGCGACGACACGCCGAGTGTGGTGTAGACCACAGGAAATCGAAGGTTCCTTATCTATCCCTCACCGTGCTACAACTGGTCTACACCACGGATTGGTGTAGACCACGCGGGCCGGATATGGCCGCGGGACCACCTTTCAGAGACGTCGCCATCCCCCTTCTTTGTCCCCGGGCGACGCCTTGCCCAATGGAGGAAGCACATGTCCACAGCGACGGCTGCGGAAAAGAAGAAGGGCGCTGGCGTGATGGCCGTCATGCAGCGCATCGGCCGGAGCCTCATGCTCCCCGTCGCCGTGCTGCCTGCCGGCGCGCTCCTGCTCCGCCTGGGCGCGGACGACATGCTCGGGAAGGACACCTTCCCGACGTTCGTCAACAAGATCGCCGGCTACATGGCCGCCGGTGGCGGCGCGATCCTCGACAACATGGCGCTGCTGTTCGCCGTCGGCATCGCGATCGGCTTCGCGAAGAAGTCGGACGGCTCCACCGCCCTGGCGGCCGTCACCGGTTACCTGGTCTTCCAGAAGGTGCTCGCCACCTTCACCGACGGCAACCTGCCGAAGGTGGCGAAGGTCGTCGCCGGCAAGATCGTCGAGGTGGACGCCCCGGTCAACGCCGGTGTGCTCGGCGGCGTCGTGATGGGCATCATCACCGCCCTGCTGTACCAGAAGTTCTACCGGACCAAGCTGCCGGACTGGGCGGGCTTCTTCGGCGGTCGCCGTCTGGTCCCGATCCTCTCCGCCTTCGCGGGTCTGGTCGCCGGTATCGTCTTCGGTCTCATCTGGCCGGTCCTGGGCTCCGCCCTGCACGGCTTCGGTACCTGGCTGACCGGCTCCGGCGCCGTCGGCGCGGGTCTCTTCGGTGTCGCCAACCGTGCGCTGATCCCGATCGGCATGCACCACCTCCTGAACTCCTTCCCGTGGTTCCAGGCCGGCTCCTTCGACACCCCGACCGGTGCCGTCCACGGTGACATCGGCCGCTTCCTCGCCGGTGACCCGACCGCCGGACAGTTCATGACCGGCTTCTTCCCGATCATGATGTTCGCCCTGCCGGCCGCCTGCCTCGCGATCGTCCACTGCGCCCGCCCCGAGCGCCGCAAGGTCGTCGGCGGCATGATGTTCTCCCTCGCGCTCACCGCCTTCGTGACCGGTGTGACCGAGCCGATCGAGTTCACCTTCATGTTCATCGCCCCGGTGCTCTACGCGATCCACGCGGTCCTCACCGGTGTCTCCATGGCGCTGACCTGGGCGCTCGGCATGCGCGACGGATTCGGCTTCTCCGCCGGCGCGGTCGACTTCCTGCTGAACCTGGGCATCGCCGACAACCCGTGGGGCCTGGCCGCCGTCGGCCTCTGCTTCGCGGCGGTGTACTACTTCGTCTTCCGCTTCGCGATCACCAAGTGGAACCTCCCCACCCCCGGCCGCGAGTCGGACGAGGAGCTCGCCGAGCTGCAGAAGGCCGAGGCCAAGTAGCCGACCCGGTAACGCACGACGAAGCCCCCGCTCTCCCGGAAGGGAGGGCGGGGGCTTCGTCGTACGGACGTGGAGCCGCGGCTCAGACCTCGTACACCGCGCCGGAGTACGCCAGGTCGACCCGGCCGTCGAAGGCCGCGCGGGCGTCGGCCATGTTCTGCTCGGGGTCCGTCCACGGCGGGATGTGGGTGAGGACGAGCCGTCCGACACCGCCGGCGTGCGCGTACTCGCCGGCCTCCCGGCCGTTGAGGTGCAGGTCCGGGATGTCCTCCTTGCCGTGCGTGAAGGAGGCCTCGCAGAGGAAGAGGTCGGTGCCCTCGGCGAGCCGGGCCAGCTCGGGGCAGGCGCCGGTGTCCCCGGAGTACGTCAGCGAGCGGCCGCCGTGCTCGACGCGGATCCCGTACGCCTCCACGGGGTGGCTCACCCGCTCGGTGCGGACCTGGAACGGGCCGATCTCGAAGGTGCCGGGCTTCAGGGTGCGGAAGTCGAAGACCTCGCTCATCGAGCGCTCGTCGGGGACGTCGTCGTACGCGGTCGTCAGGCGCTTCTCGGTGCCCTCGGGGCCGTAGACGGGGATGGTGCCGCAGCGGCCGCCCTCGTGCCGGTAGAAACGGGCGACGAAGTACGCGCACATGTCGATGCAGTGGTCGGCGTGCAGATGGCTCAGGAAGATCGCGTCGAGGTCGTAGAGACCGATGTGGCGCTGGAGCTCGCCGAGGGCGCCGTTGCCCATGTCGAGGAGCAGCCGGAAGCCGTCAGCCTCTACGAGGTAGCTCGAACAGGCCGATTCCGCGGACGGGAACGACCCCGAACAGCCGACGACGGTGAGCTTCATGGAGCGTGAACCTCCGAGGACGGTCCGTGGACGGAATGCGGGCCGTGCGTGGGTCGAGCGTAAGGCGCGAACCGACCGGTCGCTCCTCCGCGGCAGGCCGTTGTGGGGGGAATCACCTGCGCTGTCACCCGGGGGAGCGACGCGGGGCACGGGCGTTGCCATGCCGTTGCCGTGCCGTTGCCGTGCCGGGTGGGGGTGGCGCGGCTACGGTCTAAACATGGACACGTCCTGGTGGCCCGCGGTGGCCGCGGTCGTGGCCGTCGCGCTGGTGGTGCTGGTCGCCGGGCGCCGCCGGCCCGGCGGCCGCCGCCGGTCTGCCCCGGCGCACGGGCCGGGCCCGGCGCCGCAGCCGCGGTCGGGCGAGCTGTGGAGGTTGACGGACGGCCGTACGTGTCTGGTCCTCGCGGTGGAATCGGTGCGGGGCCATCGTGCGCGGGTCGCGTGGATCACCGGGAAGTACGACGACCGGCGGGCCGGGGTGATCCCGCTGCCCCCGGGGACGCTGCGGGCGCAGGGACGGGCGAGCTTCCTGGAGGCGGACCGGCCGGCGGAGGTGTCGGTGTGGGAGTTCGCCGAGCGGGTGGGGGTGCTGGATCCGGCGATCTGGGACGAGATCAAGGGGCTGGGAGGCGGCCGGTGACGCGGGAACGGGTGATCAGGTTGCGGCGGGTGTACGAGGCTCCGGAGCCGGGGGCCGACGGCGTACGGGTGCTCGTGGACCGGCTGTGGCCGCGGGGGCTGTCGAAGGAGGCGGCGGGTGTGGACGAGTGGCCGAAGGCGGTGACGCCGTCGGCGGAGCTGCGGAAGTGGTTCCACGGGGGTGGCTCCGCGGACGGCTTCCGGCGGCGGTACGAGGCGGAGCTGGCGGAGCCGGTGGCCGTGGCGGAGCTGGCCCGCCTGCGGGGGCTCGCGGACGCGGGGCCGCTGACGCTGCTGACCGCGGTGCGGGACCCTGCGGCGAGCCACGCCGCGATCCTGGCGGAACACCTGTCCTGACCCCGCCTGGGGCGCGGCCCCCGGTCCCCCGCCGGCGCGGCTGGGTGGGCCCGGCTCAGCCGCCGGCGCGGCTCAAGAACCCGGGGCTCCGCCCCAGACCCCGCTCCTCAAACGCCGGAGGGGCTGGTTTTGGCTGCTGCCGTCCGCCAAGTGCCGCTGGTTGACCGTTGGGCTGGATTGCCCGCAGGGCAATTTCAGCCTCGCCGGCGATTGAGGCGCGGGGTCCGGGGCGGAGCCCCGGCGGCGGCGTCGCACCCGCGGACCCGGCCCTGGCACTGGCCTCGGCCGGGCCGCGGATGCGGATCGGCCCCGGGCCCCGGGGTGCACCGCGGGGTCCGGGGCCGAGCACCGGGGATGAAGGTCGGAGCGGTTACGCCCAGAGTTGGCCCTGGAGGACTTCGATGGCCTCTTCCGTCGTCGCCGCCGTGTAGACGCCCGTCGACAGGTACTTCCAGCCACCGTCGGCCACGACGAAGACGATGTCCGCCGACTCACCGGCGGCAACCGCCTTGCGGCCCACGCCGATCGCCGCGTGCAGGGCGGCGCCCGTGGAGACGCCCGCGAAGATGCCCTCCTGCTGGAGGAGTTCGCGGGTGCGGGTGACCGCGTCGGCGGAGCCCACCGAGAAGCGGGTGGTGAGCACCGACGCGTCGTAGAGCTCCGGTACGAAGCCCTCGTCGAGGTTGCGCAGGCCGTAGACGAGGTCGTCGTAGCGGGGTTCCGCGGCGACGATCTTCACGCCCTCCACGTGCTCCCGCAGGTAGCGGCCGACGCCCATCAGGGTGCCGGTCGTGCCCAGGCCCGCCACGAAGTGGGTGATCGAGGGCAGGTCGGCGAGGATCTCCGGGCCGGTGGTCGCGTAGTGCGCGCCCGCGTTGTCCGGGTTGCCGTACTGGTAGAGCATCACCCAGTCCGGGTGCTCGGCCGCCAGTTCCTTGGCGACCCGCACCGCGGTGTTCGAGCCGCCCGCCGCGGGCGAAGAGATGATCTCGGCTCCCCACATGGCCAGCAGGTCCCGGCGTTCCTGGGAGGTGTTCTCCGGCATCACGCAGACGATGCGGTAGCCCTTGAGCTTGGCCGCCATCGCCAGGGAGATGCCGGTGTTGCCCGAGGTCGGTTCCAGGATGGTGCAGCCGGGGTACAGGCGGCCGGACTTCTCGGCCTGCTCGACCATGTGGAGCGCGGGGCGGTCCTTGATCGAGCCGGTCGGGTTGCGGTCCTCCAGCTTGGCCCAGATGCGGACGTCCTCGGACGGCGACAGCCGGGGCAGCCGGACCAGGGGCGTGTTGCCCACCGCGGCCAGCGGGGAGTCGTAACGCATCAGACAGCGCCGCCGGCCACGGCCGGGAGGATGGTGACGTTGTCGCCGTCCTTGAGGGCGGTGGAGATGCCCTCCAGGAAGCGGACGTCCTCGTCGTTGAGGTAGACGTTCACGAAGCGGCGCAGCTGGCCGCCGTCGACGATGCGCTCCTCGATGCCCTTGTGGCGGGTCTCCAGGTCGGCGAAGAGGTCGGCGAGGGTGGCGCCTTCACCGGTCACGGCCTTCTCGCCGTCGGTGTAGGTGCGGAGGATGGTCGGGATGCGGACCTCGATGGCCATGGCAGGCTCCAGTGTCGTGAAAAAGGGGCGAGGAAGTGTGTGGGCGCGCGTTCGTGCGACCCCCGCGCGGAAGGGGCCCGGTGCTCAGGCGGCAGGACAGATGGCGCTGGCGAGGCGGCACAGGTCGACGTGCAGCCGCGCCACGAGCAGCAGCCTGCCGGGCGTCTCGATGCTCACGTCGTGGGAAACCATGCGGTCATGTTAACGATTCCCGGTCCCCCGTTTGGAGTGTGATCCCGCATCGTGGACGCGCACTGCTCACATGGTGGTCAGTAGGCCGCCACGACCTGCACTTCTTCCTCCGTGATCACGCCGTCGACGATCCGGTACGACCGGAACTGGAACTCGCCGAGGCCGTCCTCGTCCGCCGTGGAGACCAGGACGTAGTGCGCGCCGGGCTCGTTCGCGTAGGTGACGTCGGTGCGCGAGGGGTAGGCCTCGGTCGCGGTGTGCGAGTGGTAGACGATCACCGGCTCCTCGTCGCGGTCGTCCAGCTCGCGGTAGAGCTTCAGCAGGTCCTTCGAGTCGAACTCGTAGAACGTGGGCGACCGGGCGGCGTTGAGCATCGGGATGAACCGCTCGGGGCGGCCGGTGCCCGCCGGGCCGGCCACGACGCCGCACGCCTCGTCGGGGTGGTCCTGGCGGGCGTGCTCGACGATCCGGTCGTACAGGGCCTGGGTCAGGGTCAGCATGAGCGACAGGATAAGCAGACGGGCCCTTCCGTACCGAGGTGTGGTACGGAAGGGCCCGAATGGTGGACAGGGTGGCGCTACGAGGCCTTGGTGAAGGCGTCGGCGCGCGGGTTGCGGGCCTTCAGGGCCAGGTAGGACAGGCCCAGGATCAGGCCCCACAGCGGTGCGCAGTAGAGCGAGACCCGGGAGTCCTTGTCCATGCCCATCATGACGATGACCATGGCGATGAAGGCGAGGGAGACGTAGCTCGTGTACGGGGCGCCGGGGGTCTTGAAGCGGGAGGCGGGCAGTTCGCCGCGGTCGGCCTTGGCGCGGTAGCGGATCTGGCAGACCAGGATCACGATCCAGGCCCACATGCCGGAGATGGTGGCGAAGGAGACGACGTAGTCGAAGGCCTTGCCGGGGGCGACGTAGTTGATCCAGACGCCGACGAGCATCAGCGAGGCCGAGAAGGTGGTGCCGATGAGCGGCGTGCCGTTCTTCGTCAGCTTGGTGAAGACCTTGGGGCCCTGACCGTTGAGCGCGAGGTCGCGCAGCATGCGGCCGGTGGAGTACATGCCCGAGTTGCAGGAGGAGAGGGCGGCGGTCAGCACGACGAAGTTGACGATGGCGGCGCCGATGCCGAGGCCCATCTTCTCGAAGGCGGCGACGAAGGGGCTGACGCCCGGCTGGAACTCGTGCCACGGGACGACCGACAGGATCATGATCAGGGCGCCGACGTAGAAGACGGCGATGCGCCACGGCACGGTGTTGATGGCCTTGGGCAGGGTCTTCTCGGGGTCCTTGGACTCGCCGGCGGTGACGCCGACCAGTTCGACGGCGAGGAAGGCGAAGACCACGATCTGCAGGGTCATCAGGGTGCCGCCGAGGCCCTTGGGGAAGAACCCGCCGTCGTTCCACAGGTTGGAGACGGAGGCGGTGGCGGCGGCGTCGGAGAAGCCGATGGTGAGGATGCCCGCGCAGATCAGGATCATGCCGACGATGGCGGTGACCTTGACCATCGAGAACCAGAACTCCAGCTCGCCGAAGAGCTTCACGGAGATGAGGTTCGCCGCGTAGAGGACGACCGTGAAGATCAGCGCGTACGCCCACTGGGGGAAGCTGTCGCCGGTCCAGTAGGACATGTACTTGGCCGCGGCCGTCACCTCGGTGATGCCGGTGACCACCCAGAACAGCCAGTACGTCCAGCCGGTGGCGTAGCCCCAGAAGGGGCCGAGGAACTCGCGTGCGTAGTCGGAGAACGACCCCGCGACCGGGCGGTACATGAGCAGTTCGCCCAGGGCCCGCATGATGAAGAAGATGATCACGCCGACGATGGCGTAGGCCAGGATCAGGCTCGGTCCGGCCTTGGAGATGGCCTTGCCGGCGCCCAGGAAGAGGCCGGTGCCGATGGCTCCGCCGATCGCGATCATCTGGATCTGGCGGGCGCCGAGAGCGCGGTGGTATCCCTCGCCACCCTCGGCCGGTGCGCCCTCGCCGGGCGTCCTGTCGTTCTGCTCGACCTGCACAGAGGTCATGTCTTGGTGCGCCTTTCTCCACGCCGACCCGCGCCTTCATTGGCTGCGGATCGGGTCCTCGATCCCCCCGGATACGGATGGAGTTGCACGCCGGCGATCAGCCGGTTCAAGCGGGCCGCGGAACAGGGGTGGCGTCCCGGCGGTCGTGAAGATTTATCACGCCATTACGGGCGGTCGAGGGGGTGGAATGTGGCGCAGGACACCGGAAATCCGGGACAAGGGGGCAGAAATGCATCAGATCACCGCAGCGCGGTGATCTGATCGTTATCCGGATTTGAGCGTCCGCTGAGCGAACGGGTCGGGGCTTTGAGGCTCCCCTGAGGGTCCCGGGGCGATCTCCGGGCTCTCCTCAGAGGGTCTCGATGAGGGTCTCCTGGAGGCCGCCCAGCCAGAGGTACGCCATCACCATCGGCTTGCGCGGATCGTCGTCCGGCAGCCGGAAGAGGGCCGCGCTCTCGTCGTCCTCGGTGATGTCGAGGCGGGACGCGATGGTCAGGCGCAGGTCGTTGAGCGCGCCGAGCCAGCGCAGCGGCAGTTCGCCGGTCAGCTCCAGCACCGCCGCCCCGTCGCCGGCCGGGGTGAGCCCGTCCAGGCTGCGCACGACGGAGAGGGCGTCGTCGCGCTTGCGGCTGCGCAGGTCGTTCTCCGTGAACCGGCGGAACTCCGCCGCCCGGGCCTTCAGCTCGGCCGCGTCGACGCCCTCGTCGCCGCTGCCGTCCGGGGAGCCGTAGGCGTCGGGGAAGAGCCGGGCCAGCGCGGGGTCGCTCGGGGGCTCGGAGGGCCCTTCGGCGAAGAGGGCGGCGAGCGGGTCGGCGTCCTCGGCCGGCTCGGGCTCGCCGGGTCCGATCAGCTCCAGCAGCTGGACGGCCAGGGAGCGCAGGATGGAGATCTCGATCTCGTCCAGCGCGATGGCGGCTCCGCCGCCCTTGAGTGCCTCGAAGGTTCCGCCGCCCATCAGACGCGGTCCTGCGAAAGGGTCGCCCACAGGCCGTAGCCGTGCATGGCCTGCACGTCGCGCTCCATTTCCTCGCGGGTGCCGCTGGACACGACCGCCCGCCCCTTGTGATGGACGTCGAGCATCAGCTTGTGCGCCACGTCCTTCGAATAGCCGAAGTACGCCTGGAACACGTACGCCACGTAGCTCATGAGGTTGACCGGGTCGTTGTGCACCAGGGTCACCCAGGGGACGTCGGGTTCGGGGACCGCGAAGGTCTCTTCGGCCGACTCGGTGCGTTCGATCTCAATGGGAGCAACACTCACTCGTCCCATGCTGCCACCGTAACGGGGTCGTCGCACAAACGGGTCCTACATCTCGTCACTTTGACGAAATGTGCGCTAGCATCCGTGTCATGAACCCTGCGGACCTGGGCCTGCCGGTGGACGTCCCGTCGACAGCGCTCTTCACGGACCATTACGAGCTGACGATGCTGCAGGCCGCCCTGGCGAACGGCACCGCCGACCGCCGCTCGGTCTTCGAGGTATTCACCCGGCGGCTGCCCGAGGGACGGCGCTACGGCGTCGTCGCCGGCACCGGCCGGGTGCTCGACGCGGTGGAGAACTTCCGCTTCGACGGCGCGGTGCTGGAATTCCTGCGCGAGCGGGCCGTCGTCGACATGCGGACGCTGGACTGGCTGGCCTCGTACCGCTTCTCGGGCGACATCTGGGGCTACCCGGAGGGGGAGGTCTACTTCCCCGGCTCGCCGATCCTGCGGGTCGAGGGCAGCTTCGCCGAGTGCGTGCTGCTGGAGACGGTGATCCTGTCGATCCTCAACCACGACTCGGCGATCGCGGCGGCCGCCTCCCGCATCTCCTCGGCGGCGGGCGACCGACCGCTCATCGAGATGGGCGCGCGTCGCACGCACGAACTGGCGGCGGTCGCCGCCTCGCGGGCCGCGTACGTGGGCGGCTTCGGCTCCACCTCGAACCTGGCGGCCGGCTTCCGGTACGGGATCCCGACGGTCGGCACGAGCGCGCACGCCTTCACCCTGGTGCACGACAGCGAGCGGGACGCCTTCACGGCGCAGGTCGCCTCGCTGGGCCGCGGGACCACCCTGCTGGTGGACACCTACGACGTGGCCGAGGCGGTCCGTACGGCCGTCGACGTGGCCGGTACGGAGCTGGGCGCGGTCCGCATCGACTCGGGCGACCTGCTGCTGGTGGCGCACCGGGTGCGGCAGCAGCTGGACGAGCTGGGGGCGACCTCGACGAGGATCGTGGTCACCTCGGACCTGGACGAGTACGCCATCGCCTCGCTCGCGGCCGCCCCGGTGGACGCGTACGGGGTGGGCACGCAGCTGGTGACGGGCAGCGGGCACCCGACGTGCTCGATGGTCTACAAGCTGGTCGCGCGGGCCGCCTCGGCGGATCCGAAGGCGGCGCTGGCGCCGGTGGCGAAGCGGTCCAAGGGCGGCAAGACGTCCATCGGGGGCCGCAAGTGGGCCGCGCGGCGCCGTGACGCGGACGGTGTCGCCGAGGCGGAGGTCGTGGGGACCGGGCCGGTCCCGTCGGCCCTGGCCGACCACCAGCTGCTGACCCAGCTGGTCAAGTCCGGCGAGGTCGTGGCCCGCGAGCCGCTGGAGGCCGCGCGGGACCGGCACCGGGCTGCTCGCGCCGGTCTCCCCCTGTCCGCCACGCAGCTCTCCCGCGGCGAGGCCGTGCTCCCGACCGAGTACGCCTAAGCCCTGCGGGGCCGCCCCCGGGGCTCCACCCCGGGCCCCCGCGCCTCAAACGCCGGCGGGGCTGGATGTGGCCCCCGCCGTCCGCCGGGCGGGGCCGGGGTTCAGCCCCGCCGGCGTTTGAGGCGCGGGGGTCTGGGGGCAGAGCCCCCAGCAGCGGGCCCGCACCGTTCTCACCGCCAAAGCGAAGGGCACCGAACATGCACCGCGCACTGATCGTCGTCGACGTACAGAACGACTTCTGCGAAGGCGGCAGCCTCGCGGTGGCCGGCGGCGCCGACGTGGCCGCCGCCGTCACCGAGTACATCGGCCAGGCCACCCCCGCCTACCGGCACGTCGTCGCCACCCGGGACCACCACGTCGACCCCGGGTCGCACTTCGCGCACCCCCCGGCGCAGCCGGACTACGAGACCTCGTGGCCCGTGCACTGCGTCGCCGGGACCGAGGGCGTGGGCTTCCACCCGAACTTCGCGCCCGCCGTGGCGTCGGGCGCCGTGGCCGCCGTGTTCGACAAGGGCGCGTACGAGGCCGCGTACAGCGGCTTCGAGGGCGCCGACGAGAACGGGGACACGCTCGCCGAGTGGCTGCGCGCCCGCCAGGTCACCGAGGTGGACGTGGTCGGCATCGCCACCGACCACTGCGTGAAGGCCACCGCCCTCGACGCCGCCCGTGCCGGCTTCGCCACCCGCGTCCTGCTGGACCTGACGGCGGCCGTCGCCCCCCACACCACGGAGAGGGCCCTGGAAGAGCTCCGGACGGCCGGGGTGGACCTCGTGGGCGGGGAGCGGCTCGCGGCCTCCTAGGTGCCCAGCAGGGCCCGGATGGGGTGCCAGAGCTCCTGGGCCCGGTCGGGGGCCCCGCGCCACAGGAGGCCGTCCGGGTGGTGCAGGACGGCCGTGACCTCGTCCGGGGTCGGCGGGTGCGCGTTGCCCCGCAGGTACACGGCCCGCATGCCGTGGTTCCGCAGCCTGGTCAGGGCGCGGGCCCGGTTCGCGGCGTGTACGAGCACACGGACATTTCCGCCCTCTCCGGACGGCCTCGGCAGTGTGAGCGCGACCACCACACTGCCGCCTGGCAATCTGACGAAACCTCCACCGGGCACGGCTGTCATCTCCCCCGTCAATAAGAAACTCGTACCGCGCATCTAAACGCGATCGGCCGCCGCCCGCTAGAGGGCGACGGCCGATCATGCTTTGACCTGCGGTTTTACCGAATCACTTCGCGGCGGGGCCGACCTCGACGGTCATGACCTGACCGTCGTACGTCTCCTTGGCGATCTTGATCTTGGTGTTGGTGTCAGTGACCTTCACCGAGCCGGTCGGGTTCTCCTCGTACCAGTACTTGCCCTTGTGGTCGTCGAAGACCAGCTGCGCGGGCTTCGGCTTGAGGAAGAGCTCCTCGCCGTTCTTGTGCAGCGTGATCGCGTCCGTCGAGTAGGCGCTGAAGGCCGCGTCGTACGGCTGGATCTTGTTGCGCAGCAGGGTGCCGTCGGCCCACTTCATGGGCTTGGCGTTGGCGTCGATCGGGAGGATCAGACCGGAGCCCGGGTGCTGGCTGGTGTTGTTGTCCTTCTGGGAGGTGTCCCAGAGCCAGATCAGCAGGCCGTCCTGGTAGGCGTAGTGCTCGACCCAGTTCGGCTTGGTGTTGGCGAAGCCGAAGTTGTACGGGCCCACCTTGAGGGTGGAGTCGTACGAGACGTAACGGCGGTTCTCCGCCAGGTAGTACTGGTCGTACTCCTTGGTGAAGCCGTTGCCGATGCGGGAGAAGCCCTTGCCGGTCCAGCCGTTGTCGCCGTTCTCGGCGCCGTCGGTGAACAGCGGGGCGCCGTCCGCGGTGAGGGTCATGGCGTCGGCGGTGAAGCCCTTGCCGCCCGCGCCGCCGTCCGTCTGGTAGCGGAAGCGGAGGTCGACCTTCTTGCCCGCGTAGGCGTCGAGCGGGAAGTTGAGGTTCTTCCAGGCGCCCGAGACACCGGTCAGCGACGGGCTGCCGGAGGCGTCGGCCGGGATGGCCGTGCCGTCGGCGGTACCCGCGAGGGCGGTCCAGGTCGCGCCGCCGTCCGTGGACACCTCGGTGTAGAGGAAGTCGTAGTCGGCCTCGATGTCCCACCAGCCCTTGAGGGACAGGGCGGCGGACTTCTTGCCGGTCAGGTCGACCGACCGGGTGAGGGTGTTCTTGAGGTCGTCACCCATGTTGCTCCACCACTGGGTGGCACCCTCGGCGGGAGCGGTGACCTCGGTCTTGACCTGCTTCTTCGGCAGCTCGACGACCAGGGCCTGCTTGTCCTTGGTGTTGAACTCCGAAACGCCCAGCTTGTGGGTGGACTTCGTCGCGGCCTTGGCCTTGTCGTAGTTCAGCCAGCCCAGCTGGAGCTTGTCCCAGGCGGTCATGTCGCCCGGCATGTCGCCTATGGAGTCCTTGCCGGTGCCGAGCCAGGAGCCGGCCGACATCAGGGACCAGAAGCCGACCGAGTTCTCGCCGCCACCGGAGGTGTCGTAGAGGTCGGGCAGGCCGAGGTCGTGGCCGTACTCGTGCGCGAAGACGCCGAGGCCGCCGTTCTCCGGCTGCATCGTGTAGTCGCCGACCCAGATGCCGGTGTTGCCGATCTGGGTGCCGCCGGCCTTGTTGTTCGCCGGGCCGGTCTTGCCCGCGTCGGTGCCGTAGGCGTACCAACGGTGCGCCCACAGCGCGTCCTTGCCCTGGACACCGCCGCCGGCCGACTCGTCCTCGCCCGCGTGGACGATCTGGAAGTGGTCGATGTAGCCGTCGGGCTCGTTGAAGTTGCCGTCGCCGTCGTAGTCGTTGCGGTCCCACTGGTCGTACTGCGCCAGCTGGGCCTTGATCTGCTCGTCGGTCTTGCCGGCCTTCTTCTGGGCCTCGACCCACGCGGTGACGCCGTCGCGGACGGTGTCCCACACGTTGCCGCAGTTGCTCTGGCCGCAGTAGTTCGAGCCGTAACGGGCCTCGTTGTACGGGACCTTGACCCAGTCGGCGACCTCGCCGTCGACCGAGTAGCGACCCGAGGAGGTCTTCTCGTAGTAGGTCTTCAGCGAGTCCTTGCCGGAACCGGACGCGAAGTACAGGTCCTGGAAGTACTGGCGGCTGAAGTCCTTGCGCCAGGCCGTGCTGTTGTTGCTCGCGCGGTCGGGCTGGGCGATCGTGTTGTGCAGCGGACCGGGGGTGCCGCCGTACTTCGGGACGGCCGGCTTGGGGCCGGGGCCGTCCGGGTCGAACATGGTGGTGTTGTCGACCTGGTCGCCGAACTCGACGAGGATCGTGAAGATCTTGTCGGTCTTCTCGCGGCCGAGCTCGACGTACTTCTTGTCGTCGAGCTTGACGACCTTGGAGGCGCCGCGCTGCTCGACGTTCTTCTTGCCCTTCAGGACCTGGTCCAGGGCGGCCTTGCGCTGCGCGGCACGCTGCTCGCTGAACGGGCCCTTCAGGTCGTGCTCGACCACCTTCGAGGGGGCGGTCGGGTCCTGGCGCTCGGCGGCCGAGACGTTCGGGGCGTGCTCGACGGCCTGGGCCGCGGTGACGGCGAAGAAGGTGGCGCTCGTCGCACAAGCAGCCATGGTGACGCCGATGGCCACGACGCGCAGGGCGCGCTTCCGGGCGGAGTTGCTGGTCACTTGATGTGTTCCCCTCCCGCGGCCGCATGGACGGTCGGAACGTCTCCATCGGAGCAGGGGGGTTCCGCGCGGCGCGCGTCTCAAGTGACGACATTTGACCGGACGGACGAGAGAAAAGACAGACCTTGACTTGTTCCTTACAACTGCACTATGCGGGCAGCGAGTTCCGCTATCCGGACGTTCCGCTCCCATCCGGGGCGAAGGTCGCTTCCCGTCCGGGCATTTGGTGTTTTCCGGGCCCGACTTCCCCCGCGGACCGGGGACGTGGTGAGGAAAATGACCCCCGTGCGCCCCCCGTGCTCCGGCACCGTGGGTTAGGTCACGCTTACCGGCCGTTCCGCTCGGGCATCTCCCGTCGTAGAGTCACTTGACGCGCGACCTTAGTTGAGCCGACTCCCCCTCCCCTCCCTGAGGACGGATATCGCCATGCCGCGTCCGACTGCCGCACAGCTCGCCTACGGGTCCGCCACCGTCATCGTGTCGACGATCGCCATGCTGCTGCTCTCGCAGACGAGCACGGGGCTCGGAGTCGCGGTCATCTCCGCGGCCGCCCTCGCCCTCGGTCTGCTCGTCGCCGTCACCGTGCCCTCCCCCGGGCGACGCGGACGCCACGCGACCCGCACGGGCGCCGCCCCGGCCGGCGTCGTCGCCGAGGCCGTCGCCGAACAGCCCGTGCACCACTGATCCGTACGACGCGGAGCGGGCGGCCTCCCCAGAGGGAAGACCGCCCGCAGCGTGGTGCGCGCCCGTGCCCGTGTGCCGCTGTGCCGGTGCCGGCCGGCTAGGTGGTGACCTGGACGACCACGGTCTTGCCCACCTTGTCGTGAAGGCCCTGCCGGTACGGCTTGTCGACGAGGATCGAGACGATCAGCGCGAGCGGCCACAGACAGAAGCAGCAGATCAGCGTCGGCAGCCAGAGCACCGCGGCGCGTGACAGGGCCGGGCCGTTCTGCGGGACGCTGCCGTCGTTGAGCATCGCGACGCGCAGGCCCAGCGCCTTCTTGCCGATGGTCTGGCCGTTCTTCTTGGTGAACAACCAGTCGTAGCCGACGTAGGCGACGATCGAGATCAGGGTCATCAACAGGCCGCTGCCGCTGTAGGACTTGGTCACGATCTCCGTGACGTCCTCGCCCTTGTTCGTCTCGACCGTGTAGCGGTTGCGGTCGCCGATGGCCAGCTGGATGAGGAACAGCGGTACGGCGACGATGATCACGTCGATGACGCGCGCGCCGAGCCGCTTCCCGAAGTCGGCGAGCGGGGGCATGCCGGCGAGCGGATCGGGCATGCCGTAGCCGCCGCTCCCGCCGTACGGGTCACCGCCGTAGGGGGGCGGCGGGGGCGGGAATCCGCCGCCGCCCGCGCCGGGGCCTCCGGGGGGTGGGGGCGGATAGCCGCCGGCTCCGGGGGGCGGCGAGTCGTACGGCGAACCACCCGACGGCGGCGTCGGTTCCTGGGGCTTCTTGAGGAACGGGTCGTCCTCTGGCGGCTCGCCCGGCGGCGGCTGGTCGGTGCTCATGGCCCGAGTCGAACCCGGCTCCGCCACCCCCGCAACGGGACGGCGTCCGTTCGGGGGACGGGCCGTGCGGGGGACGGGCGGTGGGGGGGGGACGGGCGGTGGGGTCCGCCCCCTCCGCTTCAGCGTGACACGTAGGTCTTGGCCGCCTTGTCGTGCCAGGCCTGGCGGCGCGGGCGGTTCGCGAGGCAGGCGAGGCTGCCGGGGAGGCCGAGGAAGGCGTACACGAGCCAGCGGCGCAGGGCCGCGCCGAAGCGGGGCGGGCGCAGGGTGGCGGTGGCCAGCACCCTGACCCCGAGGAGCCCCTTGCCCGGGGTACGGCCCCAGCGGGCGGTGGGCAGGACCTCGTAGAGGATCCCGAAGAGGAGGACGGCCCCGAGGACCAGCGCGAGTTGGCCGGTGATGGTGGCGTCGAGGAGCCAGACGGTGGTGGCCCGGCCGCTCGCGCGGGCGGTGTCCACCTTCGCCTGGACGTGGGCGGTGGCCCCGGGGAGGAGCGGCTGGGCGGCGGCGTACGCGGCGGCGGCGTACACGAGGGAGTCCAGCACGCGGGCGGTGAACCGCCGTCCGAGTCCGGCGGGGCGAACGGCGTGCTCGGCCATCCGCTCGAAGACGTCCCTGGGCGTGTCGGCGCGGGGCGCGTCTGCCACGCGGGGCGGCGCGGAGTCATCGGCGGGCCGCCGTGTCCCCTCGCGGGACGGGGCGGCATCCGCGGGCTGCGGCAGCACCGGCCTGGTACCCGCGGGGCGCGGCGGCCACGCCTCCTCCGCGCGGGGCGGCCCGGACGGGGCGGACGCTGCGGGCCGTCGCGTGTCCTCGCGGGGCGGCGCCGTTGCCCCGCGGGGCGGCGCGAAGTCGTCAGCGGGCTGCGGCAGCACCGGGCGGGTGCCCGCCGCGCGCGGCGGCCACGCCTCCTCCGCGCGGGGCGGCCCGGACGGGGCGGACGCTGCGGGCCGTCGCGTGTCCTCGCGGGACGGGAAGTCCTCGGCGGGGCGCGGCGGGGAGTCCTCGGTGGGCTGCGGGGGCAGTGGGCGGGTGCCGGCTTGGCGGGGCGGCCACGGGTCGTCCGGGCGGGGCGGGCCGGGCTCGCGGCGGGGTTCCGCCTCGGGCCAGGAGGACGTCATGCCGGACATGGAGGCCCCGGCGGCTTCGGGCCAGGCGTGGATCGGTGCGGGCGCGGCGGGAGGGGTTCCGCCGGGGCCGGGCGGGCGCCGGGACGCCTCCTCGGCCGCCGAACGGTTCCAGGGGTCGGAGGGGAGGGCCCGGTCGTGTTCGGCGCCCCGCGGGGCCGCCCCGGCGTCCTCCCGTCCCCGGCGGAGCGGGGCCTCGGCGCCCGCCGGACCCCCGAAGTCGAACCCCGAGCCCTGCGGCTCCCCGCCCCGGCGCAGCGGCGCCTCCGAGCCCACCGGGGGCGCGGGGTCCAATCCCCGCCCCCGCGGCTCCGGGCCGCCCCGGCGGAGCGGGGCCTCGCCGCCCGCCGGACCCCCGAAGTCGAACCCCGAGCCCTGCGCCTCCCCGCCCCGGCGCAGCGGCGTCTCCGAGCCCACCGGGGGCGCGGGGTCCAATCCCCGCCCCCGCGGCTCCGGGCCGCCCCGGCGGAGCGGGGCCTCGGCGCCCGCCGGACCCCCGAAGTCGAACCCCGAGCCCTGCGGCTCCGGGCCGCCCCGGCGGGGTGCCGGCTCCGTGTCCGCCCGGCCGCCGACGTCGAGCGCCGCGCCCTCCCCAGCCCGGTGGGGCGGGAGTTCGGGGTCCTCCCGGAGGGGCTCGGCGACCGGGGGTCGGGCCAGGGAGACGCCCGGCCGGGGTTCCTGGGACCCCCAGGAGACGCGGCGGTCGCGCGGGCCGCCGAAGCCCGCCTGGTGGAGCGGATCGGCCTGCCACACCGCCGGTTCGTCGAGGAACACCGGCCCCGTCTCCTCGGAGCGCGCGGCCGGTACCGCCGCGGCCGGTACCGCCGCGGCGGGGCGACTCGTACCCGGCACCCAGGACAGGCCGTTCCAGTAGCGGACGTACCCGGGGATGGACGGATCCGGGTAGTAGCCCTCGGGGGCCACGTGCTCTCCGTCACCAGGGGAGGCCGTCAATGTCCCCAACTCCGATCGTGGCTTGAGGCTTGCGCAAGGGAGGACCATAGCCAAGAACCCCTGTGCGGTAGGGGTGGTAACGGGAGAATCCAAACCTTCGGGCGAATGTTTCGTACGGCGACTTTCGGTCAGCCGACAGAATTCGGCCAATCTCCCCACCTCGTGCCCGAAGTCGCGTCATACCCCGGCGCATCCGCGCTCTCTCCGGGTGTGGGGCCAGAACCCGGCCCCACAGCGACACCCCGAAGTGAGGCCGTCATGCACCACCACCCCGTCATCGAGCGCGAGCTGGAACTCAAGCTGGTCCTGTCCCCCGAGCGCAGCGTCCCCGTCCCCGCGCGGCTGCTCTACCTCACCGACGACCCGTATGCCGTGCACATCACCTTCCACACCGGCTCCAACACCCCCGTGAACTGGACCTTCGCCCGTGAGCTGCTGGTCGAGGGGGTGTTCCGGCCGTGCGGTCAGGGCGACGTACGGATCTGGCCCACCAAGGTCGACGAGAAGGCCGTGCTCTGCATGGCGCTCAGCTCGCCCGACGGCGACGCCCTCCTGGAGGCCCCGGCCACGTCCGTGTCGGCGTGGCTGGAGCGCACCCTGCGCGTCGTCCCGCCGGGCACCGAGGCGGAGCGGCTGGGCCTGGACGACGCCCTGGCCGAGCTGCTCGCCCCGACCCCGGCCGACGAGTTGTGGCTGCGCGATCCGTGGCCCTCGGACGAGTCGGGCGACGGGGACGCGTGACGCGTGGTGCGGTCAGAAGAGCTTGCCGGGATTGAGCAGGCCCTGCGGGTCGAAGGCTGCCTTGACCGCCTGCTGCATCTCCAGCCCCACCGGCCCCAGTTCGCGGGCCAGCCATTCCTTCTTCAGCACTCCCACGCCGTGCTCGCCGGTGATGGTGCCCCCGAGCGAGAGGCCGAGGGCCATGATCTCGCCGAAGGACTCGCGGGCCCGCCGCGTCTCGTCCTCGTCGGCGGGGTCGAAGCAGACGATCGGGTGGGTGTTGCCGTCGCCCGCGTGCGCGCAGACCCCGATGAGCAGGTCGTGCGCACGGGCGATGGCGGCCGTCCCGTCGAGCATCTCGCCGAGCCGCGAGCGCGGTACGCACACGTCGTCGATCATCGTCGCGGGCTTGAGGGCCTCCAGTCCCGGGAAGGCCATCCGGCGGGCCTGGAGCAGCAGTTCGGACTCGGCCTCGTCGTCGGCGGGCACGACGGCGGTGGCCCCGGCGGCCTTGCACAACTCCCCCACCGCGGCGAGGTCCTCGGGGGCGTGCGGGGTGTCGAAGGCGGCCAGCAGCAGCGCTTCGGTGGCCTCGGGCAGGCCCATCTTCCCGAGCGCGTTGACGGCGCGGACGGTCGTACGGTCCATCAGCTCCAGCAGCGAGGGGGTCAGGCCGGCCTCCATGACGGCGCAGACGGCTTCGCAGGCGGCGGCGACGGAGGGGAACTCGGCGGCCAGCACGAGCTGCCGCGGCGGGGCGGGGCGCAGCGCGAGGACGGCCCGGACGACGATGCCGAGGCTGCCCTCGGAGCCCACGAAGAGCCGGGTGAGGTCGTAGCCGGCGACTCCCTTGGCGGTGCTCCGGCCGGTGCGCAGCAGCCGCCCGTCGGCCAGGACCACGTCGAGGCCGATCACGTACTCGGCGGTGACCCCGTACTTGACGCAGCACAGGCCCCCGGCGGCGGTGCCGATGTTGCCGCCGATGGTGCACTGCTCCCAGCTGGAGGGGTCGGGAGGGTAGTACAGGCCCTGTGCGGCGACGGCGCGGGAGAGGACGGCGTTGACGACGCCGGGTTCGACGACGGCGATGCGGTCGACGGTGTTGATCTCCAGGATGCGGTCCATCTTGACGAGGGAGAGCACGATGCAGCCGTCGGAGGCGTTGGCTCCGCCCGACAGGCCCGTACGGGCGCCCTGCGGGACGACGGGGATCCGTAGCGCGGTGGCCGTGCGCATCACGTGCTGGACCTGTTCCACGGTCCTGGGCAGGACGACGACGGCCGGGTTTCCGGCGGCGCAGAAGCTCGCCATGTCGGTGGCGTAGGAGGCGGTCACCCCGGGGTCGGTGATCACCGCCTCGGCGGGGAGTCCCTCCAGCAGGCTCGCGCGCAGACGGGCCGATCCGTTGTCCACATCGTCATCCATGTGCCCAGAGTGGCAGTCGGGGCCATCGGTGTGAACACGGCCGCGACGCTCTTCGGACACCGCGGCGAACTCTTCATATTGACGCACAGTGACTCCATGGAGCGTATGGACATCGTCGAGGAAGCCCAGCAGCCTGCGCCGCCCGTGACCTTCACCGGTCGCAAGACGCTCGTGCCGGCCGCGGTCGCGGTGGTCCTGATCGCCGGGGCCCTGCTGATCAGGCCGGCCAAGGCCGGTGACGACGCCCGCCCGCCGGGGCCGAGCGAACGGGCCGCGTCGGCGGTCGGCATGGGCGCGCCCGTGGCCGCGGTGGACCTGACGGCTCTGGTCGCGGACCGCGAGAAGTGGCTGGAGAAGCACGCGGACGACGAGGCTTCGTGGGCGGTGCTCGGCGCCGCCTACCTGGAGCAGGCGCGGCGCACGGCCGATTCGGGCTGGTACCCGAAGGCGGAGAAGTCGCTGAAGCGGTCGCTGGAGCTCCGCCCGGCCGAGAAGGGCAACTTCGAGGCGATGACGGGCATGGGCACCCTCGCCAACGCCCGCAGGGACTTCGGGACGGCGAAGAAGTGGGGCGAGCTCGTACGGGCTCAGGCGCCGAAGCAATGGTCGGCGTACCCGGTGCTGGTGGACGCGTACTCGGGGCTCGGCGACTACAAGGGCGCGCAGAAGGCGATGGAGCGGCTGCAGGAACTGCGGCCGGGCCTGGTGGCGTTCGTACGGGCCTCGCAGGTGTACCGGGACCGCGGCTGGCGCGAGGACGCGGCGCTGGCGATGGAGCAGGCGGCCGGTGACGCGAAGAGCCCGGCGGAGAAGGCGTACGCGCTGTTCCGGCTCGGGGAACTGTTCTGGGAGCGGGGCGAGACGCAGCAGGCGCTGGACCACTACGAGGGCGCCCTGCGGGCCGACCCGGCGCAGGCCCAGGCGCTCGGCGGCCGGGCCCGGGCGCTCGGCGCGCTGGGGCGGGGCGGCGAGGCGGTCCGGGACTACCGGCTGGCACTGGGGCGGGCCCCGGTGCCGCAGGTGGCGCGGGAACTGGGCGAGCTGCTGGAGTCGCTGGGCCGCGGGGAGGAAGCGCGGGCGGCGTACGACATGCTGGGCGGACTGGCGGCCCGGGACGGCACGAACGGGGTCGACGACGACGTGGTGCTGGGCCTGTACGAGGCGGACCACGGCGATCCGTCGGCGGCGGTGCGGCGGCTCTCGGAGGAGTGGTCGCGGCACAAGAGCGTGCAGGTGGCGGACGCGTTGGGGTGGGCGCTGCACAAGGCGGGCGAGGACGCGGCGGCGCTGGAGTACGCGACGAAGGCGACGGAGACGGGGCTGCGGAACGCGGAGTTCTCGTACCACCGGGCGATGATCGAGCGCGGGCTCGGCGACGAGGCCGCGACCCGCCGCCACTTGCAGGAGGCCCTGCGCACGAACCCGGGCTTCTCGCCGCTGCGGGCCCCGCTGGCGAAGGAGGCGTTGGCGGCGATCGCCGCGCCGCCGCCGGGCGGTCCGGAGAACATCCTGCCGACGAAGCCGTGGGTGGCCCCGGAACTCCCGAAGCCGAAGCCGGTGGCGAAGCCGGTGTCCAAGCCCGCGCCCAAGCCGAAGCCGAAGCCGTCTGCCACGCCGTGACGGGGCCGCGACCCTCCCCTCGCGGGGCCGCGACCCCCTCCGGGCCTCAAACGCCGGCGGGGCTGAAATTGCCCTGCGGGCAATCCAGCCCGGCCGGCATCTCAAGCCCCGCCGGCGCTTGAGGCGCGGGGTTCGGGGCGGAGCCCCGGGAGTGGTGCCGCGCGCGCAAGGGCGGGCCCCCCGGCGGCCGATCGGCGGCGGCAGCCAGGGGGCCCGGTCGGCGCAACCTACAGGTTGCCCCGCTTCGCCTGCTCCCGCTCGATCGCCTCGAACAGGGCCTTGAAGTTGCCCTTGCCGAAGCCCATCGACCCGTGCCGCTCGATCATCTCGAAGAAGACCGTCGGCCGGTCCTGAACCGGCTTGGTGAAGATCTGCAGCAGGTAGCCGTCCTCGTCGCGGTCGACGAGGATCTTCAGCTCGCGCAGGGTCTCCACGGGAACCCGCGTCTCGCCGGCCCACTCGCCGAGCGTGTCGTAGTACGAGTCCGGCGTGTCCAGGAACTGCACGCCCGCCGCCCGCATCGACCGCACGGTCGCCACGATGTCGTTGGTGGCCAGCGCGATGTGCTGGACGCCCGCGCCGCCGTAGAACTCCAGGTACTCGTCGATCTGCGACTTCTTCTTCGCGATCGCCGGCTCGTTGATCGGGAACTTCACCTTCAGGGTGCCGTCCGCGACGACCTTCGACATGAGCGCCGAGTACTCGGTCGCGATGTCGTCGCCCACGAACTCCTTCATGTTCGTGAAGCCCATGACCTTGTTGTAGAAGGCGACCCATTCGTTCATGCGGCCGAGTTCGACGTTGCCGACGCAGTGGTCGATGGCCTGGAAGGTGCGCTTGGCCGGGGGCTCGACCATCGGGTCGACGGCGACGTAGCCGGGCAGGTAGACGCCGGTGTAGCCGTCGCGCTGCACGAGCGTGTGGCGGGTCTGGCCGTAGGTCGCGATGGCGGCCATCGTCACCGTGCCGTGCTCGTCCTTGACCTCGTACGGCTCGTCCAGGCCGCGCGCGCCGTGCTCGACGGCGTACGCGTACGCGGCGCGCACGTCCGGGACCTCGATGGCGAGGTCGATCACGCCGTCGCCGTGGGCCGCGACGTGCTCTTCGAGGAAGCGGCCGTGGTCCGTCGTCGCCTTGATGACCGACGTCAGGACGAAGCGGGCGCCGCCGTTGGTCAGGACGTAGCTGGCCGTCTCGCGAACGCCGTTCTCCGGTCCGGAGTACGCCACGAGCTTCATGCCGAAGGCGGTCGAGTAGAAGTGCGCGGCCTGCTTGGCGTTGCCGACGGCGAAGACGACCGCGTCCATGCCCTTCACCGGGAAGGGGTCTGCCTCACGCGCGGTGGTGGGGGTGGTGTCGAGGGTCTCAGTCATGAGCGCAGAGTCCCGCCGATCCACAAGCTGCGCAATAGTTTCGATTTCTGCTGTACATGTTGACCAGCTCAGCCGCAGGATGACTGAAAGATCTGCGCACTATGACCACCCTCGGACCGCTCGCGGACCGCTCACTCGCCACGGAGGCACCCATGGGTATCGACGATCTCGACGGCCGTCTCATCGTCCTGCTCGCCCGCGAGCCCCGGATCGGGGTGCTGGAGGCCTCGCGCCGGCTGGGGGTGGCCCGCGGGACGGTGCAGGCCCGTCTGGACCGGCTCCAGTCGAACGGGGTCATCCGCGGCTTCGGTCCGCAGGTCGATCCGGCCGCGCTGGGGTACCCGGTGACGGCCTTCGCGACCCTGGAGATCAAGCAGGGTCAGGGCGCCGACGTACGGGCCCATCTGGCCGGGGTGCCCGAGGTGCTGGAGCTGCACACGACCACGGGGCAGGGGGACATGCTGTGCCGGCTCGTGGCCCGGTCCAACGCCGATCTGCAGCGGGTGATCGACCGGGTCGTCGGTTTCGAGGGGATCGTCCGGGCTTCGACGGCGATCGTGATGGAGAACCCGGTGCCGCTGCGGGTCATCCCGCTGGTCGAACAGGCGGCGGAGGACGGCGAACGCTGAGCCGCCGTTCCGGAGGGAGGGGTTCCAAAGAAAGCGTTGCAAAAAAACCGTTGCATAGAAGTCTTTGCAACTCTACTGTCATGCCATGCCCGAGAAGCCCGAGCCGAACAGGCCCGCCCAGCCCTCCCAGCCCGTCGAGCCCGTCGAGCCCGTCGAGCCCAAAGTCCGGACCCTCGACGCCCGTTCACTGCGCGGCCTCGCCCACCCGCTGCGCATCCGCATGCTCGCCGCCCTGCGTCAGGACGGGCCGGCCACCGCCTCCCAGCTCGCCGAGCGGCTCGGGGAGTCCAGCGGAGCCACCAGCTACCACCTGCGCCAGCTCGCCGCGCACGGGTTCGTCGAGGACGCGCCCGAGCACGGCAAGGGCCGCGAGCGCTGGTGGCGGGCAGCCCACGACGGCACCCAGTTCGACGAGTCGTTGATGTACGACGGCGACCCGGAGACCCGCGGCGCCGCCGATGCCTTCCTGCACGAGATCGCGACGATCCACACGCAGGAGATGAGCACCTACCTCGGCGACGCCCACACCTGGTCCAGGGAGTGGCGCCGCGCCTCGGACCTCAGTGACTTCACCCTGCACCTGACGCCCGAGCAGAGCCTCGAACTGATCCACAGGATGCACGACCTGATCAACAGCTACCGGGACCTGCCCCCCGTCGAGGGCATGGAGACGGTCCGCGTCCACTCGCACGCGTTCCCCCGTCGCAGCGGCAAGTAGCCACACCCCGGCCACGCCGCCGCACCGCCACACCCGCCTTTCCCAGAAGGAGTACTACCGTGCACGCCTTCACCCACACCGCCGACCACGCCGCCCGCACCGCCGAGCTGGCCGCCGAGGCCGCCGCCTGGCACCTCGCCGCCGGGGTGCACACCGCCCCCGCCCTGCGCGACCGGCTCGGCGAGGTCCTGATCGCCGCCGGGATCCGGCTGATGCGGCCGGCCCACATCCACACCCGCCTTCGACACCCGTACGCGGCATGAGCAGGCGGCCGTTCACGGCGGTCCTGGCCGCCAACACGATCTCCATAGCCGGAAGTTCGCTCACCCTGATCGGTGTCCCGTGGTTCGTGCTCCAGACCACGGGCAGCGCCGGCCGGGCCGGTGTCGTCGCCTTCTGCGCGACGCTGCCGATCATCGTCGCGGCCCTGGTCGGCGGACCGGTCATCGACCGGCTCGGTCGCCGCCGGGTCTCCGTCGCCTCCGACGTGATCTGCGGGCTGGCGGTCGGCGCGATCCCGCTCCTGCACCACGCGGGCGTGCTGGAGTTCTGGATGCTGTGCGCCCTGATGGCCCTCGGCGGCCTCGTGCACACCCCCGGCCTCACCGCCCGCAACGTCCTCCTGCCCAACCTCGCCGAGCACGCCGGCACCACCGTCGCCCGGGCCGCGAGCCTGTACGACGCGGTCTCGCGCGGGGCCCGGATGATCGGGGCCGCGGTGGCCGGCGTACTGATCGCGGCCTTCGGGGCCGAGACCGTACTGCTGTTGGACGCGGTGACCTTCGGGGCGTCGGCGCTGCTGGTCTTCGCCTTCCTGCGCGGGGTGCCCGCCGCCGAGCCCCAACGCGGCGGCGAGAAGGTGTCGTTCGCCGGCTACCGCACCGAACTCGCCGAGGGATGGATCTTCCTGACGCGCAACCGGCTGCTGTTGGGCATCACCGTGATGGTGATGATGACCAACGGCCTGGACCAGGGCTGGTCCTCCGTACTGCTGCCCGTGCACGCCCGCGACTCCCTCGGCGGGGCCACCGCCATGGGCCTGCTGGTCGCCCTGTTCGGCGGCTCGGCCCTGCTGGGCGCCCTGTTGTACGGGGTGTGGGGCGAACGCTTCCCCCGCCGGATCGTCTTCGCGGCGGCCTTCCTCGTCTCCGGGGGCACCCGCTACGTGGTGGCCGCGCTCACCGACACCACGCTCCCGCTCGCGGTGACGCTGGCCCTGGCCGGGCTGGGCGCGGGCATGCTCAACCCGATCCTGTCCACGGTGATGTACGAGCAGGTGCCGGAGCGGCTGCGCAGCCGCGTCTCCGGGGTGACCACGGCGGGCTGCGAGCTGACCATGCCGGTGGGCGGACTCGCCGCCGGTCTGCTGGTCGACGGTTTCGGGGTGGCGCACGCGCTGCTGGTGTTCGGCGGCATCTACCTGCTGACGACGCTGGCCCCGCTGGTCTTCCCGGCGTGGCGCGCGATGGAGCGCGGGGACGCGCTCAGCAGGACGGAACGGAGTCCTCTCCCCGGTTCAGCGCGCGAAGAGAGTTCACCGCATCCGTCAGCGAGGTGACGGGGACCAGCCGGAGCCCCTCGGGGAGCTCGGAGAGCGCGTCCGAGCACTCGGCCTTCGGTACGAGGAACACGGTCGCCCCGTCGCGCCGCGCGGCCTGGGTCTTCAGCGCCACGCCTCCGACGGCGCCGACCTTCCCGTCCGGGGTGATGGTGCCCGTACCTGCGATGGTGCGCCCGCCGGTGAGGTCGCCGCCGCTGCCGTCGCCGTCGAGCTTGTCGACGATGCCGAGGGAGAAGAGGAGGCCGGCGCTGGGGCCGCCGACGTCGGCGAGGTTGAGGTCGACCTTCACGTCCTGAGGGTTCTTGTGGAGGTGGCCGAGGGCGGCGGCGGAGGCGGCCGACTGCGACTTGGCCATTTCCTCCAGATTGTGCTCTTCGATCTCCTTGTCGCTTCCGCCCGAGGAGTAGACGACCTCCCTGGGCATGACCGCCCGGGTGGGGTCGAACCAGTCGCCGACGAGATCGGGCAGGTTCACCGTGGTGGAGGGCCCGGTGGCCTGGATGGTCGTCATCCGCAGCTGCCCCTTGGTGTCCCGGGTGGGGGCGCCGGAGACGGAGATGACGGACTTGCCGTCCCGCTCGCCCAGCACGTCGGCCGTGAGCCCGGGCTGGGCGATCACGAACGGCAGGGGCGCGAGGGCCGCGACGGCGAACAGGCCGACCACGGGCACGGCACAGACGGCCAGTGCGGCGGGACGCGGCAGACGCATGAGACGAGAGAGCACCCGCCCAATCTATCGGCCGGCCCCGCCGGCCCGGCCAGGGGCACATCCCGCCGGGGGAAATCCGGCCCCGCCGGAGGCGAACCTGTGCCGCCGGGGAAATCCGGCCCCGCCGGCGTTCGAGGCGCGGGGGTCCGGGGGCAGAGCCCCCGGCAACGGCGCCGCACCCGGCGGCGGACGGGCCGCACCCGGAACCTGCCGAGCCCGCGGCCTAGCGAAGGGCGTCGGCGACCTCCCGCGCCGCGTCGACCACCCTCGGCCCGACCCGCTCCGGCACCGCGTCGGCCAGCATGACGACGCCGACGCTGCCCTCCAGCCCGGTGATGCCCACCAGCGGCGCGGCAGCGCCACTGGCGCCCGCTTCGAGCTCCCCGTGGGTCAACGTGTACCCCGGTTCGATCAGCGAGCCCTGGCGGGCGGCCAGGATGGCCCGGCCCGCGGCCCCGCGGTCCAGCGGGTGGCGGAAGCCGGCCCGGTAGGCCACGTGGTAGTCCGTCCAGGTCGGCTCCACGACGGCCACGGCGAGCGCCTCGGACCCGTCGACGAGGGTCAGGTGCGCGGTGGCCCCGATGTCCTCGGCGAGGGAGCGCAGCGCGGGCAGCGCGGCTTCGCGCACCAACGGGTGCACCTGCCGCCCCAGCCGCAGCACCCCGAGCCCGACGCGGGCCCGGCCGCCGAGGTCACGGCGGACCAGGGCGTGCTGTTCGAGCGTGGCGAGGAGTCGGTAGACCACGGTGCGGTTGACACCGAGGCGGTTGGAGAGCTCGGTGACGGTCAGACCGTGGTCGGTGTCGGCGAGCAGTTTGAGGACTCTGAGCCCTCTGTCGAGAGTCTGGGAGGTTTCCGCGGTCACGACGCCTCTCCCTCTTTCGGTGAGCGGCGGTGACTCTCGGGTGACGCACGTCGCCGGTCCCGCGGCGACGCACGGAGAGGCCGCCGGTAGCGGCCATTGCACCGGCTGCGCTCCCGCGGCGGCGCTGCCACGGTGCGTTGATGCGGGGACATTAGCGAGCAGGTCCGCTCAGCGGAAGGCCTCGTCCAGAATCCGGGCGCCTACAACCCGTTTATGCCGGTTCCTGAAGGCCTGCCGGACCGTTTCGCCGCTCGCCCGCCCGCGCCCTCCTGTAGGACCGCACAGGCGGTCCGGGGGTCCGGAAGGGCCGTCGTCCGTACGATGCTCCGCCCCGAAATCCGTCACTCTCCGTAACGCCCGACGGGGGCGGCCGCAGCCGAGGCCGTGGCCCGCTCACCCCACCCGGACCGCGACCGCGGCCGCGCTCACCGCATCCGGGTGGCCCACTCCTGCACCTTCTTGATCCGCTCCCGGATCTGCCCCGCCGTCGCCTCCGCGCTCGGCGGCCCGCCGCAGACCCGGCGCAGCTCGGTGTGGATCACGCCGTGCGGCTTGCCGCTCTGGTGGACGTACGCGCCGACCATCGTGTTCAGCGATTTGCGCAGCTCCAGCAGCTCCTTGTGGGAGACCACGGGGCGCCGGTCCGCGGGGAGCTCCAGCAGGTCCGCCTCGGAGTCCGGCCTGCGGCGGCTGTGCGCGATCTGCCGCGACTGCCGCTTCTGGAGCAGCATCTGCACCTGGTCCGGCTCCAGCAGCCCGGGGATGCCGAGGTAGTCCTGCTCCTCCTCGCTGCCGGGGTGCGCCTGCATGCCGAATTCGGCGCCGTCGTACAGCACCCGGTCGAAGACCGCGTCGGACTCCAGCGCCTCGAAGGACATCTGCTCGTCCTCGCCGGTGTCCTCGTCCTCCTGCTTGTTCGCCTCGTCCATCTCCTTCTCGGACTCGGCGTACGGATCCTCCTCGCCCTGCTTCTTGGGCTTGTCGAGGACGTGGTCGCGCTCGACTTCCATCTCATTGGCGAAACCGAGGAGATAAGGAATGGTCGGAAGGAACACGGATGCGGTCTCGCCACGCCTGCGTGATCGCACGAAGCGGCCGACCGCCTGGGCGAAGAACAGCGGGGTCGAGATCGTCGTCGCGTACACGCCCACCGCGAGGCGCGGTACGTCGACGCCCTCGGACACCATGCGGACCGCGACCATCCAGCGGTCGTCGTTGCCGCTGAAGGTGTCGATGTTCTTCGAGGCGCCGGTGTCGTCGGAGAGGACGAGGGTCGCCTTCGTGCCCGTGATCTCGCGGATCAGCTTGGCGTAGGCGCGCGCCGAGTCCTGGTCGGAGGCGATGACGAGGCCGCCGGCGTCCGGGATGCCCTTCCTGACCTCGGTCAGGCGCTGGTCGGCGGCGCGCAGCACGTTCGGCATCCAGTCGCCGCGCGGGTCGAGGGCCGTGCGCCAGGCCTGCGAGATGGCGTCCTTGGTCATCGGCTCGCCGAGGCGGGCGGCGATCTCGTCGCCGGCCTTGGTGCGCCAGCGCATGTTGCCGCTGTAGGACAGGAAGATCACGGGCCGGACGACGCCGTCGCCGAGCGCGTTGCCGTAGCCGTAGGTGTAGTCGGCGGAAGAGCGCCGGATCCCGTCGTTGCCCTCTTCGTAGGTCACGAAGGGGATCGGGTTGGTGTCGGACCGGAAGGGCGTACCGGTCAGCGCGAGCCGTCGGGTCGCCGGGTCGAAGGCCTCCAGGCAGGCCTCGCCCCAGGACTTCGAGTCGCCGGCGTGGTGGATCTCGTCGAGGATCACGAGGGTCTTGCGCTGCTCGCAGCGGTTGCGGTGCAGCATCGGCCGCACGCCGACGCCGGCGTAGGTGACGGCGACGCCGTGGTAGTCCTTGCTGAGCGGTCCCGCGGAGTACTCGGGGTCCAGCCGGATGCCTATCCGGGCCGCCGCCTCCGCCCACTGCTTCTTCAGGTGCTCGGTCGGCGCGACCACGGTGATCTGCTGCACGACGTGGTGGTGCAGCAGCCACGAGGCGAGGGTCAGCGCGAAGGTGGTCTTGCCTGCGCCGGGGGTCGCGACCGCGAGGAAGTCACGCGGCTGCGTCTCGATGTACCGGGTCAGGGCACCCTCCTGCCAGGCACGCAGCTTGCTGGCGGTGCCCCACGGCGCACGGCCGGGGAAGGCGGGTGAGAGGTGGTGGGAGGCGGTAGTAGTCACGGTCCCCGGTTCGTCGCTCTCGGCAGTTCAACAGTCGTACGTAGGACAACCGGGCCACCCTACCGGGCCGGACCCGCCCCTCGCGGAGGGACAGGCCCGTGACCTCGGGCGGTGCGGCGAGGGTCACACCGGCGTCTCAACGGGCGGCCGGGAACGGCTGTTGGGCACGGCTGTTGGGCACAGCTGTTGGGCACGGCTGTTCCGGCCGCACCGAGAGCCCGCGCCAGACGCCGCGGGGCCACCCTCGGGCGACGACGGGAGTCCGACGACGGGAGTCCGACGACAGGCCCTAGGCGGGAACGGCCGCCTTCTCCCCGTCCACCCGGGTCGAGACCCACGCCCCCACCAGTGCCACGCACGCCATCGGCAGGAACACCACCAGGAACGCCGCCGGGTGCGCGGCGCCGCCTCCCGCGGCGACCTCGTGGCCGGCGCCCACCGCTCCCCCGCCCAGCGCGGCGAACGCGGCGCCCCCGGCCGCCAGCAGCACCACGTTGGCCAGCGCGTCGGAGATCTGCAGGGCCGCCGAGTTCGCCCCGGCCTCCCGCGGCGCCGACAGCTTCAGCAGCAGCACGCTCGTGGAGCCGATCACCAGGCCCATGCCCAGGCAGCCGACCGCCCAGGACAGCGCCACCGTCCACACCGGGACGGCCGCGATCAGCACGGCCGGCGCCGTGGCGATGGCCAGCGCCACCATCACCATCCCGGCCACCATCAGCCGCTCCCGGTACGGGGCCATCCGCCCCTTCGACTGCACCCACGAGCCGCCCGCCCAGGTCACCCCGCCGAGCGCGAGCGAGAACCCGGCCATGGTCGGGCTCAGGCCGCGCTGGGTCACCAGCATCAGCGGTACGAAGCTCTCCGCCGCGATGAACGACCCCGCGGCCACCCCGCGCAGCAGCACCACCGACGGCAGCCCGCGCCGCGCCCGGTAGGTCCCGCGCGGCAGCAGCCCCAGCACGGCGGGCACGAGCAGGGCCGCGCCGACCGCACCCGGCACCAGGGACCACCACTCCAGGTCCTGGGCGGCGTACTGCAGCAGCCCCGCCCCCAGCGAGATCCCGAAGGCCAGCCGGATCCGCCGCCGGTCGAAGGCCACGGGTTCGCCGCCCACGGGCCCGGAGGCGGTCCGCCGGATGGCGGGCAGCGCCACGCACAGCGGCACGACCACCAGGACCGGGATCCCGAGGAACACCCACCGCCAGCCGAGGTGCTCGGTGACGGTCCCGGACGCCAGCGGCCCGACGATCGAAGGCACCACCCAGCTCGCGGCGAAGGCCGCCATGATCGCGGGCCGCAGCCGTTCCTCGTACGCCCTGCTCACCACCACGTACAGCGCGACGATGACCAGCCCGCCCCCGAAGCCCTGCACGGCCCGCCCGACCACGAACACCCCCATGACCTGGGCGGTCCCGGAACACACCAGCCCGGCGGCGAAGGCCCCGATCCCGACGGTCAGCGGCCGCAGCGGGCCCTGCCGGTCGGCCCACTGCCCGGACAGGACCATCCCGAACAGGCTGGTGGTGAAGTAGGCGGAGAACCCGAAGGCGTACAGCCCGATCCCGTCCAGCTCCCGCGCGGCGACGGGCATGGCCGTACCGACGGCGGTGGCCTCGAAGGCGATCAGGAAGACGACGGAGATGATCCCGACACTGAGCGTCCGGTACGCGGGCCCGAGAACCCCGCCCGGCGAGGGGGCCGGGCGGGGCGGCGATATCCGGGGCAGGCGGCGTTCAAGGGCACTCATCGCCCCAGAGTAAGGCGCGTGACCACTTTTCGACCCTGTCAATTAGGCGGATCCCGCCCTCAGCCTTTGGCCCTGGTCCCCCTTGCCCTTCCCCGGACTGTGAACGCCGTATGGCAGTCACATTGCACCCCACGGGAAACCCTTCCCCGCCGCCGCGGACCCCCATACGGTCATGTCCATCACCACCACACAGCCGTGTGCCCGAGTGGTTGAGGGACTCGCCTGCAAAGCGAGTTACGCCGGTTCGATTCCGGTCACGGCTTCGAC
Source organism: Streptomyces sp. NPDC002467 (assembly GCF_042889825.1). Classification (NCBI taxonomy): domain Bacteria; kingdom Bacillati; phylum Actinomycetota; class Actinomycetes; order Kitasatosporales; family Streptomycetaceae; genus Streptomyces; species Streptomyces sp. NPDC002467. The sequence goes on along the minus strand of NZ_JBIARJ010000015.1, from coordinate 82,503 downwards.
GAAAGGCCGCCTGACCAGGCGGACCAAGAGGGCGGCACCCCCGGAGGGGGTGCCGCCCTCTTGGTCTTCCCCCTCGGACAGCAAGCGGGTTGTGGGTTCTAGTCGACCTGCTCCCCGTCGTACATACCGCCCTTGCAGACGTTGGCCGTCAGATCGGCCGTTCCTCCACCCTGCTTGCACTCAGAAGGCGTGACGACGGATGGGGCACCCTGTGCGGTGGCGGCGGCGGTGGCGACGCCTGAGAGGCCGAGTCCGGCGAGGGCTGCCGCGGCGATGACGGCGGCGAAGATTCGTCGAATGCGCATTCGGATTCCCTTTCACGGATTGACTCGGTTGGGGCACTGATCAGCTCGATCCGCACCCATGTCGACGGCACGTCACGTTGCCCCATTCGGATTGCAGTGCTGTCAGGTGCGAGCGCGGGGTCGGTCACACGGCCCGTCGGACAGGCCTGGATCGCTGGGCCTGCCCTCGCTATTCCAAACTAGCAATTCCCGCAAATCGGCGCATTTTGGCGCACGGCTCCGCAGGCACTGCCGTCGTGGGGTTGCCGCAGCCTGCCAGGGGACACCGAGGATCAGTGGCACCGTTGCCGCGGTGTGGCGCGCACCCTCAGCCCCACCTGGCCGGCACGAACCTGCGAAGCCGGTTACGCCGTTCGCCGTGGCCGTCGTCGTCAGGGGGCGCAGTTCAACTGCTTGCGGGTGAAGTCCTGGAAGTCCTTCATGAGCCGGGTGTTCAGCGCCCTCACCTCCGCGCTCTTCATGTCCGTCGGATTGTGGCTGATCTCCAGCTCCAGCTCGAAGGACTCCGTGGGGGTCCGACAGGTGTAGAGGAGCGTCGCACCGAAGTCCCACACCAGGCCCTTGCGCCCGAAGTCGAGCTTGGCGGGATGGAGGGGGTCGAAGGCCTGCCAGAACGCATCGGATCCCAGCGGCTTACGGCTGACCTGTCCGGTCAGCGTCGTTGCCCCGTCCACCCCGACCCGGCAGGTGACCGTCTTGAGATCGGCGGGCAGCGCGAAGGCATCCCGCGTGTCCTCCGTCACCTTCTTTCCGGTGCCCAGAAGGGGGAGGACCGTCTTGCTGTCGAACGCGTCCCAGCACACCCTCGCCGGCGCCTCGGGAGCCGTGGCCTTCTCCTTCTTTTCCGAGCAGCCCGCCAGCAAAGCACCGGCCGCCGCCACGACGGCGACGACTCGCAACGAACTCGCCATGCCCATCAGGAACCACCCTTCGAGCTGTCCACCAGGCCGCGACCGACCGTGTGGGCGACCGAGGACTCCTTGGACGCCGCACCAGCGAGCGTGTCGATGTCCCGCTGGGACAGACCCGAGCCGATGGCAGCGCTGCGGACCGCTTCCTCGGCCGACTTGCTGACACCGCGGTCCGCCTTCGAGTACATCTCGGCCACCGCCTTTTCGGTCTCCGCGGTCTTCTCCTTGCCCTCGTCCTTCGCCCCGTCGACGAAGTACTCGGTGACGTCCTCCTGGACCCACTCCACAATGTCACCGGCCAACGGCACCATTTCCAGGTACTTGCCGCCGGCGGCCGAAATACCGCGGTTGATCCACTTGGCCCCGTCCTCGACGCCCTTCACGTACTCCTCGTTCGCGTGGGCTGTCTCGCCGTGCATGCCCTGGGCACGGGCCTCCGTCATCATGCCCGCGATCTGCCCACCGGGCTGCACGGCGAGTTCCACCGCCTCGGACAGTTGCGTGTACTGGCCGTGGTGCTGGACGACGTCGTTGACCAGGACCGCCGTGAACGCCTGGTTGGCGTTGGTGATCGCACCGTAGGCCCCGGGATCCTGAGCGACCCCTCCGAGGAAGCGGGAGACCGTCGCCTCGTCGAATTCGGCCATGGTGCCGCTGACCTTAATCTGGTTCCCGCCGTTCTCGGCGGACGCCTGGAGGTCCGGGATGTACTCCGCCGCCATGTTGCCCAAGTGCCCCGCCATGGGGCCCAGGCGCGGCTTCTTGTCCTCGTCGTCCGGGTCCTGCGCCACCAGGGACGGGTCGTCGCCGATCTTCTCGACGACGCGCTCCATGATCGACGCCATCTCCTTGGTGTGCGGCACCGGCTTCGCGTCCTCGTCGCCCGCCGCGCGCCCGCTGACCGCCGCCTCCAAGGCGGAGCCGAGCGCGTCCTGGGCCGGGCCGGCTTCGCCGTAGGGGTGGCCGGGGGCGCGGTCGAAGGCGTCGGCCCACGACTCCTTGTCCAGCATGTAGTCGACCATGCCCCGGGCCTTGCCGTGCTGCCCGTCCACGGCCTTGTCGGCCGCCGTCACGATGCCGTCGCCGTTGCTGTCCTGGCGGACCGGCTCGTTGAAGAAGGCCGTCGCCGCGTCCGGGTTGTGGGACATCGCGTCCATCAGGCCCGTCAGCGGATAGAAACCGCGGCTGCCGTCCTTGGCCTGGCTGAGCACCGTCTTCGGGTCGTACGGGGCCCCGTGCTCCCACTCCTTCGCGTGCTCCCGGTCGAACGCGACCATGTCCCGGCCGACCGAGGTCAGGAACTCCTTGTCGTACTTGCCCTCGTGGAGCAGCGCGCCCAGCGCCTGGTAACCGTAGATCTTGCTCGTCAGATCGCCGGTGACGTGAATCTCCTTGCGGCCGGCCTTCATCAGGTCGTTCGTCCAGGCCGCGTCCAGGTGGTTGGGCGAGTCCTTCTGGGTGGCGAGCCCCAGCATCGCGCCCATGTCGTTCTGGATGTTGCCGACCATCAGCAGCCGGTCCCGGCCCGCGTCGCCCAGGGTCGAAGCGTCGATGGACAGCTTCGCGTACGCCTCCAGCGTGCCCTCGGGGCCGAGCCTGCGGTAGAAGTCAGGAGCGAACTCGGGGTCGTTGCGGTTGTCGTCGAGCAGGTCCTCCAGCTCGCGCAGCGCCTCGGGGTTACGCGCAACCCCGCCCGGCTCCTTGCTGAGCTTCTTCATCAGGTCCGCGGCGCGGTCCGCCTGCTCGGCGTCGAGCGTGTTGAACTTCGGTCCGCTGAAGTCGTGTTCATCGGTCACGTTCGCCTGGAAGGCGCGGACGAGGGAGTCGTCGGCGTCCTGGGCGTCCTCGACGGCCCGGTTGATGCGGGTCTGCCAGGCGTCGCGGTTCTCGCGCAGGGACTGCTGGTAGTCCGGGTCGTGGCGGGCGGCGTTCCGCTCGCCCTCCGTGGCGAGCGGGATGGCCGTGACCCGTCCCGTGGCGTCGACCTGGAAGCCTGCCGCCGGGGCGTCCGCGGCAAGCTTCTTCAGCTGCTCCTGGGCGGCCTTGAAGGTCGTGTGCGCGTCGGCGAGAAGGGCGTGCACGCCCTTGGCCTCCTTGGCGGCGTCCTCGAACTCCTTGGCCGTCTTGTCGACGAACGCCCGGCCGACCCCGGCCGTGACCCCGTTCCACTCCGCCTTGTCGGACTTCGCCTTCATGCCGTTGCGAGCGGCCTCGGCCATCTCGTCCAGCTTGTCGGCCATGGCCTTCCAGTCGGTGGCCGCCGTCTGGAGCTTGTCCAGCGGGGCGTGCATCACGTTCTCGTACGTCAGCATGGTGGGGGGCCTACTTCAGGTACTTGTCGATGGCGGACGCGGTGAAGTCGGCCTGGAGCTGCTGCTCGTCCTGGGCGTGGGACTTGAGCGAGTAGTTCAGACCGTTTGAGATGTTCGCGCAGGCGGCCACGAGGGTCTTCACCTGGCTCTCCCAAGTGCTGTTGACCTTCGCCAGCGCCGCCCCACTCGCGAAGTTCTCCTTCGTGAGCGCACCCGCCGCCTCGGTGGTCGCGGTCGCGGCGTGCTTCCCATCGGTCTGGAGGCGGCTGTGCAACTTGAAGGCCTCGGAACCGATCGCGCCGATGTGGTCCTGATTGAGCTCCAGGTCCCCACCGCCACTGCCGCCGGGGTCCATCGGCACGTGGTTCAACCGCATGGAGACATTGGCCGCGGCCGTGGCGCGCGCCGCCGACCATTCCTCGTCGAACGACATCGCGTGAACTCCTGTGTGTATCAGGTCGTGGGGGGGGAGTGGGGGTTGAGGAGGTGTCAGCGGCTACGGCGTACGACGACCGCGGTGACGGCGCCGCCGATCAGCATGCAGGCTCCCAGGCCGAGGCCGATCCAGGGAAGGAGACTGCCGTCCTTCTTCTCGTCCGCTTGGGCGGCGGGGGCGGACGCGGTCGAGCTGGGAGCCTTGGCGTCCGGAGAGCCCGAGGGGGTCTTGGATCCGGAGGCGGCCGCCGCCAGGTCGGGGAGGGGGTAGACGTCGGCCGGACCGGGGTCGCCGGGGTTCTGCAGGGCTACACGGGGGCGGACGATGCCGTAGCCGACGTAGTCGTTGCGCTGGCTGCCGTCGACGGGCTTGCCAGCCGTGTTCAGCAGGACGCGGAGGACCTGATTGTTGGTCCAGTTGGGGTGGGCGGACCAGAGGAGGGCGGCGGAGGCGGAGGCGAGGGCGGAGGAGTCACTGGTGCCGTGGGTTTTACAGAGCCCTGTCTTGCCCGCGCAAGCCGTGACGATGTCCATACCCGGTGCGGCCATATCCACCTGGGGGCCGTGCTGCGACTCCTTGGTCGGCTCGCCGGTGGAATCCACCGCTGCCACGCCAACTACCCCGGGGGTCGCACCTGGGTACTCAAGCGTGTTGTCCGTGTCCCCGGAATTGCCGACAGCCGCAAAGATCAGCTTGCCCTTCGAGAGCGCATACCTCACCGCCTCGGCCCGCACCAAATCATCCTCCGGCTTGCCACCGATACCGAGAGAGATGTTGATGACCTTGGCGTCGGAGTCCGCCGCATAACGGATTGCCGCAGCCCAGGTCGGTGTCTTCAGTTGGTTGTTGGCAACGCGGAGCGGAAGAATTTTGACGCCAGGCGCAAGCCCATAGCCACCGTCACCACTCGGATGTTTCCCCGTTCCGGCGATCATGGCAGAGATGCCCGTGCCGTGACCGCTGTTGTCAGCATGCCCGTCACCGTCGCCGCCAGACGGCGTGAAATCCTTACCAGGGACAATCTGACCGGCCAGTTCGGGAATCTCTTGGATCCCATCGTCGATCACCGCGACGGTGACACCTTTCCCCGTGGCGATCTTCCAGATCTCGTCGGCCTTCATGGCGTCGAGATGCCATTGCTGCGATCGGATGGTCTCCGCGTGGGCCGGGGTCGCGGCGACCCCGGCCAGCAGGAGGCCCACCAGGGCTGAGGTCGCCTTACGCATGCGCATCCCGTGCAATGTCCGTTCTGCTCAGTCGATCACCGGCGGAGCAACACGACGGTTGCCCTGCCAGGTCTCTTCGTCTTCGACCAGGTAGTCGGGGCGTTCGCCACCCTGGTCGTCCCGTCGCTTGGCCGGCGCGTGCGTACCCGCGCCAACAGCGCCGTTCCGAACCAGTCCCGAGCCGCCCTGGGTGAACGGCTTACCGCCCGCGATCGGACGACCGGCCGCGGACTGGCGCCCGCCGACGATACCTCCCGGCTCGGAAGCCAGTCGGCGGCCCCCCGAGACTCCGCCTGCGCCACCACCGTGAGCACCGCCGCCCATCGGGCCGCCCATGCCGCGGCCGGCCTGGGATCCTTCACCGATGACCGTGCCGCGCGGAAGGCCCGAGCCGGGGCCATTGGACGTCACGGGGCGCCCGCCCACGATGCCGGTGTCGCGCGGAGGCATGCCCGGCTGCATGAGGCCGACCTTGCCTCCCGGTCCACCGGGACCCGTCAGACGCGGGTACGGGCCGAGTCCGGGCCCTGTGCCCAGGCCAGGCCCCTTCAGGCCGCCGACCGCCGGAAGTCCCACGGGCGGAGCCATGGGACCGGGAAGGGGAAGGCTGGGGCCCGGCCCGGTGGGCAGCGGCCCACTGGGCGGGGTAGTCACCGGCGGCACGGTCCGGTCCGGGAGCGTGCCGACGGAGTCGAGGCCCACGTCAACCTTGCTGTCCGGGATTCCCGGGACGGGCACCGACGGAACCAAGCCGTCCGACTGCGGCCGATGCCCTGACACCGACCCGGGCTCGTTCGAAGACGGAACGCTGCCCGAGCTAGACGGTCCGTACGAGTGACCGGCCAAGCCGTATCCCCCACCAGCCCCTCCCCCGGGCCTCGCCAGATCCTCTTGGCCGTAGCGCTGGTCAGGCATGATCACCAGCGGCACCATCGGAAACGTCGGGGCGTTCGCCTGCGCCTTGTTCATCTCCACGGTCGACTGGTCGTACGCCCCGGCCAACTTGTTCATCGCGTCCACGGCCCGCGCGTGGTCTCCGTTCAGCCTCCGCCACGCGTCCTGGCCGAGCTTCACCGCATCCGGATCGTTGTGGTACTTGCGGGACAGTTCGAGGTCTTCCTTGAGGCTCGCCTCGGTACCTGGGTCGTAAGGAGGCATGTTGCCCTCCCTACCGTCAGTCCCCTTGACCTCGCCCATGACCTGAGCCGCATGGACCATGCTCTTGCCGCTGTCCGCGCTGTAGTCGGCCAGCACCAGCGTGGCGCTCCCCGCCTGGCTCACCCAGTTCTTGAACGCTTCGGCCGATTCGCCTTCCCAGCCCGTGACCTTGTGGTCCTTGAGCTTGTTCCCGATCTCCTCGATCGTCTTGGCGGCATCGGCGAGCTGCGTTCCCAGCGCAGTGACCGCTGCCGGGTCGATCGCAGTGGCCATCGCGTGAAGCTGTGCGTGCGTGTAGACCTCAAAATTCGTCATCCGAGAACGCCGCCCTTCTTCGTCCCGTTCGGCTGCGGACTGTTCGGCGTGGCTTGCGATCCGCCACCCGTCTTGTCCGCGTACGGGTCACGGTCAGGGACGTACTCGGCCTTGGCCTGCTTGGCGAGGGCGCCCATGCGCTGCTTGGTCTCCTCATCCACGTCGGCAAAGCTCTTGCCCGCGAACTGGACGGCGAGACCCAGGGCCTCGATCTGCACCGACAGCCCTTTGGACAGCTTCTGCAGCTCCGTGTGAACGGTGTGGTACGAGTTGTAGAGCTTGGTGGCCTCGGTGAAGTCGCCCAGGGCTGAAGCCGACAGCTTGCCGTCCTCCAGCCTCCCGTAATGCGCCGAGGACCCCTCGAGCTTCGTCAAGAGGTCGCCCACCAGTTTCTGATAGTCCTTCAGACTGTCGTACTGGATCCGCAGTGCCGCCGCGGCGCCCTGCGCGGCCGCCTGCGCGGCGATCCCGCTCGCCACGCCCGCCGCGATGCCGGCCCCCAACAGATCTACCCCGTTGTCCTCTGCCACGTTGGTCTCCCCGACTCCCCGTCTCCCCGTGGTCGCGGCGCTCGTCAGCGCCGCTCCCCGTCCCCGTTCGCGCGCGTTCACTCGCATTCACTCGTATTCACACGCGCGCGTACACACTCTGACCGATCACTCTAGCGATCGGCACCGACAGCCCCAAGTCCGGGTTGCACGTGCAATGCGGGTCACACGGTCACGAGTTGGGCACCGCGACCGCCGCCGATGGCCGGATCGGGAGCCTGTTCACCGGGCGGCCCGTGGCCGCGCGTACCGCCGAGGCCACTGCCGCCGGGGCCGTCACCACGGGGACCGCGCTCGCCGCCTTCGCGCCGAACGGGGCCACCACGTCACGCTCCTCGACCAGTTTGACGATGCGGACCACCGGCGCGTCCAGCGCCGTCGGCAGGGCGTAGCCCGTCAGGTCCGGGTGGCGTACCAGGCCCGAGACCGTGCGGAGGTTTTCGGTCAGGGCCGCGCCCACGCCCTGCGTGACTCCCGCTTCGATACGGGCTTCCAGCTGGCGGGGGTTGAGGATGCGGCCCACGTCCTGGGCCACGGCGAGTTCGACCACGCGGACCGAGCCGAGTTCGATGTCCACGTCCACCACCGCGCGGATCGCGCAGAAGGCGAGGCCGACGAAGGCGTCGCCCTGGCCGTCGGCGTCCAGGGGTTCCGTGGGGTGGGGGCGGCACTGGGCCGTCGCCCAGAGCTCCTTGCCCTCTATGGCCTCCGCGACCGTCATGGAGAAGGCGCCGTCGTACGACGTGATCCGGCCGTCCGCGATCTGCAGGAGCTCCGTGGACATGCCGAGTTTGTGCGCCATCGGCTGGAGGAGCTGCGTGCGGACCATCTTCGCGGCGCGTTCGACGGCGCCGCCCGACACCCACGTGTGGCGGCCGTGCGCCGCCGCTCCCGCCGGCGGCTGGTCCGTGTCGACCGGGGCAGTCGTCACCTCGTCGACGCCCAGGACCTCCTGGACGATCTGGCGGGCGAGGGTCGCGAAGCCCTGGCCGGTGTCGACGGCCGCGCAGATGACCGTGGCCGCGCCGTTGACCACCTTCACGGTGGCGGTGGAGACCTCGTCGGTGCCCTCGGCGCCGAGCATGTGCACCATGCCGAGCCCGTAGCCGACGCCCCGCCGCACCGCGCCCGGCTCGCCCGCGCCCTCCGGGCCGCCCGGCAGCAGCCACTCGTCCTCCGGGGTGTCCTTCGGGAGGGCGGGCAGCTCGAAGTCGCGGACCGCGCGCAGGAGTTCGGCCACGGGGGCCGGGCAGGTGACCGTCTGGCCGGTGGGGAGCAGGTCGCCCGTGGCCAGGACGTTGCGCATGCGCAGTTCCGCGCCGTCGATGCCGAGGGCCGCGGCGAGCTTGTCCATCTGGCCCTCGTACGCCGCGCAGACCTGCATGGCGCCTTCGCCGCGGACGTGACCGGAGGGAGGGTTGTTCGTACGGACCGCCCAGCCCTCGACGAAGGCGTGCGGGACGACGTACGGGCCACAGGCGAACGCGACCGCCGCGGCCAGGGATTCGGAGGACGAGTCGGCGTACGCGCCGCCGTCCATCAGGATCTGCGCCTCGACCTTGACCAGCCGCCCCTCCGCGTCCGCGTGGTGGCGGTAGCGCAGCAGGGTCGGGTGGCGGTGGGTGTGGCCGAGGAAGGACTCCTCGCGGGTCGCGGCCAGCTTGACCGGGCAGCCCGTACGCAGGGCCAGGAGGCCGAGCGGGAGCTGGAAGGCGGCGTCCTCGCGGTCGGCCGTCGCGCCGGGCACGCCGGTGACGACGATGCGCACCCGGTCCGGTTCGAGGCCGAAGCAGGCGGCGGCCAGGTCGCGGTCGGTGTGCGGGTCGGTCGAGGCGGTGTACAGCTCGACGCCGCCGTCGGGGCGCGGCACGGCCAGCCCGGCCTCGGCGCCGATGGGCGCGGGGTCCTGGCGGCCGATCCGGTAGAGGCCCTCGACGACGACCTCGCCGGTGGCCTCGGGGTCGCCGTAGCGGAGCGGGATGTGCCGGATGAGGTTGCCGTCGGGGTGCAGCGGGGCGGCGCCGAAGGACTGCTCGGGGTCGGTGACCGCGTCGAGGAGTTCGTACTCGACGGCGATGGCGGCGGCGGCGAGGCGCGCGGTGTCGGGGTGGTCGGCGGCGACGGCGGCGATGGGCTCGCCGTGGTGGCGGACCACGTCGTGCGCGAAGACGGGCCGGTCGGCGATGCGGCGGCCGTGCGTGGTGGCGCCGGGGACGTCGGCGTGGGTGACGACGGCGCGGACGCCGGGCATGGCGGCGGCGGCCGCGGTGTCGATGGAGAGGATCCGGGCGTGGGCGTGCGGGGAGCGCAGCACGGCGGCCCACAGGAGGCCCTCGGCCCACAGGTCGGCGGCGTAGGGGAAGGTGCCCTCGGTCTTGGCCCGGGTGTCGGCGGAGGGGACGGAGGCACCGATTCCGCGGGGGACCTGCCCGTCGGCGGCGTCGGTGGGCGCCGCCAGGGCGGTCACCATCGTGTTCAGCGTCGTCGTCGCCGTCGCCGCGTCCTGCCCGCTCACGCCGTGCCTCCGTGGTGGATGCCGCCCTCGCCGGGCGCTGCCTGGTGCGGAATGCGCGGCTCCGACGAACCCGGTGCCGCTGCCTCGGCGGCCGCGGTCGCCTCGCGCTCGGCCACGACCTCGCGCACGGCGTCGACGACCCCCGAGTAGCCGGAGCAGCGGCAGAGGTTGCCGCAGAGCGCCTGGCGGGTCTCCAGCTCGCTGGGAGCGTGGTTGCCCTCCAGCAGGTCGTGGATGGTCATCGCCATGCCGGGCACGCAGAACCCGCACTGCACCGCGCCCGACCTGCACAACGCCTGCTGAACGTCCGAGAGTTCCCCGTCCGTCGCGAGACCTTCGACGGTACGGACCTCGCTGCCGGCGGCCGTCGCCGCCGGGACCAGGCAGGAGGCGACGAGTCGGCCGTCGACCTGTACGGCGCACGCCCCGCATTCGCCCTGCGAGCAGCCGTCCTTGGCCCCGGCGAGGCCGAGGCGCTCGCGCAGCACGTAGAGCAGGGACTCGCCGATCCAGGCCCCGGTGACGGGACGGTCGGCGCCGTTCACGCGCAGGACGTAGGAGGCCTGGGGGTGCTCGTTCTCTTCTTCGTACGACGGCCCCTCGGCCGGGACACCTCCGGTGGGGTCCTCGGCCGGGGGTGACAGGGCACTGTCGGCGGCGTCCCCGTCCGGCGCGGGCGGGGCGGCGGCGTCCGTCGGGGACGGGGCGGTGTCGACCGGACCGGCTTCGTCGGCGTCGGCGGTGGCGGCGGACTCGGCGGGCTCGGGCCGGGGCTCCTCCTCGGGAGCGTCCGGACCCGCGTCGGCGGCGTCCGTCGCGGGTGCGGCGGCCGGGGCCTCGACGGGTACCGGCAGGGGCTCCGCCGGGGCCGGCTCGGCCGCGTGCCCGAAGGCGTCGAAGCCGCGTCCGTCGGTGCTTCCGGACGGCGGCACGAACTCGGTGTGCCCGCTGTGCGGGGTGTGGCCGCTGTGCGCGGTGTGGCCCATGTGGCCGGTCTGGCCCGTGTGACCGGTGTACTCGGCCTGCCCGGGCTGACCCACGTGCTCGGCGCCTTCGGCAAGGCCGGCGAGGCCGGTGAGGTCGATGTGGCCGGTGTGACCCACATGCTCGGAGTGACCCGCGTGACCCACGTGCTCGGAGTGACCCACACCTTCCGCGTGCCCGGCCTCACCCGCGTGACCCGTGTGACCCGTGTGACCCACGTGCCCGGTGTGGCCGGCTCGGTCCGCGCCCCCCGCGTACCCCGCGCCTTCCCCGTGCTCCGCGCGCTCCCCGTGGCCCGCGTGCCCGCCGTACTCCGCGTGCCCGTCGAACCCCGCGTGCCCGCCGGGCCCGCCGAACGCGGCGTGCCCCCCGAACTCCGCGTGCTCCGACGCCCGCGCCCCCTCGGCCGGGTCCTGCGCCGCGCCGTGGGCGGCCTCGATGTCGTGCGGGGTCGGGTGCGCCGGCTCGTCCTCCGGGAGCGGGGTGCCCACGCCCGGGCCGCCCAGCACCCTCGGGCCGCGCGGCGCGGTGCCCACCCCGGGGCCGCCGAGCAGCCGTCCGGAGGTCGCCGCGGTGGCGGCGGCAGCGGCGGCCGACGCGGCCGCGGCCGCGTCGGTGCCCGGGAGCGTGCCGGGCAGCGCGCCCGTGTCCTGGGTCGGATACGCCCACGGCGCCGGGGCGCCGCCCGGCAGCGTCGCCGGGGCCTGGCTCCAGTCGGCGGCCGGCGCGCTCGGCTCCGCCGACGGCCTGAAGTCACCCTGCTGATCGTGAAGTCCGGACGCTCCGGAGAGGCCGGGCGTTCCGGGTGCCCCCGGCATCCCGCCGTACTCCCCGTACTCCGCGTACTCCGAGTACGCCGGCACCGCCCACTGCCCCGTCGAGGCCTCGTCCTGGAACCGCCACTCCGCCGTCGCCCCGGGGTCGTGCACCGGCGGCTGCGCCTGCTCCGGCTCGGCTTCGGCGAAAGCCGCCGCCACCGCGGCCGGGATCGGGACCGACGCCGGGATCGGCCCGCCCACCGGCGCGGGCGTGGGCGCGGGAGCGGAACCCGGGTCGCCCTGGCCGGAGCCACCCGCCTCGGGCCACTGCACCGGGATCGTCCAGGTGCCGGTGGCGCTCGGGTCAGTGGTGGCCGAGCCCAGCGGCACGATCATCGGCGGCGGCACGTACCCGTGCCCGGGCGCCGCGAGGGGCTCCCCCGTGCCGAGCGCGTCCAGCATGTCCTGCGGCAGTTTCACGAAGGCCGTGGCGTCCGAGTCGTACTCGCCGCCCTGCGGGACGGGTTCCCAGCCCCAGCCCGCCGTGCCGTTCGCGCCGTTCGCGCCGTTTCCGGCGTTCCCCTGGGTCACGTTCTCGTTCTCGTTCCCGCTCATGAGGTCAGCGCCCTCCCCAGGGCCCTCCGTGCCAGCACGGCCACCGTGCGCCGCAGGTGCAGCACACCGGGAGCCACCGGGTCGCCCTGGTCGGGCACGCAGGCGGCACCGACGTACTCGCCGAAGGCCTCCAGCGCCTCGGGGGCCAGGCTCCGGTCCCCGTCCCAGTCGATCAGCGAGGCCACCCACTGCTCGGCCTCCAGCGGACGCAGCGGCATCGGGGCCACCGCTCCGATCGCGCACCGCACCCCCCTGCGCGCGGGATCCAGTACGAGCCCCACGGACGCCACCGCGCGGCCCGGCCCCGTACGGCCCGTGGCCTTGAGGAACACCTGCGGCGCGTGCAGCAGCGGCACCCGTACGAAGCCGATCAGCTCTCCGGGCCGGAGCATCTCGCGGCCCGCCAGCAGGTGCGAGACCGGGATCTCGCGCTGACCGAGCGGCCCGGCGACGAGGAGCACCGCCTCCAGCGCGGCCAGCACGGGCAGTGCGTCGCCCGTGGGCGCGGCCGTGGCGATGTTCCCGCCGAGGGTGCCCGCGTTGCGGATCTGCGGCGGCCCGGCTGCGCGTGCGGCCGCGGCCAGCGCGGGGATCAGGGCCGCGAAGTCGGGCCGTCCCATGCGCGCGTGGGTGAGGCCGGCGCCGAGGAGCGCGTGGCCGTCCTGGTACTGCCAGCCGCGGATTTCGTTGATCCGCCCCAGACCGACGAGCGCGGCGGGCCGCAGGAGCCCGGCGTTGACGGCGGCCATGAGGTCGGTGCCGCCGGCGACGGGCACGGCGGCGGGCATGGCGGTGAGCGCCGCCACGGCCTCGTCGAGCGAGGTCGGCAACGTCACGGACTGCGCCGCGTGCGGGGCCTGCGCCGAATGCTGGCCCTGCGCGCCGTGAGGCGCATCCGACGCGTGCGGTGCTTGCGGTGCGTGCGTGGTCAACCCAGCTGCCCCTTCCCGATGTCCCGGTCCCGGCGCTCACGCCTGTCCGCCGTACGGTACGTGCTCACCGCCGGGACGTGGCAACTCTGGCACATCTTCCGGGCCGCTCCGCGCGAGGGTCGGCCGGGGCGGGGGCCGGCGGGCGGCCGGGCCGTCACGGGGCACCTCCGGGCCTCCCCACGGCCGCTTCGGGGCCTCCTCCCGGCCGGCCCGTTTTTCCCCGTATAGGAGGAAAACCAGACAGAGTTCCGATTCCCGGCACGGGCGGTGCGCCCGCCGAGGCGCCGCCGTCCGCGCCGTAGGTCGCCCGCCCGACGTCACACGATCGTCACGCGATCGGGGGCTCCCCCTCGATCGGACGCCCGAGCACCCCCGGACGCCGCTGCCACGGCAACGGCCCGCCCGGCGGCCGGTAGTCGACGCCGAGCGCGTCCAGCCGCGCGTAGTGCGCCGCCTCCATCCGGCGCTCGAACCAGGCGAAGTCCCGTTCCTCCGGGGCCGGCTGCCAGGACCACACGACCTCCGCGAAGGCCGCGAGCCGGGGGAACGTCTGGTAGTCGACCCGCGCCCGGTCCTCCATCACCTCGGTCCACACGTTGGCCTGCGCGCCCAACACCCGGGCCGCGGCCGCCTCGCTCATCTTCGGCGGTACCGGCTCAAACCTGTACACGTCCTCCAATGAACGGACGTATCCGATCGGCATCGGCTCGTCCCCGCCCGCCGCCTGACGGTGGTCCAGGTACACCTGCTGCTCGGGGCACATCACCACGTCGTGCCCGGCCTCGGCGGCGGCGATCCCGCCCGCGTAGCCGCGCCACGAGGACACGGCCGCGCCGTCCGCGAGCCCTCCCTCCAGGATCTCGTCCCAGCCGATCAGCCGCCGGCCGCGCTCGGCGAGCCAGCCGTCGAAGTGCCGGATGAACCAGGACTGCAGCCCGTCCTCCCCGTCCACCCCCAGCTCGCGGATCCGCTCCTGCGCGACCGCGGAGGCCTTCCACTGCGCCTTGGGGCACTCGTCGCCGCCCACGTGGACGAAGGGCGAGACCTCCGCCGGGAAGAGTTCCAGCAGCTCCTCGAAGACGCCCTCGTAGAAGCGCAGCACGGCCTCGGTCGGCGCGAGCACGTTCTCGTTGATCCCCCAGTCGTCCCACACGCCCAGCGCCGAGGTGTCCACGACGTCGGCGTTGCCCAGCTCCGGGTACGCGGCGATCGCGGCCTGCGAATGCCCCGGAAGGTCGATCTCCGGAACCACCCGTACGTGCCGCTCCGCGGCGTACGCGACGATCTCGCGGATGTCGTCCTGGGTGTAGAAGCCGCCGTGCGGGGTCTCGTTCCACAGCGGCGAGGCCCGGTGCCCCCACCGGCTGCGCGCCCGCCAGGCACCGACCTCGGTCAGCCGCGGGTGGCGCTTGATCTCGACCCGCCAGCCCTGGTCGTCCGTCAGGTGCAGGTGCAGCACGTTGAGCTTGTGGGCGGCGATCAGGTCGACGTAGCGCAGCACGTCGTCCTTGGGCATGAAGTGCCGGGCCACGTCGAGCATCAGCCCGCGCCACCCGAAGCGGGGGCCGTCGGCGATCACCACGTACGGCAGGCTCCACGCCCGCCCGGGCAGCGGCGCCCTGCGGTAGGCGTCCGGACCCAGCAGTTGCCGCAGCGTCTGGTACCCCTGGAACAGCCCGGCCGCGCTCCGGCCGACCAGCTCGACCCCCGCGGCGTCGACGGTGATCCCGTACGACTCGGGCCGCGCAGGCTCCCCGAACTCCGGGTCCAGGCGCAGGCGCAGGTCCGCGGTTCCGCCGGGCCCGGCGGCCGACAGGCTCCAGCCGGTGGCCGCGCCCAGTTCCCGGCGCATCAGCCGCGCCACGCCCTCGGTGCCGGGGCCGGCGTCGAGGACGGGGTCGGGCCCGAACGCGTGGCGGCGCCCGCCCTCGTCGAGAACGGCAACCTGCGGTAGGGGGATCAGGTCCATGCGGCGGCAACCCTTCGCGACAGCTCGTTGCACAGTGCGCAACACCTGTTCCGCAGAGTGCTCGTCGGGCCGACCCTAGCCCCCGACCGGTGCACGGCAAAGGCCCCCGACCGCACTCGCGTGCGGTCGGGGGCCCGGGCTCTGCTCGGTGGGACGGACTACTTGTCCTTGCCGCCCTTGTCCTTGTCCCCGCCGGGGCCCATGGACTCGTAGATCTCCTTGCACATGGGGCAGACCGGGTACTTCTTCGGGTCCCGGCCCGGCACCCAGACCTTGCCGCAGAGCGCGACGACGGGGGTGCCGTCGAGCGCGCTCGCCATGATCTTGTCCTTCTGGACGTAGTGGGCGAAGCGCTCGTGGTCGCCGTCGCCGTGGGACACCTGTGGCGTCGGTTCTACGAGGGTCCCCGTACCAGTCCCGCGCTCGGGCTCAAGAGTGCTCATAAAGCCAGGGTACCGATCCCCGCACGGGTCAGTTGAGCGACGGGTCGTCCGGATAGGTGGCGACCATCGCGAGTTCGCTGCGCTGGCGGCGCAGTACCGCGCGCCAGAGCCGTTCGGGGTCGGGGAAGGACACGTCGCCGGGCTCCGACTCCACCACGTACCAGGCGCCGGTGCCCAGCTCGTCCTCCAGCTGGCCCGGGCCCCAGCCCGAGTAGCCGGCGAAGATCCGCAGCGAGCCCAGCGCCGAGGCGAGCAGCTCCGGCGGCGCCTCCAGGTCGACCAGCCCTATGGCCCCGTGCACCCGGCGCCACCCGAGCGGGCCCTCCTCGCCGGGGATGACGGCCACCCCGAGCGCCGAGTCGAGCGCGACGGGCCCGCCTTGGAAGACCACGCCCGGATCGCCCGCCAGTGGCGCCCAGGGCAGCAGTACGTCGCCGACGCCCACGGGGGTCGGCCGGTTGAGGACCACGCCGAGCGAGCCCTGCTCGTCGTGGTCGAGCAGGAGCACCACCGCGCGGTCGAAGTTCGGGTCCGCGAGGGCGGGGGTGGCCACGAGCAGCTGCCCTGTGAGGGAGGACACCTCGGTCATGCCGACATGATCCCGCACATTCGCCCGTCGCGGGGAGCCGACGGCGAGATCGAATCGCACGCAGCTCAGGGCGCACGGCAGCAGCGAGGAGGGCGCGTGGGCGGCGCAGCCGGAACGCGACGCTCCGCCATGTGGTGGATACGGAGGGTGTTGTACCGAATTCCTTACAGTCCTACGGCCACGTCACCCTTACGAACAAGGGGGTGGTGGCCCTTACCCTTGTCACTCGCCCCCCGCCCATCCACTCTCCGGAACGCGAGATTCATGACCGGCATCAGTGACGATGTACTGCTTGTCCACGGCGGCACCCCGCTCGAGGGCGAGATCCGAGTCCGCGGTGCGAAGAACCTCGTGCCCAAGGCCATGGTCGCCGCGCTGCTCGGCAGTGAACCCAGCCGACTGCGCAACGTTCCCGACATCCGTGACGTCCGGGTCGTCCGCGGGCTGCTCCAGCTGCACGGGGTGACGGTCCGTCCCGGCGAGGAGCCGGGCGAGCTGGTGCTCGACCCCTCCCACGTCGAGAGCGCGAACGTCGCCGACATCGACGCCCACGCGGGCTCGTCGCGCATCCCGATCCTCTTCTGCGGTCCGCTGCTGCACCGCCTCGGCCACGCCTTCATCCCGGGCCTCGGCGGCTGCGACATCGGCGGCCGGCCCATCGACTTCCACTTCGAGGTGCTCCGCCAGTTCGGCGCGACCATCGAGAAGCGCGAGGGCGGCCAGTACCTGGAGGCCCCGCAGCGGCTGCGCGGCTGCAAGATCCGCCTGCCCTACCCCTCGGTCGGCTCGACCGAGCAGGTGCTGCTGACGGCCGTCCTGGCCGAGGGCGTCACCGAGCTCAGCAACGCCGCCGTGGAGCCGGAGATCGAGGACCTCATCTGCGTACTGCAGAAGATGGGCGCGATCATCTCCATGGACACCGACCGGACCATCCGGATCACCGGTGTCGAGCGTCTCGGCGGCTACAACCACAAGGCGCTCCCGGACCGCCTGGAGGCCGCCTCCTGGGCTTCCGCGGCCCTGGCGACCGGCGGCAACATCTACGTGCGCGGCGCCCAGCAGCGCTCGATGATGACCTTCCTGAACACGTACCGGAAGGTCGGCGGCGCCTTCGAGATCGACGACGACGGCATCCGCTTCTGGCACCCGGGCGGCCCGCTCAACGCCATCGCGCTGGAGACCGACGTCCACCCCGGCTTCCAGACCGACTGGCAGCAGCCGCTGGTCGTGGCCCTGACGCAGGCCTCCGGCCTCTCGATCGTCCACGAGACGGTCTACGAGTCCCGGCTCGGCTTCACCTCGGCGCTCAACCAGATGGGTGCTCACATCCAGCTGTACCGCGAGTGCCTGGGCGGCAGCGCCTGCCGCTTCGGCCAGCGCAACTTCCTGCACTCGGCGGTCGTCTCCGGCCCCACCAAGCTGCAGGGCGCCGACCTGGTCATCCCCGACCTGCGCGGCGGCTTCTCGTACCTGATCGCGGCGCTGGCGGCCGAGGGCACCTCGCGCGTCCACGGCATCGACCTGATCAACCGCGGCTATGAGAACTTCATGGAGAAGCTCGTCGAGCTCGGCGCGAAGGTCGAACTCCCGGGCGGCGACCTGGTCTGACCCGTACGGCCCAGCCGGTACGGACGAAAGCCCCCCGGGCCCCGCAAGGGCCCGGGGGGCTTTCCCTTGCCCGCCAACGGGCCTGACGGGGCCTCACCGGCGCCCCGGAGGCACGGAGGCGCCCGGAAGGGCGCGGGAGGTCCCGGAAGGGCCCGCGAAGGCCCCTGGAAGGCCGAAGGGCGGCCGCCCCGCTCGGGGGCGGCCGCCCTGGCCGTTCTTCGTACCACTGCCGTCCCGAGGCCCTGTGCGGGCCTCGGCACAAGGGCGTACTACTTGCCCTTGGCGGCTTCCTTGAGCTTGGAGCCCGCGGAGACCTTCACGCTGTAGCCGGCCGGGATCTGGATGGGGTCGCCGGTCTGCGGGTTGCGCGCGGTGCGAGCGGCACGGTGGGTGCGCTCGAAGGTCAGGAAGCCGGGGATGGTGACCTTCTCGTCGCCCTTGGCGACAATCTCGCCGACGGTCTCGGCGAGCGCGGCCAGAACGGCGTCGGCGTCCTTGCGGGTCACCTCGGCGCGCTCGGACAGAGCGGCCACCAGCTCACTGCGGTTCATGTTGTACTCCCGTGTTCAACTTGCCTTAGAGGCGTGAGATCGAAGCCGATGCTGCCAGGGCCCTAGGACAGTCCCCGGACCCGGGTCTGAACGTCAGACCCTCTCGCCCGGTTACGCATCCTGCCCCCACCAGCGGCGGGAAAGCCAATCCGGCACCCGCCGGGGTCACACGAAAAGCGCCACAGTCACGCCTCGGTGACGCTCCGTCCACACCCTTGCGCACTGCGCGGACGCGGACAGCGGAACCCGAGGGCATCCCCGCAACCCTAGAGGCGGCCCACCGGGCCCGCATCTCGCGACGCGCCGGGAACGGCGGGCCGTGAGGGCCGTCACAGACGACCGTCACGGCCCTGACGGCCCCTCGGCGGAGTCGCCCGGAGTCGGCGCGGGTCGGCGGGAGTCGGTCCGGGAAGCGGCTCGACCCGCCCGGCGGGCTCAGGCGTTCGTGGCGGCCTTGCGCACGGCGCCGGCGACCGCGCCGGCCACCTTGTCGTTGAAGACCGACGGAATGATGTAGTTCGCGTTCAGTTCGTCCTGGCCGACGACGTCGGCGAGGGCGGTCGCCGCGGCCAGCATCATGTCGGTGTTGACCGTCCGGGACTGCGCGTCGAGCAGACCGCGGAAGACACCCGGGAAGACCAGCACGTTGTTGATCTGGTTCGGGAAGTCGGAGCGGCCGGTGGCGACGACGGCGGCGGTCTGGCGGGCGACCGCCGGGTCCACCTCGGGGTCCGGGTTCGCGAGCGCGAACACGATCGCGCCTTCCGCCATGGCGGCGACGTCCTCGCCGGAGAGCACGTTCGGGGCCGAGACACCGATGAACACGTCGGCGCCGACCACGGCCTCCTTCAGAGTGCCCGTGTAGCCCTCGGGGTTGGTGTTGTCGGCGATCCAGCGCAGCGGGGAGTCGGCGGCCGCGTCGACGAGGTCGGGGCGGTCCGCGTGCACGACACCGTGGATGTCGGCGCTGACGGCGTTCTTGACGCCCGCCGCGAGGAGCAGCTTGAGGATGGCCGTACCGGCCGCGCCGGCGCCGGACATGACGACCTTGATGTCGCCAACTGCCTTGCCCACCACGCGAAGTGCGTTCGTCAGGGCGGCGAGGACGACGATGGCGGTGCCGTGCTGGTCGTCGTGGAAGACGGGGATGTCCAGGGCCTCGCGGAGCCGGGCCTCGATCTCGAAGCAGCGCGGCGCGGAGATGTCCTCCAGGTTGATGCCGGCGAAGCCCGGGGCGATGGCCTTGACGATGGCGACGATCTCGTCGGCGTCCTGCGTGTCGAGGCAGATCGGCCACGCGTCGATGCCGGCGAAGCGCTTGAAGAGGGCGGCTTTGCCCTCCATGACGGGCAGGGCGGCCATCGGGCCGATGTTGCCCAGACCCAGTACGGCGGAGCCGTCCGTCACGACTGCGACGGAGTTGCGCTTGATGGTGAGGCGGCGCGCGTCCTCGGGGTTCTCGGCGATGGCCGTGCACACGCGGGCCACGCCCGGGGTGTAGATCATCGAGAGGTCGTCACGGTTGCGGATGGGGTGCTTGGACGACATCTCGATCTTGCCGCCGAGGTGCATCAGGAAGGTTCGGTCGGAGACCTTGCCGAGGCTGACGCCCTCGATCCCGCGGAGCTTCTCGACGATCTCGTCGGCGTGCGCGGTGGAGGTGGCGGCGATGGTGACGTCGATGCGGAGCTTCTCGTGACCGGAAGCGGTCACGTCGAGGCCGGTGACCGAACCACCGGAGGACTCCACGGCGGTGGTGAGCTGGGAGACCGCGGTTCCGCTCGCGGGCACTTCCAGGCGGACCGTCATCGAATACGAGACGCTGGGCGCCGTTGCCATGGCCGTGTTTCCTCTTCTGTCCCTGGTTCGCTGTACACGCAGGGTCCCGCGCTGCACCAGCCCCATGCAGTGACAGGTGCGGCAGGACCTGTTGTCCGATCGTCCCACCTACCAGCCGGTACAAGGTAACCAGCTACAAACTTCGGAAAGACTCTTCCACCATACGAGATAACAGAGGGGGTTCGGAATGGGGGGTCCATACAAAACAGGTCCGCGCCCCCCACGAGTGGGGGACGCGGACCTGGTGATTCGTACGTCTGTGACACCGACCCGCCATGCTCGCCTCGCGGCAAGTGGTCGCTCTGAGCGACGAAGGTTGGGCCCGGGGGCTTGGATCGAGTCGGTGCCGTACCCAGGCTAACAAAGGATCGCCCGATGTCATCCCCGGTGCGGAAGTCGGTTCAAAAGCACCACGCTCCTGGCCGCGGACCATACGGCCCTACGAACCGGCCTGCGCCGGCCCGCGCCTCCAGGCCCGCGCCGGCGAAACCCAGCCCCGCCGGCGTTTGAGGCGCGGGGTCCGGGGCGGAGCCCCGGGGGCCGCCAGGCCCCTAGCCCCGCTCCGGGCTCCGCAGGAGCACCGGCACGCCGTCCGCGTCGGGCTCGTCCCGATCCGCCGCCGACACCACCGTCAGCTGCTGCGTCGCGCGCGTCAGCGCCACGTACAGCACCCGCAGGCCCGCCGGGGACTCGTCCGCGATCTCCGCCGGGGAGACGACCACCGTGGCGTCGTACTCCAGGCCCTTGGCCTCCAGGCTGCCCAGCGCCACCGCCCGCTCGCCGAGGTCCGCGAGCCAGCCCGCGGCCTCCTCGCGCCGGTCCATCGCCACGACCACGCCCACGGTGCCGTCCACCTGCTCCAGGAGCCGCCGCGCCTCCTCCCGGACCACGGAGCCCAGATCGCCGTCCGCGGCCGTGAAACGGGGCTCCAGGCCCGTGGAACGCACCGCCGACGGCGGCTCCATCCCCGGCATCGCCAGCCGCAGCACCCGGGCCGCGACCTCGGCGACCTCCGCCGGGTTGCGGTAGTTGACCGTCAGCGTGAACCGCCGGCGCGGCCGGCTGCCCAGGGCCTCGTCCCGGGCCGCCGCCGCCTCGTCCGGATCGGTCCACGAGGACTGCGCCGGGTCGCCCACCACCGTCCACGTGCCGGTACGGCCCCGCCGGCCCACCATCCGCCACTGCATCGGCGTCAGGTCCTGGGCCTCGTCGACGATGACGTGCGCGTACTCGGTGCGCTCCGCCGCGAGCCGCTCCGCCCGCTCCCACGCGGTCTCCTCGCGGGTCGGCATCAGCTCCTCCAGCCCGCTGAGCTGGTCGAGCGGATCCATCGCCCGCTTGCGCTTGGGCCGCGCCGGGGCGCCCAGCAGCTGCTGCAGCTCGTCGAGCAGCGCGACGTCGTGCACCGACAGCGGGCCCTTGCCGTCCGGGCCGACGCGGCGCAGCGAGCGGGCCAGCCGGCGGACCTCGCGGGGGTTCAGGTCCCGGCGCGACCAGCGGCCGAGCCGCCGCTCGTCGGCCATCGCGGCGAGGACGGCGCGCGGGGTCAGCTCCGGCCACCACGCGTTCAGGAAGTCGATGAACACGTCCTCCGTCGAGATGTCCTCGTCGAAGGCGGACCGCAGCTCGGCGGCCAGTTCCGGATCGCTGTGCCGGCTCGCGCCGCCCGTCTTCGCGTACAGCGCGTCGAGCAGCAGCTTGCGGGCGCGCGGACGCAGCAGGTTCACGGGCGCGCTGCCGCCGAGCACGTTGTGCCGGATCCGGTTCAGCTCGTCGGCCTCCAGCTCCTGGCGACGGCCGAAGGCCACCACGCGCAGCCGGTCGGGGGCGTCGCCCATTTCGAGGGCTCCGCGCACGGCCTTGCGCAGCACCTTGAGCATCCGAGAGGAGCCCTTGACGCGGGCCACGGCCGGATCGTCGTACGTGCTCGCCTCCGCGCCGTCGACCAGCGACCCGAGCGCCCGGATGGCGACCTGGCCCTCCTCGCCGAGCGAGGGCAGGACGCCCTCGGTGTACGCGACGAGCAGCGGGGTCGGCGAGACGATCAGGATGCCGCCGGAGTAGCGCCGCCGGTCCTGGTAGAGCAGGTACGCGGCCCGGTGCAGGGCGACCGCCGTCTTGCCGGTGCCCGGACCGCCCGCGACCTCGGCCACCGAGGCGGCGGGGGCGCGGATGACCATGTCCTGCTCGGCCTGGATGGAGGAGACGATGTCCCGCATGGAGTGCGTACGGGCCCGTCCGAGCGCGGCCATCAGCGCGCCGTCGCCGATCGCGGGCAGCTCCTCGCCGCCGAGGAAGGCGGTGAGCTCCGGACGCATCAGGTCGTCCTCGACGCCCAGCACCTTGCGGCCCTTGGACCGGATCACGCGCCGCCGTACGACGCGGCCCGGGTCCTTCGGAGTGGAGCGGTAGAACGGCGCGGCGGCCGGCGCCCGCCAGTCGATGACCAGCGGCGAGTAGTCGGAGTCCAGGACTCCTATCCGGCCGATGTGCAGGGTCTCGGCGATCTCGGCGGTCAGGTCCTCGCGGATCGCGTCGTCGGCGGGCTCGATGGAGGTGTACGCGCCGTCCGGGCCGCGCTCCCCGTCCTTGCCGAGGACCAGGTCGATCCGCCCGAAGAGGAAGTCCTCGAACTCGTTGTTCAGCCGGTTCAGGTGGATACCGGCCCGGAAGACCTGCGCGTCCCGCTCGGCCAGGGCGCCGGGCGTGCCGACCTGGCCGCGCTTGGCGGCGTCGTTCATGAGGAACTCGGCCTCGTGGATCTTCTCCTCGAGGCGCCGGTACACCTGGTCGAGATGCGTCTGCTCGACCGCGATCTCCCGATCGCGGACGGAATCCGCCGTGTTGTCGACAGCGGCATTCTGCGCGGCCACCAAGGCCCCCTTCTGACGTGCATGGGCGACCGTCAACCGTACGCGAACGGGCCCCCTGTCCGCACGCCGGATCCGGTACGGGTCGGGTGGGGGTGTACGGCTTCACGCGCGAGCCCGCCGTCTCCCCCCTCGCCCCGCCGCCGGGTCGGCGGCTGCACACCCGCCCCCTCGGGTGCGGGTGCGGGCGTGGCGGGCGTCCTCGCGGGAGCGGACTTCGACCGTTCGGGCCACGCCTGAAGGGCCGCGTTCACACACCCGGGCCTGACGGCGGGGCGGAGGTGGGGCCCGGGTTCGACGGGCCCCGGTCGGTTCCGGCCGGCTGTTCTCCTCCGCCCCGGTCGGGTCTCCTGCCCGGGTTCACCGCAGGATCAGGCCCGGGCGCGGGGGGACGGCGTACCGCCCACCGGCCCGCGCCGTGCGGGGCGTACCGCCCCTACGTCCCCACCCCCGTCCGGGCCCGCCGCCGGTGGCGGGCCACGCGTTCGCGGTTGCCGCACAGTTCGCTCGAGCACCAGCGGCGGCGGTGGCCCCGGGAGGTGTCGAGGTAGAGCCTGGGGCAGCCGTCGCCCGCGCAGGCGCGCAGCAGTGCGAGGTCGCCCGGGTCGGTCAGCAGTTCCACGGCGTCGCGGGCGACCGCCGCGAGCAGTGCGCCGCATTCCACTCCGCCGCACAGCTCCCGTACGAGGTGCCCGTCCTGGTCCCGTACGGCGCACAGCCCGGGGGGTGGTCCCGCGGCCAGGGCGTTGACGCGGGCGAGGGCCGCCTCTTCCTGTTCGGTGCCGTCGAGTTCGGCCCGTACCAGTGCCTCGACGTCACGGCTCAGGGCCTGGAAGGCCGCCACCCAGTCGGGGCCGACGCGTGCGAGCGGCGTCCGGTCGGGGACCAGACCGGCGCCGGCGAGCCAGGTCCGCAGCCCGTCGCCGTCCCGGATGCGTTCGGTGGCCACCAGGTCCAGGCAGACCCGCCCTGAGTCGAACCGCATGCACGTCACCGCCTCGCGTCGTGGGGCGCCCCACCAGATTGCCGCCCCGTGCGCACATGCGGAAGCCCC
The DNA here is from genome assembly GCF_042889825.1 of Streptomyces sp. NPDC002467. NCBI lineage: Bacteria > Bacillati > Actinomycetota > Actinomycetes > Kitasatosporales > Streptomycetaceae > Streptomyces > Streptomyces sp. NPDC002467. Next base: position 58,565 of record NZ_JBIARJ010000015.1, on the reverse strand, counting down.
CGAACCGGTCCGTCGCGCGTCCGTGCGTTGCCGCCCGGCCATGCCCCGGCCGCACCCCGGACACGGCCCCGCTACGCCCCCGGCGGGTCGTCGTGCAGCAGGCGCTGGAAGAGGCGGTGGTCGCGCCAGGCGCCGTTGATGTGGAGGTAGCGCGGCGCGAGGCCGTACTCCTCGAAACCGGCCTTCCGCAGGACCCGCTGCGAAGCGGTGTTGTCGATCAGCGTCCCGGCCTCGACCCGGTGCAGCCCGACCTCCTCGCGGGCGACCCTCAGGACCTCCGCCAGGGCGGCCGACGCCAGTCCCTTGCCGTGCCAGGCCGTGTCGACCCAGTAGCCCACCCCGCCGCTGCACAGCGGGCCGAGGACGATGGACCCCAGGTTGATCGCGCCGACGATCTCGCCGCCCGCCGTGTCGACGAGCAGCCACGGGAGGAGGCGGCCCCCGTCCCGGTCGGCGAGCATGCCCTCGATGCGGTCCCGCTGCCCGGCCTCCGTGAAGTAGACCTCCGGCCTGACCGGCTCGTACGGCTTCATGTACGTCCGGTTCCGCCCGAACGCCTCGGCCAGGGCGGCGGCGTCGCCGAGCTCCAGGCCCCTCATCTCAACCCCGTCGAAGATCACCCGGGCACGCTAACCGACCACGCGCGGCCAGGACACCCCTGCAGCGGCTAACCCGCCGGCTCCTCCCCGTACTTGCTCTCCCCGCCCGCGTCGAGCGACAGCCGGTACCCCCGCTTGACCACCGTCTGGATCAGCTTCGGCGCCCCCAGCGCCACCCGCAGCCGGGCCATCGCCGTCTCCACCGCGTGTTCGTCGCGGCCCGCCCCCGGCAGCGCCCGCAGCAGGTCCGCGCGGGACACCACCCATCCCGGCCGTCGGGCGAGCACCCGCAGCAGGGCCATCCCGGCCGGCGGTACGGGCCTCAGCTCCGCGTCGACGAGTACGGCCTGCCCGCGGATCTCCACCCGGTGCCCGGCCAGCGGCAGGACCTTCGCACGGCCCGGCAGTTCCTGGCACAGGAGTTGGACGAGGGGGCCGAGCCGGAAGCGTTCCGGCTGCACGGTGTCGACCCCGGCGGCCTGGAGCGGCAATGCGGTCACCGGCCCCACGCACGCGGACACCACCCCGCCCCGCAGTGCCTCCAGCAGGGATTCCCGTACGCCGCGTTCCTCGGCCCGGGACAGCAGCGAGGCCGCGGCCGGGGCGGAGGTGAAGCTGACCGCGTCGACGCCGCCGCCGATCACCGCGTCCAGCAGCCGGTCCAGCGGCGCCAGGTCCTCCGGCGCCATCCACCGGTACACGGGGACGACCACCACGTCGGCCCCGCCGGCCCGCAGCGCCTCGACGAAGCCGGGCAGCGGTTCCCCGTGCAGCTGGAGCGCGATCCGCCGCCCGGCGACCCCGGCCGCCAGGAGTCGTTCCAGTACCTCGGCGAGCGATTCCGAGTCCGGGGACCAGGTCTCCACGAGCCCGGCGGCGCGGATGGCGCCCTTCACCTTCGGTCCGCGCGCCAGGAGTTCGGCGGCCCGCAGCCGCTCCAGCAGTTGTTCGCCGATCCCCCACCCGTCGGCGGCCTCGATCCAGCCGCGGAAGCCGATGGCGGTGGTGGCGACCACGACGTCCGGTGCGCAGCCGATGAGTTCCTTGGTGGAGGCGAGCAGTTCGCTGTCGTCGGCCAGCGGCACGATCCGCAGCGCCGGAGCGTGTACGACGGCGGCCCCGCGCCGGCGCAGCAGCGCGATGAGTTCGTCCGCCCGCCGGGCGGCGGTGACGCCGACGGTGAAGCCCGCGAGCGGGCCGGTCTTGGTGTCGTCCATCGTGACCTGCCTTGCGACGCATGAGGGGCGGGACGGGCGGAACCGAGCCTGCCAAGGTGGCGTGTCAGGCTCGGTTCACACGTATTTCACCCCGGTTACACCGACGTGAGCTGCGGCTTCGCCTCGACCCCGGCTTCCGGCAGCGGCGGGGCGACCGGCCGGCGAAGGTATACCGCCCAGGTCACCGCGCAGCACGCGGCGTAGAAGCCGAGGAAGGTGACGAAGGCCGCCGTGCCCGATCCGGAGCTGAGGAAGGCCTCCCGGAAGACCAGGTTGATGCCGAGCCCGCCCAGCGCTCCGACGGCCCCGATCAGCCCCATGGAGGCCCCGGAGAGCCGTCGTCCGTAGGCGGCCGCGGCCTCGCCGCCCATGCCTCGCGCCAGTGCCTTGGCCTGGAAGATGCCGGGGATCATCTTGTACGTGGAGCCGTTGCCGAGCCCGCTGAGTACGAACAGCGCCACGAACCCGACGAGGAAGACGGCCAGCGAGTGCCGCTGCGAGGCGAACACGACGACTCCGGTCGCCGCCGCCATGGCCACGAACGTCCCCAAGGTGATCCGCGCCCCGCCGAAGCGGTCCGCGAGCGCGCCGCCGACGGGCCGGATGAGCGAGCCGAGCAGCGGTCCGATGAAGGTCAGCGAGGCGGCCTGGAGCGGGGTGCGGCCGAACTGGGTCTGGAGGACGAGCCCGAAGGCGAAGCTGTATCCGATGAAGGACCCGAAGGTGCCGATGTAGAGGAAGGCCATGATCCAGGTGTGCGCGTCCTTGACGGCCTCGCGGACCGCGCCGGTGTCGTTGCGCACGGGCGCCAGGTTGTCCATCCGCGCGTACGCCAGCGCCGCCGCGATCACGACGAGCGGGATGTAGGCGCCGAGCAGGATCCGCGGGTGCGTGGCCCCGGCGGTGGCGATGACCAGCAGTCCGGCCAGCTGTACGACGGGGACGCCGATGTTGCCGCCGCCGGCGTTCAGGCCGAGCGCCCAGCCCTTCTTGCGGAGCGGGAAGAAGGCGTTGATGTTCGTCATCGAGGAGGCGAAGTTGCCGCCGCCGACGCCCGTGAGGGCGGCCACCAGGAGGAAGGTGCCGTAGGAGGTGCCGGGCTCCATGACCACGAGCGCGGCCACGGTCGGGACGAGCAGCAGCAGGGCGCTGAAGACGGTCCAGTTCCGGCCGCCGAAGCGGGCGACGGCGAAGGTGTAGGGCACCCGGACGAACGCGCCCACGAAGGTGGCGGTGGCGATCAGGAAGAACTTCCCGGCCGGGTCGATCCCGTACGTGGGGCCCATGAAGAGGACCATCACGGACCAGAGCGACCAGATCGAGAACCCGATGTGTTCGGAGAACACGGAGTACACCAGGTTACGGCGGGCGGTCCGCTCGCCGGTCTCCTTCCAGAAGGTCTCGTCCTCGGGGTCCCACTGCTCGATCCAGCGGCCCCCCTTGCGCGGTGCGGTCGTACCGGTCATCACACGCCTCCACAGCTGTCGCGTCCGTGGTGACGACCGTAGGAACGGCGCGTTTCGGCCCCGGTCTCCGCCGGATGACCGCCGGGAAACCTTGCTCTCACCCGCCGCCGGGGCGGGGTGTGAGTCGGGTGGGTCCCTTAGGCAGCCAACCGCCGGGCGGGAGTTCCAGCCAGTCCCGGTCGGCGGCGAGGCCGGCGGCCGCGGCGCGCAGGGCGTCCAGTCCGGGATGGGTGAGGCCCTCGCGCCAGACCATGGACAGCGGGGACAGCGGCACCGGGTCGGTCAGGGGCCGCTTCACGGAGGCGGGCATGTCGAGGAAGTCCACGGTCACCAGGACCGGGTTGCGGGTCTTGGCCATGATCCGGCGGAACTCCTCCTTGCCCATCGCCACCGGCGCGGGCGGCGCGAGTCCGATGCCCCGACCGGCGAACAGTTCGCGCGCCAGCCGCGTCCACTCGGCGGTCCGCGGGTTCCCGGCGCCCGCGTACACGGTCTCCCCGGCCAGCGCGTCCAGCGGTACGGATTCCAGTGCGGCCAGCGGGTGCCCCTCGGGCAGCAGCACGGCGAGCGGCTCGTACCGCACGGGCATCACGGCGAGCCCCGCGCGCAGCGCCGGGTCCAGTCCGTCCGCGTACCCGAAGGCCACGTCGAGGCGGCCCGCGGCGATCTCGCCGGCGGCGTGGGTGAGCCCGCTCTCGAAGCGGGCCATCAGCTCGTGGTCCGGGGCGAGTTCGCGGGCCCGTTCCAGCACGGTCCTGGGGGTGCAGGGCCCGTCGGTGTTGAGGTCGACGAGGAGGGCGCGGGGGGCGGTGAAGACGGCGGCCAGTTCCTCGTGCGCGGCGAGCACCCGCCGGGCCGGGGCCAGCAGCCGCTCGCCGTCGGGGGTGAGCTCGACGGCGCGGGTGGTGCGTGTGAACAGGGTGGCGCCCAGGGTCCGTTCGAGCCGGCGGACGTCGCGGCTGAGGGCCTGCTGGGCGACGTAGAGGCGGGCGGCGGCGCGAGTGAAGTGCAGTTCCTCGGCGACGGCGACGAACCCGCGCAGCAGGCGGGGTTCCACATCACGGGACATCACCCCCGGAGACTAACAACACGATGATGTGAATGGGGCCCGAACAGGTGTTGGACCGCGGGGGCCGCCTGCCGCGAGGCTCTTCCCATGCCCGCCACCACCACCGCTCCCGCCGGCACCGCCGCCCGTTCCCCCCGCATGGCCGTCACCGGCACGACCCTCGTCATCACCGCCCCCGCCGCGGCCCCGGCCCGGCCCCGGATCCGGACCCGGCCGCGCGGGCCGTACGGCCGCCTCTTCGCCCTCCCCGGGACCCGCGCCTTCACCGCCGGGAACCTCATCGCGCGGCTCCCCATGGGCATGTTCGGGGTCAGCGCGGTCATGATGATCGCCGGGCAGCGCGGCTCGTACGCCCTCGCGGGCGCGGTCACCGCGACCGGCCTGGCCGCCACCGCCCTGGTCGCGCCGTGGACCGCCCGGCTGGTCGACCGCCACGGGCAGGCCCGGATCGCCCTGCCCGCGACGCTGATCGCGGTCCTCGGCTCGCTCTCCCTGATCGTGTGCGTCCGTACCGGCGCCCCCGCCTGGACCCTCTTCGCCTCCTACGCCGCGACCGCGACCACCCCCAACATCGGCGGGCTGTCCCGCGCCCGCTGGACGCACCTGCTGCGCGGCTCCCCCGCCGCCCACCACACGGCGATGTCCTTCGAACAGGCCGCCGACGAGCTCTCCTTCATGCTCGGCCCGGTCTTGGCGGCCCTGCTCTGCACCTCCGTCTTCCCCGAGGCGGGCACCCTCGCCGGGGCGGCCCTGCTCCTCACCGGCATGCTGGTCTTCGTCTCGCAGCGCTCCACGGAGCCCCCGGTGACGACGGCGCCCCGGCTCGGCTCCCCGCTGCGCGCCCTGGCCCCGCTGCTGCTCCTCTTCCTGGCCCTCGGCGTGGTCTTCGGCTCCATGGAGGTCTCCTCCATCGCCCACCTCGAACAGCGGGGGCTGGGCGCGGCCTCCGGCCTGGTGCTGGCCCTCCAGGCGGCGGGCTCCTGCGCGGCCGGCCTGCTCTACGGGACCCTGCGGCCGCGCTCGCCGCTGGCCTGCGTGACCGTGCTCGCCGCGCTGATGACCCTGCCGTGGGCGGCGGCGAACAGCGGCTCCCTGGCCGCCTTTTGCGCGGCTCTGCTCCTCGCCGGGATGGCGACGGCCCCGACGATGGTCACGGCGATGTCCCGGGTCCACGCCCTCACCCCCGAGGGCCGGCTGAACGAGGGCATGACCCTCGCGGTCACCGCCATCCTCGCCGGGATCGCGGCCGGTTCGGCGGGTGCGGGCCTGGTGGTCGACCACGCCGGGCCGCGGGTGGCGTACGTGCTGCCCGTGGCGGCCGCACTGGCGGCCCTGGGGGCCGCCGCGACGGTGCGGGCGAAGGAACGGACGAAGGAACGCACCAAGCAACGGGCGAAGAATCATATTTGATCCGGCGGCCGGGTGATCGTGCCCGCGTGGTACTCACCGGCGCCGCTCATGATCGGCAATAACTGGGATGTCTTCCCCCCAACGCCTCTCCCTGTGCGGAGGAACACCCCTTGCTGTCTGCTTCCCGCTCCGTGTCCTCGGCCCTGATCGTCGCGGCCGTCACCGCGACCGCTCTGGTGCCGGCCGTTCCGGCCCTGGCCGACTCGTCGAACATCCGGTTCTCCCAGCCGTACCTGCCCTCGATCGCCCCCGGCAAGACGGGCCGTGTCGTCATCGCGGCCCTCGGCGGGTCGCAACCGGCCCTGAGCAACACCTTCCGGATCACCGCCCCGGAACGGACGACCTTCCCCGAGGCCCGGTTCTACTGGGACGGCAAGCGCGCGGCGACCTCCTGCACGCGGTCGGCCGATGCCCGCCGGCTGACCTGCAACGCGGGCACCCGCGCCGGCTTCCGCTTCCCGGCGAAGGCGCAGACGCAGCTCGGCGTGGTCGTACGGGTGGACAAGAACGCTCCGGAAGGCACGACGCTGGGCGGCGGCGAGTGGGCGGCCGGCGCCGAGGCCCCGGCCCTGTTCGCCGTCTCCACCCCGGTGACCGGCCCGAAGGGCCCCAAGGGCGACAAGGGAGACGACGGCCACCACGGCCACGACGGGAAGCCCGGACACGACGGCCACGACGGTCACCACGGCAAGCCCGGCCCGCAGGGCCCGACCGGTCCCCAGGGCCCGAAGGGCGACACGGGCCCGCAGGGACCGACGGGCGAGACCGGCCCACAGGGACCGACGGGCGACACCGGCCCGACCGGCCCGACCGGCGAGACCGGCCCGCAGGGACCGACGGGCGACACCGGCCCGACCGGCCCGTCCGGCGGCCCCGAAGGCCCCACCGGACCCCAAGGACCGAAGGGCGACACCGGACCCACCGGACCCACCGGCCCGACGGGACCCACCGGCCCCAAGGGTGACCACGGCAAGCCCGGACACTGCAAGAAGTGCGGCGGCCACCACGACGACAAGCCCAAGCCGCCCCACCACGGCAACAAGCCCCCGAAGCCCACGCACAACGCGAAGGCCCGCATCGTGAAGCCGGGCCACAGCCTGGGCGTCCGCTCCGGTCCCGGCAACCAGTACGGCAAGGTCGGCACGGTGTCCAACGGCACGGTGGTCAACGTGCAGTGCAAGGTCAACGGCCAGAACGTCGACGGCAACGCGGTCTGGTACAAGCTCGACGACAACCGCGGCTGGATCGCCGCCCGCTACGCACTGAACCTCAACAAGATCCCGTACTGCTCCTGACACCCCACCCCTCATGACAAAGGCCCTGCAGCCCCACCCGGCTGCAGGGCCTCATGCACTGGTACAACTTTCCGGTACCATCACCGTACCGGAAAGTTGTACCAGTGCATGAGGAGGGCGTCATGTCCATAAGCGCCAGCGAAGCCAGGGCGACCCTGTTCCCCCTGATCGAGCGCGTCAACACCGACCACGCCCCCGTGCGCATCACCTCGAAGAACGGCGATGCCGTCCTCATGTCCGCGGACGATTACGACTCCTGGCAGGAAACCGTCTACCTGCTGCGCTCCCCGGCCAACGCCCAGAGCCTGATGGAGGCCGTCGCCCGCGACCGCGAAGGCGCGTCCACGGTCACCAGGACCCTGGATGAGCTGAGGGAGTTGTCCGGGGGCGAGGAGTGAGGAGCGTCCACTTCGATCCCGCCGCCTGGGAGGACTTCCTCTTCTGGCTCGCCTCGGACCGCAAGATGGCTCGCAGGATCACCCGCCTGATCGGCGAAATCCAGCGCGACCCGTTCACCGGAATCGGCAAGCCCGAGCCCCTGAAAGGGGAGCTGTCGGGGTACTGGTCCCGACGCATCGACGACGAGCACCGCCTCGTCTACCGGGCGGACGAGAAGGAAGTGAAGATCCTCAAGGCCCGCTACCACTACTGACATGACGAAGGCCCCGCAGTCCGGAGACTGCGGGGCCTTCGCCCACATGGGATGAGTGGAGATGGCGGGAATCGAACCCGCGTCCAACGGTGCAGAAGCAGGGCTTCTCCGAGCGCATTCCGCTGCGCTTTTCTCGGCCCCGGAGATCACACGGACAAGTCTCCGACGGGCTCAGTCACTGTTTGATTTCCCCCTACCCCCCGTGACCGGGGCTAGAGGTTTAGATCCCTAATTGACGCCAGGATCCGGACCGGGACCACTTCCGGGCTGACGCTCCTCACAGAGGCTTCAGCTCACTGTTATTAGGCAGCGAGGGTGAAGCGGGAGTTATCGCTCTTGGAGTTGGCGATTATTTTTTGCGACAGGTGGTTTACGAGATCATTGCCGCTTCCTCGGCTCGCTTCCCCTGCATCGACATCCGCTGTCGAAACCGATCATCCCCATGTTGATTTTTCAAACTGCGCGCCGCCCCCGAGGGGGTGGTGCTGACGCCATGGTACGCGAAGTGGACCACCGCGTGCCAGGAGGTTAAACCGTGCCCCGCTGCTTGCGGCGGATCGCCGAGATCGTGCGCTGGGTCTCGCGGGTGTCCTGCTTCTCGCGGAGCGTCTGGCGCTTGTCGTACTCCTTCTTGCCCTTCGCCAGCGCGATCTCCACCTTCGCCCGGCCGTCCTTGAAGTACAGGGACAGCGGCACGACCGTGTGACCGGCCTCCTCCGCCTTGCGCGCCAGCTTGTCGATCTCCTCGCGGTGCATGAGGAGCTTGCGCTTGCGGCGGGCGCTGTGGTTGGTCCAGGTGCCCTGGCTGTACTCCGGCACGTGGACGTTGTAGAGCCACGCCTCGTTGCTCTCCACCGACACGAAGCCGTCGACCAGCGAGGCCCGGCCCTGGCGCAGGGACTTGACCTCGGTGCCGGTGAGCACGAGACCGCACTCGTAGGTGTCGAGGATCGCGTAGTCGTGCCGCGCCTTCTTGTTCTGGGCGATCATCTTGCGCCCTTTTTCCTTAGCCATAGTGCGGTCATCTTCGCACTACGGACCCACCCCGAGGCCACCCAATACCGCGGCCGCCCGCTCCTCGACCCGCTCGCCCGCCGCCACGTCGGGCGTGATCCCGGTGCCGTCCAGGCTGCGGCCGCCCGGCGTGCGGTACGTGCCGACCGTCAGTTCGGCGACCGAGCCGTCGGGGAGTTCCGTCGGCATCTGGACGGAGCCCTTGCCGAAGGTGCGGCTGCCCACCGCCACGGCCCGGCCGCGGTCCTGGAGGGCGCCCGTGACCAGTTCGGCCGCGCTCATCGTGCCGCCGTCGACGAGGGCCACCAGCGGCCGCGCCGTGTCCCCACCGGGGGCCGCGTAGAGGGCGCGCTGCTCCCCCCGTACGTCGTAGGTGGCGACCAGCCCGCCGTCCAGGAAGGCGGAGGCGGCGGTCACCGCCTCGGTGACCAGCCCGCCCGGGTTGCCGCGCAGGTCGAGCATGACCCCGCCGCCGGGCGGGGCGGCGCGGACGGCGGCCTTGACCCGCTCCCCGGCTCCGCGGGTGAAGGTCGCCACCTTGATGACGGTGATGCCGCCCGCGAGCTGTCGTACGGTCACCGGTTCCGTCCGCAGCTGCTCGCGGCGGACGGTCTCGGTGAGGTCCGCGCCGTCGCGGCTCAGGTTCAGCACGACGGGGGTGCCGGCCTCCCCGCGCAGCAAGGAGATCACGTCGCCCACGGCCAGGCCGGTCACGGCGTGCCCGTCGACGCTCATCAGCCGGTCCCCGGCGCGCAGGCCGGCCCGGGCGGCGGGGCTGTCGGGCTGGACCTTGTCGACCTGGATCCGGCCGTCGCGGGCCCGCTGGGCCCACAGTCCGACGCCGGTCCAGCGGCCGTCGAGGCCCTCGGCGAACGCCGCGTACTCGCCCTGGTCGTAGACGGTGCCCCAGCGGTCGCCGCTGCGGCTGACCTCCTCTTGGGCGGCGTTCTTGCCGGACTTGCCCTCGGCCACCGCCTCGGCGACGGCCCGGGCCACGGCCTCGCGGTCGGCGGTGCCCGCCGTGCGGGGCGGCTCGACCTCCGCGACCAGCGCGGCGGAGTCCTCGGCCCGGTCCCAGCAGCCGGTGCCCGCGGCCGCGGTCACGGACGCGAGGAAGACCAACGTCAAGACGGCCCCGCGACGCAGGTCGCGGGGCCGGAGACTGAAGGCGGGAAGACTCGGCAAGCCCGGCATGGCGCCGAGTCTAGGACAAGCCCCACCGCGGTACGGGCGGTTGCCCGGACCGCTCGCGGGGCGCTCGTCACACCTTCAGGTACTTGCGCAGGGCCACGAAGGCCGCAACGGACGGCATCAGCAGTCCGATGAAGAGGACGTACGGGAGCTTGCCGATCACCGCGGACCAGCCCAGGAAGTCGATGAGCTGGATCTTGTAGCGCAGGCCCACGCCGTGGTCGATCACGAAGTACTGGCCGGAGACGAGCATGCCGCACGCGAAGAGCGCGCCGATGAGCCCGGCGACGGCGGCCTCCATGATGAAGGGGACCTGGATGTAGAAGCTGGACGCGCCGACCAGCCGCATGATCCCGGTCTCGCGCCTGCGGCTGAAGGCGGAGACGCGCACGGTGTTGACGATCAGCAGCAGCGCCACGATCAGCATGATCAGCATGATGGCGAGCGCGCCGATGTTGAGGTAGTTGAGGATCCGGAAGAGGTCGTCGATGGCCTGGCGCTGGTCGTCGACGGTGTGGATGCCGTCGCGGCCCACGAAGGCGGAGGTGACGACCTTGTACTTCTCCGGGTCCTTCAGCTTGACCCGGAAGGACTCCTGCATCTGGTCCGGGGTGATGGAGGAGGCCAGCGGGGTGTTGCCGAACCGCTCCTGGTAGTGCTTGTAGGCCTCGTCCGCCGATTCGTAGGCGACGGACTTCACCAGGGACATCTGCTTGAGCTCGGACTCGATCTGCTTCTTCTGGTCGTCCGTGACCGCGCCCTTGGCGCAGGTGGCGACGCCCGAGGCGGCCGCCGGCGAACCGTCGGGCTTCTTGGTCGCGGCCTCGCTCGCCTCTTGGGCGTCCTGCTTGTTGCAGAGGTAGAGCGTGACGTTGGCCTTGTCGTACCAGTAGCCCTTCATCTTGCTCACCTGCTCGCGCATGAGCAGGGAGCTGCCGAAGAGGGCGAGCGAGAGGGCCACGGAGATGATGACCGCGAAGGTCATGGTGAGATTGCGCCGGAGACCGACGCCGATCTCCGACATGACGAACTGGGCGCGCATGACGTCTCAAGGGCCTTTCAGTGCTGGTAGCCGTAGACGCCGCGCGACTGGTCGCGTACGAGTCGGCCCTGTTCGAGTTCGATGACGCGCTTGCGCATCTGGTCCACGATCTGCTGGTCGTGCGTGGCCATGATCACGGTGGTGCCGGTCCGGTTGATCCGGTCCAGCAGCTTCATGATCCCGACCGAGGTCTGGGGGTCGAGGTTGCCGGTGGGCTCGTCCGCGATGAGGAGGGCCGGCCGGTTGACGAACGCGCGGGCGATGGCCACGCGCTGCTGCTCACCACCGGAGAGCTCGCCGGGCATGCGGTCTTCCTTGCCGCCGAGGCCCACGAGCTCCAGGACCTGCGGGACGGCCTTGCGGATCTCGCCCCTCGGCTTGCCGATGACCTCCTGCGCGAAGGCGACGTTCTCGGCCACCGTCTTGTTGGGGAGCAGGCGGAAGTCCTGGAAGACGGTCCCCAGCTGGCGCCGCATCTGCGGGACCTTCCAGTTGGAGAGCTTGGCGAGGTCCTTGCCCAGGACGTGCACCTGGCCGTGGCTCGCCCGCTCCTCGCGCAGGATCAGGCGCAGGAACGTGGACTTGCCGGAGCCGGAGGAGCCGACGAGGAAGACGAACTCGCCCTTCGCGATGTCGAGGGAGACTTCTCTGAGTGCGGGACGGCTCTGCTTCGGGTAGGACTTGGAGACACTGTCGAATCGGATCACGGGTGCACCACGGTCGCCGGGAGTAGGTGTGCGTGACCATACGCGAACGGGCGCGAGGTGTGGACCCGGCAACCGGAGTTGCCCCATATGTCCCCGGGTCCGGAGGGTCTGTGACCGCGATTGCCCGGACGGGCCGCGCCGAATGTCTTCGAAGCCGGCACAGTGGTAGGGGGAACGGACCGGTTCCCCGTGCCGTTGTACACGCGTAAGAGGACCGAGAGGACGAGAGGAGGAGCGCATGACATATGACCGGCTCGTGTGCGCGAACTGCGCCGCACCCGTCAGCCAGGGCCGCTGCCCGGTGTGCCGGGCGAACAGGGAGCGCCTCCAGCAGCAGGAAGGCCCCTTCTCCGGCCTGAATCCGGCGATGCTCATCGTGCTCATGGTGATCCTCGTGGCGGCGCTCGTGCTGGTGGCACAGCAGACCGCCTAGGCGTGGCGCCCACATGCCGTGAACGACGGAAGGGCCCGGACACCACTGGTGTCCGGGCCCTTCCGCACGTTCCACGCCTTCTCGGGCGTTACGCGGTCTGCTCCTGCTGCTTGCGCCAGCGGATTCCGGCCTCCAGGAAGCCGTCGATCTCGCCGTCGAGCACGGCCTGCGGGTTGCCGACCTCGAACTCCGTCCGCAGGTCCTTGACCATCTGGTACGGGTGCAGGACGTAGGAGCGCATCTGGTTGCCCCAGGAGCTGCCGCCGTCCTTGAGGGCGTCCATCTTGGCCTGCTCCTCCTGGCGGCGCCGCTCCAGCAGCTTGGCCTGGAGGACGTTCATGGCGCTGGCCTTGTTCTGGATCTGCGAGCGCTCGTTCTGGCAGGAGACCACGATGCCGGTCGGGATGTGCGTGATGCGCACCGCGGAGTCGGTCGTGTTGACGCCCTGGCCGCCGGGGCCGGAGGCGCGGTACACGTCGACGCGCAGCTCGGTCTCGTCGATCTCGACGTGGTCGCTGGTCTCGACGACCGGCAGCACCTCGACGCCCGCGAAGGAGGTCTGGCGGCGGCCCTGGTTGTCGAACGGCGAGATGCGCACGAGGCGGTGGGTGCCCTGCTCGACGGAGAGGGTGCCGTAGGCGTACGGGGCCTTGACCACGAAGGTGGTCGACTTGATGCCGGCCTCCTCCGCGTACGAGGTCTCGTAGATCTCGGTGGAGTATCCGTGACGCTCGGCCCAGCGCAGGTACATGCGCTGGAGGCGCTCGGCGAAGTCGGAGGCGTCGACGCCGCCGGCCTCGGCGCGGATGTTGACCAGGGCCTCGCGCTCGGCGTACTCGCCGGAGAGCAGGGTCCGGACCTCCATCTCGTCCAGCGCCTTGCGCACGGAGACCAGCTCCGTCTCGGCCTCGGCGAGGGTGTCCGCGTCGTCCATCTCCTGGGCGAGCTCGAACAGCACCGCGAGGTCGTCGATGCGCCCGCGCAGGGTCTCGGTCTTGCGGACCTCCGCCTGGAGGTGCGAAAGCTTGCTCGTGATCTTCTGAGCGGCCTCCGGGTCGTCCCACAGGGACGGCGCGGCGGCCTGCTCCTCGAGCACGGCGATATCTGCCCTCAGCTTGTCGAGGTCCAGGACGGCCTCGATCGACCCCATGGTCGAGGAGAGGGACTTCAGCTCTTCGGAAACATCGACGACTGCCACGGGTCCAGCGTAGCCGGTCCTCGGGCGAGACCGTCCGGGCAGGCCGATTCACCCGTACCGGCGGCGGGTCGCACGGGCGTACGCTCAGCGTATGACCGTTCTCCTCGTCAAGCGCCGCCATGTGGACCACATGCGTGTCACGACGACGACCTGTCTGCCGCCGGACCTGTCCCAAGCCTGATCCGCCCCGATCCGACTTGGTCCTGTACGCGGCCCAGCGGTCCCGGCGCCATCCCTGCCGGCGGCCCACCCCACCCGCGGCCCCCGCCACCTCTGGGGAACAGGACCCCGTGACATCCCGAAACGGAGCCGTCATGCCGTCCGCGCACACCCCGTCCTCCTCGACCTCCTCGACCTCCTCGACGCCCTCCCTCCCCGTCCTGGACCTCTCCCAGGCCGACGATCCCGCCCGACGGGCCGACTTCCTGAAGCAGCTGCACGCGGCGGCCAGGGACACCGGGTTCCTGCACCTGATCGGGCACGGCGTCACCGCCGCGGACAGCGCCCGGATCCTGGAGCTGACCAGGGCCTTCTTCGCCCTCCCGGAGGCCGACCGGCTCGCCGTGAGCAATCTGAACTCGCCGCACTTCCGCGGCTACACCCGGATCGGGCACGAGCTGACGGGCGGGGCCTCCGACTGGCGGGACCAGCTGGACGTCGGCGCGGAGCGGCCGGCGCCGGTGCTGGGGCCGGGGGACCCGGCGTACCTGTGGCTGGAGGGCCCCAACCAGTGGCCGGCCGCGCTCCCGGAGCTGCGTACGGTCGTCCTGGACTGGCAGTCCCGCCTCGCGGCGGTGGCCCACCGGCTGCTGAAGGAACTCCTCGTCTCGATCGGCGCCCCGGCGGACTTCTTCGACGCGGCCTTCGCGGACCGCCCCCACCTGCACACGAAGCTGATCCGCTACCCGGGGTCGGCGCCGTCGGGGGCGGACCAGGGGGTCGGCGCGCACAAGGACTACGGCTTCCTCACCCTGCTCCTCCAGGACTCGGTGGGCGGGCTCCAGGTGGTCCGGGACGGGGGCTACCTCGACGTCCCGCCGCTTCCGGGGGCGTTCGTGGTCAACCTGGGCGAGCTGCTGGAGATCGCCACGGAGGGCTACCTGACGGCGACGGACCACCGTGTGATCAGCCCGCCGGGGGCGGTGGAGCGGTACTCGGTGCCGTTCTTCTACAACCCGCGGCTGGACGCGGTGATCGACACGGTGCCGGGCGCCTACCTGCGTGCGGCGCGGGGGGTCGTGCACGACGCGTCGAACCCGCTGCACGCCGAGTACGGCCGCAACGAACTGAAGGGCTGGATCCGCGCCCACCCCGCCGTGGCGCGGCGCTGGCACCCCCAGCTGGTCGTCCCGGCGTAGCCCTTGCCCGACGGGGTACGGCGGGGCTCCGGTCCGCTGCGCGGGCCCCCTGGGCTCCGCCCAGACCCGCGCCTCAAACGCCGGTGGGGCAAGGAACGAAATCCAGCCCCACCGGCGGCAAACCCAGCCCCGCCGGCGTTTGAGGCGCCGCCGGAGGCAAATCCAGCCTCGCCGGCGTTTGAGGTGCGGGGTCCGGGGCGGAGCCCCGGCAGGCGGGCCGCAGGGTTACGGGGTGCGAGGGGACGAGTGTTTGTTGTCCTGGCGGGGGACCGGGTCGTCGCCCGAGACGGCGAACCAGGTGCCCAGCCCCAGCGCCACGGCCAGCGCCACGGCCGCCCCGGACAGGGCCAGCCGCCGCTTGCGGGCGGCCTCCGCGCGGTGCCGGGCGGAACCGGGCCGGTGGCCCCCGGCGGGGCGCGGCACGCGGGCCGTGCCCAGCGCGCCGCCCGCCAACTCGTCCGGCCCCGGCACCCGCATCGAGGTGTGGGTGTCCCGGTTGGAGTCCGTCGCGGACCCCGGCACCAGCGGGACCACGCCCCGCCGCCGTACCGGATCCACGGTGGCCGGTTCCTCCGCGGGGTCCGGTTCCGGCTCCGCGTCGTCCGGCTCGTCCACGTCCAGCGGCGGCATCCCGGCCAGCAGCGGCAGCAGGTCCCGCAGGCGTACCGACAGCTCCGAGGCGCGGAGCCTGGACGCGGGGGCCTTCGCCAGGCACTGCACCATCAGCTGCCACAGCTCGTCGGGGATGCCGGGCAGCGGGACGACGGTCTCCGTGACGTGGCGCCGCAGCACCGCCCCCGGGTGGCCCCCGCCGAACGGCGTGAAGCCGGCCAGCAGCTCGTACAGGACCGTGGCCAGGGCGTAGATGTCGACCGCCGCCCGCGGGGGCAGGCCCTCGACGATCTCCGGGGCCAGGTAGTCCGGGGTGCCGATGATCCGGGTGGTGGGGGCCGAGGTGCGGACCCCGGCGGCCCGCTTCGGCGAATCGATCAGCTTGGCCACGCCGAAGTCGGTCAGCAGCGCCGGATGCGCGCCGCCCGGGCCGAGCGGGCCCTGCATGTCGAGCAGGACGTTCTCCGGCTTGACGTCCCGGTGGACGACCCCGGCCGCGTGCGCGGCGGCCAGCGCGTCGGCCACGTCGGCGACGATCGCGACGGCCGCCTCGGGGGCGAGCCGCCGCTCGCGGTCGAGGCGCGTGCGCAGGTCCGTACCGCGTACGAGGTCCATGACGAGCGCGAGGTCGTTGCCGTCGACGACGAGGTCCCGGACGGAGACCACGTGCGGATGTTCCAGGCCGAGCAGCGCGCTGCGCTCCTGGACGAACCGTCCGACCAGTTCCTGGTCGGACGCGAGGTCCTCGCGCAGCAGTTTGACGGCGACGGGCCCGTCAGGCCCCTCGCCCAGCCACACCGTGCCCGCGCTGCCGCGCCCCAGGATCTGGTGCGCGGTGTACCGGCTGCCGATCTTCCGTGCCACGACTGCTCCCTCAGCGGCTGGCGTACGCACCAAAGCTACGCGGCCGGGTGGGGGTTGGAGACCGGCAGGGGCCCCGATTCGCGGTGACCTTCACTTCTGCGGGCGAAAACTCGCCCCAGAAGTCGACAAATCCACGAACTCACCGCTACAAGGGTCCGGTTCAGGGCGTGTTGGACCCCGCCGAACCGGCCGCGTCCCCGATCGTGCCGATCCAGTCGACGATGTCGGAGCCCCAGGTCCACAGCTGGTCGAACCAGCCCTTGCCGGTGCCGACCCACTCCTGGAGCGGGGTGAACTCCCAGACCAGCCAGCCCGCGACGAAGAACAGCAGGATCAGGACCAGGCAGCCCTTGAGGCAGCCGAGGCCGGGGATCCGCACCGGGTTGGCACTGCGGCGGCGCGGCTCGCGGGGCTCCCGCGGGGCCTGCTGCGGCGGAGCCTGCGGGGGCTGCTGCTGCGGCTGGCGGTACTGGGGCTGTTGCGGCGCCTGCGGCTGCTGGTACGGCTGCGGCTGGCGCTGCTGCTGCGGCTGCTGGTAGTGCTGCGGCGGCGGGGGCGCGTACTGCTGCTGCGGCGGCTGCGGCTGGCGGTACTGGGGAGGCTGCTGCTGCGGGGACTGACGGTACTGCTGCTGCGGGGGCTGCTGGGGCCGGTGCTGCGGCGGCGGGGGCGCCTGGCGCTGCGGACGACGGCGCAGCGGGTCCTCGCTCGGGTCGAGGTAGTGCATCTGCGTCTGCTCGTTGCGGTCGCGCGCGGCCTGGAGCTGCGACTGCCACGGGTGCGGCTGGTCCGGTCGCTGCACGGGCGGCATGACCGAGGTCGGGTCCGCGCCCGGGCCCGGGCCCCCGGTGCTCGGCAGCACGGTGGTCGCGTCGGCGGCGCCGACCGGCGGCATGACGCTGGTCATCGCGTTCGGGTCGTACGCCCCCGCGGGCGCGGCGGCCGCGCCGGCCGGGAGCACCTGGGTGGCGTCGGCGGCGCCGGGGGTCTCGGGGACCGGCGCCGGGGAGGGGTCGGGGGCGAGCAGCGCGCCGACTCCGAGCGCGGCCTCGACCTCGGCGGCCGAGGAGTGCACGCCGATGCCGGAGGCGACCACGCGCAGCGCGCGGGCCAGGCTCACGGCGCTGGGGCGCTCGTTCGGCTCCTTGCGCAGACAGCGCTCGACGACCGTCCACAGCGGTTCGGGCACGGTCGAGGGGCGCTGGGGCTCCTCGCTGAGGTGGCGGTGGAGCACTTCGAGTGCGGTGCCGCCGGCGAACGGCGGGCGGCCGGTGAGCAGCTCGTAGAGCAGGATGCCGGCGCCGTAGATGTCGACGGCGGAGGTCTGCGGGCGGCCCTCGGCGGACTCGGGCGCGACGTAGGCCGGGGTGCCGACGAACTCGTGGGTGCGGGTCAGGCCCGGGGAGTCCGCGAGGCGGGCGATGCCGAAGTCGGTGAGCATCGGCTTCATCTGGCCGCCGCGCTCGTCGAGCAGCACGTTGGCGGGCTTCAGATCGCGGTGGACGACGCCGTCGGCGTGGCTGGCGGCGAGCGCGTCCGCGATCTGGGCGGTCAGCAGGCTCGCGGCGACCGGGCTGAAGGGCCCGTTCTCGCGGAGGTACTTGTGCAGGTCCGGGCCGTCGATCAGGTCCATGACGAGGGCGAGCAGATCACCCTCGACGACGAGGTCGCGGGTGCGGACGATGTTGGGGTGGGTCAGGCGCAGCAGGACCGAGCGCTCCCGCAGGAAGCGCATGACGATGTCCGCGTCCTGGGCCAGCTCCTCCTTGAGGACCTTGATGGCCACGGTCTCGCCGGGCTGTCCGGCCACGGCCGCCTCGGCACCCGCGGCCTCCCTCTGGCGGGCACGCCAGACAGTGCCCGTGGCGCCGCGCCCGAGCGGCTCCTCGAGCAGGTACTTGCTGCCGACTGGCCGCACGTCTCGCGCTCCCCTGCTTGCTGTGTCGATCTTTCGTGTCGATCTGCTGCGCCGATTCGACGTTCCGATCGGTTTTTCCGGCCCACTCTAGGGGGTGTCCCCGTGGAAGACGCGGGTCACGTGAGGTTGGTTGCCGCACGTATGTACGAAGGGTGAGGTTCGGGGCGTATGCCCCTGGCGTTTTTGCTCTGTATTCGGCCAGGTCGGGCCCACCCTCTGATCGATCAAGATCATTTGTTGGCGGGTGCCGGGCGTGTTGTCCGTAACAGGTGCGAGGATGCACACGTACGGAAGGCACGGGACGGGAGCCCCGCCTTCCGGCAGACCTGACCGGACGACGCGTCCGTGCCGGGCGGGGGGCGACGAGCGGGCAGCCATGCCCGCCCCGTCATTCCCCTGCCGGGCGCACTCACCGCGCCCCCCGCGCAGAAGGGACCGCTGACGGCGATGCAGATCCGGCTGACCGTCCTCGGGTCGCGCAGCGGCCACCAGACCGCGAGCGCCCCCGCCGGCTGTGACGTGCTCGTCACCGCGCCCGTCGGCACCGTGCTGGCCGCGGTGGCCTCCGGGCTGGCGGCGACCGTGGGCGGACCCGACACCGGGGGCACGGTCGTGCTCTACGCCGGTGCGGAGCGGCTCGACCTCCAGCGGCGGGTCCTGGGCGAGCCGCCGCTCGTCGACGGGGCGGTGCTCTCCCTGAACGTGCCGGTGCCGGACGTGCTGCCGGAGGAGAGCCTCGGCGCCCCCGAACTGCACGTGGTCGCCGGACCCGACGCGGGCGGGGTGCACCTGCTGCACAGCGGGCAGATCCGGGTCGGCCGCTCCGCCGACGCCGACGTCCCGCTGGACGACCCGGACGTCTCGCGGCTGCACTGCGCGGTGACGGTGCTGCGGGACGGGCGGGTGGCCGTGGCCGACCTGGACTCCACGAACGGCACCACGCTGGACGGCGCCCCGGTGGGCCCGCAGCCGGTGGCCCTGACCCCGGGAGCCCTGCTCCGGGTCGGCGAGTCCACCCTCCGCCTGGCCCCTCCGGCCGCGTCCGCCCGCCGCCCGGTCACCCCGGACCTGGAGGGCCACCTCTCCCTCACCGCCGTCACCCCGGACCGCGAAGGCCCGGCGGGCTCGCCCGAGGGCGGCTCCCCGGACGCCCCCGGCGCCAACGGCCCCGCCGGTCCCGGCGCGACCGGACGGCCCGGCCATGACGCGACGGACGCCTCCGGCGGCGCCGGGCGGGACGCGGGGCACGGCCCCGGCACCCACGGCGGTGCGGCGCAGGGCGCGACCGGGTGGCCCGCCCCCGGCGGCACCCCGGACGGCACGGACGCCTCCGGCGGCGCCCGGCGGGCCGCGGACCGGGCCTCCGGAACCCACGGCGGGAGCCGGCACGGCGCAGCCGGCACGGGCGGCACCGGCTCGGTCCCGGGCACCCCGGGCCACGGCGGGGCTCCGCAGGGCGCGGCCGGGTCCGGCGGGGAGCCGGAGACCGCCGGGGCCAACGGCCCCGGGACGCCCCCCGGCAAGGCCCGCCGCAAGGGGATAGGCGCCTGGGCGCGGAAGTGGGTGCGCGGGGAGGACGTCCCCGAGGAACCCCAGGAGCCGGCCGCGGCCGCCGTCGTGCCCGACGCCGACGACCCCGCCGCGCTGCTGCTGGCCGCGCTGGCGCCCACCGAACGGCTGTGGTCGCGTGCGGCCGGCCACCCCCGACTGTTGGAGGTCGGGCTCGGTGCCGGGTGCCGGGTGTCGCTGCCCGCCGTCGGGGGGCTCGGCGTGGCCGGGCCGCGGGCCCGGCTGACCGGGGTCGCCCGCTGGGTGATCGCCCAGCTCGCCGCGTTGCACGCGCCCGGGCAGCTGGAGATCGTACTGCTGTCCACCGACCGCGCCCGCGGCCTCGCCGACCGCCGCCGCGACTGGGGCTGGCTCGGCTGGCTGCCCCACGTGCGGCCCGCGCACGGCCAGGACTGCCGGCTGCTCCTCGCGTACGACCGCGATCAGGCGGCCGCCCGCACCGGCGAGCTGACCCGGCGCCTCGACGACGGCCCCCTCGGCCCGCACTGGGCCGCCGCCGACGCCGACCAGGTCCGGCGGGCCGCCGCCGTGTACGAGGGCCCGTACACCCTGCTCGTCCTCGACGGCGATCCCGGCGCGGGCCCGCTCCGGGACCTCACCGGGCGCATCGCCTCGCACGGGCCGGCCGCCGGGATCCACGTCCTCGCGCTCGCCGAGGCCCCGGCCTCGACCCCCGCCTCCCCGGTCGCCGAGACGTACGACGCCGCCTGCGCGAGCTCCCCCGCCTTCCGGGACTGCGGCGCGGTCGCCCTGCTCAGCGGGGACGTGGCCACGGCGGTACGGACCTTCACCACCGGCGCCGGCCGCCCGGTGCCCGCCGGGGCCACCGCCACCGCCGACGCCGTCTCCGCCGCCTGGGCCGAGCGGTTCGCGCGGGCTCTGGCGCCCCTGCGGACCACCGACGGCTCCACGGAGACCTACCGTCCGGCGGCCGCCGCACTGCCCGCCACCGCACGGCTGCTGGACGAGCTGGGGCTGGCCCGGGCCACCCCGGCCTCCCTGATGGCCCGTTGGGCCGCCGCCACCGACCAGGGGCAGGGCGTGGGCGGCCTCGCCGAGATCGTGCTGGGCGGCGGCCGGCGCGGACCCGTCGGCGCCGAGCTGGTCAACGACGGGCCGCACCTGCTCGTCGAGGGGCCCGCCGGGAGCGGCCGCACGGAGCTGCTGCGTTCGGTCGCGGCCTCCCTGTCGGCGGCGGCCCGGCCCGACCGGCTCGGGCTGGTCCTGCTCGACGGGGCCGGCGGCGAGCGCGGGGACGGCCTGCTGCCGTGCACGGAGCTCCCGCACGTCTCCGCCCATCTGGTGGCCTCCGACCCGCTGCGCATGCGGGAGTTCGCGCAGGCTCTGGGCGCGGAGCTCAAGCGCCGCGCCGAGCTGCTGGACGGGGTGCCGTTCGCGGAGTGGCACGCGACCCGGGAGCAGATCGGCCGGGAGTACGCCGGCCGCGAGCTCGCCGACCGGGTGGTGTCCCCCCGCCGGGCCGGCCCGGGCGAGCTGCGCGGCGACCTCGACCCGCAGCGCTCGGGCACGCTGCGGCTGCGCGCCTCCGCCACCCGTACCGATCCGGCGGGGCCCAGTCCGCTGCCGCGGCTGGTGGTGCTGGTGGACGACTTCGACGCGCTGGTCGCTCCGGGGCTCGGCGCCACGGGCCGGCCCGCCGCCGGTTCGGTGGTGCGTGCGCTGGAGGCGGTGGCCCGCGAGGGCGCCCGGCTGGGCGTGCACCTGGTGGCCACGAGCGCCCGTCCGGACCGGACGGCCGACACCCTCCTCGCCCGGCTGACCACCCTTCGGGTGGAGTTGGACGCCCCCGATCAGCCGGGTCCCGGCCGCGGTCTGCTGCGGCACTCGGACGGGCGGACGGTCCCCTTCCAGGCGGGCAGGGTGACGGGCCGGATCCCCCGGACGGCGACCTTGCGGCCCACTGTGGTCCCGGTGGAATGGGAGCGGATGGGTGACCCTCCGGCCCGCCGCCCGGTGCGTGAACTGGGCAACGGGCCGACCGACCTCGCGCTGCTGGCCAGCGCCCTGGACCGGGCCTCGCACCTGGTCTCGGCGGTGCCCGTGCTGTTCCCGCCGGCCCCGTAGCCGCGGCCGCGCCCCCCGCGAGGCGGTATTGCGCGGGGCCCGCGGATCGGCGTAGACCTTGTGGTCCAGGACACACTCCAGGACACACAGCGGGCATCGGGGGCAGAACCATGCGCGAGCACGGAACGGGCCGTACGACACTCACCTGGGCGGCGCTGGCCGCGGCGGGCGCGCTCGTGCTCGGCGCGTGCGGCGACGGCGGGTCCGGGAAGAAGGACGGGGCGTCGGAGGCGCCCCAGGGCGGCACGGCCTCGCCGCGTGTGCAGTTACCGAAGCTGCCCGGCGAGAAGCTGGAGGTCGCGGCCGTCTGGACGGGCCCGGAGCAGGCGAACTTCACGAAGGTCCTGAAGGAGTTCGAGAAGCGGACGGGTGCGACGGTCACCTTCGTCCCGGCGCAGGACCCGATCGTCACCTTCCTCGGTACGAAGATCGCGGGCGGCGCCCCGCCGGACGTGGCACTGCTCCCCCAGGTCGGGGCGCTGGTCTCGGCCGTGCAGAACAAGTGGGCGCAGCCGGTGGGCCCGGAGGCCCAGGCGCAGCTCGACGCGAACTACTCGCCGGGCTGGAAGAAGCTCGGCGCGGTCGACGGCACCCAGTACGGCGTGTACTACAAGGCCGCCAACAAGTCGCTGATCTGGTACAACGCGAAGGCCTTCGAGGCGGCCGGCGTGCAGCCGCCGAAGACGTGGAAGGAGCTGCTGACGGCGGCGGACACCCTCTCGGCCTCCGGCACCCCGGCGGTTTCGGTGGCCGGCGCGGACGGCTGGACGCTGACCGACTGGTTCGAGAACGTCTACCTCTCGCAGGCGGGGCCGGAGAAGTACGACCAGTTGGCGAAGCATCAGATCAAGTGGACGGACGACAGCGTCAAGCAGGCGCTGACCACGCTCGCGGAGCTCTTCGGGCGCAAGGACTTCCTGGCGGGCGGGCCGAGCGGGGCCCTCGCGACGGAGTTCCCGAAGTCGGTGACGCAGACCTTCACCGGTGGGGACCGGCCGGCGGCCGCGATGGTCTACGAGGGCGACTTCGTGGCGGTGAACATCGCGCAGACGGATGCGAAGGTGGGCAAGGACGCCCTCGTCTTCCCGTTCCCGGCGGTCGGCGCGAAGCCCCCGGTGGTCTCGGGCGGTGACGTGGCGGTCGCGCTGAAGCCCTCGAAGGGCGCGCAGGCGCTGCTGACCTTCCTGGCGTCGGCGGACGCGGCGGAGATCCAGGCCCGCGAGGGCGGGTTCGTCTCCCCGAACCGGGCGGTGAATCCGGGCGCGTACCCCAACGACATCCAGCGCGACATCGCCAAGGCGCTGATCGCGGCGGGCGACGACTTCCGCTTCGACATGTCGGACCAGGCCCCGTCGGCCTTCGGCGGGACCCCGGGCGCGGGTGAGTGGAAGGCCCTCCAGGACTTCCTCGCAAACCCGTCGGACGTGGC
Source organism: Streptomyces sp. NPDC002467 (assembly GCF_042889825.1). Lineage (NCBI taxonomy): Bacteria > Bacillati > Actinomycetota > Actinomycetes > Kitasatosporales > Streptomycetaceae > Streptomyces > Streptomyces sp. NPDC002467. Next base: position 35,437 of record NZ_JBIARJ010000015.1, on the reverse strand, counting down.
GGGCACGCAGGCGAAACTGGAGGCGGACGCGGCCAAGGCCTACGGGAACTGATCCCGGTGGCGGCCACCTCCCGGGAGGCCCGGCGCCGCCGCCTGATCGCGGCGGCGTTCCTCCTCCCGGCGCTCGTCCTGCTGGGCGCGCTCGTCGTCCATCCGATCGGCTACTCGATCTACCGCAGCCTCTTCGACCGCTCCGGGGACACCTTCGTGGGCACCGGCAACTACCGCGAGATCCTCCAGGACGGCACGATCCGCACCGCCCTGAAGAACACGGCGGTGTGGGTGGTCCTGGCGCCGACGACGGCCACCGCCCTCGGTCTGATCTTCGCGGTGCTGACCGAACGGGTGCGCTGGGGAACGGCGTTCAAGCTGCTGGTCTTCATGCCGATGGCGATCTCGATGCTGGCGGCGGGCATCATCTTCCGGCTGGTCTACGACCACGACCCGGACCGGGGCATCGCCAACGCGGTCTGGGTCGGGGTCCACGACACCTTCGCGGAGTCCTCGGCGTTCCCGAAGGCCCGTCCGGGCCGGGACTCCCCGCTGGTCCCGGCCGACGGGGGCGCCTTCGTGACCCGCGATCCGGTCAGGGCGGGCACTCCGGCCGTGCTCCCGCTGGTCGGCGTGGCCCCGGAGTCCCTGCCCGAGGGCACCAGCACGGCGAAGGCCGCGCCCGCCGAGCCGGGCAAGGTCACCGGGACGGCCTGGCAGGACTTCACGCGGGGCGGCGGCGGGCGGACGAACGCGGTCGACCCGAGCGAGTCGGCGTTCTCCGGCATGCGGATCGAGGCGGTCAAGGACGGGAAGGTCGTGGCCTCGGCGACGACCCGCGCCGACGGCACCTTCACCCTGCCCGCCGCGGCCGACGGCGCCGTGCTGCGCCTGCCCGCCTCCAACTTCCGGGAGGCGTACGCGGGGGTGGAGTGGCTGGGCCCGGCGCTCGTCACCCCGGCGGTCATCGGGGCGTACGTGTGGATGTGGGCCGGGTTCGCGATGGTGCTGATCGGGGCGGGGCTGGCGGCCGTACCGCGGGAGTTGCTGGAGGCCGCGCGGGTGGACGGGGCGAACGAGTGGCAGGTGTTCCGCCGGATCACCGTCCCGGTGTTGGCGCCCGTGCTGGTGGTCGTGCTCGTCACCCTCGTCATCAACGTCATGAAGGTCTTCGACCTGGTCTTCGTGATCGCGCCGGGAGCGGTGCAGGACGACGCGAACGTCCTCGCGCTCCAGCTGTACCGCACCTCCTTCGGCACGGACGCCGACCCGGGCCTGGGCAGTGCGATCGCCGTCCTGCTGCTGGTGCTGGTGGTGCCGGTGATGCTCGTGAACATCCGCCGGCTCCGCAAGGAGGGATCCCGATGACCCGTACCGGCGCGACGGCGGTGGCACCCGGGGCACCCGGGGCACCCGGGGCAGTGAAACCATCACGGGCCGGGCTCGGCGCGGGCGGTCTCGCGGCCCGGGCGGCGCGCGGGGCCGTGAGGGTCTTCCTCGTCCTGGCCGCACTGTTCTGGCTGCTGCCCACCCTCGGACTCCTGGTCTCCTCGTTCCTGTCCCCCACCGACCTCAACCGGGGCGGCTGGTGGCAGGTGCTGACGGCGCCCGCCCGGCTCACCACCGGCAACTACGAGCGGCTGCTCGCCAACGAGACCATCACCCACTCCCTCCTCAGCACGTTCGCGATCGCCGTCCCGGCCACCCTCCTGGTGGTGACCCTGGGAGCGTTCGCCGGATACGCCTTCGCCTGGCTGGAGTTCCCCGGCCGGGACTGGCTGTTCCTCGTCGTCGTCGGGCTGCTGGTCGTCCCCGTACAAGTGGCGCTGATCCCGGTCTCCGAACTCTTCGGCTCCATCGGCCTGTTCGAGACGACCGCGGGCGTGGTCCTCTTCCACACCGCCTTCGGGCTGCCCTTCGCGATCTTCCTGCTGCGCAACTTCTTCGCGGAGATCCCGCGCGAGCTGCTGGAGGCTGCCCGTCTCGACGGCGCGGGCGAACTGCGGCTGTTCGCCCGGGTGGTGCTGCCGCTGGGCGGCCCGGCGATCGCCTCGCTCGGCATCTTCCAGTTCCTGTGGGTGTGGAACGACATGCTGGTCGCGCTGGTCTTCGCGGACTCGGCGAACCCGCCCGTGACGGTCGCGCTCCAGCAGCAGGTGCGGCAGTTCGGGAACAACATCGACGTGCTGGCGCCCGGCGCCTTCCTGTCGATGGTGGTACCGCTCCTCGTCTTCTTCGCCTTCCAGCGGCAGTTCGTCTCGGGGGTGATGGCGGGCGCGATCAAGTAGCCCCAAGACAGCGGTCGACGTGGGGCGTTGACGCTCCGTGACCCGAATGGCGCACTCCGCGTAACCCGATCGCCACGCCGGGGGTTCCTGGGCAATATGCCCGCGCCGACCCCTGGATGTGCCGTGCCCCGGTTCAGCGTCATCGTGCCCGCGTACAAGGTCCAGGCCTACCTCCAGGAGAGTCTGGACTCGGTCCTGACGCAGTCGTACCCGGATCTGGAACTGATCGCGGTCGACGACGCCTCCCCGGACGCCTGCGGTTCGATCATCGACGAGTACGCGGCCCGGGACCCGCGCGTGACCGCCGTGCACCTGCCGCACAACCTCGGCCCGGGCCCCGCCCGCAACGCGGGCCTGGACCGGGCCGGCGGCGACTACCTGGTCTTCCTCGACGGCGACGACGTCCTCGCCCCCGGCGCCCTGCGGGCCATCACCGACCGGCTGAAGGCCACCGGCTCCCCCGACGTCCTGGTCCACGACCACGCGCGCACCCTCTGGACGGGCGAGCCGGTCGGCAGCGGTCTCTCGCAGCGCCTCTCCGAGGAGGGCCCGGCGAGCTTCCGCCTCGTCGACCGCCCGGCCCTCCTCGGCATGCCGGTGGCGGTGTGGAACAAGACCTACCGCCGCGAGTACGCGGAGCGCGAGGGACTGGAATTCCCGCCCGGCCTCTACGAGGACATCCCCTGGACCTACCCGGCGCTGCTGGCCGCCGAGTCCGTCGCCGTCCTGGACCGGGTCTGCGTGCACCACCGGGAGCGCCGCGCCGGCTCGATCCCGACCACGGCCGGCCGCCGCCACCTCGACGTCTTCGACCAGTACGACCGGGTCTTCGGCCACCTCGCCGGCCGCCCCGAACTCGAGCGCTGGCGCCCCGCCGTGCACCGGCGGATGGCCGAGCACTTCTGCGCCCTGTACGCCGACCCGCGCCGCCTCCCGCGGGCCTGCCGGGCCGAGTTCTTCCAGCGGGCCTCGGCCCTCCTGCGCCGCTACCGGGCCCCGGTCCGCGCCGGAGCGCTGCCGCTCTCCCTGTCCCGCGCCGAGCGGCTGCGCCACGCCCTGATGCGGCTGGGCGCGCGGCGCACGTACCGGCTGCTGTCGGTGCTGCGCTCGGCCGCCCTGGCGAGCGGCCGCGGCGCCGCCGCCCTCGGGCGGGGGCTGCGGGAGAGCGCCCTGCGCCTGCACTACCGCACCCAGCGCCTGCTGCCGCTCCGCCCCGGGCTGGCGGTCTTCTCGGCGTACTGGCACGGCGGCTACGCCTGCAATCCGGCGGCGATCGAGGCGAAGCTGCGGGAGCTGGCGCCGGGGATGCGGACGGCGTGGATCTGCGACCCCGAGCACGAGGCGACGCTGCCCCGGGAGACGACGGCGCTGCGGCCGGGCTCGGCGGCGTACTGGACGGCGCTGGCCCGGGCCACGTACCTCACCACGAACGTCAACTTCGAGCGCGCCCTGGTCAAGCGCCCGGGCCAGGTCCTCCTCCAGACCCAGCACGGCACCCCGCTCAAGCGGGTCGGCCTCGATCTCCAGGACCGCCCGGCCGCCGCCCCCACCGCCGACTTCGCGGGCCTGCTGCGGGGCGCCGACCAGTGGGACTACCTGCTGTCGGCGAACCGGCACTCCACCCTGGTGTGGGAGAAGGCGGTCCCCGCCTCCTACACCACCCTCGAATACGGCTACCCTCGCAACGACCCCTTCCACCGGGCCACCCGCGGCGAGGTCCTGGAGCTGCGCGAACGCCTCGGCATCCCGGCCGGGTCGACGGCGATCCTGTACGCCCCCACCCACCGCGACTACCGTCGCAGCCGCCCCGACCACCTCGACTTCGAGCGGGTCCTGCGCGATCTGGGGCCGCGCTTCGTGCTGCTGTCCCGCAGCCACCTCACGTACGCGGACGCCCCGTCGACGGCGGAGCCCCACCCGCGCCTCATCGACGTCTCCTCCCACCCCTCGGTGGAGGAACTCTGCCTGGCCTCGGACGCGCTCGTCACCGACTACTCGTCCCTGATGTTCGACTACGCGTCGCTGGACCGGCCGATCGTGATCCACGCGGACGACTGGGAGGCGTACGAGGCGGCCCGCGGCACCTACTTCGACCTGCGGACCTGCCCGCCGGGCGCGATCGCCCGGACCGAGGACGAACTGGTGGACATCTTCGACACGGGCCACTGGCAGGGCTCGCGCTCGGCGCAGCTGCGAGCGGCGTTCCGCGCGCGGTTCTGCTCGTACGACGACGGGCACGCGGCGGAGCGGGTGGTCCGCCGCGTCTTCCTCGGCGAGCCGGACCCGGTCCCGGCGGTCGTCCCGCCGGAGGAGCGCCGCCCCTGCCCGGCGGCGACGGGCGGCCCGCTCACCGAACCGCCGCCGGCCTCGCTGAGCCCGTCGCTCTGGCCGTAGGCCGTGGCTCAGCCGCCGAAGACGACGGACCGCGGCTTGAGCCGCTCGCTGCCGCGCCCGACGATCGGCCGGAGGGTGAACCAGGCCGAGCTGCCACTGCGCGGCACCCTGGGGCTCCGCCCCACACCCCGCTCCTCAAACGCCGGAGGGGCCGGATTTCACCACCGCCGTCCGCCAACTCCAGCCCGGCCGGGGACAACCCCAGCCCGGCCCGGGACAACTCCGGCGCCGCCAGGGACAACTCCGGCCCCGCCGGCGTTCGAGGCGCGGGGGTCCGGGGGCAGCGCCCCCGGCAACGGCGCCGCAAGGGGAAAGGAGCCGTCCGGCGTGTGAGGAGCGGGGTGCGGGGCGGAGCCCCGGGGTGGCGGCCCGCGGGGTCAGGTGGCTCGGAGCCCCGCCACCACCGACCGCGCCAGCTCGTCCAGGTACCCCCCGGGGACGGAGTCCCGAACCACGACCTGCCGCCAGTACAGCGGCCCGATCGCCAGATCGAGCGCCCGGTCCGGGCACGTCCCCTCGGTGAGCTCACCCCGTGCGACGGCGGCGGAGACGATCCCCTCCGCCATGCGCTTCTGACCGTCCAGCAGCGCGCCCCGCACCGCGTCCGCGATCTCCGGGTTCCGCGCCGCCTCGACCAGCAGGTCGGGGATCACCGCCGACGCCACCGGGTGCCGCAGCACGTGTGACATGACCTCCAGCAGGGCCCGTACGTCCCCGTACAACGACCCCGTCGCCGGCACCGGGAGCCCGTCCACCGCGAAGGCGCCCACCAGGTCCAGCACCAGGTGCAGCTTCGACTTCCACCGCCGGTACACCGCGGTCTTGCCGACGCCCGCGCGCCGTGCGATCCCCTCGATCGACATCCGGGCGAAGCCGACGGAAGCCAGTTCCTCCACCACCGCGGCGCGGATCGCCTCGGTCACGTCCTCCCGCAGGACGGCGGCCCCGGCGGGGGCCCTCCGGGTGGACGGGGAGGAAGCGGCGGCGGAAGCGGCAGGGTCCGTGGTCATGCACAGAGCATAACCGTGTCACGTAACGACGGAACGGTTGCGTTCCGACGTACCGCGCCCTACTCTCACCGTAGCGACGATACGGACCCGTCCCATCGCCGCGGACGCCCCGACCCCGGCGAAAGCGACCCTCGTGACCACCTCGACGGCACCCGCGCACCCCGAATCCCCGAAGGCCTCCCGCCCCACCTCGGCCCAGCTCGCGGAGCTCGCGGCCGCCCACGGCCTGACCCTCAGCGGTGCCCGCCCCACCCTCCCCCGCTACATCGCGGAACTCTGGGGCCGCCGCCACTTCGTGACGGCGCTGGCGACCGCCCGCATGCAGGCGCAGTACAGCACCGAGAAGCTCGGCCAGGTCTGGCACCTGGTGACCCCGCTCCTCAACGCGGCGGTCTACTACTTCATCTTCGGCATCGTCATGCGCGCCAGCCACGGTGTGCCCGACTACGTGCCGTTCCTGATCACCGGCGTCTTCGTCTGGGACTTCATCGGCAGCTCCATCAACGCCGGCACCCGCTCAGTCCACAGCAACCTCGGCCTGGTCCGCGCCCTGCACTTCCCCCGCGCGAGCCTGCCGATCTCCACCGTCGTCCAGCTCTTCCAGCAGCTGCTCGTCACCATGGGCGCGCTGGTGATCCTGCTGCTCGTCCTGGGCCAGACGCCCGGCTGGGCCTGGCTCCTGGCGGTGCCCACCCTCCTCCTCATGGCCGTCTTCGCCGCCGGCGTCGCCATGGTCATGGCCCGGATCGGCAGCAAGAGCCCGGACGTCAGCCAGCTGATGCCGTTCGTGCTGCGGACGTGGATGTACTCCTCGGGCGTCATGTGGTCCATCGACACGATGCTCCAGTCGGGCCAGCTGCCGCACTGGGTGTCGATGCTGCTCAAGCTCAACCCGGCGGCCGTCTACATCGACCTGATGCGCTTCTCGCTGATCGACAGCTTCCAGGCGCACTCGCTTCCCCACCACGCATGGCCGATCGCCATCGGCTGGGCCCTGCTCGCCGGAGTCGGCGGGTTCATCTACTTCTGGAAGGCCGAGGAGGAGTACGGCCGTGGCTGAGCTCACCACCACCCCCACCCCCACCGACACCCGTGTGCCCACCGTCATCGCGGACGGGGTCCACGTCATCTACAAGGTCAACGGAGGCGGCCGCAAGGGCGGCGCCACCGCGGCCCTGAGCCGGCTCTTCTCCCGGAAACCGGCCCCCGGCATCCGCGAGGTGCACGCCGTCAAGGGCGTCACGTTCACCGCGTACAAGGGCGAGGCCATCGGCCTCATCGGCACGAACGGCTCGGGGAAGTCCACCCTGCTGGCCGCCATCGCGGGCCTCCAGCCGGTCGCCAGGGGCAGGATCTACTCGCACGGCCAGCCGTCCCTGCTCGGCGTGAACGCCGCCCTGATGAACGACCTGACGGGCGAACGCAACGTCGTGCTCGGCGGCCTCGCCATGGGCATGACCCGCGAGCAGATCAAGGCGCGCTACCAGGACATCGTCGACTTCTCGGGGATCAACGAGAAGGGCGACTTCATCTCGCTGCCCATGCGCACGTACTCCTCCGGCATGGGCGCCCGCCTCCGGTTCTCCATCGCCGCCGCCAAGGACCACGACGTCCTGATGATCGACGAGGCCCTGGCCACCGGCGACGCCGCCTTCCAGCGGCGCAGCCAGGCCCGCATCGAGGAACTGCGCGAACACGCCGGCACGGTCTTCCTGGTCAGCCACGGCATCGGCACGGTCCGCGAGACCTGCGACCGCGCGATCTGGCTGGAGGCGGGTGTGCTCCGCATGGACGGCCCCGCGGAAGAAGTCTGCGACGCGTACGAGGCCTTCACCGCGGGCCGCTGAGCCCCTGCCGGAGGGCGAATTCCAGCCCCGCCGGCGTTTGAGGCGCGGGGGTTCGGGGGCGGAGCCCGCGCGGCGGCGCCGCACCCGGATACGAAACGGGGGGGGGGGGGGGCGCCCCCGGGGGGGGGGGGGCCCCCCCGCCGCGCCCCGGGGGGGGGGGGGGCGCCGCCCCCCCCCCCCCCCGCCCCCCCCCCCCCCCCCCCCGCGGCCCGACG